>DASXZG010000084.1:0-13814 GCA_036502045.1 Caulobacteraceae bacterium | reverse complement strand
GCTCGGCGGCGCCGTAGGCGTGCTCAGCCTGGGCGCGATGCATGCCAATGCGGCCACTGCGACCGCCGCGGCGACGGCCAGCGCGGCCAGTTCCGACACCGTCAATGAACTGGTCGTGGTGGCGGAACACCGCACCACCGCCCTGCAAAAGATCCCAGTCGCCGTGTCGGTGTTCACCGGGCAACAGCGCGACCTCGCGGGCATCACCAGCATCCACGATGTGACGTCGTTCGCGCCCGGCTTCGCCTACGACCCGGCGACGGTGCACGCCTACATTCGCGGCGTGGGCCGCCAGTCGGTGAACATCACCGACGACCAGCGCGTGTCGACCTATGAAGACGAATTCTACGTCTATTCGCCGTACAACCTCGACCACTCCTCCTTGTTCCTGGCCCAGGCGCAGATCGAACGCGGCCCGCAGAACGTTGGCGGTCGCCAGGCCGAAGGTGGTTCGATCGACCAGATCTCGGTGCGTCCCACCGACCATCCGTACGCGGAAATCCGCGGCGAAATCGCCAACTTCCAGACCTACAACATCGAGGCCGCGGCCTCGACCGAAGTGATGCCGGGCCTCGATCTGCGCCTCTCCGGATTCGACCACAACCAGAGCCAAGGCTATTACAACAACCTCGTACCGGGCCTGCCCAGCGAAGGCGGCGTCATCCACGAGTGGTACGTGGAAGGCCAAGCCGACTGGAAGCCGAACGACAAGTTCGAGTGGTGGTCGCGCGCCTTTGCCGAAGCCTGGAACAACCGCGGCGACGCGGGCGCCCGCACTGGCTTCGGCAGCGGCAGCTGGGACGAAACCTCGCTGACCGACGCCAACGAGTATGTTGGCGGTGGCTTGTTCGTGAACCCGAACTTCGGCTACGCGGCCCCAGCGGCGGCCGGCGGCAACGCGGGCGCGAATGCGGGCCTGCTCGCCGCGCAGAAGTTGGGCGACACTGATCCGACGCCGACTTCGGTGACGCTCTTCAACCCGGCTGTCCGCGACAATCCGGCGGCGCTCGACCCGCACCAGTTTGCAGCGCCGATCCCGCGCACGGTCACGATCAGAAACTTCGACGACTACAACACGGTGCTGACCTATCACGCCGATGGATTCGACATCAAATACACTGGTGGTATTCAAAACTACGACTATGATCTGAACTACGCCGCGTCGGATACCAACGTTGCATCGTTCACGCTGCCCGGCAGTGTCGGGAACCCGGCGGTCGCGTCGTTCAACAACATCATGGCCAACGTCGGCGGCTCCGGTCCGTTCACGGGCTGCGCCACCGCGGGCAATCCGCTTTGCGCCGGCGTCGTGCTCCCCGCCGCTCAGGCTCTGCCCTCGCCCAGCGCGCTGGTGATCAACCCGCTGATCAACGCCAACTACGAAGAAGACGACACCTGGACGGCGCACGACATCTCGTTCCAGTCGAACACCGACGCGCCGTTCCAATGGCAGGTGGGCGCGTTCTACTACTGGCAGTACTACAACCAGCCCTACCTCGTCACCGACCCGAACCAGCCGCAGCTGACCCACCCGGATACGGTGCTGGGCGCCCCCGCGGCGATCATGGACAAGGCTTTCATTGTTCCGGTGGTCAACCCGACGGGCTTCGTGGGCTTCACGGCGCCGACGCTGGCGGCGGCGAACCCGAACAACGAGATCACTCTCGCCGACTACCGCTTTGATGTGACGAGCGCGGCCGGCTACGGGCAGTTCTCGTACAAGTTCAACGACCAGTTCAAGTTCACCGGCAACATCCGCTATACGGCCGATAGCAAGCAGGGCACTGAAGACTACCGGACCATCCAGTTCGCCGCCACCGAGATCGATGGCTTCAGCTCGTTCTTCGGCGCGGCGACCCCGGCGCTCGACGTCACCCCGGCGCTGGTCTGTCCGACAGGCAACAACACGACCTCCGGGAATGCGCTGAACCCGGCCGGGTCGTGTGTCTCGGGCACGAACGCCAAGGGCGTAACCAGTGCGGCGACGCTGCAAAGCGACGGCAGCTGGAAGCGTGGTCTGGGCGATACCTCCAGCGCCGTCACCGGCGGCGCCGACCTGGACTGGACGCCGACCCCCGACATCTTTGCCTACGCCCGCTACAGCCGCGGCTATGAGTCGATGTCGTTCACCGCCGGCACCATCGCCGCCAACCCGGAAGTGAGCCCCGAGTTCATCAACGCCTACGAAATCGGCTACAAGCAGAGCATCGGCCACCAGCTGTCGTTCGACACCGCGGTCTTCTACTACGACTATGAAGGCCTGCAGTTGCCGATCTCGGTGAGCGTCGGCGGTGTGACGCTCGGGGCGTTCATCAACGTGCCCAAGGCGGTGTCGGAAGGCGTCGAACTGGAAGGCTTCTGGACCCCGATCCGCAACTTCGTTGTCTCGGCGAGCTACTCCTACGACTACAGCGCGATCACCACCGGCTGCTCGGGCACGCTCACGGCTGGCGCCCTGACCCCCGCGGCGAACGCGCTCTGCATCATCGACACCAACGATCCGGCCGCCATCCAGCCTGGGGCCAATCCATTCCCGGGCCAGACCGGCGCGTCGAAGAACCAGGGCGTCAACGGCAATCCGCTGCCTGACGCGCCGCAGAACAAGTTCGCCATCGCCGCGGCTTACACCTGGAACTTCGATCCGGGGTCGTTCACCTTCGACGTGAACTACACCTATCGCAGCGGCATGGACGGCACGGTGTTCAACCGCTTCTACGACAACGCGCCCAGCGCCCAGAACGTCGACCTGCGCGGCACCTGGAAGGGCGATCACGACCGCTACGAGATCATCGGCTTCGTCAAGAACGTCACCGACTCGCTGCAGTACAATGTCGGCGCCGGCGGCGGCGGCCTCGCGGGTTCGGCGACCGCCGTCACCTCCGCGGCGACCGGCTTGAACGAGACCAACATCTACGACCTGGCGCCGCCGCGCACCTACGGCATCGAGCTGCGCTACAAGTTCTTCTAGCCCAGGGTTCCCTTAAGGGACGACTTGGAAGGGCGCGCCTCACGGCGCGCCCTTTTTCTTTGCCGGTTCCGAAGGTTGCAACATATTAGCCCTGGCGCGCGCGCCGACATTCGTTCCACAATCACGGCAACAACAAGAACAGAGACCAGCCCAGGGAGTGTCCCGGATGCGCTTGAGTTTCTCCGCCCCGCGAGGGGCGAGCGCGCCGGAGTGCGCCGATCCTGGGCGAATTCCGGGGGCCTGCCAGTGAGCGAAACCGTCACCGCCAAGCGGCCCGAGGTCGGCATCGTCACTCAGGCGCTCTACGGGCTTGGAGGGCTTGGCGGCGCTGGCAAGGCCCAGCTGTTCGGCCTGTTGCTGATCTTTTACACTCAGTATGTCGGCCTCGATTTCCCGGCCGTCAGCCTGGCCATCGCCATTGCGCTCTTCGTGGACGCGTTCTGGGATCCGGTGGTCGGTCAGCTCTCCGACAACACCCACTCGCGCCTGGGCCGGCGCCATCCCTACATCTATGGGGCGGTGATCCCTGCGGCGCTGGTCTTCGTGCTGCTGTTCAACCCGCCGATGTCGTGGTCGGAAGACTCGCTGTTCTTCTTCCTGGTGGTGCTGCTGGTCGCCGGCCGCATGCTGGACAGCCTGCACGAGATCCCCAACAGCGCGCTACTCCCCGAGCTCAGCAGCGACTACGATAAGCGCAACGGCATCCAGGCCTGGCGCTACTTCTTCGGCGCGACGGCCGGGCGGCTATTGGCCATCACACTCGGCTTCGGCGTGTTCCTGAAGGGCACGGCGGCGAACAAGGGCTACGGCCAGTTCAACTTCACCAACTACGGGCCGTACGCGATCACGGTCGCCGTCATCAGCGTCGTGGTGGTGGTGGTCTCCGGCCTCGCCACCCAGCGCTTCGTGCCGTTCATGCAAAAGGCGGAGCGACGCAGAGCGTCGCTTGGCGACATCGCCGGCGAGATTGGCCGCTCGATTTCCAACCGCAACTTCGTCGCGCTGGCCGCCTCGGCGATGATCTTCGGCATCTCCGTCGGCATTTCCGGCGGGCTGACGTCGTACTTCTACACCTACTTCTGGGAGCTGGGTTCGAAGCAGCTGCAGCTGCTGGGGTACTGGTCTATTCCCGCCGGCCTGCTCGGCATCATCCTGGCCCCGTATGGGGCGCGGTGGCTGGGCAAGAAGCCCGCCTGCATCGTCACCTTCTTCCTGGCGATCTTCTCGACCACGGTGCCCATCACCCTGCGTCTGCTCGGCGTCCTGCCGCCGAACTCGTCGCCATGGGTGCTGCGTATCCTGATCGTCGACGCGATGGCGACCGCGGCGCTGGCCAACTTCGGCTTCGTCATTGTCGGCTCCATGCTGGCCGATGTGGTCGAGGACGTGCAGCTGCGCACCGGCCGCCGCTCAGAGGGCCTGCTGTTCGCCGCCGACTCGCTGCTGCGCAAACTGACCACCAGCTTCGCGGCGCTGTTTCCCGGCCTGATCCTCGCCCTCGTGCATTTCCCGAAAGGCAAGGTGGCGCCCGGGTCGGTCGATCCGCACATCCTCACCAACCTGGCGCTCATATACCTGCCGACGACGACGGTGCTGTGCCTGTGCTCCACCAGCGCCATCATGCTCTACGGCATCGATCGCAAGCAGCATCAGATGACTCTGGAACGGCTCAATGACGCGGCCGCCATGACCGAACTCGCGGACCCCATCGCCAATCCCTGAAGCCGGCACAGGCGGAACGGCGCTCGCTTCGGCAGCCGCCGCCCCAAACTCGTACCCGGAATTCTGTGCGGCGCGGGACGAATGCCCCCTCCGTCGCCGAGTCTAACGGGCTGTGTAATCCAGATTTACAAGCTTGACCGTGGTGTTGGGCGGACCCAGCGTCACCTTCCAGTCACACTGTGGCCGGCGCTAACAGGAGCGCCGCACTGGCCTGCGCTCAGCGGTTGACGTAACCGCTGCCGTACCCATACCATGAATTCCAACATACCGCCTGCACGAACACGACGGGCGGTCAGGAAGGGAATCGGCGTCGACAGGACGCCGCAGGGGAGGGTTTGCAATGCATCGACATGCATGGATGATGGCGTGCGCCATTGGCGCGCTGACGGCCGCGGCGAGCGTCGCCCACGCTGACACCGCGGCTGCGACCGCGGACGCGGTAGCCACGGGCAGCAGCGCCAACAGCGCCATGGTCAGCGACATCGTGGTTACGGCTGAAAAGCGCGAGGCGACGGTGCAGACCGTGCCGCTGGCGATCTCGGCGTACACCTCGAAAGAGCGCGACCTCATCGGCCTGAACAATATCGACGATCTGACCAACTGGACGCCGGGCCTACGCTACTCCACCAGCCTCGACCGCGTGTTCCTGCGCGGCGTCGGCCGCCAGACCAACAACCTCGCCACCGACCCAGGGGTCGCGACCTACGTCGACGGCGTCTACGACGCGGCGACCTACGACTCGGAAGGCGACTCGCTGTTCATCCAGCGGACGGAAGTGCTGCGCGGCCCGCAGGGCACCCTCTACGGGCGCAACTCCATCGGCGGCGCCATCGACGTGATCTCGGTGCAGCCCACCGACCACTTCTACGCCGAGGGCCGCGTCAACATCGGCAACTACGGGACCTACGACGGCGAAGCCGCGATGTCCGGGCCGATCAACGATCACATGAGGATCCGCGTCGCCGGCTACTACAACGACCAGCAGGACGGCTTCTTCCACAATGTCGCCATTCCGGGAACGAGCGAGGACGGCAACCAGCAGGCCTGGTACGGCGAGGTTCAGCTCGCAGGCGACTTCGGGCCGAAGTTCGACTACTGGATCAAGGCGAACGCCGCCGCCAGCGACGCCACCTACCGCACCACCAACAACATCCTGGGCTACAATACCTATCAGTACGTGGCGCAGGGCACGCTCGGTCTGAACCCCGGGTTCGCCTACAACCCGTGCTTCACGGCCTCCCAGGCGACCCCCTGCGCCGCCAGCCCCACCGGCTTCGGCCTCAACGGCACCTTCCAGCAGGCCGGAACGGTGATGACCAATCCGGCCGTCACCGACCAGTTCGCCTACAACCTGGCCAAGCCGGACAAGATCGATATCCGTCCGAACTACGGCTTCAACTGGCACGGCACCTTCCACGCCGACGGCTTCGACGTGAAGTACCTCGGCGGCTGGGCGCACCACTACCTGACCATCGACGACCCGAACTCTGGCGGCACGCCGGTCACGGGCCTGACAATTCCCTGCCTCCCGCCCCCCTTCGCGTCGGCGAGCTGTCAGTCGTTCCAGCTGTTTCCGACCGACTGGCACTACCTGGAAGACAAGTCGTGGACGAGCCACGAAGTGGACCTGATTTCCACCAACAAAGGGCCATTCCAGTGGCTGGTCGGCGGCTACTACTACCACGAGTGGTATACGCAGTATTCGAACTACACCTCTCCGTCGCAGACGCAGCTGAGCCAACCGTTGGGGGCCGCCGCCAACCCCGACAACACCTACTACTTCACGGGCGAGACGTTCGAAGCCAGCTCCTATGCCGCGTTCGGTCAGGTCGACTATCAGATCACGCCGACCTGGAAGTTCACCGGCGGTCTGCGCTACAGCGATGACACCAAGGACGGACACGAATTCTTCCGCGAAGTGTTCCTGGAAGGTCTGCCCACCACGGGCGCGGCGACGCCATCGTTCGACATCACGCCGAAGACGCTCGCGTTCGCCAACCCGCCAGGCGCCGGTCCGCTGGTGTTGGGCCAGACCGTGCTCGGCGAACCCGGCATGGACACCCGGGCGCTGGACGGCAGCTGGAGCGGGATCAGCGGCACCGCCGGCGTCGAGTGGGATCCGGGCAACGACCTGATCGCCTACGCCAAGTACAGCCGCGGCTACAAGGCGGGCGGCTTCAATGGCGGCACGCTGTCGGTCAGCCCGGAAGTGGTCCCCGAGACCCTCGATGACATCGAAGGCGGGGTGAAGAAGACCTTCAACCACGTCCTCACCCTCGACGCGTCCGTCTACTACTACTGGTACCACAACATGCAGGTCGAGCAGTTCCAGCTCGAGAACGGCGTTGAGACGGGCTTCCTCGGCAACCTCAACCTGGTGAACAACTACGGCTTCGAACTGGAAGGCACCTGGCAGGCCACCGACAATCTGCAGTTCCTGCTGAGCTACGCCTACCTCAACACACGGATTGCTCAGGCAACCTGCATCTTCGATCAGACGCGTGCAGTCACCGCTTCGGACGCAGCGTGCCTGTCTCAGGGCACGGCGGCTGTCGGCTTCTTCAACCCGGTTGGCGATAACCTGATCGCCTCGCCGCCAAACAAGATCACGGTCAACGGCAACTACACCTGGAAGTTCGATCCGGGCAACCTGACCCTCTCGGTCAGCGACACCTACACCGATGGTCAGTTCTCGACGCTGTTCTCGACGCCGATCTACCATTCACCCGGCTACAACAACCTCGATCTGCGGCTGCTGTGGACCGACGCGCAGAACCGCTACACGATCATCGCGTACGGCAAGAACGTGCTCAACTCGACCGAGTACGACTACAACTTCCCAGGGGCGCTCTACTCCTCTGGGCCGCTGATCGGTCAGGAAAGCTCGATCACGCACAGCCTCAACAACCCGGTCACTTACGGCATCCAGCTGCAAGTGCGGTTCAAGTAGCCTCCCCGGAAGGTGGGGTCAGCGGCGCGACGCTGGCCCTACCGACCGGGACTTTCGCTCACCGTCGATCCAGACGGGTGTTCGGCGTCGTATCCAATCACGAGCGGGGGACGGCATGAGCGACGTCAGCGGGCGGCCACGCCTGGGTTTCACAACCAAGGTGTCTTACGGGCTGGGGTCGGTCGCCCAAGGCGTCGGCACGGTGGCGCTGTCCACCTCAATCATCAACTTCTACCTGATCCGGGTGATCGGCCTCCGCCCTGCCGTAGTCGGGGTGGTGATTCTGATCTCACTGGTGATCGATGCGGTGCTCGATCCAGCGATCGGGCGCATGTCGGACACGTTCCGCTCGCGCCTCGGCCGGCGCCATCCATTCATGTACGCGTCGGCCCTGCCGATCGCTCTGGCCATCATCTTCCTGTGGCGACACCCAGCTGGCCTGCCGGTGGCGGACATGCCGGTCTACGTGCTGGCGATGCTGATCGTGCTGAGGCTGGCCGGCGGGCTCTATCAGATCCCCAGCGACGCCCTGGTGCCTGAACTGGCGCCCGACTACCACGAGCGCACCGGCGTGATCAGCTATCGCTGGTTCTTCGGCGTGGTCGGCGCGGCGGTGATGCAGTTCACGCTGCTGGCGGTGTTCCTGCGCAAGGACGCCGCGCACCCGCTGGGCCAGCTCGATCCGAAGGCTTATGCCGACTTCGGCGTGATGGCCGCGATCATCGTGTTCGTCTCCATCATCATCTCGGCGTTGGCGACCCAGCGCTACATTCCCTTCCTGAAGCAGGCGCCGGAGCGGAAGCTCACCTTCGCCCAGACGATGCGAGAAATCATCGCCACGCTCTCCAACCGCTCGCTGCTGGTGGTGATGGTCTCTGGCCTGGTCTCCGGCGTCGCGGGCGGCGTTGGGGCCAGCCTGTCGAGCTTCATGAGCTTCTATTTCTGGGGCCTGGCCCCGCAGACGCTGGCCTACATCGGCGCGTTCACCGCGCCGGCCACCATCGTCGGCATCGTCATGGCCCCTCTCGTCACCCGGGTCATGGACAAGAAGCGCACCATGCTGACGGTGTTCTTCCTGTCGATCTTCGCCGGGGTGGTGCCTACGGCCTTGCGGCTGCTGGGTGTGCTGCCGCCCAATGGGTCACCACTTATCCCGCTGATCCTCGTCGTCGACGGGGTCTTCACCGCCACCCTCGGCATCATGGGCTTCATCATCATCGGCTCGATGATCGCCGACGTCGCCGAGGACGCTGCGGTGCGGACCGGCGTGCGCTCCGAGGGCCTGCTGTTCGCCGCTAACGGCCTTTTGCCAAAGATCACCGGCGGCATCGGCGGCCTGATCGGCAACCTCATGCTGGAAGCCGTGCATATCCCGATGGGCGTCGCGGCAGGCGCGAGCGACGTGATCAGCCCCGACGTGATGCGCCATCTGGTGCTGCTGTCATTGCCGGTGGGCGTCGTGCTGAACGTCGTCGCGGTCTCGGTGTTGTTCCTCTACCGGATCGACAAGTCCACGCATGAGGCGAACCTGGAAGCGCTGAACCTGGCGGCCAGGGTCACCGAGCCGCCTAATGTGCTCGCCACGGTGCCGGAATCGGGCGTGGCGGCGGGTGTCCCGCCCATCGTGAGCTGAACGCCGAAGGCCCCGAGCCTCACCCTGGGGAAGGGTGCAACGCCATACCCGCCTTCAGAAAACGTCGATACGTGCGACGCTTTTCATCAGTCCCCCGATGCTCTATCGGCTGTAGGGTATGTTCATGTGCGCAATTTCGAATCATCGGTTTGCGCCCGGGAATTGGGTTCCGGGCGATCCCGCGACGTCCCTCAGGGCGGCCTGATCAATGGACGGAACGGGCCCTACGGAGCCGGCGCGGCCTGCGCCGGACGGATTTCGGCCGGGCATGGGCGGACCGCCCGGCGGAATGCGCGGCGGCATGGGCGGCCCCCCCGGCGGCGGCTTTGGCCCGCCGGGTGGCCGTGGCCGTGGCCGCGGCGGCCCGGGCGGTGGGCGTGACCTCACCAAGGGGCCGATCACTTCGACCCTGATCGTGTTCGCGCTGCCACTGCTCGGCGGCAACATGCTGCAATCGCTGAACGCCAGCGCCAATCAGTTCTGGGTCAGCCACATGCTTGGCGTGACCGACATCACCGCCATCGGCAACGCCAACAGCGTGATGATGCTCATGCTGGGCGCCATCATGGGCGCGACCATGGCCGCCAACATCCTGATCGCCCAGCAAGTCGGCGCCGGCGACCTGACCATGGTCAAGCGCATCATGGGCACGGCGGTGTTTTTCTTCGTGGTGATCTCCACCACAATCTCGTCGCTGGGCGGCATCTTCGCGCCGCACATCCTAGCGGCCATGCGAACGCCGCCGGCCGCGCGAGCCGAGGCGATCATCTATCTGCGGGTCGTCTTCGCGGCGATGCCGTTCATGTACTTCTTCCAGTTCCTGCAGATGGCCCAGCGCGGCGCCGGCGACAGCCGCACGCCGTTCTATTTCATGGCCCTGGCGGTGGTGCTGGACATCATCCTGAACCCGCTGCTGATTGGCGGCATCGGCCCGTTCCCCAAGCTCGGCGTCGCCGGCTCGGCGACCTCGACGCTGATCGGCCAGGGCGTGTCGCTGATCCTGCTGCTGATCACCCTCTACCGCCGCAACAGCGTGCTGATGCTGCGGCCGAAGGAGTTTCACTACCTGATCCCGCGGCTGGACATCCTGCAGCCGCTGGTGACCCGCGGCATCCCGATGAGCTTGCAGATGTTCATCATGTCGGCCGCTGGCCTGACCATGATCAGCTTCGTCAACGCCTTCGGCGCACTGACCTCGGCCGCCTACGTCGGCGCGCTGCAGGTGTGGAACTACATCCAGATGCCGGGCATGGCGATCGGCGCCTCGGTGTCGTCGATGGCCGGGCAGAATGTCGGCGCGGGCCGTTGGGACCGGGTGGAGCGCATCGCGCTGATCGGGCTTGGCCTCAGCGTCTGCATCACCGGCTCCATCGCCGTCCTCATCTATGCGCTGGGCCCGATTCCTCTCTACGTCTTCCTGCCCTACGGCTCGCCGACCATCCCCATCGCGCTGCACATCGACCGCACGGTGCTGTGGGCGTTCGTGATCTTCAACGCCACCTTCGCACTCTCCGGCATCGTCCGCTCCACCGGCGCGGTCTGGCCGCCGCTGATCATCCTGACCGTGTCGATGCTGCTGATGCGCGTGCCCTTCGCCTACTTCATGATCCCGCATTTCGGGGCCGAGGCGATCTGGTGGAGCTTCCCGCTGGGCACGCTGACGTCCAGCGCGCTGACGGCGCTCTATTTCCGCTACGGCGGCTGGCGCAAGGTGCGCATGCTGCACCACGGGCCGAGCGGGTCGGAAGCCGACGGCGCCATGTCGACGCCGATGATGGATCCCGCTGAAGAAGAAGGCATCGCGGGCGAGTTCGCGCTTTCCTAGATTCGATTTCGCGCGCGCCGCTTTTCATGGCGCGCGTTTCACGACATACGCCGCCCGGCGCATTTGGTTTTCAGCGCCGACATATTTCTATCTGAGGTTCCATGGCCGACGGGTCGGTTGCAGCTACAAAGCGCTTTACCGCCAAGCGCGAGGCGATCGTCGCCGCTGCGACAGAGATACTGAATCAGCGCGGCGTGCGCGGCATGACCCTGGCCGGCGTCGCCGCCGAGGTGGGGCTGATCACCACCAGCGTCACCTACTACTTCAAGAAGAAGGACGAGCTGGCCGCCGCCTGCTTCGCCTCCGGCATCGCCCGGCTGATGGCGCTGACCGAGGTGGCGCGGCAGGAACCGACGCCGACCGCCCGCGTCAGCCGCCTGCTGCAGCTGTGCGTGGAGATGCGCGCTCGCATCTCGGGTGGCGCCGAGCCGGCCTTGCCGGTGTTCAGCGACATCCGCGCCCTATCGCCCGGGACGCATGGCGCCGCGGCGCTCGCCTACCGCAATCTGTTCCACGCCGTGCGCCGTCTGCTGACCGACCCGGAGACGCCGTGGATGGGCCGCGCCCAGGCCACCGCGCGCACCCAGATCCTGCTGGAGCAGATCCACTGGATGGAGGTCTGGCTCGCCCGCTACGAGGTCGCCGACTATTCGCGGGCCTGCGAGCGGATGTGCGACATCCTGCTGCGCGGCCTCGCCGTCGAGCGCGACGTCTGGCGTCCCGCGCCGCTGAAATTGGGCGACGCGCGCCCCACGGCGCCGGCGGAGCTGTTCCTGCTGGCGGCGACCCGGCTGATCAACGAGCGCGGCTACCGCGGCGCGTCGGTGGAGCTGATTTCGGCCTCGCTGAACGTCACCAAGGGCTCGTTCTACCATCACCACAACGCCAAGGATGACGTGGTCAGCACCTGCTTCGAGCGCTCGTTCGACGTCATCCGTCGCGCCCAGCTGGCGGCGCGCGACCTGGCGGGCGACGAGTGGGTGCGGCTGACGTCCTCAGCCGCGGCGCTGGTGGAGTTCCAGTTCTCCGGCGCCGGCCCGCTGCTGCGCACTTCGGCGCTGGCTGCTTTGCCGGAAACGCTGCGTGACGAACAGCTGGCCGCCTCGGCCCGCATCTCCGATCGCTTCGCCGCCATGATCTCCGACGGCATCGCGCAGGGTTCGATCCGGCCGGTCGACCCGTTCATCGCCGCGCAGATGCTAAGCGCCACCCTCAACGCCGCCGCCGACCTGCCGGTCATCCTGCACGGGGTAAGGCCGCACACCGCGGTGGAACTCTATGCCCGCCCGATGTTCATGGGGCTGACGGCGCAGTAGGCTGCCTCCCGCAAGTTGGCGGAGGGGCGGATGCGTTGGCGTACAATCGCGGTGGCGGGGCTCGTGGCTGGCTTGGCCGGAAGCGCGTTTGGCTTCGGCACAATTTCCGGCGCGGGCCAGAACCGCGAGCACGAGCGCATCACCCGCCATGCTCTGGGCTGTGACGCCAGCCCACCCGTCGCTGATTGCTTCCAGCCGGCGACGCTGGACGAACTGGCTGGCAAGAAAGGCACGTTCGGCGCTGTCGGCGCGCCGGACAATCCGGCCCGAGGGCTGCTGCTCACCTCCACTGCGCACTGCGACAACGGCGACTACCAGCCGACGCCCGGCTATCCACAGTCGCAGGACTCCGCCCGCGCCCATCTGGTCGCGTGCCGCGCCGGCATGGCCGCGCATCTGGACGAGGCGGTGAGCGACGCCGCGCGGCTGCTGGACGCCAGTGGCAAGATCGACGGATCGCAGATCCCCACCATGGTCGGCTGCGCGTTCGACGGCCACAAAGGCCGGGCCAAGTGCGACGTGCTGGAGGACTTCGGCCTCTTGCTGCACGCCTCGCAGGACTTCTACTCGCACAGCAACTGGGTCGATCACGCCGCGCCGGGGCCGATCACGCTCGGCAATCCGCCCGGCCTCGGCAATGTCGGGCCCGCGCCGTGGCTCGACCTGCGCCAGGCCGATCCGCCGTTCCCGGATGGGCTGATGACCGGCTGCTTCGACAAGGTGAGTCTGGTGGATGTCGCCGCCGGCTGCCCAGGCCACACCAAGCACGAAGACCTCAACAAGGACAAAGGCCAGATCGACCCGACCATCGGCGCCGGAACCACCAAGCGCGGCATGATCGACGACAACTTCGCCGACGCCGTCCGCGCCGCCATCGCCGACACGCAGGACAAGTGGGCCACGCTACGCGAGCGGCTGGTGGCCACCTACGGGGCGGACCGCGGGGCTCGGATGATCTGCGCCATCAGCCACGACGATCCGGCGACGTGTGCCTAGACGGAGTCCTTCTCCCCTTGCGGGAGAAGGTGGCCCGAAGGGTCGGATGAGGGGTCGATGCGACGGCGGAGGTTGGCGTCTGGCAAGCAAGTCACTGCTGCCGGCGCGACCCCTCATCCGTCGGCTTCGCCGACACCTTCTCCCGCAAGGGGCCTGTTGCGTAACGGGTCCGGGGGTTGGGGGTTGGATGTGGAGGTCTGGCTGGGGGCCTGGAAGCGTCCTGTTGAAGACGTTTTCCGTCGAAGTGGGGGTTTGTGGCGCGCTTCGGGCGCAGTTCGGGCGTGGTCAGGCCGGCGCGAGGCGGGTCCAGCGCCGCATGTTGAAGGCGACGGCGGCGAGCAGCACCTGGGCGGTGGCCTTGGCGAGGCCGACGTAGCGGATGTGGGTCAGGCGCATGCGGTTCT
>DASXZG010000083.1:0-10229 GCA_036502045.1 Caulobacteraceae bacterium | reverse complement strand
TAGAGCCGGTCGGAGGTGTCGTAGTCGGTGGAGACGGTCTCGGGGTTGCAGTTGACCATGATCGACTCGACGCCGATCTCGTCCAGCGCGAAGGCCGCGTGGCAGCAGCAGTAGTCGAACTCGATGCCCTGGCCGATGCGGTTGGGCCCGCCGCCGAGGATGATGGCTTTCTTGCGCCCCGACGGCTCGCTCTCGCACTCCGCCGGCTGGCCCAGCGCCCCGGTCTCGTAGGTCGAGTACATGTAGGGCGTCAGCGCCGCGAACTCGGCCGCGCAGCTGTCGATGCGCTTGAACACCGGCCGCACGCCGAGCGCCCGGCGGGCTTTGCGCACATCTGCCTCGGTCTGCTGGGTCAGCGCCGCCAGCCGCGCGTCGGAGAAGCCCAGCCCCTTGAGCCGCCGCATCTGGGTGGCGTCTGCCGGCAGGCCGCCGAGGCGCACGGCTTCTTCTTCGATCACCAGCGCCTCGATCTGGCGCAGGAACCACGGCTCGTAAGCGCAGGCCGCGTTGATCTCCTCGACCGTGAGCCCGTGCCGGAAGGCCTGGGCGATCACCCTGAGCCGGTCCGGCGTCGCCACCGTCAGCGCCCGCAGCACCGAGCCTTTGCCCGAGGCGGGGTCAGCTGCGCCGGGAATGTCGACCTCGTCGAGGCCGGCGAGGCCCGTCTCCAGGCCGCGCAGCGCCTTCTGCAGGCTCTCGGCGAAGGTGCGGCCGATGGCCATGACCTCGCCGACGCTCTTCATCGAGGTGGTGAGGGTGGGCTCCGCGCCGGGATACTTCTCGAAGGCGAAGCGGGGGATCTTGGTCACGACGTAGTCGATGGCCGGCTCGAACGAGGCCGGCGTCGCGCCGGTGATCTCGTTCATCAGCTCGTCCAGCGTGTATCCGACCGCCAGCCTCGCGGCGACCTTGGCGATCGGAAAGCCGGTGGCTTTGGAAGCCAGCGCCGACGAGCGCGACACCCGCGGGTTCATCTCGATCACCACCATGCGCCCGTCCGCCGGGTTCACCGCGAACTGCACGTTGGAGCCGCCGGTCTCGACGCCCACTTCGCGCAACACCGCGATCGCCGCGGTGCGCATGCGCTGGTACTCCTTGTCGGTGAGGGTCAGCGCCGGGGCGACGGTGATCGAGTCGCCGGTGTGGACGCCCATCGGGTCGATGTTCTCGATCGAGCAGACGATGATGCAGTTGTCCGCCTTGTCGCGGACCACCTCGAGCTCGAACTCCTTCCAGCCCAGCACGCTCTCTTCGATCAGCACCTCGTGGGTCGGCGACAGGTCGAGGCCGCGCTCGACGATCTCGCGGAACTCCTCGAGATTGAAGGCGATGCCGCCGCCGGTGCCGGCGAGGGTGAACGACGGCCGGATCACCGAGGGGAGGCCCACCTCGGCCTGCGCGGCCATGGCGTCGTCCAGCGTGTGGGCCATGCGAGACTTGGGGCTCTCGAGCCCGATCTTGTCCATGGCGTCGCGGAATTTCAGCCGATCCTCGGCCTTGTCGATCACCTCGGCGCGGGCGCCGATCATCTCGACTCCGTGCTCGGCGAGCACGCCCGCCCGCTCCAGCTCCAGCGACACGTTCAGCGCCGTCTGCCCGCCCATGGTCGGCAGCAGCGCGTCCGGCTTTTCCTTGATGATGATCTGCTCGACCATCGCCGCGGTGATCGGCTCGATGTAGGTGGCGTCGGCGATGCCCGGATCGGTCATGATCGTCGCCGGGTTCGAGTTGACCAGGATGACCCGGTAGCCCTCGGCCTTCAGCGCCTTGCAGGCCTGCACCCCGGAATAGTCGAACTCACAGGCCTGGCCGATGACGATCGGCCCCGCGCCGATGATCAGGATGGAGCGGATATCGGTGCGTTTGGGCATCTCGTCTCGCGCGCCGGCCCCCTCGGCGCTCACAGCGCCGGGCGGAGAGCCAGGGTTCAGGTCAAGGTGGGCTGATTAGAGGCGCAGGGGAGGGGGCGCAAGGGCGCGGCGGCCGGCGATGCAATCCTACGGGCCTTTCGGCCGGCAGCTCGCTGCGCCTACAACGATGCGGAACGCTTACCGCCCATTTCGTCGATCCATTTCCCGCAAGGACCCGCAGCCATGAAGCTCTATTCCGGCGACCTCAGCCCCTATTCCGCCCGGGTGCGGATGCAGATCTACGCCAAGGGCCTGGACATTCCGCTGGAGCGTCCGGCGGGCTTTCCGACCCAGGCCTGGCGCGACATCGCCCCGCTTGGCCGCATTCCGGTGCTGGAGCTGGCGCCCGGCGACCTGATCCCCGAGTCCGACGTCATCGCCGAGTACCTGGAAGAGATTCACCCGACGCCGTCGATGCTCGGCAGGACGCCGCGCGAGACGGCGACCATCCGCACCATCGCCCGGCTGGCCGACATTTACCTGCTCAACAACCTGTTCACGATCAGCGGCCAGAGCCGCCGCGACACCCGCAACGTCGGCATGCGCGACCACCTCGCCGGCCAGATCGCCCGGGGTCTTGGGGCGCTGGAGACCCTGATCGACGGCTCGGGCGGCTTCGCGGTGTGCGGGCGGCTGACCATGGCCGACTGCGCGCTGGTCCCGGCGCTGTTCATGGTCGAGAACGTGCTGCCTTCCGTCGAAGCGCCCGAGCCCTTGCCGGAAACGCCGAAGGTCACCGCCTACTGGGCCGCCCTCAAGCAGGAGCCGACCGCCGCGAAGGTGCTGATCGAACTCCACCGCGGCCTGGAAGAGCGCCGCGAACTGATCCGCGCCGCCAACGCCAAGGCAAAGGCGGCGGCGAGCTGACGCCCTGACCCTTTGATCCCGCTCATCCCGGCGAAGGCCGGGACTTGAGGCATGCGTTTGAAGAGGTTCACACAAAGGAAATTAAGGAGGCACGAAGCACACGAAGGTCGCGCGTCGCGCGACGGCCAATCTCATAGGCCGATGGTGATTTGCTGCGCGCAAAGCGCGCCTTCGTGTCCTTCGCTGGCTTCGTGTGCTTCGTGTTGAAATGGGCCTTCGCCGGCCCGCCCCTGTCCGCCGTCTTGCCTGGGTCCCGGCCTTCGCCGGGATGAGCGGAAAGTGTGGAGAGTTAGGCCAGCAGCGCCGCCACGATCTCGGCCACTGCGTCCTCCCACGGCCGGGGCACGATCCCGTAGGTCCGCGTCAGCTTGCTCGTATCGAGCCGGGTGTCGGCGGGGCGGCGGGCGGGGAGGGGGTAGTCGGGGGTCTTGATGGCGGCGACCTCGGGGCGGGGGCCGCCGCGGGCTGCGCCCATGGCGAAGATGGCCTGCGCGAACGCATGCCGGCTCGCGCCGCCGGCGTTGACGAAGTGGTAGAGACCGCCCGGGGCATCGCGGTCGGCGATCATGCGCTCGGCCAGCGCGATCAGGGCCTGAGCGATGTCGGCCGCGCTGGTGGGGTTGCCAAACTGGTCGTCGACGACACGCAACGTGGAGTTGGCGGCGCCGGCGCGCAGCATGGTTTTGACGAAGTTGGCGCTGTGCGGGCTCACCACCCAGGCGGTGCGCAAGGTGAGCGTGCGCGGCCGTCCAGCCAGCACGATCTCGCCGCCGGCTTTCGACGCGCCATAGACGCCGAGCGGCCCAATGGAGTCGTCCTCGACGTAGAGCCCGCCCTTCTCGCCGTCGAACACGTAGTCGGTGGAGACGTGCAGCAGCGGGGTGTCACGCCCGGCCAGCGCCGTGGCGAAGGCGGCCGGGCCGCCGGCGTTGACGCGCCAGGCCAGCGTCGTCTCGGTTTCGGCCTTGTCCACGGCGGTGTAGGCGCCGGCGTCGATCACCGCCGCCCAGGGCCGCGCCGTAGCCGCGGCGGCGACGCTGGCCGGATCGGCGAGATCGAGCGCGTCCCGGCCTGGCGCGGCCACCGTCCAGTGCGCCGGCGCCAGCCGCCGCAGCTCGGTCCCGACCTGGCCGGAGCCGCCGGTCAGCAGGATGTCGCTCACGCGCTCTCCAGAGCGGCCAGCGGCGCGCCGTCGTAGGCGAACGGGCTCTCGAACGCGGCGAGGGTGGGCAGCTGGCGATCGCGCTCGTTGAGCACCGGGCCGCCCGGCGGGATCGGCCAGGGCAGGGCGATGTCGGCGTCGTTCCAGAGGATGCCGCCCTCGTGGTTGGGGGCGTAGAAGTCGGTGGTCTTATATTCGACCTCCACGTCCGCCTCGAGCGTGACGAAGCCGTGGGCGAAGCCGACTGGCACGAACAGCTGCCAGCCGTTCTCGGCGGAGAGTTCGGCGCCCACCCACTCGCCATAGGTCGGCGAGCCGGCCCGGATGTCCACCGCCGCGTCCCAGATGCGGCCGCGAACGCAGCGCACCAGCTTAGCCTGCGCCCGCGGCGGAACCTGGAAGTGCAGGCCGCGCAGCACGCCGGCCTCGCGCGACATCGAGTGGTTGTCCTGGCAGAAGTCGGCGACGATGCCGAGGTCGGCCAGCCGCTCCTTGTTGTAGGTCTCGACGAACCAGCCCCGCGCGTCCTCGAACCGCTTGGGCTTCACCAGCTGGGGTCGCAACGCTTCACCTCTCGGGATCGCTCGGCCTCTCATGCCCGCTGAGGGCCGCGTCGATCAAGGCCAGGAACGCCGCGCGCTTGGCGCCGCGCAGGTCGTCGCGGCAGCCGCCCCAGCCCACCTCATGCACCCAGGCCTCGCCGCGCCGCTCGATGTGGCAGTCGTCGATGGGCACGCCCGGCAGCAGCGGGGCCTCGACGATGGGGCGCTCATGGAGGCTGGCCGGGTCGATCCAGCGATAAAGCGGCCGCCAGTTGGCGCCGCCGGTGTCCAGGCCGACGAACCAGTCCTGCCCGAAATCCACCGCGATGTCGTCGAGAGCCGCGGTGCGGAAGAAGCAGTAGCCGGCCCACAGGAACCAGCGCTGGCCCATCCAGCGCTTGTCGCCGGACATGTCGCGCTCTTCGAGTTCGGCGAAAGGATCGTCCGGGGCGACGGGGATGAGGTCGTGGTCGAGGAAGCCGAACGCCGCCGGGCGCGCCGGCTGGATCAGCTGGCGCCAGACCCAGTTGAGCGCCAGGCCATGCGAGCGGCTGCCGCTCTTCGGGCCCCAGGGGTTGGGCGGCAGGCGCAGGTAGGGCGTGTCCAATCGCGCACACAGCGCCTCGATCTCCAGCGCCGCGGCCTCGTCGCGCGAATTGTCGGCGACCACATGCAGCGGGCCAGGGATGAACGCCTGGATCGCGCGGATCTGCCGCTCCAGGATCTGCGCGTCGTTGAAAGCGACGGTGACCATCACCCGCCCGCCGGCGATCTGGCCGCGCAGCGCCGCCAGGTCGCCGCGCTCGGCGGGACGGCGCACGTAGGTCTCGGTGACCCGGTTGTAGCGCAGCGTCTTCAGCGCATGCAGCGGCGGGCGCAGCCGCGCCCAGTCCGCCAGCCGGTAGCTGCGGTCATCGGGGCTCGGCGTTCCCGGCGCCGGCGGCTGGTCCTGGTTGTGTTCCTTAGCGGCAGGCATGGCGAGGGCTCAGCGGCGACGGGGCGGCCGCGGAGCGCCGTATATCACCAGCGAGGACGCGAGGGGACGTGACGATGGCGCAGGATGATCTGGAGCGGCTGGAAGCCGCGGCGGAAGCGGCGTGGATGTTCGCCCTGCCGCTGATCGAGATCGCCACCACCCGGGCTCGCAGCCAGGCGACCGGAACCCGCATGAACGTCTTCGGCCACATGCGACGGCTGGCGGATCACAACGCCCGCGGCGTCACCACGCCCAACAACGACACCTTCTATTCCACCGCCCAGGTCGATCTCTGCGCCGGGCCGGTGACCATCACCCTGCCGCCGTCGGGCGAGCGCTACCTGTCGCTCGCGCTGATGGACGCTTACACCAACAACTTCGCCGTGCTGGGCACGCGCACCACCGGCGGCGAAGGCGGCGTCTTCACCCTGGTCGGGCCGCGCGATGCGGCGAGCGCCGATCCGCACACCATCCGCTCGCCCACCGACCATGTCTGGGCGCTGGCCCGGGTGCTGGTCGCCAGCCCGGAGGACGCCGAGGCGGCGCAGGCCGTGCAGCGCGGAATCTCGATGCAGGGGCCAGCGCTGGACTGGCCGGGGCCCTACGCGAACCGCGCCGCCGACTGGCGCGACTATTTCGCCAGCGCCGCGGCGCTGATGGCCGCCAACCAGCCGCCGGTCACCGATCTCGCGATGCTGCAAACCATGGCGCCGCTTGGCCTGGACCGGTGGGACCCGGCGCGCTTCTCCAACGCCGAGGTGGCGGCGATCGAGGCTGGCGTCGCCAGGGCCCGCCAGCAATCGCGGCGCGGCGGCCTCAGCGGCGGCGATCCCATCGACGGCTGGACCTATCCGGACTGGCGCCTCGGTGTGTTCGGCGAGGCCTACCAGTTCCGCGCCGCGGTGGCGCTCTCCGGCCTGGCGGCGCTGCCGCCGGTGGAGGCCATGTACATGCGCGCCGTCGATCCGGCCGGCGCCCAGTTGTTCGATGGCGCCAAGGCCTGGCGGCTGCACTTCGACGCCGACCGCCACATCCCGGTGGGCTCGTTCTGGTCGCTGAGCCTTTACGAGGCCACCGACGACGGCCAGTTCTTCTTCACCGAGAACCCGCTCGGCCGCTACGCCATCGGCGACCGCACGCCCGGCCTCGTCCGCGGCGCCGACGGCTCGCTCGACCTCTGGATCGGCCACGCCGACCCCGGCGACGCCCGCCGCCCCAACTGGCTCCCAGCCCCCGCCGGCCCCTTCGCCCTCTTCATGCGGGCCTATCTGCCCAAGCCCGAACTGCTCAGCGGCGACTACCGCCTGCCGCCGGTGACGCTGGCGTAGGCGACTCCTCGCTGCCCTTTGCCTAAGCGGACCAGCCGAATGTCCGTCATGGGTGGTGAGCGGACCTAGATCGATGGCCAAGCCGAGCCGCTTAGATTGGGCTGACTGTTTGCGAACCGCTCCTCATAGCTCGCCTCCCACGGAAACATCCCGTTTCGATCCGGCCAGATGAGCTGGAGGCAAGGCCAATCGTCGCCAGCGTAGAACCAGCGGTTCCAACCTAGATATGCAGAATAAAACTCCTTCGCTACGGGAAGAAACACTGCCTCAATGTTCGCAAAAACGGTAGCTACCCTCTGTCCCACAGGGAATCCTTCACCGGCCTTTAGGTCGCGATAGAGATCCCACAGAACATCATGGGCGAGCTCAGATTTCAGCGAGAACACAATGACTTCAGGCGCAGATGCACCTGACCAGAAGCCGGTCGTGTAAGAGAAGCCTGGTCCAGTATCGTCCTCGAAGATGTTGCTCCGAAACCAGCCGTGCTCGCGAATTTGGGCGACGAAATTCGCCTCTTGATCGTCTAACTTGTCGGTGGGGGCGTCGAGCGCAGTGAGCATCCTTCTAGCTTCGCTTCCTCACTGCCGAAGCACAACCCTGCGGAAGCCAAAGTCTGGGATAGGTCGAAATCTCCCATTGGCGGTTTGCCCGGGAGCAGACACTCCACAGCCGCCACCCGCTTGACTTCCCTGCCACCCTGGCGCGCCCAATGGCTCCAAAACGGGAGGTTCGCTGATGAAGTCGCCGCTCTGCGAGATGCTGGGGATCGAGTTTCCCTTGTTCGCTTTCAGCCATTGCCGCGATGTGGTCGCCGCCGTCAGCCGCGCCGGCGGCATGGGCGTGTTCGGGGCCACGGGCCGGACGCCCGAGACCATCCACGCCGAACTGAACTGGATCGATCAGCACGTGGGCGGCAAGCCCTACGGCATCGACATCCTGGCGCCGGAGAACATGGCCACGGCCGGCGAGACCGGCGTCACCTACAACTCGCTGCAGAGCCGCATCCCGCAGGAGCACCGCGACTTCGCCCGCAACCTGCTCGCCGGCGCCGATGTCGAGCTGGCGGTCGCCGCGCACGCCGACGACGCGCCGCAGCCGTTCGATCCGGAAACCGCGATTCGGACCCTGGAAGCGGCGTTCGAGCATCCGATCAAGCTGATCGCCAACGCCCTGGGCGTGCCGCCCCGAGAGATGATCGAGATGGGCAAGGCGCACGGGGTGCCGGTGGCGGCGCTGGTGGGGGCCAAGGAGCACGCCATCCGGCAGGTCAACGCCGGCGTCGACATTCTGGTGGCGCAAGGCACCGAGGCCGGCGGCCACTGCGGCGAGGTCACCACCATGGTGCTGGTGCCGGAGGTGCTGAAGGCGATCAAGCCGATCCGCGACGTGCCGGTGCTGGCCGCTGGCGGCATCATGAACGGCCGCCAGATGGCCGCCTGCATGGCCATGGGCGCCGCCGGCGCCTGGACCGGCTCGGTGTGGCTGGCCACGGTCGAGAGCGAAACCTCCGAGATCTTCCGCGAGAAGATGATCGAGGCTTCCAGCCGCGACGCGGTGCGGGTGAAGAGCCGCACCGGCAAGCCGGCCCGCCAGCTGCGTTCGGCCTGGACGGAGGCGTGGGAGCGCAGTCCGGATTCACCCGGCGCGCTGCCGATGCCGCTGATGAGCCTCGTTTCCAACGACGCGCTGCGCTCGGTGAACCGCGCCGCCGAGGCCGGAAACAAGAAGGCCCGCGACATGGTCACCTACTTCGTCGGCCAGGGCGTCGGCCTGATCGACCAGGTCAGCTCCGCCGGTCAGGTGGTGCAGGGCTTCAAGGAGGAGTTCCTGGAGGCTGTCCAGCACATGAACGACCTCATCGAGGACTGACGCGCGCCGGCGTTCAGCCCTTCTTCGCCTTGTCCATCAGATCGGCGAAGCGCTGGAACAGGTAAAGGCTGTCCTTGGGGCCGGGCGAGGCTTCCGGGTGGTGCTGGATCGAGAACACCGGCTTGCCGTCCAGCGCGATCCCGGCGTTGCTGCCGTCGAACAGCGAGACGTGGGTTTCCTTCACCTCGGCCGGCAGCGTGGCGCGGTCGACGGTAAAGCCGTGGTTCATGGAGACGATCTCCACCTTGCCGGTGGTGAGGTCCTTCACCGGGTGGTTCGCGCCGTGGTGGCCTTGATCCATCTTCACGGTCTTGGCGCCCAGCGCCAGCGCCAGCAGCTGGTGGCCGAGGCAGATGCCGAACACCGGCTTGCCGCTGTCGACCAGCTTGCGAATTTCGGGGGCGGCGTAGAGCGCGGTGGCGGCGGGGTCGCCGGGGCCGTTGGAGAGCAGGACACCATCCGGATTGCGCGCCAGAATCTCTTCGGCCGTGTCCTGCGCCGGCACCACGGTGACGTGCGCGCCGACCGAGGTGAGGGCGCGCAGGATGTTGCGCTTCACGCCGTAGTCGACGACCACCACTTCGTACTTGGGCTGATGGCCTTGCTCGTAGCCATCCGGCCAGCTCCAGAGGCCGTCGTGCCAGACGAACGGCTGCAGGCAAGTGGCGGGCTTGGCGAGGTCGAGGTCGGTGAGGCCGTTCCAGGCCTTGGCCTTGGCCACGAGGGCGTCGAGGTGGAACTGGCCCTCCGGGTGGTGCGCGATCACCGCGTGCGGCATGCCTTTCTCGCGGATGCGCCGGGTCAGCGCCCGGGTGTCGACGCCGCAGAGACCGACGACGCCGCGCCGGGCCATCCACACTTCCAGGTCGGCGTTGGCGCGCCAGTTGGCTTCGCGGGTCGGGGCGGCGCGGAAGATCGCGCCTCTGGCGGCGGTGTCGGCGCCGCCGGAAATCTGCTCCAGGTCCTCGGCGTTGCAGCCGACATTGCCGATGTGCGGGAAGGTGAAGGCGACGATCTGCTCCATGTAGGAGGGATCGGTGAGGATCTCCTCATAGCCGCTCATGGCGGTGTTGAAGCAGACTTCGCCCACGGCCTCGCCGGTGGCGCCGACGCCGATCCCTTGCAGCACGGTCCCGTCGGCGAGCGCCAGGACGCCGGTCACGCCGGGCAGCAGCGATTCGGCCATGGCGACGGGGGACTCCTGACAGGCGCGGGACGGCCGGCTAGGTAGGGTCTTGCGGGCGGGGGGTCAATGCGGCCGCCGCCCGCTTCAGGGAGAGCCGTCCGATGCTGCAAATGCGCCCCAACTGCGAGTGTTGCGACGCCGACCTGCCGCCGGAAGCCGAGGGCGCACGTATCTGCAGCTTCGAGTGCACCTTCTGCGCCGCCTGCGCCGAGCACCGCTTGGGCGGCCGCTGTCCCAACTGCGGCGGGGGGCTGGTGGCCCGGCCGACGCGAGCCGCGGCGCTGCTGGCGCGGTTCCCGGCGTCCGCTGAGCGGGTGAAGAAGGACGACGCGGCCTGCGTTTAATCTCCTCCCCCACAGGGGGAGGGGGACCGCGAAGCGGTGGAGGGG
>DASXZG010000082.1:0-18565 GCA_036502045.1 Caulobacteraceae bacterium | reverse complement strand
AAGCCCTCGGCAAAAAACCCAAGGTCGCCATCGTCGCCGTCATGCGAAAGCTCATCGAGGCCGCAAACCTCATCCTCGCCAGAGGAACCCCCTGGACGCGGACAAAGACAGCCTAATCTTCAACATGGTTGCTCCCCCGCCTCTTCGGGCAGGGGAGGAAATCTCAAGCCAGCTCGAACCCCTTGTAGCCCTCGTTCACCACGTCCCGCACCTTCCCCCGATAGTTCATGCCCACGTACGGCATGAACACGCGCGGCTTTCCGGGGATGTTCGCGCCGATGTACCAGGAGTTGGCTTTCGGGAAGAGCGTCGCGTCCGCCACCTTGTTGACGTGCGCCACCCAGCGCTCCTGCCACTCCGGCGTCGCCTCGATCCGCGTCAGGCCCTCGGCGCGCATGTGGGCGATGGTCTCAGCGACCCACTCCACGTGGTGCTCGTTGGAGCTGATCATGTTGGAGAGCACGCTGGGGCTGCCGGGCCCCGTCAGGGTGAAGAAGTTCGGCAGCCCGGCGACCATCAGGCCAAGGTAAGTCTTCGGTCCGTCGCGCCATACGTCGCGGAGCTTCACCTCGCCCGCTCGGATATCGATCGCCATCAGCGCGCCGGTCATGGCGTCGAAGCCGGTGGCGAAGACGATGGCGTCGGCCTCGTAATCCCTGGCCGTGGTGCGCACGCCCGTCGCAGTGATCTCGACGATGCCTTCGTCGCGACGGTCGACCAGCTCGACGTTGTCGCGGTTGTAGGTCTCGTAATAGTCCGTATCCACACAGATGCGCTTGGTGCCCATCGGGTGGTCGTGCGGCATCAGCTTGGCCGCGACCTCGGGATCCTTCACCCGCTCGCCGATCTTGCCGCGCACGAAGTCGGCCGCGGCGTCATTCATCGACTGATCCACCAGCATGCGCGGGAAGCCCAGCCAGCCGGTGCCGGTGCTGGCGTCCCAGAACGCCTGCAACCGCTCCTTCAGCGCCTCGCCCTCCAGCGCCGTGGCCTGCGAGCCCCGCTGCGGCATCTGCCGCGCCGGCGCCGGCGCGTCGTCGCCGCCAGCCGCGGCCGCCGCCGCGCGCTGCGCCGCGCCCGGCGCTTCGGTCACGTCCACGCCCGTCCCGCGCATCATCCGCACGTAGTTGGCGAAATTGTCGGCCCACGCCTGCCGCTCCGCGTCCGTGAGCGGACGATTGTTGGCCGGCACGCTGAAGTTGGGCGTGCGCTGGAACACCGTCACGTGCCTGGCCTGCGCCGCGATGATCGGGATCGACTGGATGCCGGACGAGCCGGTGCCGATCACGGCCACGCGCTGGCCGGTGAAATCCACGCCCTCATGCGGCCAGCGGCCCGTGTGATAGGTCGGGCCCTTGAAGCTGGCCGCGCCCTTGATGTCCGGGTCGCGCGGCATCGACAGGCAGCCGGTGGCGCCGATCAGGAAGCGCGCCTTCAGCGCGTCGCCCTTGTCCGTGGTCACGGTCCAGAGGTTCTCGGCGTGGTCGAACACGGCCGATACCACCGCGGTTTCGAAGCGGAACGAGCGGCGCAGGTCGTACTTGTCGGCGACAAAGCCGGCGTAGCGCAGGATCTCCGGCTGGGTGGCGTACTTCTCGCTCCACACCCATTCGCGCTGCAGCTCTTCCGACCACGCGTACTGGTAGCTGAGGCTGGGAATGTCGCAGCGGCAGCCCGGATAGCGGTTCCAGTACCAGGTGCCGCCGACGTCCTTCGCCTTATCGAAGCCCTGCACGCTGGCGCCCAGCTCGCGCAGCCTGTGCACCATGTACATGCCGCCAAACCCGGCCCCGACCACCACCGCGTCGACCGTCACTTCCGCCACTCGTCCACTCCCCGACATCGCCGCGCTTTCGAAGCCGCGGTCATGCCTCCACTAAGCGCAAGCTGGCGCGCGCGTCCAGATTTTCAGTGATGCGGTATGGTGCGCTGATGTGTGAGCAGCTACCCCAGCGGCTCTTCCAGATACCTGCGCTTCACGTGGCGCTGGAAGGCGGCGGCGCTCAAGGGGCCGCCGGTGGCGTCTCCCACCAGCTCGGCGAACGAGGTGAGGCTGGCGCGCTCGTGCACCCGCGGCTTCACCCAGCCGAAGTAGGGCGTGAAATCGCCGCGCGCGAGCCCAGGCAGTATCTCAGGCGTGTCGGCCGTGGCCCGCTCGAACAGCTGCGCCGCCAGCATCGAGCCCATGGCGTAGTTGGGGAAGTAGCCCATCAGGCCCATGGCCCAGTGGATGTCCTGCAGGCAGCCGTGCGCCATGTCCGGCACCTTGCGGCCGAGCAGCTTCTCGAACAGCTCGTTCCACGCGCCCGGCACGTCGGACGGCTGCAGGTCGCCCTTCAGCAGCGCCTGCTCCAGCCGGTAGCGCAGGATCACGTGCAGCGGATAGCTCAGCTCGTCGGCCTCGACGCGGATGAAGCCGTCGTCCAGCCGCCGCCAGGTGTTGAGCACGTTGGCGTAGGACCAGGGCGCGGCGTCGCCGCCGAACGCCGCTGCCATCTCCGGCGCCAGCCAGGTCAGGAACTCGCGGCTGCGCCCGGCCATCATCTCCAGCGACAGCGACTGGCTCTCGTGCACGGTCATGCCGCGGGCGTTGCCGCCTGGGCGGAAGGCGTAGGCGCGCGGCAGGTTGAACTCGTACATCGCGTGGCCGGCCTCGTGCAGCGTAGCAAGCACGGCAAAACGCACGTTGTCTTCGTCGTAGCGGGTGGTGAAGCGCACATCGCCGGGGCTGTGCGGGACAGAGAACGGATGCGGCGCGGCGTCGATGCGGAAGTTGTCGGGGTTGTGCCCCACCGCGACCGCCAGGCTGTGCGAGAGCTTCGCCTGCCGCTCGACGGAGACGGCCGGCAGCGGGATCGGCGCCGGCCAGCCGGCCTGGCGCTCCAGCACCTCGGCGATCAGCCCCGGCAGCACCCGGGCCAGCTCGGCGAACACCGGGTCGATCAGGGCCTCGCTGACGCCGGGATCGTACTCGTCGATCATCGCGCCATACGGCGTGGTCCCCAGCGCCTGCGCCTTCGCGGCGGCGATCTCGCGGGTGATGCTCAGCAGCTCGGCGAAGCCCGGCTCGAAGGCTTTCCAGTCGTTCTGCGGCTTGGCCCGGGTCCAGACCAGGCGCAGGGCCTGGCTGACGCGCGACTTGGCGGCCTGCAGCTCCTTCGGCGCGGCGGCGGCGTGCACGTGGGTGCGCCGCATTTCGGCCAGGTCGGCGCGGTCGTGGGGCTCCAGCGCGTTGGCCAGCTCCTCGGCCTCACCCAGCTCGTCCGCCGCGGCGTTGGAGCCGATCATGTCGGCATAGACCTCGGTGATCGCGGCCATCTGCTCGCCGCGGGCTTCCGCGCCGCCGGGCGGCATGTGGGTGTTGGCGTCCCAGCTCAGCATCGCGGCCGCGGACTGCAGTTTGCCGGCTGTGCCGAAGCGGTGGACGACGCGGGCGAAGGGGTCGGTCTGGGGAGCTGCCATGAGGCGGAGCCAAGCCGCGCGGCGTGCGCCTGTCAATCGGTCGCGCTACAGTCGGGCATGGACGCAACGCTGACCCGGTTGACGATGACCCGCCGCTTCGACGCGGCGCCTGAGCGCCTGTTCGACGCCTGGACCGATCCTGCCCTGGTCGCGCGCTGGCTCTTCACCAGCCCGGCCAGCACCGCGCACACGGTCGATCTCGACCTGCGCATCGGCGGCCCCTGGCGCATCGCCGACACCCGCGAGGGCGTCGTCTACACGGCGCTGGGCGAGTACGACGTCATCGAGCGCCCGCGCCGGCTCGCCTTCACCTTCGGCATGCCGCAGTTTTCGCCCGAATTCGCGGTCGTGATCGTGGAGATCGCCACCGACGGCGCCGGCGCGCTGATGACCCTTACCCAGGAGCCGCTACCGGCGGACGCCGTCGCCGCCACCGAAGCCGGCTGGAGCGAGATGTTCGAGGCGTTGGCGGGTTTGCTCACCTGACAGCGCCCTGACCCGTCGACCCCTCACCTCACCTCTCCCCGCTTCGCGGGGCGAGGGCTACTGGGAGAGCTGGGCGGTGGATGGAAGGCGTGCGCCGCTGTCGCCGCCTGCGATGTTGAAGCTGCCACCAACCCATCCGTAGCCCTCGCCCCGACGCAGTTGGGGAGAGGTGAGGTGAGGGGCCCTCGCCGCCAGCGCCAATGCGCCTCGACTCGCCGCCGACCGGACTGCCATAACGGCCGTCTAACAGTGTGCGTAACGGGGGCGAAGCAACGTGACTGACCTGGCGGCCGAGGCGCCCGCCCCGCCGATCACCACGCGGCACGTCGCCGCCGCCGTGGTCGGCAACTGGCTTGAGTTCTACGACTTCACCGTCTACGCCTACTTCGCGGTGCAGATCGGCGCGGTGTTCTTCCCGAAGAGCTTCACGCACTCCGACTTCGGCTCGCTGATGGCGACGCTGATCACCTACGGAGTCGGCTTCATCTTCCGGCCGGTGGGAGCGGTGGTGATCGGCCGGTTTGCTGACCGCGCCGGGCGCAAGCCGGCTATGCTGCTCTCTTTCACCCTGATGGGCGTGGCGCTGGTGGGGCTCGTGCTGGTCCCGTCCTACGCCAAAATCGGCGTCGCCGCGCCGATTTTGGTCGTGTTGCTGCGCCTCATCCAGGGATTCGCGCTGGGCGGCGAGGTGGGACCGACGACGGCGTTCCTGGTGGAGGCGGCGCCGGCGCGCCAGCGCGGCCTCTACGGCGCCTGGCAAAGCGCCAGCCAGTCGCTCTCCAGCGTCTCCGGCGGCATCATCGGCGTGGTCCTGGCGGCGGTGCTGAGCCCCGCGCAGCTCGGCGACATCGGCTGGCGCATCGCCTTCCTGATCGGCGCGTTGGTGCTGCCGTTCGGTCTCGTCATCCGCCGCAGCCTGCCGGAAACCATGCACATGGCCGAGGCGCAGTCCGCTGTGCATCCCAGCGGCGCCCGTTTCCTCAGTCACTGGCGGATCATCGTGCTGGGCATCGGCCTGATCGCCGGCGGCACCATCTCGACCTACGTGTTCGTCTTCATGACCACCTACGCCCAGCACACGCTGCACATGGGCGTGCAGATCTCGTTCTGGGTGACGGTGGTGACCGGCGCCGCGGGGTTCACCGCCTCGCTGCTAGGCGGCTGGCTCTCCGACCGTTTCGGCCGCAAGCCGCTCTTGATCTGGCCGCGCCTGGCCTTCCTGCTGGCTACGCTGCCGGTGTTCTGGCTCGTCACGCATCATCGCGACGGGGTGACGCTGCTGACATCGCTGGGCTGTCTCAACATCCTGGCCAACCTCTCCGGCGTCCCGGCGCTGGTGGCGGTGACAGAATCGCTGCGCAAGGAAGTGCGCAGCATGGGTGTGGCGACGATCTACGCCATCTCGGTGGCGATCTTCGGCGGCACCACCCAGTTCGTGGTCCTGTGGCTCGATGAGGTCACCGGCAACCCCCTCGCCATCGCCTGGTACCTGATGGCCGCCACCGTCATCGCCCTGATCGCCTCGATCGCGATGGTCGAGTCCGCCCCGGTGGCGAAACGCTCCTGAACGCTGCTGCCCCGCCCGAAGAGGCGGGGGAGGAGCGAAGCCTTAGAACTCGTCGTTGATCATGGCGCTGAAGTGCTCCAGCACTTCGGTCATCCGCTCTTCCGGGGCCAGGTCCTGCAGCACCGGGTCGACCGGGGCTGGGGCCGTGGATTCCACCGCCTTCAGGCGGCCGACCACGCCGCCGCCGCGGGCCAGCACCAATTCTTCGCCCTCGTCGAGGGATTCCAGGATCTGCGCCAGCTTCGGCGGCAGGTCGTCCAGGTCGATGCGCTTGATCATTGGCGTGCCTTCAAGAGGTCCCGGATTTCCCCCAGCAGGGTCTCGGTCGTCGTCGGCGCGGGCGGCGGCGCGGGCTCGGCCGCCTGCTGGCGTCGCATCGAACTGATCAGCTTGATCATCAGGAAGACGATGAAGGCGACGATCAGGAACTGGATGATGGTGTTGATGAAGGCGCCGTAGCCGATCGCCACCTCGGCCAGCTTATGGGTGGGGTCGGCGGGCTGCAGCACCAGCTTCAGCTGGGTGAAGTCGACCTTGCCCAGGATCAGGCCCACGGGCGGCATCACCACCTGGTCGACCAGGCTGGTGACGATCTTGCCGAAGGCCGCGCCGATGATCACGCCGACGGCGAGATCGATGACGTTGCCCCGGGCGATGAACTCGCGGAACTCCTTGAGCATGGTCACGGGCCCCTCCGCTGCCTCAGCGAGCTTGCTGATCGAGTGGCTCATGATTCCATCCGTCGGTGGTTCGAGTCGAGATCAAGCGTTGCCGCCGCGCGCGCGGCGGCAACGAGGCGTCCGCGGACCCCGGCGTCACTCGCCGTTGAGGCGCGCCCGCAGCTCCTTGCCGGCCTTGAAGAACGGCACCGTTTTGGCCCGCACCTTCACGGCCTCGCCGGTGCGCGGGTTGCGGCCGGCCCTGGCCGGGCGGGCGCGCACCGAGAACGCGCCGAAGCCGCGCAGTTCCACGCGGCCGCCGCCTTCCAGCGCTTCGATCATGCGCTCGAGGATCACGCCCACCACCCGTTCGATGTCCTTCTGGGTGAGATGCGGGTTCTCGGTCGCCAAAGCCGCGATCAGCTCGGACTTGATCATCCAGCGCGCCCCCTCCGCATTGGCCGCGACGTTTGCCCAATCGCGGGGGCGGCTTCAAGAGCGATTGGGGCCGAACTGACGTTCGGCCCCAATGTAAGTTACTCTTTCGAGGCCTTTTCCCGCAGAGCGGCGCCCAGGATGTCGCCCAGCGACGCGCCGGAGTCGGACGAGCCGTACTGTTCGATGGCCTCTTTTTCCTCGGCCGCCTCCAGCGCTTTCACCGACAGCGAGATGCGGCGGGCAGCTTTGTCGATGTTGGTGATCTGCGCGTCCATGCGGTCGCCGATGCCGAAACGCTCGGGGCGCTGCTCCCCGCGATCGCGCGACAGGTCCGACTTGCGGATGAAGGCGGTGATCGGCGCTTCGTCGTCGCCGAACTTCACCTCGATGCCGCCCGAGGTGATCTCGGTGACAGTGACGGTGACGGTCTGGCCCTTCCGATAGACGTCGCCGGCCAGCGGGTCGCCGCCCAGCTGCTTGATGCCGAGCGAGATGCGTTCCTTCTCGACATCGACGTCGAGAACGCGGGCGCGCACCACTTCGCCCTTCTTGTAGCGGCTGATGGCTTCTTCGCCGGGGGTGTTCCAGTCGATGTCCGAGAGATGGACCATCCCGTCGATGTCGTTGTCGAGGCCGATGAAGAGGCCGAACTCGGTGGCGTTCTTGACCTCGCCTTCGACCGACGAGCCGATCGGGTGTTTCTCCAGGAACTCTTCCCAGGGGTTCTGCATCGCCTGCTTGAGACCCAGGCTGACGCGGCGCTTGGAGGCGTCGACGTCCAGCACCACAACCTCAACCTCCTGCGAGGTGGAGACGATCTTGCCAGGGTGGACGTTCTTCTTGGTCCACGACATCTCGGAGACGTGCACCAGGCCCTCGACGCCGGCCTCCAGCTCCACGAAGGCGCCGTAGTCGGTGATGTTGGTGATGCGGCCCTTGAACTTGGCGCCCACCGGGTACTTGGCCTCGACGCCGTCCCACGGGTCCGACTGCAGCTGCTTCATGCCCAGGCTGATGCGCTGGGTCTCCGGATTGATCTTGACGATCTGCACCTTCACCGTGTCGCCAACGGCGAGCACTTGCGACGGGTGGGAAACCCGCTTCCAGCTCATGTCGGTGACGTGCAGCAGGCCGTCGATGCCGCCCAGGTCCACGAACGCGCCGTAGTCGGTGATGTTCTTGACCACGCCTTCGCGCACTTCGCCCTCGGTCAGCTGGCTGACCAGTTCGGTGCGCTGTTCGGCGCGGGCTTCTTCGAGGATGGCGCGGCGCGAGACCACGATGTTACCGCGCGGGCGGTCCATCTTCAGGATCGCGAACGGCTGCTCGCGGCCCATCAGCGGGCCGACGTCGCGCACCGGGCGGATGTCGACCTGGCTGCCGGGGAGGAAGGCCGAGGCGCCGCCGAGGTCGACGGTGAAGCCACCCTTCACGCGGCCGACGATGGAGCCCATCACCGGCTCGTTGCGGGCGTAGACGGCTTCCAGGCGGGTCCAGGCTTCCTCGCGGCGGGCCTTGTCGCGGCTGATCACCGCTTCGCCCAGAGCGTTCTCGACCCGCTCCAGGAACACCTCGACGGTGTCGCCTACTTTCAGGGTCGGTTTGCCGTCGTCGTCGACGCCGAACTCCTTCACCGGGATGCGGCCTTCGGTCTTCAGACCGACGTCGATGATGGCGAAGTCTTTCTCGATGGCCGCGACGCGGCCGGAAACAACGGTGCCCTCGGAGAAGTCGCCGCGGCCCATGCTCTCGTCGAGCAGGGCGGCGAAGTCGTCGCGGGTGGGGTTCATGGATAGATCGTCTGGCATTGGGTCTCGGTTCTGGAGGTTCATGTGAGGCGGCCGGACGGGCGCGAATGCGCGCCGGGCGGCGACCCGGAAAGGTGTCGATGATCGGTCAGCCGATGGACGCCTGGCGGCGTCGGATGGTTCCCGCGGCGATCGAGGCCGTGGCGCGGTTGGATTAGCCGGGCTTCCACCTGGCGCGCGCCGCCTCGACGATGCGGCGGGCCGCATCGGAGGCGGCGGATATACTCATTTCAGTGGTGTCCAGCAAGACGGCGTCGTCCGCGGGCCGCATGGGCGAGTGAGCGCGGCCGCCATCGCGGGCGTCGCGGACCTGGATATCGGCCAGGATGTCGGCTTCCGCCACGGCTTCGCCGGCGCCGGCGAGCTGTAGCCAGCGGCGGTGGGCGCGGGCCTGCGGGCTCGCGGTGACATAGAGCTTGGCCGGCGCCTCGGGGGCGATCACCGTGCCGATGTCGCGGCCATCGATCACGGCGCCGCCCGGTTGCCGGGCGAAAGCCCGCTGGAACTCGCGCAGCGCCTCGCGGACGCCGGAATAAGGCGCGACCCGGCTGGCCGCTTCGCCGGCGGCGCGGGTGCGGAAGGCCAGATCGTTCAGCGACGTGGGGTCGAGCCGCTCGGCCGCGCGCACCGCCGCCGCCTCGTCGCCAAGGTCGCCGCCGGCCGCCAGCAGCGTCACGCCCACCGCGCGATAGAGCAGGCCGCTATCCAGCACCGGCAGGCCGTAGTGCGTTCCCAGCTGCGTGGCGATGGTGCCCTTGCCCGACGCCGCCGGCCCATCGACCGCGATAACGAAGCCAGCCACTACAACCCCCTCCCCCTCGCGGGGAGGGGGCAGGGGGTGGGGGCGCCAGCTCGATGTCCGCCGTGAGGGCGTCGAGAAGCAAGATCGGAAAGGTGGGCGCTGACACCCCCACCCCCGACCCCTCCCCGCAAGGGGGAGGGGAGCAGGTCGGCGCCCTGGCTCACGAAATCTCCGCGCCCAGCCCCGCCATCAGCTCGCGGAAGCCGGGGAAGCTGGTGGCGATCATGCCGGGTTCGTCCACCGACACCGGCCGGTCGGCGCCCAGGCCCAAAACGAGGCAGCTCATGGCGATGCGATGGTCGCCGTGGGTGTGTGCGAGGCCCCCGCCGGCGATGGCGTGGTTGCCGCGCGCCGTCCCGGCGACGATCAGCCCCTCCGGTTCTTCCTCGACGCCGACGCCGCTGGCCGCCAGGCCCTGCGCCATCATGGCGATGCGATCGCTCTCCTTCACCCGCAGCTCGCCGATGCCGCGCATGGCGGTGACGCCCTCGGCATAGGCCGCGGCCACCGCCAGAATCGGGTACTCGTCGATCATCGACGGCGCCCGCGCCGCCGGCACCTCCACGCCCCGCATCCGCGAGTGGCGCGCGGTGAGGTCGCCGACCCGCTCGCCGCCTTCCTCGCGTTCGTTCTCGATGTTCAGCTCGGCGCCCATTTCCTGCAGGGTGACGAACAGACCGGCGCGCAGCGGGTTGAGCAGCACGCCTTCCACCGTCACCTCGGAGCCCGGCGTGATCAGCGCCGCCACCAGTGGGAACGCCGCTGACGACGGGTCGCCCGGCACGTGGATCGGCGCGCCGGTCAGGCTCTGGCCGCCGGCCAGGCGAATGTGCCGCCCGTCGGCCTCGTCGCGCACGTCGATCTCGGCCCCGAAGGCGCGCAGCATCCGCTCAGTGTGGTCGCGCGTCGCTTCGCTCTCGATCACTTCAGTCACCCCGTCGGCGCGCAAGCCGGCCAGCAGCACCGCCGATTTCACCTGCGCCGAGGGCTCGGGCAGCCGGTAGCAGATGGCGGTTAGCTCTCCGCCCTTCAGCGCCAGCGGCAGCCGTCCGCCGTCGCGGCAGAGGTATTCGGCCCCCATCTGCGACACGGGCCTCAGGATACGCATCATCGGCCGCCCGCGCAGGCTCTGGTCGCCCGTGAACGTGGTCGCAATCGGGAATCCCGCCGCCGCGCCCATCATCAGCCGCACCCCGGTGCCGGAGTTGCCGCAGTCCACCACTTCGGGCGCTTCCAGCAGCCGACCATGGCCCAGCACCCGCCATTCACCCTCGCCGGTTCGCGTCACCGTGGCGCCGAACTGGCCCATCGCTTCGGCGGTGCGGATGACGTCGTCGCCTTCCAGCAAGCCCGCGATCAGGGTCTCGCCTTGCGCCAGTGCGCCCAGGATCAGGGCCCGGTGGGAAATCGACTTGTCCCCCGGCGCGCGGACGCGGCCCTTGAGCGGCCCGCCGGGACGGGCCGTAAGTCCGGTCGCACTCATGGAAACCCCGTCTCCTGGGCGTCGTTTCGAAGGAGGGGGTTTGCTTTGACTCGGGCCGGCGCCCATGGCAAGGGAGCCGCCCCGAATCCCCCAGAATGCCAGCCTTAGCTTCCGCGTGCGGACGGCGTTCTGAAACCTTGAACTGACGAGGGCCCACCTTGGCCAATCCCGAACTGGGCGCAAAGCAGATTTGCCCCAACTGTGCCTCCAAGTTCTACGACCTGGGCCGCCGGCCGGCGCACTGTCCCAAGTGCGCCACCGAGTTCGATCCGGAAGAGGCGCTGCGCAGCCGCCGCGTGCGCTCGCGCGCGCCGCTGCCCGAGGACGACCAGGAAGAGGTCCGCGCCAAGGCGACGGAGGCCGAGGAAGAAGACGAGGCCGACGCCGAAGAGGAAGAGACCGCGCCGGAGCTGGACGAAGGCGCCGAAGCCGAACCGCTGGAGACCGGCGACGAGGACGACGAGGCCGATCCCGCGGCGCCGGCCGCGCCGGACGATGGCCTGGGCGTGGATTTCGCCGAAGAGGAAGAAGACCTCGAAGACGCCGACGACGACGCGGTCCCGTTCATCGAGGACGACGAGGACGACTTCTCGGAAGACGAGATCGACGGCCTGCCTGGCGAAGGCGACGAAGACTAGTTCCCTGAGACGCTATCCACCTTGCCGAACATCTGCCGCAGGCGATCGCGCACGTCGCTGGGCAGCGGAGGGCCCAGGATGCTCTCGATGTTTTCCTGCAGGTGCGCCGGATCGCCGGTGCCGGTGAGGATCACATCGCAGCCCGGCTCCCAGCGGCAGAAGCGGTAAGCGGCCTCGACCACCGAGGGCGAGCCCGGGGCGTTGCGCAGGAAGCCGAGCGGGTGGCGCTCGTCGACCAGCGCGCCGTCCACCTCGCCGCGCGCCACCAGCTCGCCCACCACCTTCTTCAACTCGTCCGGCCGGCTCAGCGCCTCACGCACAGCGAACATGATCAGCGTGCCGACGTCGTACTGCTTGGTGAGCGGAAACACCCGGTCGCGCGCCGAGGGGTTCAAGAGGTTGAAGCCCACCATCACCACGTCGAAGAGGTCGTCAGGTAACGCCTTGGCCAGCAGGGCGTGGCCGGTGTCGCCGCCGAACTGTTCGCTGGCGGCCAGGAAGCGGATCTTCCCCGCCGCCTGCTGCTTCTTCAGCTCCGGGACGATGACGTCTTTGGCGTGCGGGTACTGCGCCAGGGTCAGCCCGTGCAGGAAGAAGATGTCGACGTGGTCCGTGTCGAGCCGCTTCAGACTCTCGTCGAGTAGCGCGGTCATCTCGGCGGCGCTGTGTAGCGCATCGCGGCGGCCGACGTTAACCTTGGTGGAGACCACCGCCTTGTCGCGCCGGCCTTTCAGCCCGATGCCGACGGCTTCCTCGGTGCCGTAGGCGCGGGCGGTGTCGATCAGGTTGACGCCGAGGTCGAGCGCCTGGCGCACCATGTCGGCGGCGTGGTGGACGTCCTTGCCGCGAGCCATGCCCAGGCGGCTGTGGCCGCCGCAGCCGAGGCCGACGACGCTCACGTCCAGGCCGGTGCGGCCCAGTCTGACAGTCTGCATGGAAAAGCCTCCGGCCGGCCCGTGATCAGGCCGGCCGGAGCCTAGCTCACGGGCGGCGGTCGGTCATCGCCGCATAGGCGGCGCGGGCCGAGGCCTCACGCACCGCCGGCGCGCCGTCGGGGGTCGAGCCGCCAGTGTTCTGGATCATGCCGATGACGATCATCTCGTTGAGCGGATCGATCCAGAACCAGGTGCCGAAGGCGCCGCCCCAGTAGAAGCTCTCGATGCCTTGCGAGGTCTTCGCCGCCGCCGGGTCCTGCACGATGGCGAAGTCCATGCCGAAACCGAGGCCGCGGGTCTCGGGCGAGTACAGCGTCACGTTCACGCCCGGCTCCAGCACGTTGGTGTGCATCAGCTTGACGGTGTCGGCCTTCAGGTAGCGCCGGCCTTCGAACTCGCCCTCGTTGAGGATCATCTGAGCGAAGCGCCAGTAGTCGCCGATGGTCGACGAGAGGCCGCCGCCGCCGGCCAGGAACTTCGGCGGCGAGGTGTTGAAGGCGTTGCGCTCGCCCGCCGGGATCAGCTTGCCGCCCTCGTCGTAACGGTGGATGCGCACCATGCGATCGCCCTTCGAGGCGTCGATGCAGAAGCCGGTGTCGACCATGCCCAGCGACTTGAACAGGCGCTCGGCGAAGAACACATCGAGGGTCTGGCCCGACAGCTTCTCGATCACGTAGCCCTGGATGTCGACGCTGGGGCCGTAGCGCCAGTCCTTGCCCGGCTGGAACGACAGCGGCACGCCTGCCAGCTTGTCGATCATGTCCTGCAGGTTGCCGGCGCGCAGGTTCACTTCGCCGTATTCGCCGGCGCGGCCGAAGCCGGCCGAGTGGCTCATCAGTTGCGCCATGGTCATTGGGCTCGCCTGCGCGACGGGATCGCCGTCCTTGCGCTTCACCTTCAGGCCTTCGAATTCGGGGATATGCTTGGAAACCGGGTCGTCCAGCTTCCACTTGCCCTCTTCCCACAGCATCATCATCGCCGCGCCGGTGATCGGCTTAGTCATCGAGGCGATGCGGAAGATGCTGTCGGCCGTCACGGGCGCCGGCAGCGAGATGTCCTGCTTGCCGTAGGCGTCCAGGTTAACGACCTGGCCGTGGCGCGCGATCAGCGTCACCACGCCGGCCAGCCGGCCCTCGTCCACCATCGTGTGGAACTGCTGATTGAAGGCTTCCAGCCCCTGGCGGGTGAAGCCTTGCGCGGCGATGGCGCCTTGATCGTCGGCCATGTGCGATAGTCCCTTTTTGAACGTTTCCCTTTGGCTGAGCCTCTTGCCAGAGAAGCGCGGGCGCCGCCAGGGAAAGCGTCAGGCCTGACTACAAACCGAGAGGGAGCGCGCGATGCTGAAGATGGCGCTGTTGGACGACTATGCCGGCGTGGCGCTGAAGAGCGCCGACTGGTCGCGGCTGGACGGCAAGGCGGAGATCACCGTCTTCGACAAACACCTCACCGAGGCCGAGGCGGTCGCCGCGCTGCAGCCCTTCGACGTGCTGGTGACCATCCGCGAGCGGTTCGCCCTGCCGCGCACGCTGATCGAGCGGCTGCCCAACCTGAAGCTGATCACCATCATCGGCGCCAGGCTCACCAATCTCGACCTGGCGGCGGCCACCGAACGCGGCGTCATCGTCGCTCATTCCGGCACGCGCAACCCGGCCTTCGCCAACATCGGCGCGGCGACGCCGGAGCTGAGCTGGGGTCTGCTCATCGCCACGGTCCGTCACCTGGCGGCGCAGGACCGGCGCATGCGGGCGGGCCTCTGGCAGGACCAGCTGGGCATGGTTCTGGCCGGCCGCACGCTGGGGCTGCTGGGCCTCGGCCGCATCGGCAAGCGCATGGCTCACTACGCCAAGGCCTTCGACATGAACGTCATCGCCTGGAGCCAGAACCTCACCGCCGAAGCGGCGGCCGAGGTGGGTGTGCGGCGGGTGGAGAAGGACGAGCTGTTCAAAGAGGCCGACGTGATCTCGATCCACCTGGTGCTCAGCGATCGCAGCCGCGGCCTCGTCACCGCCCGCGAGCTGAAGCTGATGAAGCCCACCGCTTACCTGATCAACACCTCGCGCGGCCCGATCGTGGTGGAGAAGGAACTCGTGGCCGCGTTGACCGACGGGACCATCGCCGGCGCCGGCCTCGACGTCTTCGAGCAGGAGCCGCCGCCCGCCGACCACCCGCTGCGCAAGCTGGAGAACGTGACGCTGAGCCCGCACCTCGGCTACGCGACGGCCGACACTCTGGCCTCGTTCTACACCGACAGCCTCGAGGCCGTGGCCGCCTTCGCTGACGGGACGCCGATCCGCGTCAGCAACCCCGACGCCTTGGCCAGGCGCTGACCGACGATTGCCACACGCGTCCCTGCACGCTTAGATCGCAGCGGGGGGCGAATGATGGACAAACAAGTGACCTTGATGCTGGTGGCGCTGCCCCTCGCGGGGTGCCTCGGACAGGTGGACACGCAGAAGGTCGACGCCGCGACCAACCAAGTGTTCGCTCAGGTCCAGGCCAAGCAGTACGACGCCATCTACGATAGCGCCTCTCCGGAGTTTCAGGGCAGCGCGACGAAGGACGTTTGGGACGGTTTCATGCAGCGCATCGATCGCAAGATGGGGACCTGCAAGACGCCGGCGAAGACCATGAACTGGCGCTCCAACGCCACGACCAACGGCTTCTTCGTCTCGCAAGGCTATGTCGCTGCCTGCGCCAACGGCCAACTGGAGCTGACGGTGACGACGGTGCTCCGGGGCAGCCAAGTCAAGCTCGTCGGTTACAATGCGGCGAGCCCTTTGCTTTTGACTGACTAGCGCCAGGAAGCGAAGCGGGACGCCGAATGATGGCCATACCGCCGCCTCGCTCGACGCGCGTGGAAACATCCCGCCTCGTTCTGCGACCCAGCGAGCCTGACGACGCCCTGCGCGCGTTCGAGCTCCTCTCCGATTGGTCGGTGGCGCGGAACCTTTCCGCCGTCGACTTTCCGCCGCCAGATCAACGGCCGTGGTTCGGCGGCCACCCGCACGAATGGACGGCAGGCGCGGCCTATCGCTTCGCCGTGCTATTGAATGGGGAGATGATCGGGCTGACGGACCTCGATCACGTCACAAGCGTCCAGGCCGAGCTCGGCTACTGGTTTGGCGTGCCTTCGTGGGGCCGCGGCTACGCCACCGAAGCCGCGGGCGCGCTGGTCGAATTCGCGCGTGACACGCTGGGCCTCTCCGCGCTTGTAGCTGGCCGCGCCGAGGACAATCTGGCCTCAGATCGCGTGCTGACGAAGCTGGGCTTCGAACGCAGCGGTCAGGCCGAGGTCTATTCGCAGCCTCGCCAGAGTTCGATCGTCTCGATCAAATACGTGCGCAAATTGCCGACGTGATCAGTGTCCGAACGTCAGATCCCAGAGCATCACCAGCAGTGAGATCATCGCGATCCCCGCCGCCGCGGTGCGGGCGTAGATGACGTTGAACAGGTAGAGCGGTAGGTAGATCGCCCGTGCGGCGACCCAGACCGTCGGCGCCCAGCCGGCGTCGCGGTGGACCACGATCAGGGCCAAATCGATCACCGCGAAGGCGACGAGGTTCTCGACGTAGTTGCCGAACGCCCGCGCCGCGCGGCCATAGACGATGCTCTTGGGCCGATCCTGGCTGTCGCGGGAACTGAACAGATAGGCCGGGCTGAACGCCTGCCCCGCCAGGCCCATCTGGCAGAACAGGTGCGCGAACCACAGCGCCCCAGCTGCCTCAAGGCAGGTCATCTCGCTCATCATCACATCGCCTCCCCAGCTTTGTGAGGCGAGTTTGCGCCCACGGCCGTTGGTCCGCTACTGCGCTCGGGAGCGATCTAGGACGGCGGGCCGGCGGGCATCCCTTCGAACACCGGCAGGCCGGGCGCGACGTGGTCCCAGGCGCGGCGGCGCTTGCCGTAGATGAACATCGTCGGCTCCAGCGCGGCGTCGGCGTCCATCGTACCCAGCGAGATGATGACTGTCCCCGGCATCACCGTTGGGCGCGTGAACAGACGCGAGCCGCACTTGGGACAGAACTGCAGGTTCGTCGGCTGGCCGGAGTCGCCCTGGCCCACATAGGTCGTGACGTCGCCGTGGACCGACACTTGCGATTCCGGAAACGCCGCGACGCTGCTGTGCCCGCTGCCGGTGGTCTTCTGGCAGCTCTGGCAGCCACAGTGGCCGACGAACATCGGATCGCCCTGGGCCTCGTAGGTCACAGCGCCACAGAGGCAGCTGCCCTTGATCGTCGCCATCGCGTGATCTCCCGTTGCTGGTTGGAACTATCTTGAGCGTAGCGCCGCTGCCGGTGCCCGCCAACTACTCCGCCACCGCCGCTTCATAGTAGCGGTCCATGACACGCCATTGAAGGTCGACGAGGTTGGCGAAACCGTCCGCGGCCTGGCGAACACGCGTATCGAAGAACGGCGTGGTGGCGCTGGCCACGAAGGCGAACAGGGTGGCGTCGAAGCTGCAAGGCTTGTCGCCGAACAGGAACGGCTCGTCGCCCAGCAGGGCCGAGGCCGCGGCGAAGTCCCGGTGCGCCAGATCGGCGATCTCGGCGTCGTCGTGACGGCCGAACCCTTGGCCGAACAGGTTGCGCCTGGAGTTCTCCTGCGCCTGCTGCTTCACCTCTTCCGGCGCGCCGATGAAAAACTGCGCCGGCCCCTTGGCGAAGTTTTCATCGATGGCCCAGCGCGCGTGGATGATCGCCCAATAGAGATGATCTTCCAGCATCCGCTCCAGCGCCCAGCCCTGCGCCACCTGCGCCGGCGTCAGATGGGCGTCGAGGTCGAAGCCGTGCGCGCGCTTCAGGTGGTCGAGGATGAAGACGCTGTCGCCCAGCACCAGCTCGCCGTCGCGGATGAACGGGATCTTTCCCTTCGGCGCATCGCGCGGGCTGGCTTTCTCGAAGCGGTAGGGCACGCCCGCCATCTTCATCTGCGTCATGGTCTTCATGACGAACGGGCTGGGGTCGGGCAGGCCGAACAGCGGGCCGAAGCCGTAGAGCGTGAGCATGAGAGGCGCCTTTCGTATGAGGGCGCTTTCTAGCAGCCAGCTGACAGCAGTCTGTCAGGAGCGAACGTCGTTACGCCGGTTGCAGCTCGCGGCGCACCACCTTGGCGAAATCTTCCATCAGCGAGAGCGAGATGTGCGCCGGCTTGAAGCTGTAGTCGCCGATCTGGGAGACCGGCGTGACCTCCGCCGCGGTGCCGGTGATGAAGCACTCGGAGAAGCCGGAGAGCTCCTCGGGCATGATGCGGCGCTCGATCACTTCGATGCCGTGGCGGTGGGCGATCGCGATCGCGGTGGCGCGCGTGATACCGGCCAGGAAGCAGTCGGCGATCGGGGTGTGGATCTTGCCGTCCTTGATGAAGAAGATATTGGCGCCGGTGCATTCGGCGACGCGGCCCTGCCAGTCGAGCATCATGGCGTCGGCATAGCCGCGCTTTTCGGCGCGATGCTTTGACACCGTGCAGATCATGTAGAGGCCTGCGGCCTTGGCCAGGCAGGGCGCGGTTTTGGGATCGGGCCGCCGGTATTCGGCGAGATCGAGCCGGATGCCCTTGAGCCGCTGCGCCGGGTCGAAATAGCTCGGCCATTCCCAGGTGGCGACGGCGAGGTGGATTTTGTTGTTCTGCGCCGAGACGCCGAGCTGCTCCGAGCCGCGCCAGGCGATCGGCCGCACATAGGCTTCTTTCTGATTGTTCTTTTCCAGGACCAGCCGCTTGGCGGCGTCGATCTCCGCCACCGCATAGGGAATTTCGAAATCGAGGATTGCGGCCGAGCGCTTGAGCCGCTCGGAATGCTTGGTGCTCTCGAACACGACGCCGCCATAGGCGCGTTCGCCCTCGAACACGCAGCTCGCATAATGCAGGCCGTGGGTGAGTACGCTGATCTTGCACTCGGCCGTGGCAATGAGCTTGCCGTCGAGCCAAATGAGATCGGAGCGTTGATCGAAGGGCACTGCCATGGCATTGCCTCCCTTATATCTCACCCCACCCGAAACTTGCCGCAGCTTGTGCGCGGCCGGCTTTTGCTTCGGGGCGGGACTCCCGTTATGGTCGCAGCCGCTCTATAGGAGCGCCCTTTATAGCCCGGCGCAACGTTCAGCCGGAACGGCGCGGTCCGATGTCGCGGTCGCAGCTTTAGAGCATGATCCGGAAAAGTGGATGCCGGTTTTCCGAAAAGATCATGATCCGACGAAAAAACTAGACCATGATCCGATTCAATTCGATCGGATCATGGTCTAGCTTAACAAGCCGCCCGAAATATGTCAATAATACTTACCTAAATGGCT
>DASXZG010000081.1:0-95592 GCA_036502045.1 Caulobacteraceae bacterium | reverse complement strand
GATTGCAACGAGAGCGGGCGCCGGGGCGAATGGGCCGTCGTCGGGCTGGAGATCGTCTCCGGAGTCGCCGCGTCCGGCCCCGGCTCGGCCTTTGCAAGGCCGTCCGGGGCGACGGATCGGGGTGTGGAGGGTCGTGCCGGCCGGCCGGCAACCTGGAGCGGCCGGCCTGGTTCGCTCGAGGAATCGCTCGACAAATCACCCGTCGTGGGCCGCGCCGGTCAGGCGCGCTCGAACACCGCCGCGATGCCCTGGCCACCGCCGATGCACATGGTCTCGAGGCCGTAGCGGCCGCCCCGCCGCCGCAGCTCGCGCAGCAGATTGGCCAGGATCCGGCCGCCGGTGGCCCCGATCGGGTGGCCGAGCGAGATGCCCGAGCCGTTGACGTTGAGGCGGTCGCGCCAGCTCCCGTTTTCCGGCCAGCCCCAGCCCTTCAGCACCGCCAGCACCTGCGGGGCGAAGGCCTCGTTGAGCTCGACCAGGTCGATGTCGTCCCAGCCCATGCCGGTGCGGGCGAACAGGCGCTCGACCGCCGGCACCGGGCCGATGCCCATGCGGGAGGGATCGCACCCGGCGGCGGCCCAGCTGACGAACCAGCCCATCGGCTCGAGGTTCAGCTCCGCCAGCTTGTCCTCGGCCACGACCAGGCAGGCGGCGGCCGCGTCGTTCTGCTGGCTGGCGTTGCCGGCCGTGACGACGCCGCCCTTCTCGACCGGCTTCAGCTGGGCGAGGCTCTCGGGCGTGGCGTCCGCGCGCACCCCCTCGTCCTTGGCGAACACCACCGGATCGCCCTTGCGCTGCTTGACCGCGACCGGGACCAGCTCGTCGTCGAACTTGCCCGCCGCCCAGGCCGCCGCGGCGCGCTGGTGGCTGGCGGCGGCGTACGCGTCGCAGGCTTCCCGGCTGATCTGAAAGTCCCGCGCCAGGTTGTCGGCGGTCTCGATCATGCCGGAGATCTCGCCGAAACGCTCGATCGGCTGGCTCATCAGGCGGCCCCGCGTCAGCCGGTCGTGCAGCGTCACCGAACCGGACCGCGCGCCATTGCGCATGTCGATGGTGTAGTACTCGGCGTTGCTCATGCTCTCGACGCCGCCGGCGACCACGACGTCGGCCGCGCCGGTCTGGACCATCATCGCCGCGTCGATCACCGCCTGCAGGCCCGAGCCGCAGCGCCGATCCAGCTGATAGCCGGGCACCTTCAGCGGCAGGTCGGCCGCCATCGCCGACCAGCGCGCGATGCAGGGCGCCTCGCCGTTGCCGTAGCCCTGGGCGAAGATCACGTCGTCGATCTTCTCGGGATCGAGCTTGGTGCGCGCCATCAGCGCTCGCAGGATCACCGCGCCCAACTCCCCCGCCGTGACGCTGGCCAGGGCGCCCTGAAACTTGCCTACCGCGGTGCGGATCGGAGCGACGATGGCGGCGCGGCGAAGGCCGGTGCTGGGCGTGGTCATCGGTCGGTCTCGTTGCAAGCGGGCGGGGCGCGATCGCCTATCTCGGTCAGTTCCTCGACGAAGGTGGCGGTGACGGAGGGATTCGAACCCTCGATACGGCTTTACACCGTATAACGGTTTAGCAAACCGCCGCCTTCAGCCACTCGGCCACGTCACCCCGCGGGGAAGCCGCGTCGATAGCCGTTCCGCGCCGCGCGCGCAATCTGGCGAGACGCAGACACATCGATCAGAGCTCAGTCGAACGCGCCGCCCTGGTCGCGGCCCGCGGCGGACCTTGTGGCGCTCGGGACAGGTCAGACTTCCCGGCTAAACGCGCGAAAGGAACTCGTCGCCAAACTCGGTCTTGAGAAACTCGTACTGAGAGTTGACACGATCCTGCATCATGTCGACGACGAACCGAGGTAAGTCGATCTTCTCGCCTTCGAATATGCGCGCGTCCGCTTTGGAGTAAGCCGCGTTTTCAGACACGCCAACGTGGCTTTCCACCTGCCGAAGAACCTTTATCGGGTCGGACGCTATATCTCGATAAGGAATGAACAGCAGCCGATCATTGGGATATCTGGCCAGCCAATTCGTGACATTGGTTTTGTAGTCGCCGCGATTGTTGATGTCCCAGTCATTCACGATGGGTTCCCACTCACTTTCGGTGCTGGGCTGAACAATGCCCTTTCGACTGACGTTCATCTTGAGTTGCGACAGTGCGCGATCAAGTGGATCGCGAATCAGGTAGATAATGGGCACGGCGCCGAGCAAGCGCAGGACGTAATCTATACCTTCTTGCGGAATCGTGCAGTATTCCGGGGTAACATCGCCTTTGACGGCCAATCCGCCCCGACTGAAGATATGGCTGTACCAATCTTCCGTAAACATGAGCTGTTCGTTGGCGATCTGAGTAAGATAGCTCAGGTAGGTAAAATCGATCTTATTAGGTTGAGTTATGTACTGACGAACCGCGCGTTCGGCTGACACTTTGATATGCCAACGAGTCCACGCGGTATGCTGCTTGACGAATAAGGAATTAAAGTACTGATATTCCTTAAACGGGCCGAGCCAAATCTCTTTATGCTCGCGAAGGACTTGGTATAACCACGAAGTACCGGCTTTTTGTGCGCCGATGCAAAGAAATGTCGGCTTATTCATTTTGTCAAAGACCCATTCTTGCGCAAATATGAAGCTTCTCGCAGTCTTTACGGCACATCCACAATCTTCTTTCTTGAACGCTCCATTGTTTTCGTTGATCTCGCCTTCCGTCGAACCGTTGAAGCGCGGGGCTCTGTCTCCTCGACGACGCGTCACGTCCCGGACAAGCATAATCTAGCTCGGCGACGCGCGAACTCGCAACCAACGCGGGTGAGGTCAGCGCGGCGCGAGATCTTCCGCGGCTTGTGGTATCGCCGCTTCGGTCTGTCAACGGCCGCCAAGCAGTTCCGACGGTCGAGAGCGTGCTCGCCGGGGAGAGGCAAGGATGAGCCTGAAACGGCATGGCCACCCGTTCTCGTCCAACACCGAGAAGGTCCTCGTCGCCCTCGCCGAGATGGGGGTGGAGTTCGAGTGTCTGCGGCGGGGACCCGACACCAGACGCCGTGACCGAGTTCGAAGCGCTGTCGCCGATGAAACGAATGCCGGTGCTTGCCGACCAGGGCGCTCCTGTTCGGCCATTGGGCGCGGCCGTCGTTCGCGCGCATCGTCGAGGACGCGCGGCCGTTTCGCCGGTTCTTCCCGCTCGGCGCGCCCGAACAGGACTGAGCGCGCTCGGCCATCACCACGCGTCGATCCAGCGCAGCTTTTTCTGCGTCCGTTTCGGGGTTGGCGGCAGGCTGGTCAGCGCGCCGGTGATCCAGCGGCGGGTGTCGGCCGGGTCGATCACGTCGTCGATGAAGAAGCTGGTGGCGCGGTTCAGCGCCTTGCCGGATTCATAGGCCTGGGCGACCATCTGGTCGAACCTGGCGCGGCGCTCGGCGGGATCGGCGATGGCGGCGAGCTCGTTGCGATAGCCCAGCTTCACCGAGCCCTCCAGCCCCATGCCGCCGAACTCGCCGGTGGGCCAGGCCACCGCGAAGGCCGAGGCCTGATAGCTGCCGCCGGTCATGGCCAGCGCGCCCAGCCCGTAGCTCTTGCGCAGGAACACGCTCAGGATCGGCACGGTCAGGTTCGCGCCGATGATGAACAGCCGCGAGCAGTGCCGCACCAGCGCGGTCTTTTCGATCTCGGGGCCGACCATCATGCCGGGCGTGTCCGAGAGCGAGAGCACCGGCACGTCGTAGGCCTCGCAGATCTGCAGGAAGCGCGCGGCCTTGTCCGAGCCGTCCGAGTCGATCGCTCCGCCCAGCATCTTCGGGTTGTTGGCGATCACCCCCATCGGCCGGCCTTCGACGCGGATGAAGGCGGTGACCATGGTGGCGCCAAACGCTGGGCGCAGCTCCAGCACCGAGCCTTCGTCGGCCAGCAGGCGGATCAGTTCGCGGATGTCGTAGACGCGGAGGCGGTTCTCCGGGACGACCTGGCGAAGCAGCCGCTGGTCGGCGCAGGACCAGTCGCTGACCGCGCCCTGGAAGTACGACAGGTACTGCTTGGCCTTGGCCACCGCGTCGGCCTCGTCCTCGGCCAGCACGTCGATGACGCCGTTAGCGGTCTGCACTTCGACCGGGCCGATGTCCTCGGGGCGGAAGACGCCGAGGCCGCCGCCTTCGATCATGGCCGGGCCGCCCATGCCGATGTTCGAGCCCTTGGCGGCGATGATCACGTCGCAGCAGCCCAGCACCGAGGCGTTGCCGGCGAAGCAGCGGCCGGCGGTGATGCCCACCATGGGCGCCGTGCCCGACATCCGGCCCCAAAACTCGAAGCCGCGCGTGCCGGGTCCGCCGCCGCCGTCGGTGTCGCCCGGGCGGCCGCCGCCGCCTTCGCAGAAGAACACCGTGGGCAGCCGCCAGCGCTCGGCCAGCTCGATCACCCGGTCCATTTTCTTGTGATTGTAGGCCCCTTGGGTGCCGGCCAGGACCATGTAGTCGTAGGCCATGACGGCGCAGCGCGCCGCTTCCTCGCCGAACAGCTTCCCGTTCACCTGGCCCAGACCCATGACGAGGCCATCGGCGGCGGTGGTCTGGATCAATTCTTCGAGCGAGTTGCGGCGGCGGCGGGCGGCGACGGTGAGAGCGCCGTATTCGACGAAGCTGCCGGGATCGAGCAGGTCGTCGACGTTCTCGCGGGCGGTGCGCAGCCCGGTCTTGTGGCGTCGGGCGACGGCGTCGGGGCGGGCGGCGTCCAGCGCCTTGGCCTGGCGGTCGAGGATCTCGGCGAGATCGGGGCGGATGGCGTCGAGGTCGACGGCCTGGGTCTCGCCAGCGCCGGCGTCGCCGATGTCCGCCGCCTCGATGAAGGCCAGCGGATGGCCTTCGAAGATGGTGTCGCCGGGCGCGACGGTGAACTCGCGCACGTAGCCGGATACTTCTGCCGCGATCACGTGCTCCATCTTCATGGATTCCATGATCGCCACCGCCTGGCCGGCGCGGACGGCCGCACCCGGCTCCACCGACAGCGAGACGATGGTGCCTTGCAGCGGCGCGCGCAGCGGCGTCGAGCCGTCGGGGCCGACGATATCGTCGAAAGCCGTGGGCTCGGGCGCCGCGGCCAGCGCCGGCGCCGCGCCGCCTTCCTTGCCGTGGACCAGCACCGCCAGCGGATCGACCGCGTCGATCTTGCTGCCGGCGCGGCGCAGCGCCTCGGCTGGGGCGAAGTGGTGCAGGGGATGGTCGGCCGCCGCGGCTTCGGCCAGCTCGGCGATGTGTTCCTCGACGAAGCGGGTGTGGACGCCGGTCTCGCCCGCCGCCAGCCGGTGGGTGAGGGCGCGCAGGAAGCCGATGTTGCTGGAGACGCCGGTCAGCTTGAACTCGCCCAGCGCCCGGTAGGCCTTCGACGCGGCGCCCGGCAGGTCGGCGGCGTGCACGACCAGCTTCGCCAGCAGCGAGTCGTAGCGGGCGCTGGTGCGGTAGCCGCCGTAGCCGAAGCCATCGACGCGCACGCCGGGCCCCGACGGGGGCTCATAGGCGGCGATGAGGCCGCCGGCCGGCCGCGCCTGGCCGTCGGCGCCCATGGTTTCCAGATTGATCCGCGCTTGCAGCGCCACGCCGCGCGGGGCCGGCACCGCGTCTTCCTCGGAGAGCCCGAGGTCGTCGAGGGTCGCGCCGTCCGCAATCCTGAGCTGCAGCGCTACCAGGTCGAGGCCGGTGATTTCTTCGGTGACGGTGTGCTCCACCTGCAGACGGGCGTTGGCCTCGATGAAGGCGAAGGCCGGTTCGCCGCCGGCCAGGTTGACCAGGAACTCGATGGTGCCGACGCCTTTGTAGTGCGCGGCTTCGGCCAGGCCGACCGCGGCGGCTTGCAGCGCTTCGCGGATGTCCGGGTCGACGCCGATGGCCGGCGCGATCTCGATGATCTTCTGGCGCTGGCGCTGCAGGCTGCACTCGCGGTCCCACAGGTGCACGGCGCGCGCGCCGTCGCCGACGATCTGCACCTCCACGTGCCGCGCCTTGGGGAAGAACTGCTCGACGTAGACGCCGCCGTCGCCGAACGCCGCCTTAGCCTCGGAGGCGCAACGCTCGAAAGCGTCGGCGAGGTCTTCGGCGCGGGTCACCGGCCGCATCCCGCGCCCGCCGCCGCCCGCCAGCGCCTTCAGCATTACCCCGCCAGCGCCATGCTTGGCGAAGAACCGCTGCACGTCCTCCAGGCTGGTGGCTTCGCGCGTGCCGGGCAGCACCGGGATCTCGACTTCCGCCGCCAGATCGAGCGCGGCGGTCTTGTCACCGAAGAGCGACAGCGTATCGGCGCTCGGGCCCACGAAGATCAGGCCAGCGTCGGCGCAGGCGCGGGCGAAGGCGGGGTTCTCGGAGAGGAAACCGTAGCCGGGGTGCACGGCGTCGCAGCCCGTGGCCTCAGCGAGAACGCTCAGCTGGTCGATGTCGAGATAGGCGGCGGGGCCCACGCCCTTCAGCGCAATCGCCTCGTCGGCGTGGCGGGTGTGCAGCGAGGCGGCGTCATCCTCGGCGTAGACCGCGACGGTGGCGATGCCGAGTTCGGCGGCGGTGCGGGCGACGCGGATGGCGATCTCGCCACGGTTGGCGATCAGCAGCTTCTTCAACGGACGTTTCCCCTCGGGTGCTTTCGAACCCCAGGTATCCATTCAGCACGCCGCTGCGTGAGGCGCTAGCGGGAGTGGGCCGGCTGGCGGATGCCGAGTTCGGCCAGCACCTCGTCGGTGTGCTCACCCAGCGTCGGCGCCGGACGGATCACCGGCGGGCGCTCGCCGTCGTGGCGGAAGGGCGCCTGCGGGGTGAAGTGGTCGCCGACGTAGCGGCGCACCTGCAAAGCCCAGTACTCGCAATCTTGCAGATGCGGATCGGGGAACAGGTCGTGCGTGCCGAGCACGGCCGAAGCGGCGACACCGGCGGCCTGCAACAGGTCGGCAGCTTCGCGCGGGTCTTTATCCGCAGCCCACCCCTCCAGCGCAGCCTCGATTTCGTCCTCGCGCTTTTTGCGGCCAGCGAGCGAGGCAAGAGCCGGATCGGCGGCGAGGTCAGCGCGGCCAATGGTGGCGGCGAAGGCCTGCCACGCCGCGTCGCTGTCCACGGCCACGGCGAGCCAGCTCTCGCCGTCGCCGGCGGCGCGGACCACAGCGCAAGGCGCGAGGCCAGCGCGGCGCGAGCCGTCGCGGGGGTAGGGCGCGCCGGCGGCCTGTTCGGCGATGATCCCTTCCGCCGCCAGCTGGAACAGGCACTCGACCTGGCAGACTTCGATCCGCCCTGCGCCGAGCGTCTGGCGGCCATAGAGCCCCACCAGCGACGCCGCGGCGCCGTAGAGGCCGGCCACCGCATCGCCGTAGGCCACGTGCTGCATCGATGGGTCCCAGTCGGCGCGACCGTTGAGGAATGGCATGCCGCTGGCCTGCTCGACGGTCGAGCCATAGGCGCGAAGGCCGGCAAGTGGCCCCGTGGCGCCGAACGGCGGCATGGTGACGGACACCGCGGACGGGTTCAGCCGGCGCTGGTCGGCGGGGCCCAGACCCAGCTTGTCCATGACGCCAGGGCCCTGGTTTTCCAGCACCACGTCGGAGAGGCGCACGATGGCCTCGGCGGCGGCGTGGTCGCGGGGCTGGGCCAGGTCGAGGTCGAGTCCGCGCTTGTTGCGGTTCACGGCCATGAAGTTGCGCGGCATCTCGTAGGGCGGCGGATCGGCGTCCGGCGGCGCGGGGTCCCAGCCGCGCCACCAGTCGCGGCGCGCGCGGCTCTCGATCTTCAGCACGTCGGCGCCGAGGTCGGCGAGGTAGCGGGCGGCAAGCGGGCCAGCCCAGCCCATGGAGAAGTCCGCGACGCGGATGCCGTCCAGCGGCCCGGCGGGTCCGCCGCGCGGGCGATCCTGGCGGGCGCCATCGAAGTCGAAGCGGAACGGCGAGACGGGCGCCTGCACGCCGTCGGCCAGTGGGGCGAAGGCGCCGCGGCCTTGCCAGTGCGGGTGGCGCGGAAGTTCGCGCGGCGGCGGCGCTGGCGTGATCGGGATGCGCAGCGCATCGCCTTGCTCGACCCAGAAGGCGGCGGGTTTGGCGGCGATGGCGGCGCGCACGGCGGCGTCCACCTCGTCGCCGGCGGCGAGGCGCTGCAGCGTGGTGGCGAAGCGCGGGTCACGCGCCATGTCCGCTCGGCCCATCAGCTCGGCGAAGGCGACCCACTGGGCGCCAGTAAGGGCTGTGACCCCCACGAAGTGGCCATCGGCGGCGCGGTAGAGGCTGCACGGCCAGGAGGGGGAGAAGCGGTTCACGCCCAGGCGGCGGGCGTGATAGCCGAGCACCGCTGTTCCAACCGCGCCGGTCTCGGCGAAGCAGAGCGCCGCTTCGAAGATGCTCGTCTCGACCCGGCTTGGCGGCGTCTCGCCCATCATGCCGGCGAGCGCGGCGATGAAGCCGGTGAGGCCGCCGACGATTTGCGGCGCGTGGCCTTGCGGCAGCGTCGGCGGGCCGGCCACCGGGCCGAAGCTGAAAGCAACGCCGGTCATCGCCTGCATCAGCGCGTCGTTGGCGCGCCAGTCGGCGTAGGCGCCGCGCGGATCGAACCAGCTGATGGTCAGCAGCGGCAGGCCACTGTCGCCCAGCGCCGCGATGGCGGCGGCGGAGTCCTCGGGATACTGGCCTGCCACCGCCAGCGGCTTCTCGCAGCCGCGAACCGAGCCCAGCGCGGTCGCCACGTCAGGCGCGGTTGCCTTGCCCTCGTCGAGCCAGCGCGCGAACAGCGGCTCGAGCGTCGGACCACCCGCGACGCGCCAGACGTCGGCGCCCAGCTGCGCGAACAGCCGGCCGCAGTAGCGGACCGCGACGTCGCCGCCGATCTCTATGATGCCAATGCCGCTCAGCGGCCCCATGCTAGTTGCCCCGCACCTCGCGGAACGGCGCCTCGCGGTCCACTTCGGGCTCCTTCGGCAGCCCCAGCACCCGCTCGCCGATGATGTTGCGCTGGATCTGGTCGGTGCCGCCGCCGATCGAGGTGAAGTAGGCGTTGAGTGTCAGGAAGTTGGCGTCCTCGGCGCGCGGATAGTCCGGGCCTTCCAGCAGGCTGCCGGCGCCCAGGATCAGCGTCCGCACCCGCGCTTCCTCGTGCAGGATGCGGCTCATGGCCAGCTTGCCGAGGCTCATGATCGATGACGAGGTGCCTTGCGCCAGGTCGGCCTTGGCTCTGGCGGCGTTGAGCGCGTTGAGCCGGCGATAGGCGATCACCTTGGCGATCTCCTGGCGGATCAGCGGGTTGTCCAGCACGCCGGCTTCACGGGCGAGACCGATCAGCGGCTCTTCGCCCTTGGCGGCTTCGGCGACGCCGCTGCGCGGCCCGCGCCCGCCGTCGCCCATGACCGAGCGCTCGTAGGCGAGCGCCGTCTGCAACACGCCCCACCCGGCGTTCAGCGGCCCCAGCAGGTTCTCCGCCGGCACGATGGCGTCGGTGATGAACACCTCGTTGAACTGGCTCTCGTTGGTGATCTGGCGCAGCGGCCGCACTTCCACGCCGGGCTGCTTCATCGGACAGAAGAAGAAGCTGATACCGCGATGCTTGGGCACGTCCCAGTCGGTGCGGGCGATCAGCATGCCGTAGTCGGCGGTGGCGGCGCCCGAGGTCCACACCTTCTGGCCGTTGACGACATAGTGGTCGCCCTTCAGGTCGGCGCGGGTGCGCACGCCGGCCAGGTCCGACCCGGCGCCGGGCTCCGAGTAAAGCAGGCACATGCCGACTTCGCTCTTTAGCAGCTGCGGGATGATCTTCGCCTTGAAGCTGGGCGTCGCGTAGGCCAGCGCGGTGTTGGCCCAGAGGTTGGAACGGTCCTGGCCGGTCCCGGGTGCGCCGACCGCGGCGAACTCGCGCTCGACGATGCGTGCCTGCGGGTCAGGGAGGCCTCGGCCGTACCACTCGGTGGGCCAGCGCGGCACGGCCCAGCGGGCCTCGACCACTTTGGCCATCCACGCCTTCTGCTCCGGGCTGACGCCCCAGCCGGGGCCGCCTTCGCGGGCGGGGCGCGGCGGCAGGCCTTTCCAGTTGTCGGCCAGCCAGGCGCGCACTTCGTCGCGCAGGGCCTTGTCGGTGACGTCGGCGGTGAGGGTGTCGGCCATGGTCAGGCTCCCAGCGAGGCGAGGAAGCGCTCGCGGTAGACGGAAGATGCCCCCAGCAGCTGCGCATCGGCGCGGGCGCGGCGCAGGTAGAGGTGCGCGGGGTGGGCCCAGGTGAAGGCGATGCCGCCGTGCATCTGGATCGCGGTGGCGGTGATCTGGGCGAAGGCGTCGGCGCAGGCGAAGGCGGCGAGGTTGATGGCGGCCGGCGCATCGACCGAGCCATCGGCCAGCAGGCGCGCGGCGTTGCGGGCGGCGGAGGTGGCGCTCTCGCTTTCCAGCAGCAGGTCGGAGGCCATGTGCTTGATGGCCTGGAACGAGCCGATCAGGCGGCCGAACTGGACGCGGGTCTTGGCGTAGTCGACTGTGAACTCCAGCGCCTTGCGCGCGCCGCCGGCCTGCTCGCCGGCCAGGGCGACGCGGCCGAGGTCCAGCGCCTGCTCCACCGCCTGCCAGGCCGGGCGGTTCGACGCGAGGCGGCGGGCCGGCGTGTTGGCGAAGGTCAGCTCGGCAAGACGCAGCGTGTGGTCGAAAGTCGGCAGCGGTTTGGTGGCCAGACCGGCCGCGCCCGCGCCGACCTCGAAGACGCCGATGCCGTCAGGCGTGCGCGCCGCGACCAGGATCACGCCTGCGCTCTGGCCGTGGAGGACGAAACCAGCGACGCCATCCAGCGTCCAGCCGCCCGCGCTGCCTTGCGCTGCGGTCACCGCGACATCGGTCTCGGTCCAGCCGCCCTTGGCGCCGGTCAGCGCCGCCGTGGCGATCAGCGAGCCGTCGGCGATCTGCGGCAGCAGCCGGCTCTTGGCCTCGGCGTCGTCCAGCGCCTGCACCAGCGCCGCCGCCAGCACCCCGCTTGCCAGCAGCGGGCCGCAGAGCAGCGCCGCGCCGGCTTCCTCCATCACCAGCTCCAGCTCGATCGGCCCCGCGCCGACGCCGCCGTATTGCTCGTCGACGATCAGGCCGACGACGCCCATGTCCGCCAGCTCTTTCCACAGCGGCGCGTCGTAGCCTTCGGGCGTCTCCATCGCCCGGCGCACGTCGCTTTCCTTCGAAAGGTCGCCCAGCAGCCGCTTGAGGCCGTCGGTCAGCTGCACCCGGTCTTCGGCCGTCAACACCGCCACGCGACCACTCCTCCCGCTGCGTCACCATCGACAGGCGACGTCGTTGCTGGAAACCTAGAGCCGGGGTGGAAAGCGGCGCAAGCATGACGCCGCGTCGTGAAGAGGAACGCCAGGATGGACATCGCGGATTCCACACCGATCGTGATCGGCGTCGGCGAGGCGTCGGAGCGGATCGACAGCCCGGACTACGCCGCGCTGTCGCCGGCCGATCTCGCCGGCCGCGCTGCGCAAGCCGCCATCGACGATGCTGGCGGCCGTGATCTCGCCCGCCACATCGATGTGATCGCCGCGATCCGCCAGTTCGAGGTCTCCGGCCCCAACGCCAAGCCGCCGTTCGGGGCGGCGGACAACTTCGCGCGCGCCGTCGGTCGCCGCGTCGGGGCCGACCCGGCCAGGGCCATCCTGGAGCCGGTGGGCGGGCAGGGGCCCCAGCACCTGGTCAACGAGTTCGCGCACGCTATCGCGAGGGGCGAGGCGGAAATGGCGCTGCTGGTGGGCTCGGAAGCCATCTCGACGGTGCGGATGCTGGCGACGCGGGGCGAGAGCCGCGACTGGGCCGAGGCCGTCGGCGGGCAGCTGGAAGACCGCGGCATTGGCGACCCGCTCAACACCCGAGAGCTGCCCAGCCACGGCGCCCGCACCCCGATCCACGTCTACGCGATGTTCGAGAACGCCCGCCGCGCGCGCCTCGGCCTCGACCGCCCGGCCTACCTGCTGGAGATGGGTCGGCTCTTTGCCCCCTTCACCGACGTCGCCGCAGCCAATCCGCACGCCATGTCGCCGGAGTCGCGCACCGCCGAAGACTTGGCGACGGTGACGCCCGACAACCGCTTCACCTCCGATCCTTTCCCGCGCCGCATGGTGGCGCGCGACCAGGCCAACCAGGGCGCGGCGGTGCTGCTGACCTCGGTGGGCAAGGCGCGCGAGCTGGGCGTGCCGGAAGACCGCTGGATCTTCCTCACCGGCGGCGCCGACGTGAAAGAGCGCATGCCGATGGAGCGGCAGGATATGTCGCGCAGCCCGGCCTCGGTGAAGGCCATCGAGCGGGCGCTGGACGGCGCCGGCGTGGCGCTGGCCGACGTCGATCTTTTCGATCTCTACAGCTGCTTCCCCATCGCGGTGTTCAACATCACCGACGGCCTGGGCCTTGCGCCTGACGATCCGCGCGGCCTGACCATGACCGGCGGGCTGCCGTTCTTCGGCGGGGCGGGGAACAACTATTCGATGCACGCCATCGCCAGCATGGTGCGGGCGCTGCGGGCCATGCCGGGCGCGGTGGGCGTCGTCGGCGCCAACGGCGGCTTCCTGTCGAAGTACTCGGTGGGAGTCTACGCCTCCGAGGCGACGCCCTGGCGCGGCTTCGACTCGAAGCCGCTGCAGGCCGAGATCGACGCCTGGCCGGCCCCAGCGCTCACCCAGAGCTATTCCGGCCGCGCCACCGTCGAGACCTACACCATCGACTACGCAGGGACTGCGCCGCACGGCGTCATCGTCGCCCGCACGCCGACCGGCGACCGGCTGGCGGCCGCGGTCGAGGACGCCGCGTTGGTGAAGCGGATGATTGCCGAAGAGCCGCTGGGCGCGTCGGTGACCGTCGCCAGCGCTGACGGCAAGTCGCTGATCACAACCTTCGAGCCGGCGAAGCAGTCAGCGCCGGCCTAGCTCGCGGCCGCCGCCGCGCGCTGAGCCAGTATGGCTTCATGCCGCTTGCAAACCTTCGGCCACAGCGCAGCCGCTTCGGGCACGTCCAGGCCGAAGCGCGTGCTGAGGACGCTGACCAGCTCGTCGGCGCTGGCGATGAGATGCTCGGTCTTCCCGCTCGCTTTGATCGTGGTCAGCGTGCGGCCCAGCAGCACCAGCACCGCGTCGTCGGTGAAGCGGGTGCAGATCAGGTTCTGCACGAACGGCGACCAGGATTCGCGCTGCAGCTCCTCGCAGCGGGTCGCCAGCACGCTCTCGTCCGCGGGGCTGATGTCGAAGTCGAACGCCGGCGGGTTCGCCAGGCTGTGGTTGTGGAAGCGCCACCAGCGGCCATCCAGCTGCTCCACCTTGTAGGCGAAGCCGTCGGACGCGAAGTCGCCCGCCGTGATCGGGAAGGGGTCGCGCGGACCGTGGCTCAGGCCCACGTCCGCAAGATACGCGCCCTCGTCGAGATCGACGCGCAGCACCAGGTGGTTGCCGATATTGGCGTCGCGGTTGTCGCTCACCGTCACCGCGCCGGTGGCGCGCGTCACCGCAAAGCCGAGTTCGCCCAGCGCCCAGCCGAAGAGGCCGTTCATCTCGTAGCACCAGCCGCCGCGCCGCCGGGTGACGATCTTGTCGAAGATCGCCGGCCGCTCAATGGTCACCGGCCGGCCAAGCTGGATGTCCAGGCCGTCGTAAGGAATGGCCAGCAGATGGGCGTGGTGTAGCGCTGTCAGCCCTGCCAGCGTCGCCGGCGGCCGGCGCTTCATGCCGATGCGGTCGAAATAGGCGTCAATGTCCATGGGTCGTCCCCCCTCGCGCCACTCTAACTCGCCGCCGCCTTGCGCGCTTCCTCGACGACGTAGCGGGCCAGCGCATCCGGCGTGTGGTGCGCCAGCACGTGGGCGCGGGCGGCGTCGGACATGGCGCGCAGGCGCTCACGGTCGGCGAGCGCGGTCATCACCGCGTGGGTGAGGCCGCCAGGTTCCGGGTCGTAATAGACCGCGTGCTCGCCTGCCAGCAGCGGCGCGTGCCGCTCGATGGACGGCTGGTTGATCAGCGCCACCGAGCCGCAGGCGGCGGCCTCGTAGTGGCGGAAGCAGTCCCAGCCGTAGCCTTCGGGCGACCACACCAGCCAGGCGGCGGCGCAGCGGCGGTAGAACGCCTCGCGAGGCAAATGCGCGGCCGGTATGTCGACGACCGCGCCCCGCGCGGCCAGCGCGCGCACTTCCTCCAGGCCGCCGGCGCGCAAGCTGGAGGAGCCCTCCACGCGGCCGGAAAAGAAGATGTCCACGGTCTTGTCCATGGTGACTTCCGGGAAGAGGCCCAGGCTGTCGGCCGGCAAGCCCAGCGAGATCGGCCGCAGCTTGGCTTCCCAGCGGCGGTGAGCGCGGCCGAGCCGCCAGCGCGGCGTCGGCAGGTTGGCGTGAGCGGTCTTCAGGAACACGCGCCAGTGGTCCGCGGGCAACTCGCGCTTGAAGTAGAGCAGCGCCCGGTCGAGCAGGAAGAGGTTGTTGCGGTTGATCACCGGCAGGTCCTCGGTGTCGATCACCACCAGCGGCGCCGGGCGTTTGGCGCGCAGCAGCTCCGGCCCGATGGCGCGGAACAGCGGCGAGCGGCCGGCGAGGAAGCGGCGCGACAGGATGGAGCGGTGCAGGTGACGCGTGCTCCAAGGCGCCGAGAAGCTCGGGTGACAGACGATCAGCTCCAGGTCGCTGCGCCCCAGCGCCCGCCACAGCGCCGGCAGCGAGCGCAGCATCTCGACATTGTCGAAGCTGGCGCCGGCGCTTTCGGTGGAAAAGAACAGGCTCTCGCTAGGGAAAGCGGCCGCCACCAGCGGTCGCGGCCCGATCTCGATGATCACGGCCGCTCACCGCCCGACAAGGTGACCGGATGGGGCATCGACGCTCCCCGCAATGCGTGGGGCGGACGCCTAGCGCATTTTGCTCCGGTGCGCGCCATCGAACGGTCGCCCGTCAGGGATTTGGCGCGCAATTGAGCGCCCGGCCGGCCAGGCGGCAGTGCACGATGGGCTTGTCCCGCACATCGTAGAAGTCGCCGACCCAGCCCGCGCCTTGCCGCTCCAGCAGCAGGAAGCCGTAGCGGTCGAAGCCGAAGCGATGCGCGTCCAGGCCGTCGATGCCGACCTCGCCGTCGATGAAGCGCGGTGTGTCGGCTGGCTCGCCGACGTCGCCGCCGGTCCCGGCGATCAGCTGCGCGGGGCGCGGCCCGTGGAAGCTGATGGCGGCGAAGTGGTGGATGTGGCCGCTGACGACCATCTGCACGCCGGCCAGCGAGCGCTCGCGGGCCGCAGCCTGCTCGGTGGCGTTGATGGGGATTTCCAACGGTCCGATGGGACCGACCGACGCTACGGGCACCAGCCCCCAGATCGGCCGGTGGGTGACGATCCACGCCGGCGCCGTGGGCGGATGCGCCTTCAACACGTCGAGTTGGGCGGCGAAGCTGGCGACGAGGCCCGGTGGCGCACTGCGGTCGTCGGTCCCGGAGCTGTCCAGAATGTAGAGGTCCAGGCCGCCCAGATCGATCGCCATCGGCGCGGCGGTGGCGGGGCAGGCCGCGGGCGTCGGCGCGCTATCGAGCAGCGCGAACCAGCCGGGGCCGCCGCGGGCGCAGTCCTCGTGGTTGCCGCGCACCAGCACCCAGGGCGCGCTGGCCAGCAGCGGCGCGGCGGGGGTGAAGAAGTCCGCCTGCCAGGTCGTCCAGTTGTCGCCCCAGGGACTGCCCTCGCAACCGGCGCGGCCCGCGGGGCAGGCGCTCTCGCGGTAGTAATAGTCGCCGACGTGGATCACCAGGTCGGGGTGGTGGGCCGCGGCCAGTCGCGCCACCTGCGCGAACGGCCATTGGGCCGGGTCATCGCAGTTCTGCACGTCGCCGCCTTTCAGCCGGCAACCGGTGTCGCCGAAAATGACGATGCGGCGTGGCGCCGCGATGGGCAGAGGCAAGGGATGGCCGTCGATCGACGCTGACTTGGCGCCGTGCGGAATGGATGCCTGACAGACCCGCACCGGGAAATCGCCGCTGGGCGGCCCCCGCTCGGTCATCGGCGCGCTCTTGCCGTCGATCTGGATGGCGGGACAGGCGGGCGCCGACGTGGCGATGCGGGCCTCGGCGCCTCGGCCGGTCATCTGCACCCAAACTGGATCGGCGGCGGCCGCGACGCTGCTCCAGGCGGACATCACGGCGACGGCGAGGGCGGCGAGCAAGGCGTGGTGGCGCATGCTGGCGTGTTGGCTCCGGACGTGGCCCGGCGCAAGGGCTCACGATCGGCGATTGCAGCTTGGCCGCGCCGGAGCCATCGTGGCGGCGATGAACAGCGAGCCGACCCTCAAACCCGTCTCGATCGCCGAACTGCGACCGACACAGATCACCGTGGGCTTCCGCGAAGTGGCGGCCAAGCGCGACGAGTGGCGGGATCGCTCAGGCGAGAAGGCTTCGCAGTTCCTCGGCCGCCACATGGTGCCGACCGTGCTGGGGCCGAAGGGGCGGCACTATGTGGTCGACCACCACCATCTGGCGCTGGCCCTGCACGAGGAGAAGCAGAAGGAGGTGCTGGCGACGGTGATGGCCGACCTCTCCGGCCTCTCCAAAGCGTCGTTCTGGACCTACATGGACAACCGCGCCTGGTGTCATCCGTATGACGCCGCCGGCAAGCGCCGCGACTTCGACGACATTCCCACCAGGATCGCGGAGCTCGCCGACGATCCCTACCGCAGCCTGGCGGGCGAGCTGCGTCGCGCTGGCGGCTTCGCCAAGGACACCACACCATTCAGTGAGTTCCTGTGGGCCGACTTCCTGCGCACCCGGGTGAAGCCGAAGCTGATCAGGGACCGCTTCGCCGCGGCGCTGGAGCGGGCCATGTCGCTCGCCCGCAGCGAAGACGCCGGCTACCTGCCCGGCTGGTGCGGCCCGCATCCCGACTAGGCTCGCCGCGCGCTTTGCGCGATCATGCGGGAAAACAACGACATGGATGGAGGAACGCGATGTCTGTGACCGAAGAGGCCTTTGGCCAGCTGATGCGGCTCTACGGACGCCCGCGGCCCGATTTCGTGTCGTTCAAGGAAGGCCCGCACGTGCTGGCGACGCGCTTCGCGGCCGACGAGGCGGTGAGCGCGGTGGTGGCGGCGGGCGGCGCGGTGGCCGCCGATCTCTGGAAGCTGCGCACTGGTGAGAGCCAGGAAGTCGAAGTGAACACCCGCGAGGCCGCCGCGTCGCTCACCAGCTACACCTTCGTGCGCATCGAGGATCAGACCCGCGCGCCGCCGGCCCGCGATCCGGCCATCGTGCGCAGCGCCGTCATGGGTTTTCATCCGACCAAGGACGGCCGGCATGTGCTGCTGCACCCCTCATTTCCGCCGGGTACGGAGCGTATCCTGAGGGCGCTGAAGGCGACGCCCGACGCGGAGTCGGTCAACGCCGCCTGCATGTCGCGCACCGCCCAGGAAATCGAGGACGCGGTGGCCGCCGAGCGCGGCTGCTGCGGCGTCGTCCGTACGCCCGAGGAGTGGGACGCCAGCGAGCAGGGGCGGCAGCTGGCCAATCGCCCGGTGGTGGAAGTGATCAAGATCGGCGACAGCGATCCGGAGCCGATGCCGAGCTTTGGCGACATGCCGCTCAGTGGGATTCGCGTGCTCGACATGACACGCGTGCTCGCCGGCCCGACCTGCGCCCGCACGCTCGCCCAATACGGCGCCGACGTGCTCTATCTCGCCTCGCCGAAGCTGCCGGCCTCCACTGGGTTCCTGCCGGACACCAACCACGGCAAGTTGTCAGCCTGGCTCGATCTGGAGGATGAAAGCAGTCGGACCCGGCTGCGCGAGCTGCTGAAGACCGCTGACGTGTTCTCGCAGGGCTATCGCACCGGGGCGATGGAGCGGATGGGCTTCGGCCCCACCCAGATCGCGCAGCTGCGGCCCGGCATCGTCTACACGTCGATCAATTGCTACGGCCACGAGGGCCCCTGGCGCAGCCGCGCTGGCTGGGAGCAGCTCGCGCAGACGGTCACCGGCATGGCGCACGTGCATGGCGGCGCCGAGGGCCCGAAGCTGCAGCCGGGCGCGGTCACCGACTACACGACGGGGTTCCTGGCGGCGCTCGGCAGCCTGATCGCGTTGCAGCGTCGGGCGGTCTACGGCGGCAGCTATCTGGTGCGGGTCTCGCTCTGCCAGACCGGCATGTGGGTGCGCAGCCTGGGCATCGCGCCGGAAGAGCGCGTGGCGGCGGCGACCAAGCTCGAGGGCGATGAGGTCCGCGGCTTCATCATCGACAGCAACGGCGGCTACGGGCCGATGAGCCACCTGCGCCCGCCGGTCCGCATGAGCGCCACGCCCGCCCGCTGGCAGCGCCCGAACGTGATGCTGGGCACGCATCCCGCCGAGTGGCCGGCCCGCGAAGCGGCCCTGGCGGCGGAGTAGGGCGCCGACAACGCCTCTCACAATGTCCCTTCTCCCCCTGCGGGAGAAGGTGGCGCGCAGCGCCGGATGAGGGGTCGACGAGTCGGCTGAGGTTGGTGTCGGGCAGGCCAATCACCGCCGCCCGTGCGACCCCTCATCCGTCGGCTCCGCCGACACCTTCTCCCGCAAGGGGGAGAAGGAACCGAGTGGCCAACCGTCCGCGAAACTGAGTTCAGCCCGGCTCCAGGCTGCCGACGATCGAGGCGCGTTGTGAGAGCTCGATGCGGTTGCCGTCGGGGTCTTTGACCATGGAGATGCGCGCGGTCGTGCCCAGCGTCACCGGCGCGGTGGCTTCGCCGCCGCCGTGGGCCAGCACGAAGGCGTGCTCCTGGTCGACCTTGAAGATCTGGAACGTGATGTAGCCCCAGCCCTTGCCGCCGGGACGCGCGCCCGGCGCCGGCGCGTCGTCGGACTGCTCGACGATCAGCAGGCTCTGGCCGCCGCGGAAGGCCGCGCCGCCTGGCCACGGCTCCTCCGTCAGGCCCAGCGCCTCGGTGTAGAACTTGCGGTGAGCGGCGATATCGCGCACCGCCAGCCGGACGCCGATCTGGCCGATGCCGCGCCAGCCGATGGGCACGAGCGTCACCTTGTTGCCGTCCGGATCGACAAGCGGCGTCGGCTCGGTGATGTCGTCACGGGCGAAGTAGAGCTCGCGGTAGCCGCTGGGCGGGCCCTCCGGGATCGGGTCGTGCGGGTGGTTGATCTTGATCACCGAGCCCCTGGCGTCGTGCCGGTGCTGGTCGTGGCCGCGGCGGACCTTCAGCAGGTGGTCGAAGGGCAGGCCCACCTCGTTCTGCCAGAACGCCAGCATCGGCTCGATGTTGTTGGTCGAGAGCCCGAAGTCGATCTGTTGCTTGGCGAGCTGCATGGCGTTTTCCCTGGCGTTCCCGTTGCCTGCATGACACTCGAACGGACGTATGAAAAGGAGCCCCAGCATGAAGGCGGCGGTCTACTACGAGAACGGTCCCCCCGAGGTTCTGAAGTACGAGGACGTGCCTGACCCGATCTGCCATCCGCGCGGCATCGTTATCCGCGTCGAGGCGGTGAGCATCGAGGGCGGCGACACGCTGAACCGCGGCCGCGGCGCGCTGGTCACCCATCCGCACATCGTCGGCTACCAGGCGGCGGGTGAGATCGTCGAGGTTGGGTCTGAGGTCACCAATCTGAAGGTCGGCCAGAAGGTCGCCACCAGCAACGCCTTCGGCTCGCACGCCGAGCTGCGCGCGGTGCCGGCCCGCAGCGCCTGGATCGTGCCCGACGGCTGGGATGTGAAGCTGGCGTCGGTGATGCCAGTGGCGTTCGGCACGGCGGACGACTGCCTGTTCGAATTCGGTCACCTGAAAGCCGGCGAGACGGTGCTGGTGCAAGCAGGCGCGAGCGGCGTCGGCACGGCGGCGATCCAGCTGGCCAAGCGGGCCGGGGCGCGGGTGCTGGCGACGGCGTCCAGCGACGAGCGGCTGGAGAAGCTGAAGCCGCTGGGCATGGACATCGGCATCAACTACCGCACTCACAGCGTCGTCGAAGAGGTGATGCGGATCACCGACAAGAAGGGCGTCGACCTGGTGGTCGACAGCGTCGGCGGCTCGACGCTGCAGGGCTCGATCCTGTCGCTGGGCTATCGCGGGCGGGTTTCGATGGTGGGCGCCGCGGGACGCGAGCCGATGACGGTCGACGTCGGCAGTCTGATGGGCGGTAACCGCACGCTGCAGGGCGTGTTTCTCGGGGCCGAAATCGCTGGCGACCGGGCGCACGACAACATCCAGCGTCTGATCAACGAGGCGGCGCGAGGCGAGCTGAAGGTGGTCATCGACCGCACCTTCCGGCTGTCGGAAGCGGCGGCGGCGCATGCCTACATCGAGAGCCGGCAAGCAGTTGGCCGGGTGCTGCTGATTCCGTAGCGAAATCTCCTCCCCCGCAGGGGGAGGTGTCGCGAAGCGACGGAGGGGGCATGTCAGGGGAGTCTCAGACTTGCCCCCTCCGTCAGTCCGCGGCGCGGACTGACGCCTCCCCCAGCGGGGGGAGGAGTGTGGAGCTAGTGCCCCCCGCCAGCCGGCGCCCCGCCGAGCTTCGGCTTGGGCGCCAGCCAGACCACGCCGGCGGCGAGCAGGAACGCGGCGGCGACCAGGTAGAACATCTGGTCGGTGGCCAGCATCACCGCCTGGCTCTGGGTGATGAAGTCGAGCTGGGCCAGCGCCTGAGGGTGGGTGAGGCCGGCGTGGGTGAGGGTGGTCTGCACCTGAGTTGGATCGTTGAGCGCGCCGGCGATGTCGGCGTGGTTGCGGCTGGCGGCGCTGTCCCAGAAGGTGGTGATCAGCGAGGCGGAGAACGCCGCCGCCGTGGTGCGCAGGAAGTTGGAGAGGCCGGCGGCGTAGGCGGTCTCCTGCGGCAGCACCGACGAGAGCGCGATCTGGGTCGTCGGCACGAAGAAGAACGGCGTCGCCAGGCCCTGCACCAGGTAGGTCAGGCAGATGGTCGGATAGTCGATGTTGCTGGCGAACTGAGCGCGCACGAAGGCGACGGCGCCGAAGCCGAGCACGCCGATGCTGACCAGGATGCGCGCGTCGATCTTGCCCACCAGCCGCGCCACGATGGGCGAGAACACCACGGCCAGCACGCCGCTGAACGCCGTGGTGTAACCGGCCCAGCTGGCCGTGTAGCCCATGTTGGTCTGCAGCCAGAGGGGGGCCAGCACGATGCTGCCGAAGAAGGCGCCGTAGGCCACGGCGAGCGTGATCACCGCGCCGGTGAACCCTCGGTGGCGGAAGATGCGCAGGTCGACGATCGGCGCGTCGTCGGTCAGCTCCCAGATCAGGAACGCGGCGAAGCCGACCACCGCCACCACGGCGAGGCCGATGATGATCGGCGAGCTGAACCAGTCGAGCTCCTTGCCCTTGTCGAGCATCACCTGCAGCGCGCCGACGAACAGGATCAGCAGCCCAAGGCCGGTGAAGTCGATGCGGCGGGTCTCCAGCGCCGTCTCGTGGTGCGAGAGCATGCGGCCGGCGAACATCGCCACGGCGATGGCGACCGGCACGTTGATGTAGAACACCCAAGGCCAGCCGGCGGCGTCGCACAGCACCCCGCCCAGGATCGGCCCCGCGATCGGCGCGACCACCGTGGTCATCGACCATAGGCCCATGGCCTGGCCGCGTTGCTGCGGCGGGAAGATGCGCATCATCAGCGTCTGCGACATCGGCATGATCGGGCCGCCGCAGAGGCCCTGCATCACCCGGAACAGCACCAGGAAGCCGAGCGAGGGCGCAAGCCCGCAGAGCGCCGAGCAAATGCCGAAGCCGATGATGCCGAAGGTGAACACGCGCACCGCCCCGAAACGGCCGGCGAGCCAGCCGGTGAGCGGCACCACGATGGCCTCGGCCACCGAGTACGACGTGATCACCCAGGTGCCCTGGCTGGGCGAAACCGCCAGGCCCCCGGCGATGTTGGGCACCGAGACGTTGGCGATGGTCATGTCGAGCACAACCATGAAGTTGCCCAGCGCCAGCAGGAAGCCGGCCAGCAGCAGCGCCGAGCCTTTCAGCGGCGCCGGCTGCTCGCCAATGGCGTAGGTCGCGGCCATGGCTACTGCGCCGTGTCGACGTCGACGGTCATCGAGAGGCCGACGCGCAGCGGGTGCTGGCGCAGCTCGGCGGGGTCGAGGGCGATGCGCACCGGCAGGCGCTGGACGATCTTGATCCAGTTACCGGTGGCGTTCTGGGCCGGGATCACCGCGAAGGCGGAACCCGTGCCGCCGGCGAGACCAGCGATCTTGCCGTGGAACTTCACGGCGCCGCCGTAGAGGTCGCTGGTCAGCGTCACCGCCTGGCCAAGATGCATCTTGCGCAGCTGGCTTTCCTTGAAGTTGGCGTCGACGTAGGCGGCCTGGATGGGCACCACGGTCATCAGCTGAGCGCCGGTTTCGACGCGCTGGCCGACTTCGACGTTGTTCTTGGCGACCACGCCGTCGATGGGCGCCCGAATGACGGTGCGAGCCAGGTCGAGCTGGGCCTGTGCGACCTTGGCCTCGGCGGCCGCCACCTGCGGATTGGTGTTGACGTCGGCGCCAGCGACCACCGCGTCGGCGACGCGGGCCTGACCGGCGGCGGACACCTGGTTGGCCTGCGCTTCCGCAAGCGCGGCCTTGGCGGCGGCGACGTCGGCCTCTTCATCGCGCAGCTTGTCCTGCGCCGCGGTCAGTTCGTCGCCCGACACAGCGCCGTCGCCGGCCAATGCCTGGCGGCGGGCGAGGTCGGTGCGGGCCTTGTCGAGGTCGGCTTCGGCGCTGGTCACCTGCGCCTCGGCATGGGTGACGTCGGCGCCTTTGGCGGTGGTCATCGCCGCGGCGGCGTCCCGCTGAGCGAACGCGCCGGTGATCTGTCGCTTGGCCTGGTCCAGGGCCGCTTCGTCCTGCGCCAATGCCAGCTTGAAATCAGAGGGGTCGATCACCGCCAGCACGTCGCCGGCTTTCACCGGCATTGTGTCGCTGGCCGGCGCGGAGATGATCTGGCCGCCGACCAGGGGGGTCACGTCGGCGACGTCGGCGTTCACGTAGGCGTCGTCGGTGGTCTCGTGGTGCGAGCCGACCACCAGCCATTCCAGGCCGACCGCGATGGCGGCGATCAGCACGACCGCGCCCAGGCCCAGAAACAGGCGCTGGCGGGTCAGGCCCTGCCGGGGCGGCGTCGGCGCATGCGGAGGCCGCTGGCCGACATGGTCAGGCGCGTGAGTGACCGGCGGCGCGCCGGCGGGGGTATCGGAGCGAGCATCCATTGGCTGAGTGTCCCTCGAAGGCTCAGGCGCTGACGTATCCGCCGCCCAGGGCGCGGACCAGCGTGATGTCTAAGGTGAAGGCGCGCGCCTGAGCGTCAGCATAGGCGCGGCGCTCGTCGATTACCGCGTTTTCAGCGGTGAGGACGGAAACGTAAGCGGAGAGGCCGCCCTGGAAGCGTTCCTGGGCGACGGCGTAGGCCTTCTCGCCGGCGTCGAGCGCCGCCTTGCGGTCGGCGAGCTGTTTCTGGGCGGACTGGGCGCTGGCGGCGGCGTCGGCCACATCCTGCAGCGCCTGGGTCAGCGTGGCGTTGTAGGCGTCGACGGCGGCGGCGTAGTCGGCGGCCGCGCCGCGGTATTGAGCCCGCAGACGCCCGCCCTCGAAGATCGGCAGGGTCAGCGTCGGCCCGATCGAGCCGATCGCGGCAGCCGGGTTCACCAGCTGAGCGATGCCGAGCGATTGCTGGCCGACGTAGGCGTTGAGCACGATGTCGGGATAGAACTGCGCCTTGGCCTGATCGATGCGCTTGGCCGCGGCCTGGGCGCGCAGCCGGGCCGCGACGATGTCAGGCCGGCGCCCGAGCAGATGCAGACGCAGGTCCGCCGGCAAGCCGAAGGCCTTCACCGTCTCGGCCTTGGGGAGCTGGATGGCGAGACCGCGGTCAGGGCCTTCGCCCAGCAGCGCCGCCAGGCGGTGGCGGGTCAGCAAGATCTGTTCGTCCAGCGAGTCGACGTCGGCCTGGGAAGCGGGCGTCGCGGCTTCGGCCTGCTTCAGCTCGCCCTGGGTGTCGAGGCCGTTCCGCACCCGCTCGGCTGTGAGCTGCGCGGTCTGCTGGCGATTGCGCACCGCCTCGGCGGCGGCGTCGCGCTCCGCGCCGTAGCGAGCGAGATCGGCGTAGGCCTGCGCGATGGCTGTGGAGAGCGTCAGCCGCGCCTCGGCGAGGTCGGCGGCGGTGGCCTGCTGCTCGGAGACGGCGGCGGCCAGCGCCGCGCGGTTCTTGCCGAACAGGTCGAGGTCGTAGGAGGCGTCCAGCGCCAGACGGCCGTTGTCGATGTAGCCGCGCGGCAGCAGTTCCTGGATGAAGGGCGGGAAGCCCTCCACGAGGCTGGATTCGGTCTCAGACACAGTGCCTTGACCATCGAGGGTGGGCAGGGTGGCGGCGCGGGCCACGCCGCTGGCGGCGGCCGCCGACGTCAGCCGCGCCTCGGCCTGGGCGAGGGTGGGGGAGGATTTCAGCGCCTCGTCGATCAGGCCGCTGAGCTGTGGATCGTTGTAGGCTTCCCACCAGCGGTCGCTCGGCCAGTCGGCGGCGGGCGCAGCGAAGCTCTGGTCGGTCTGGTAGCTGGCGATGGCGTTCAGCTGCGGCTTCGCGCCCGTGTTCGGGACGGCGCAGGCAGCCAGGCCGGCGACGGCGGCCCCGGCCATCAGCGACACGCCCAGGCGTCCTGCCTTTGCAAGGTGTTGCTGTGCCATCGGCTTGTCCCTCGTCGTCGGCAGCAGCTTGATCTGACCGTACCGTACGGTCATATTGCGGTGGACATTCGCAATTCGTCAAGCTAAAAACCGTACGGTACGGTCAGAGAAAAACTAATGACGATCGAAACGCCCACCGAGAGCGCCCGAGCTGACGCCAAACGCCGCGCCATCGTCGAGGTGGCGCGCCAGGTGTTTCTCAGCCAGGGCTACGCTGCCGCATCGATGTCGGAAATCGCCGCCCGCGTCGGCGGCTCCAAGGGCACGCTCTACAACTACTTCCGCTCCAAGGAGGAGCTGTTCAGCGCCTTCATGACCGAGACCTGCGACAGGCTCGCCACGGCGTTCCGCAGCATCCCGCCCATCGGCCAGGGCCGCAGCGTGCGCGACAGCCTGATCGATATCGGCCTGACGCTGATGCAGTTCCTGATGACCGACGATTTCATGGCCATGCACCGCCTGGTGCTGTCGGAGATCCCGCGCTTCCCCGAGATCGGGCGGATGTTCTACGAAGCCGGTCCGGCGAAGGGCGAGGCGCGCTTCACCGGCTATTTCGTCGACGCCATGGCCGCCGGTCGCTTCCCGGCCGGAGATCCGCAGGCCGTCGGGCAGCGACTCAAGGACCTGGTGCTCTCAGATCTCTACCTGCGGCGCATGTGGGGCGTGCTGGACGGGCTGACCGACGCCGAGTTGCGGGCCCACGTCGCCGACTCTGTGGATGTCTTTCTGATGGTGTACGCGCCGGAGTTGTCCGGCGCAGCTTGACGCGCGGGGCTGCGGCTACCCACTTCAGGCCTGCGCCGGTGTTTCCTTGCTGCCAAATTCGGGTGCGGGCGGGGAACATATGCCGACGGCTCGCTGTTCGAGTGGTTCTGCGCTGGTTGAGGGTGGCCGGCGCCGCTTCATCTTCAGGTCGCCCGCTGGAGCCCGTCCCATGCAACTGAGACAGGAAACCCGCGCCGCCGATGCGCTTGCCGATCGCTATCGCGCGGTGCGGGCCGCCAGCGTCGCCCGCGCCCGGCCGCTGGGCGCCGAGGACCAGCAGGCCCAGTCGATGCCCGACTGCAGCCCCACCAAGTGGCATCTGGCTCACGTCACCTGGTTCTTCGAGACCTTCCTGCTGCTCCCCAGTTTGCCGGGCTATCGCCCGTTCGATCCGGCCTTCGGCTATCTGTTCAACTCGTACTACGAGGCGGTGGGCGCCCGGCATCCGCGGCCGGCGCGTGGGCTGATCACCCGTCCCAGCCTCGACGAGGTGCATCGCTACCGCCGGCATGTCGACGAGGCGATGGAGCGCTTGCTGGGCGGCGAGGTCACCGACGAGGTGGCTTTCCTGGTCACCCTGGGCCTGGCCCATGAGGAGCAGCACCAAGAGCTGATCCTGATGGACGTGCTGCACCTGTTCGCCCAGTCGCCGCTCAAGCCAGCCTATGGGCGCGGGTATGAGCCGGTGAAGGCTCCGGGCGCCGGCTGGGCGACGTTCGAGGGCGGGTGTGTAGATATTGGCGCCAGCGACGTCGGCTTCGCATTCGACAACGAGGGCCCGGTCCATCAGGCGATGCTGCGGCCCTATCGGCTGGCGAGCCGGCTGGTGACCAATCGCGAATGGCTCGATTTCGTCAATGACGGCGGCTACGAGCGCGCCGTTTTCTGGCTGTCCGATGGCTGGGCGCGGGTGCGTCAGGAGGGCTGGCAGGCCCCGCTTTATTGGGACAAGGGCGATGACGGCTGGCTGGAGATGACGCTGGCGGGTCTGGCGCCGCTCGATCTCGACGCGCCGGTGACCCACGTCAGCTACTACGAGGCCGACGCCTATGCGGCCTGGGCCGGCAAGCGGTTGCCGACTGAGGTGGAGTGGGAGCACGCGACGCGCGCCCGGCCGGAGGCGTTCGCTCAGCTCTACGACTGCGCCTGGCAATGGACCGCCAGCGCTTACCTCGGCTACCCGGGCTTCGCCCCGGCCAAGGGCGCGGTGGGCGAGTACAACGGCAAGTTCATGATGGGGCAGATGACGCTGCGCGGCGGCGCTTCGATCACCCCGCACGGACACACGCGGCCGACCTACCGCAACTTCTTCTACCCGCATCAACGGTGGATGTTCTCTGGGGTGCGGCTGGCCGAAGATGCGCCGGCGCTGACGGCGCGGGATGACAGCGACCAGACAGCGGCATTCCTTGCCGACGCCCTGGAGGGCCTCGGCCGCGGCCGCAAGTCCATCCCGCCGAAGTGGTTCTACGACGCGCGCGGCTCTGAGCTGTTCGAAGCGATCTGCGAGCTGCCGGAGTACTATCCGACCCGCACCGAGACGGCGCTGCTGCAGCGGATCGCACCGGAGATTGCCGCTCGCATCCCGGCGAACGCGGCGCTGATCGAGTATGGCAGCGGCGCCAGCGCCAAGACGCGCTTTCTGCTCGACGCCGCGCCGCAGATCGCCGCCTACGCGCCCATCGATATCAGCGCCGAGGCGCTGGAAGCGGCGGCGGCCACGATCCGCCGTGACTATCCGCAGCTGTCGGTCGAGCCGCTGGCGCGCGACTTCACCCAGCCCGGCGCGCCGCCATCGGTGGCCGCCGGGCGACCTCGTGTGGGCTTCTTCCCTGGCTCGACGATCGGCAACTTCGACCCGGACGCCGCGGTGCGGCTGCTCGCCGAGGCGCGGGCTTTGATGGGCGAGGGCGGACTGTTCCTGCTGGGCGCCGACCTGGTGAAGGAAACCTCGGTGCTCACCGCCGCTTACGATGACGCCGCGGGCGTGACCGCGGCGTTCAATCTGAACCTGCTGGCGCGCATGAACCGCGAATTGGGCGCGGACTTCGAGCTCAGCGCCTTCACGCACGCGGCGCGCTGGAACGCCGTCGACAGCCGCATCGAAATGCATCTGGTGAGCCGACGGGAACAGACGGCTCACATCGCCGGACGCTCGTTCGCATTCGCCGCTGGCGAAACCCTGCACACCGAGAACTCCTACAAGTTCACGGTGGAGGATGTGACCGGCATGGCGCGGCGGGCGGGCTGGCGCCTTCTTGAGCGCTGGATCAGCCCGCCGCCGGCCTTTGCCGTGTTTCTGTTCGGCTAGCCCATCGAGCGGGGCGAGGGGCGGCGGCCGCCGCCACGCGACGCCGCGCCGCCCTTGCGACCGGCATCGGCCGCGAGGTCGCGATTCTGCGCGAAGCTGCGCTTCTCGCTAGGGACGCTGGCGCCGCCCCGACGGGCGATCTCGCGACGCCGTTCGGGGTCCATCGCCGCGAACCCGCGGCGACCGGTGCGGCGCGTCGCGCCTTCGTTGGTCATATCCATCAAGCTACTCCTTGCACGATCCCAGCCCGGTCGACGTGGTGCTCCCGCGTGCAGCGCTAACCGGCGCGTGTACGGCGAGAGTCGGCGTTGCCGTCTCGGGGTTGCTAACGCAGAGCTGAAGCTCTGGTTGCGACCCGCTCCAGTTCCGCTGGTTCGGGGACGAGATTGTGGCCAAGCGGGCGGCTTACTCGGCGGCGATCGCGACCGCTGGTTCGCGGCGGCCGCCGCGCAGCGCCAAAGGCAGGCTGACCCGCGCCCGAAGACCGCCTTCGGAGCGGTTCTGCAGCGTCACCTCGCCGCCGTGGCCGCGGGCGATGGCGCGCACTACGGCCAGCCCAAGCCCGGCGCCGCCGGTCTCGCGGCTGCGCGAGCTCTCCAGACGCTGGAACGGCTCGAAGGCGCGCTCTATCTCGGTTTCGGGCACGCCGGGCCCGTTGTCGTCGACCTCGAGGATGGCCATGCCGCCTTCGGAAAACACCCGCCCTCGGGCGCAGGAGCCGAACTTCAGGGCGTTGTCGACGAGGTTGGTCACCAGCCGCTTCAGCGCGATCGGGTCGCCGTCGACCACTGTGCGCTCGACCCACTCGACCGCGGCGTCGGCGCCGGTCTCGGCGGCCTCGTCCATCACCGTCTCGACCAGTGAGGCCACTTCCAGCTTGGTGCGGCTGCCGGGGCGGGTGGCGTCCTGTACGAAGGCCAGCGTGGAGGCGATCATCGCTTCCATCTCGTCGATGTCGGCGACCAGCTTGGCGCGCAAATCGTCGGGTGCGGCTTCGAGCCGGAACTTCAGCCGGGTCAGCGGCGTGCGCAGATCGTGGGCGATCGCCCCGATCATGGTGGTGCGATAGGTGACGTAGCGTTTCAGCCGCTGCTGCATCAGGTTGAAGGCGGCGACGGCGGCGTCGACCTCGGTGGAGCCGTGCATGTCGAGGGGCGGTGCGTCGGGGTCGCGGCCCAGACGCTCGGCGGCCCGGGCGAAGGCGACGATCGGGGCGGCGATCCGGCGGGCGAACCACCAAGCCAGCGGCGTCACCGCGAACGCCGCCACCGCCAGCACCAGCAGGAAGCGCTGCTGCCAGCCATCGATCAGCGGGCGCCGCGGCGAGACGGTGACCCATTGGCCGCCCGGCTGCCGGATCGAGAGCTGGAACGGCCCGAACAGGTTGGCCTGTTCCGGAGGCGGGCCGTTGAGCGCTGGCGGCGCACCCGGCGGCCTCGGCGGCCGCGGGCGATCCTGCTCGGCGCCGAAAGCCACGATGCGCGTCTGGTTCTGAACGATGACGATCATCGACGGGTCGATGCCGAGCACCTTCGCCAGACCCTCGCGGAACTGCAGGTGGCGGCGGCCCGGCGGGGGCGTCAGCGTCGACGGCGCCTGGTGACCGACGATCAGCTCGCGACCTTCGACGCTCTGAGCGGTGTGGCCCGTGCGCACCGCCTGCGCCACTTCCGCCACCGTGTAGACGTCGGGCGGCGGCGGCGGGATGTTGATGATCATGATCGACGCTGCGACGACTACGGCGACGAGGGTCGCGAGCACCAGCCCCAGCGCTTGCAGGAACAGCGTCGTCGCCGGCGCTCGGTTCATGGCGTGCGCGAGACCTTCGGGGTGAAGATGTAGCCCTCGTTGCGCACGGTGCGGATCAGCTCCTGGCCGGAGACGCTGTCGTCGAGCTTGCGCCGCAGCCGGCTGATCTGCACGTCGATGGCGCGATCAAAAGCGTCGGACTGCGGCCCGCGGGCGTATTCCAGCAACTGGTCGCGCGACAGCACCCGCTGCGGCCGCTCCACGAAAGCGCGCAGCAGCGAGAACTCGCCGCTGGAAAGGTTCACCACCGCCCCTTCCGGCGAGCGCAGCTCATGGCGGACGAGGTCCAGACGCCAGCCGGCGAATTCGCAGGCTGCGTCGAGGCTGTCGTCGCCGCGCGGCTCGCGCCGGCGGCGCAGCACGGCGCGGACGCGGGCCAGTAGTTCGCGCGGATTGCAGGGCTTGGGCACGTAGTCGTCGGCGCCGAGCTCCAGGCCGACGATGCGGTCGGTTTCCTCGCCCATGGCCGACAGCATGATGATGGCCGGACCGTCGGGCCGGGCCAGCTTGCGGCAGATGGCCAGGCCGTCCTCGCCCGGCAGCATGATGTCGAGGATGACGACGTCGGCCGGCGCGCGCGCCAACGAGCGATCCATCTCGCGGCCATCGGCGGCGGTGTCGACCTCGTAGCCGTGGCGTTGCAGGAACTCCGAGACGACGTCACGGATGCCGGGGTCGTCATCCACGACCAGGATGCGTTCGGCAGGTTCGGCGGACGCGCGGTTGTGGGGCATTTCAGCAGTGCTTGGCATGCGCCGGAAGCTGTCGGCCAGCTGTGGCTCCAGAATGTCGGTGTTGCAACAACTGCGCAATCGGCGCGGCGGGGGTCACGAACGCGTCTCGGCCAGCACTTCGTCGGCGACGAACGGATTGGTGCGCCGCTCCTGTCCGAAGGTGGAAATTTGCTCGTGGCCCGGCACGAAGGTGACGTCGTCGCCCAGAGGCCAGAGTTTGCCGGTTATGGAGGCGATCAGGTCCTGAAAGTTGCCGCGCGGGAAGTCGGTGCGGCCGATCGAGCCGGCGAACAGCACGTCGCCCACCTGCGCGAACCGCGACTCGCGATTGAAGAACACGACGTGGCCGGGCGTGTGTCCTGGGGTGTGGAACACCTCCCACTCGGTCTCCCCCAGCGTCACTTTGTCGCCGTCGAAAAGCCAGCGGTCGGGGGTGAACGCCTTGGCGTCGGGCATGCCGTAGCGCTTGCCGCTCTCGTCGATGCGCTCGATCCAGAACTGGTCGTCCGGGTGCGGCCCCTCGATCGGACACCCGGTGGCGGCCTTCAGCGCCGCCGTGCCGCCGGCGTGGTCCATGTGGCCGTGAGTGATCCAGATCTTTTCCAGGGTCAGACCCTGGTCCTCCAGAATGGCCAGCAGGCGCGGAACCTCGCCGCCCGGGTCGATGACGGCGGCCTTCTTGGTCTTCACGCACCAGACGATGGTGCAGTTCTGCTGCAGCGGCGTCACCGGCGCGATGATGGCGCGGATCGGCGGGCCGTCTTCGGTCTCTTCCATGGAGGAGAGAATAGGGCGCTGTGGCCCGAGCGCAAAGCCGGCCGCATTGCGGGGACGACACGGCCCCGGTAGCGTGCCCGCTCGGGGCCTCGGGGGGCCGAGTCACAACAGGACTGGTTTGGCATGGCGAACGTCTCGATCGTCGCGCGGATGTTCCAGCGCAAGTCGGTGGAACTGATCCACGCCGAGACCGACCATAGCGAGCTGAAGCGCACGCTTGGCGCGCTCAACCTGGTGCTGCTGGGCATCGGCTGCATCATCGGGACCGGCATCTTCGTGCTCACGGGCCACGCCGCTGCCGAGTGGGCGGGCCCCGGCATCATGATCTCGTTCGTGATCACCGGGATTCTGTGCGGCCTGGTCGCCCTCTGCTACGCGGAGCTGGCTTCGGCGCTGCCGGTCTCGGGCTCGGCCTATTCCTACAGCTACGCCTCGACCGGCGAGATCGTCGCCTGGATCATGGGCGTGCTGCTGCTGCTGGAATACGGGCTGGCCGCGGCGACCGTGGCGGTCGGCTGGTCCGGCTATCTGATCAGCCTGCTGGCCGACCTGCACATCCACCTGCCGGTCGCCTTGCAGGCCGCGGCGGGCTCTCCGGTGAAGGACCCCATCACCGGCGCCGTCATCGGAACGGGCGTCGTCAACTTGCCGGCGGTGCTGGGCATTGCGGCCGTGACGACCTTGCTCATCGTGGGCGTGTCGGAGAGCGCCACGGTCAACAACATCATCGTGGTCATCAAGCTCACGGTGGTGATCGCCTTCATCGGCATCGGCGCCTTCTATGTGCACCCGGCGCTGTGGTCGCCGCTGATCCCGGCGCAGGTTCCCGCGCCGCCGCCGGGCACCCCGATGGACATGGGGCACCAGATTCTCAGCGCCCTCGGCGACATCGTTACCGGCAAGAAGAGCTCGCAGTACGGCGTCGGCGGCGTCATCCACGGCGCGGCCGTGATCTTCTTCGCCTACATCGGGTTCGAGGCAGTCTCGACGGCTGGCGCGGAGTCCAAGAACCCCTCGCGCGACATGCCGATCGGCATCCTGGGTTCACTCCTGGTGTGCACCATCCTCTACATCGCCACCTGCGCGGTGCTGGTGGGCATCGTCCCTTACGCCCAGCTCGATGGGCCCGCGCCGATCGCCTACGCCGTGAACAAGATCGGCATCACCTGGTTTGCCGAACTAGTGAAGCTGGGCGCGATCTGCGGGCTCTCCAGCGTCATGCTGGTGCTGCTCTACGGCCAGACCCGCATCTTCTACACCATGAGCCACGACGGGCTGCTGCCCTCGCAACTCGCCGCCGTGCACAAGCGGTTCAAGACGCCCTGGATCAACACCATCATCGTGGGCCTGGTGGCGGCGGCGTGCGCCGGCTTCCTGTCGCTCGACACGCTGTCGGACGTGACCAACGTCGGCACGCTGGCGGCCTTCACCATTGTCTGCGGCACGGTCATCTACCTGCGGGTGACGCACCCCAACATGCCGCGGCCGTTCCGCGCGCCCCTCTATCCAGTGGTGCCGATCCTGGGCGCGATCATGTGCATCGTGCTGCTGCTCAGCCTGATTATGGGCGTCGAGAAGACCCGCAACTTCTTCCTCGTCTATGTCGGCGTCGGCTTCCTGGTCTACTTCGTCTTTGGCCTCTGGAACTCGAAGCTGAGCAAGGGCAACCTGATGCAGGCCGAGGTCGCCGCCATGGGCACGCACCCACCCGCGGAGTAGACGCTGGGGCCCATGCTGCCCATCCACGACGCGTTGCCGGCGCTCAAGGCGGCGCTGGCTGAGCGCGACGCCGCGGTGCTGGTCGCCCCGCCGGGGGCTGGCAAGACCACGGTAACGCCGCTCGAGCTGTTGCCTGAGCCCTGGGTGGCCGGCGGCAAGCTGATCTTGCTGGAGCCGCGCCGCATCGCCGCCCGCGCCGCCGCCGAGCGCATGGCCGCGACCCTGGGCGAGGCCGTCGGCGAGACCGTCGGCTACCGCGTGCGGCTGGCGTCCCGGGTCTCGGCCCGCACCCGCATCGAGGTGGTCACCGAAGGCGTCTTTACCCGCATGATCGAGTCCGATCCCGGCCTCGATGGCGTCGCCGCGGTGCTGTTCGACGAGTTCCACGAGCGCAGCCTGGACGCCGACCTGGGTCTGGCCTTCGCCCGCGACAGCCAGGAGGTGCTGCGGGACGACCTCAAGCTGGTGGTGATGTCCGCCACCCTCGACGCCGCGCCGGTAGCGGCGCTGCTGGGCGATGCGCCGATCGTCGAGAGCCAGGGCCGGATGTTCCCGGTCGAGACCCGCTACCTCGGCCGCGACCCGGCGCTGCGCATCGAGGACCAGGTGGCGCGCGCTATTCGCCGGGCGCTGGCCTCGGAAACCGGCAGTCTGCTGGTTTTCCTGCCGGGGCAGGGCGAGATTCTGCGTGTCGCCGAGCGGCTGGCGGCCGAGGCGCTGCCGCCGGCCATGGACATCGCTCCGCTCTACGGCGCGCTCGACCCCCGCGCTCAGGACGCCGCCATCGCGGCAGCCGCGCCGGGCCGCCGCAAGGTGGTGCTGGCCACCGCCATCGCCCAGACCAGCCTGACCATCGAAGGTGTGCGGGTGGTGATCGACGCCGGTCTGGCCCGCGTGCCGCGCTACGACCCCGCCAGCGGCCTGACCCGACTGGAAACGGTGCGCGTCACCGCCGCCGCCGCCGACCAGCGCCGTGGCCGCGCCGGACGCATTGAGCCCGGCGTCTGCTACCGCCTGTGGGACGAGCGAGAGACGCGGGGCTTGGTCCCGTTCGACCGGCCGGAGATCCTGGAAGCCGACCTCTCGGCGTTGGTGCTGGACCTGGCGCTGTGGGGGGCTGGCGACGGCGCCGGCCTCGCGTTCCTCGACCGGCCGCCGGGGGCAGCGATGGCCGAAGCGAGGACGCTGCTGCAGCGGCTCGGCGCGCTCGACGCCTCCGGTGCGATCACACCGCATGGCCGGCGCATGTCGAACATCGCGCTGCCGCCCAGGCTGGCGCACATGGTGCTGCGCGGCGCGGCGTCCGGGCAGGGCGAGCGGGCGGCGCGGATCGCCGCGCTGATGGTCGAAAGGGGCCTCGGCGGGCGCAGCGCCGATCTGGAGACCCGGCTGGAGAGCTTCGGCCGCGACCGCGGTCCACGAGCCCGCGACGCCGGCCAGCTGGCCGCCCGCTGGGCTCGCGAGGCCGGCAAGGCCAGCGGCGCGGCCCCGCTTAGCGACGCGTTGCTGCTGGCCGAGGCGTGGCCGGAGCGGATCGCCAAGGCGCGCGGCGCCGCCGGCCAGTTCCAGCTCGCCAGCGGCCGCGGCGCGCATCTGGAGGCCACCGAGAGCCTTGCCAAGGCGGCGTGGCTCGCCGTGGCGGAGCTGGGCGGCGGCGAGGCGCGAGACCGCATCCTGCTCGCCGCCGAACTCGATCCGGCCGAACTGACGACCACCTTCGCCGATCGGCTGTCCCGCGACGCGTCGCTGGTTCGCGACACAGGCGGCCGGCTGCGGGCGCTGGAGCGGCTGATGCTGGGCCGGCTTGTGCTGGAGGAACGGCGCATCGCCGATCCCGACAAGGCGATGATCGTCGGCGCCTTGCTGGATGAGGTGCGCCAACAAGGTCTCGCCGCGCTGCCCTGGGGTGAGTCATCGCAAGCGCTGCGAGCCCGCGCCGCCTTCGCCAGCGGGCCCGATCTCTCGGACGAGACGCTGCTCGCCGTTCTGGATGCGTGGCTGGCGCCGGAGCTGGCGGGCAAGTCGGCGCTGGCGCAGCTCACCGACGCCGAGCTGGAGGCTTCGCTGCGCGCTCATGCCGGCTACGACGCCATCCGCGCCCTTGATCGCGCCGCGCCGGCCCGCTTCACCGCGCCCACCGGGTCGACGTTCGCTATCGACTACGGCGCCGAAGGTGGACCCCGCATCGATGTTCGGGTGCAGGAGCTGTACGGGCTGGACGCCCACCCGGTCATCGCCGGCCAGCCGCTGACGCTGGCGCTGCTTTCGCCGGCGCATCGGCCGATCCAGCTGACCAAGGACCTGCCCGGCTTCTGGCGCGGCGCCTGGGCCGAGGTGCGCAAGGAGATGCGCGGCCGTTACCCCAGGCACGTCTGGCCCGAAGACCCCGCCAACTCTGCCCCGACGACGCGGGCCAAACCGCGTGGAACTTAGGCGGTCGCGGCGTAGATCATCACGCCGGTGGCGACGGCGAGGTTGAGGCTGTCGGCGCGGCCGCGCATGGGGATCTTCACCGCGACGTCGCAGGCGGCGGCGAGGGCAGGGGTGAGGCCCTGTTGCTCGTTGCCCATCAGGATCAGCGTCGGCGGCGCGTAGGTCGCCTCGCGGAAGTCGGTCGTCGCGGAGAGCAGCGTGCCCACGACCGCGCCAGGCCAGCCAGCGCGCCAGCCCACGAACGCCGTGGTGTCGGCGCGGGCGATTTGCACGGCGAAGATCGAGCCCATGGTCGCGCGGACCGCTTCCACCGAAAACGGGTCGCAGCAGTCGCCCACCAGGATGACGCCGCCGCAGCCGGCCGCGTCCGCGGTGCGGATGATGGTCCCGAGGTTGCCGGGATCGCGCACCGCCTCCAGCGCCACCCAGCAGCGCGCCGACGCTGGGTGCAGCGCCTCCAGCGGCGCGAACGCCTGATCGAACACGGCCAGGACGGTCTGCGGATTATCGCGCCGGGAAATCTTCGCCAGCACGTCGCGACTCACTTCGATGGCCTCGCCGCCCGCTTGCTCGGCGGCCGCCAGCGCCTGCTTCAACAGCGGATGACCCGCCGCCTCGGCGCTGAACAGCAGCGACTTCGGCGCGCGGCCCAGCTCCACCGCTTCGGTGACGATCTTCAGGCCCTCGGCCAGGAATGTTCCGGTCTCTTCGCGGGCTTTGCGCATATGCAGCGCCCGCACCGCCTTCACGGTCGGATTGGTCAGCGAGGTGATCGCTCGCATCAGGTCGCGCTCCAGCGAGCGAAGAACGAGACGCCGACGCCGCGGTCGCCGCCCTGTTCCATCAGTGCCAGCTCGCCCCAGTCGATGGCGCCGCCGCGGCCGGCCAGCGCGCCGCTCAGCAACCCCGCCAGCGCCAGGCCGGAGAGGCGCTCGGCGTAGGCGTTGAGCAGCAGGAACGATGCGTCGGGCGCCAGCAGGGCGGCGCACCCGGCGATCAGCTCCGGCAGGTCCTCCAGCAGCCGCCAGACCTCGCCGCCGGGGCCGCGGCCGAACTTCGGCGGATCGAGGATGATGCCGTCGTACCGCTGCCCGCGCCGCACTTCGCGCTGCACATACTTGCGGGCGTCCTCAGTCAGCCAGCGCACCGGCATCTCGGCCAGGCCCCCCAGCTCGGCGTTCTCCCGCGCCCACCCGACCGCTCGCTTTGACGCGTCGACATGGGTGACGTGCGCCCCGACCGAGGCGCAGGCGAGACTCGCAACACCGGTATAGCCAAACAAGTTCAGTATCTTCAGTGGTTTTCCTGAACTACGAACCCGCGTTTCGAGCCAGTCCCAGTTGGCGGCCTGCTCGGGGAAGAAGCCGAGGTGGCGGAACGGAGTGAAGCGGCCGTGAAAGGGCACGCCGCGCCAGGCCAGCGGGAAGGTCTGCACAGCCGGGCCACGGAAGCGCCAGCGTCCCGTGTCCTCCTCGCCCTCCGGGTCGAAGGTGGCGTCGGCGATCCAATCGGGTTCTCGCGGCGTCCACAGGCACTGCGGCTCTGGCCGGTCGACCAGATAGCGGCCGTAGCGCTCCAGCTTGCGCCCGTTCCCTGAGTCGATCAGCGCGTAGTCGGCCCAGCCATCGGTGATCAGCGCGCTGGGCGCGGTGGCGATCGCCGGTGGGGCGGGACGGTCCATGGCGCAGGATTAGCGGGGCCCGCGCCGCGCCGTCCAGCGGCGCCCGAAGTGCGCGCATCGCGGCGCTTGTTGGGCAGGGGCGCCTAGCAAGCTTTCCCGCCGACGCGAATTGCCGTTAATTAGGGCGGGGACAGCGAAATGCGTGGTGTGCTGACAGTGGAAGCGGTGCTGAGCAAGCCGGCGAGATCGGCGCGGAAGGCCAAAGGTGACGGCCACTCGCGCCGCGCGGAGATTCTCGACGCCGCCGAGCGCATCTTCGTGGCCGCCGGCTACGAGGGCGCCACCATCCGCAAGATCGCCGACGAAGTGGGCGTGTCGTCGACCGCGCTCTACATGCACTTCCGCGACAAGGACGAGATCCTGCACGAGATCTGCCTGGGCGCCATGCAGGCGCTGCTGGAGCAGAACAGCGAGATCGCCGCGCGGCCGGTAGAGGCTGTCACCCGGGTACGGCTGATGCTGGAGGCCTACATTCGCATGGGGCTGGAGCACCCGAACGCCTATCGGCTGGTGTTCTGCACCCCGCAGCGCGGCGCGGGCTCGGCCACCGAGCGAGCGACGGCGGAGATCGGGGCGGCCTGCTATGCGCGCTACTTCGGCGTGGTGCGCGAGATCGCCGGCGAAGGCCGCCTGCGCGTGGCCGACGCCAAGGTCGCCGCCCAGGCGTTGTGGGCGGCCTGTCACGGGCTAGTGGCTCTGACCATCGCCCGTCCGCAGATCGACTGGGCCTCGGCCGACGACTTGACCCACACCATGGTCGACGGGCTGCTGCACGGCCTCGTCGCCGACTAAGCTTCGCGGATCGCCCGCCTCGGCTCCTGGCCTTCGCGCTGTGTCGTCAGCGCGCCGACTCGGCCGTTTGCGCTGGTCTCGAACGTCAGCGCCGTGTTGGTGAAGGGCCAGACGAACCTGGTTGGCGCGATCGCCAGCACCGGCGATGCGCCGATGTCGGTGACGTCGGCGATCAGGCGCTCGCCCTGCCGGGTGATTTCGATGCTGACGCTGGGCGAGTAGCGATAGAGCCCAACGTAGCGGTCCAGCACCTCCGTCGGCACCGCGATCACCTTTGGTGTCTTGGGGCGCGGCGCGAGCGGCCGACCCGCGAGCAGGTGGACGCCGATGTCGTCGCCGCCGCGCATGGTGGCGGCGTTGGTGAGCACCACAGCTCCGAAGCCACGCGCCAGGTTGACGCCGGCGTAGGCGCGGTAGCCGCCAGTGCCACCGTTGTGCCAGACGGTGACGTCGCCGCTAGCGGGCGTTGTGGTGAGCCAGCCCAGGCCGATGGTGACGCCGGGCTGTCCGGCGTCGACGCTGGGCGCGGCCCGCTGAGCGCGCATCGCGGCGCTGATGGGCGCATCGACATGGCCGAGCACCGCCGCCAGGAACTTCGCCATGTCGCTCGCTGTGGAGCGCAAGGCCCCGGCGCCGGCCATCGCCCAGAGGTCCCAGTTGGCCACCGGCCGCAGGTCCATGCCGTGGCCGGACGCGAGCCGGCGCCGCAGCGCCGGCGGCAGCGTCATGGCGGTGTCAGTCATGCCGAGTGGCGTGGTGATGCGCTCACGCACCAGGGTCTCGTAGTCGCTGCCGGCGCGCAGGGAGAGCGCGTAGCCCAGCAAGCCAGCGCCGTAGTTGGAGTACTCGAAGCGCTCGCCGATATCGCGCGTCAGCTGGTGGCTGGCGAGGAAGGCGAGCAACTGCTCCGGTCCATAGTCAACGTAGGGGTTGGTCGGGTCGGCCGGCGCGAAGTTGCCCGGCATGCGCGGCAGGCCGGAGGTGTGGGTGGCGAGGTCGTTCAAGGTGATCTCGCGGCCGCGACGGGTCGGCGCGACAGCGTCGGGGCCCAGCAATTGGCGCACCGGTTCGTCCAGCGCCGTCTCGCCGCGCAGCACCATGTCGCTCAGCAGCAGCGAGGTGAACACCTTGGTGATCGAGCCGATCTCGAACACGTTATCGGCGTCCACCAGCTTGCGGCTGCCGCGCCGGGTTCGGCCATGGGAGACGAACCGCGCGCCGTTGGCGTCGATCACGCCGACCGCGATGCCCACGCCGTCCTTTTCGGCGTCGATCCGCCGGCGCAGCATCTCCGCGATCCGCGCGTCGGCGGGCAGGCTCCAGGTCTCGGCCATTTGGCCCTCCTTCGCTCGCCCCGGACAACCAGACCACTGGCGGCCGCCAGCGTCCAGACTTCCGGCTGGCGGCTTCGGGCGTGTAAAGCGGCTCAGGCGGAGGGGGCGGTGAAGGCATGGGCGTGACAGGCATCCTTCGCGGCGCGGCCCTCGCCCTGGCGGCGACGCTCGTCGCTTCGCAAGCCGGCGCGGCGGCGGCCGCCCCACGCGTTGTCTCGCTCGACCAGTGCGCCGACCAGTACGTGCTGGCGTTGGCGCCGCGGGATGAGATCGTGGCGCTGTCGAAGCGGGCGACGAACGCGGACTCCTACCTGCGCGCCGAGGCGGCGGGCCTGCCGCAACAGCGCCAGACGCTGGAGGCGGTGCTTGGCTCCGGCGCCAACCTGGCCGTCTACAACTGGACGACAGACCTCAGCCTGCCGGCTGCCCTAAGCCGCCACGGCCTGACTGTGGTGAAGGTCGACGACGCCCACGACTTCGCCACAGTGCGCGCCGACATCCGCAAGGTCGCCGCCGCGCTCGGCCAATCGGCCGCCGGCGAGGCGCTGATCGCCCGCATGGACGCCAAGCTGGCGGCCAGCCAAGGGGCGTGGCGCGGGGCGAGGGCGCTCTATCTGACGCCCGGCGGCTTCACCGCGGGGCCCGGCACGATGGTGGGCGCGATGATGAGCGCCGCCGGCCTGAGTAACGCGGCGCCGGGGCCGGATTACGCGGCGGTGTCGCTGGAGAGCCTGGTGCTGAACCCGCCGGTGGCGCTGGTGCTGGGCTTCTTCCGCGACCTGGCCGGCGGCCGCTCGCACTGGACCATCGGCGGCAGCAGCTACCTGCAGGCGTTGGCAAGACAACGCGCCATTGCCTCGCTCCCCGGATCGATGCTGGGGTGCCCGGCGTGGTTCGCGGCCGATGGAACGCTGGCGTTGGCCAAGGCCAGGCCGGGGGCCTGATGCGGGTCAACGCGATCCTGCTGGCGTTGCTGCTGGGTGCGCTGGCGATGGCCGTCGCGCTGGGCGAGACGCCGCTCAGCCTGGCGCAATACCAGAGCGCGCTGGCCGATCCCGCCTCGCCGATCCGCGAGATTCTGCTGGGCATCCGCGCACCCCGCGCCGCCGCCGCGGCGCTGGTCGGCGCGGCGCTGGGTCTGGCCGGCGCGGTGATGCAAGGGCTGTTGCGCAATCCGCTCGCCGAGCCAGGCGTGCTGGGCGTGTCGGCCTGGTCGGCCTGCGCGGCGGCGCTGGTGATCGCGCTGGGCCTCGGCGCGGCGCCTGGCGTGCTGGAACTGGCGGCGCTGGGCGGCGCGTTGGCGGCCGGCGGCGTGGTGGCGATCCTGGCGGCGCGGTTCCGGGCCCCGGAGACGCTGATCCTGTTCGGCGTCGCGCTCTCGGCCCTGGGCGGCGCGGTCACCGCGCTGATCTTCAACCTGTCGCCAAATCCGGTGACCACGGCCGAGGTGCTGAGCTGGCTGCAAGGCTCGGTGGCCAACCGCGACTGGAATGATCTTGGGCCGGCGCTGATCCCGATGGCGCTGGGCGCCGGCCTCTGCGTCTATGCGGCGCGGGGTCTGCGCATGCTGACCCTGGGCGAGGAGACCGCGGCGCTCTCCGGGCTGCCGATGGCGCGGTTGCGGGTCGCAGCCGTCGCCGGCGCGGCGCTACTCACGGGCGCTTCAGTGGAGATCGCCGGGGTGATCGGCTTCGTCGGCCTGGCAGCGCCGCATCTGGTTCGCGGGTCGGTGTCCGACGATCCGGCGCGGACGCTGGCGCCCTCGGCGCTGGCCGGGGCGGTGCTGCTGGTGCTGGCCGATCTGGCGGCGCGGGTGATCCCCAGCGAAGAGGAGCTGCGGCTGGGCGTGGTGACGGCGCTGTTCGGCGCGCCGTTCTTCGCGCTGATCGCCTGGCGGGCGTCGCGGAGCTGGCGGGCATGACGGCGCGCCTGGACATCCGCGGGCTCAGCGCCGCCGAGCGGGATCGGACGATCCTCGCCGACGTCTCCCTGGAGCTGGCGCCCGGCGAAGTGCTCGGCGTCGTCGGTCCCAACGGCGCCGGTAAGACCACGCTGCTGAAGGCGGCGCTTGGCCAGCGCGCCGTGACCGCTGGCAACGTTCGCATCGACGGCCGCCGCCTTGCGGAGATCGGCGAGACCGAGCGGGCGCGGTTGATCGGCTACCTGCCGCAACAGCGACGCGTGGCCTGGAACATGCCGGCGCTGGAGATCGCGGCGTTGGGGGCGCCCGACCTGGCGCCGGCCGCGGCCCGGGCCGTCGCAGCCGATTGTCTGGCCGAGCTGGAGGTGTCGGCGCTGGCCGGGCGGGGCGTGCTCGACATGTCCGGCGGTGAGCAGGCCCGGGTGCTGCTGGCCCGACTGCTGGCGACGCGGGCGGCGCTGCTGGTGGCCGACGAACCGTCGGCGGGCCTCGATCCTGACGCGCAGTTCCTGATCCTGGAGCGGCTGCGGCAGCGCGCCAGTCAGGGCGCCGCGGTGATCGTCACTTTGCACGACCTGACCGCGGCGGCGCGCGGTTGCGACCGGCTGGCGGTGCTGAGCGGCGGCCGGCTGGCGGCGCTTGCCGCGCCGGCGGAGGCGCTGTCGCCCAAGGTGCTGGCCGAGGTGTTCGGGCTAGATGGCGCGCTGGTGGCGACGCCGGCAGGACCGGTGCTGGCGGCGCGCCGCCTGGCTTAGGCGCTACTGCGAGCTGGTCGCCCCGCCGCCGTTGGCGGCCAGGCCATCGGTGGCCGGAGCATGGGCGTTCGACGGCGGCGGCGCCTGGGCCGGGCCGGCCACATAGCCGAAGCCGGCGTAAGCGCCGCGCTTCAGGTCGGTGGCCAGCGTCAGCGGGGCCGTGCCGCCGTTGAGCCGCGCCCGGTAGACCTGCGTCGCTTCCAGCACTCGCATGACGTAGTTGCGGGTCTCGGAAATCGGGATGCATTCGATGTAGTCGGCCGGGTCGGTGGAGGTGGCGCGCGGGTCGCCGCAATAGCTGGTCCACTCGATCGGACGGCCGGGCCCTGCGTTGTAGGCGGCGGTGGCCATCACGTACGAGCCGCTGAACTGGTCGACCAGCTGACCGAGATAGGCCGAGCCCAGCTCCATGTTGAAATCCGGGTCGTCGAGCCGGCCGTCGAGGCCCAGGCGCCGCGCCAGAATGGCGGCCGTCGAGGGCATCAGCTGCATCATGCCGGTGGCGCCGACGCCGGACCGGGCGTGCGGATCGAAGCCGCTCTCCTGGCGGGTGATGCCGAGCACCAGCGCCTCTTCCGGCGCGCCGCCCACGTTGGGCGCGGTGCGGACCGGATAACCGCGCTCCGGCAGCACGTAGCCGTGCTGGGCGGCGGTGCGCACCACCTTCATGGAGAGTTCCTGGTCGCCGTATTCGCGGGCCAGGTCGACCAGCTGGGCGGCGTCGGCCGCGCTTGGCAGGGTCTCGGCGAGGCTGAGCAGGAAGCTCTTCAGCGTGTCCTGGGCGCCGATGTCGCCCATCATCCGCGCCGCGCGGATCTCCGAGCGGTCCTCGAAGCGGGCGCGGTCGGCGGCCGTGATCTGCGGGTCCTTGCCGATACTGAGGGTGGTGACGCCAACCTTGATGGCCGCCAGCTGACCGTAGAAGGCGGTCTGATACTGCGCCGCCTGGCCGTAGTAGAGCTGGGCGTCGAGGGCGTCGCCTTCGGCTTCGGCTGCCTTGCCGCGCCAGTACAGCGCCCGGCTGAGGGTGATCGGCGAAGCGCCGATGACCTGCAGCTTGGCGAAATGCAGGTCGGCGAGCTTGGGGTCCTTCAGGCGTGAGAGGGCGATCCAGCCGGCGTAGAACTCGGCCTCGGCGCCGTCCTGGCCCTGGTCGCAGCCGCTGTCGGCGGCGGCGCGGTAGGCGCCGCGGACGTCCCCGGCCTTGAGCGCGGTGACCACCAGGTCCTTGCGCAGCTTCCACATGCGGGACTGGGACTCCGCCGTCGGCAGCGCCTCCGGCAGGTCGGGGATCGAGGCGAGGGCGTCAGTCAGGTCGTTGCGGCGCGAGTAGGCCATGGCCTGCTCGAACTCGAGCCCTGGCGCGGTCTGCAGGGTCTGGGGCAGGGCGGCGATGAGGCTCTGGGCGTTGGAGGCGCCGGCGCGCACCGCCATCCGGGCTTGCGCCAGGGCTTGCTGATCGGGGCTGAGCAGGGGCAGCAGATCGTGCGCCGCCTGGCCTTGCTGGCCGTAGAGCAGCATGTCTTCGCGCGCGGCATGGTCGTCGGCGGTCAGCATCGAGCCGAAGCGGGTCAGCATCTGCGCCTGCATGTCGGCGCCGAACGGCTTGGCGCGCCAGATCTTGCGGATGACGGCGGCGGCCTGGTCGGCGTGGCCCAGCACCTGGTCGGCGGACGCCAGCGCCATCGCGCCGTCCGGCGTCATCGGATCAGCGCCGGCGAACCAGTCGACCACCTGCTGCGGGCTGAGCGCGCTGGTCGACAACGTGCGCTCGGTGGCGGTCAAGCGGGCCGTGGCGCCCGGCCAGCCGGCGAGGTCGCGGCGGGCGCCGTCCATCTCGGCGTAGGAGAGCCCGCTGGGGTCGGTCTCGATCAGCGCCCACTCGGCGATCTTGCGAGCGGTGGGGTCGGAAAGCTGGTCCATGGCGTTGCGAACCCGCGGCGCATCGCCCAGCCGGGCCGCTTCGAGCGCCGACGACAGGGTGCGGGAGTCCGAATCGCTGAGCGGCTGGCGCACCGTGTAAGAGACCGCCGTCATGGCGGGGGCCGGCGCGCTGGCGCCGCCGCTGACGTCCGGCGGAGGGGGGGGTGCGGTTTGGGCGCTGGCGCTCAGCGCCGCGCCAGCGCCGAGGACGGCGCTCAGCGCTGCGGCGCCGATCAGCAAGCGTCGCAGGGGGTCACTCCGCAAGCGGCAAGTCTCCGGAAGGTGGGAAGCGGGAAGGCTAGCGCGCCTTGCGGGCGCGCCGCCAGCCGACATATTGTCCGCCTCCCTTACAGCCGGGCCGGCGCCTGGTGAATTCACGGCTTCTTGCACGACATGGCCCGTCCTTCTTTCCGCGGCGTGTTCACCGCGCTGGTGACGCCGTTCCGCGATGGCGCCCTCGACGAAACGGCGTTCGTGGCGCTGGTGGAGCGCCAGATCGCCGCCGGGGTGCATGGCCTGGTCCCGGTCGGCACCACCGGCGAGTCGGCCACGCTCAGCCACGAGGAGCATCGCCGAGTCGTCGAGCTTTGCGTACGCACTTCGGCTGGCCGGGTGCCGGTGATCGCCGGCGCGGGGTCGAACAGCACGGCCGAGGCCATCGACCTTTGCCGCCACGCCAAGGACATCGGCGCCGACGCCAGTCTGGTGGTGACGCCCTACTACAACCGCCCGAGCCAGGAGGGCATGTACCGGCACTACGTGGCCGTCGCCGAGGCGGTGGACCTGCCGATGCTGGTCTACAACGTGCCCAGCCGGACGGCGGTGGACATCTCCAACGAGACGCTGGAGCGCCTGTCGACGCAGCCGAACATCGTCGGCGTGAAAGACGCCACGTCCGATCTCGGCCGGGCCAGCCTGCAGCGGCTGAGCTGCGGCGACGGCTGGGTGATGCTGAGTGGCGATGATGCCTCGGGGCTAGGCTACATGGCCTGCGGCGGCCACGGCTGCATCTCGGTCTCGGCCAATGTGGCGCCGGCGCTCTGCGCCCAGTTCTACGACGCGGCGCTGGCCGGCGATTTTGCCAAGGCGTTGAGCCTGCACGAGCGGCTGATCCGCCTGCATCTCGGGCTCTTCCTCGACTCGTCGCCGGCGCCGACCAAGTTCGCGCTGGCCAAGCTCGGCCTCTGCAGCGAAGAGGCGCGGCTGCCGATCGCGCCCTGCGCCGAGAGCGCCAAGCCGGCGATCCTGGAGGCCATGCGCTTTGCTGGCGTCCTCAATTGACCAAGCTGATCGCCGACAACCGCCGCGCTCGCTACGACTACTTCCTCGACGAGACCGTGGAAGCGGGCCTGTTGCTGACGGGCACCGAGGTGAAGGCGCTGCGCGAAGGCCGCGCCAACATCGCCGAGAGCTATGTCGGGGTGGAGGGCCGCGAACTGGCGCTGATCAACGCCCACATCCCCGAATACGGCCCGGCCAACCGCTTCAACCACGCGCCGCGACGGATCCGGAAACTGCTGCTGCACCGCAAGCAGATCGACAAGCTGATCGGCGCCGCTCAGCGCGAGGGGCGCACGCTGATCCCCACCAAGCTCTATTTCAACGACCGGGGGCTGGTGAAGCTCGAGGTCGCTCTGGCCAGCGGCAAGAAGGCCCACGACAAGCGGGCCACCGAAGCCGATCGCGATTGGAAGCGCGAGCAGGGCCGCCTGATGCGTGACCGCGGGTAATTCCGCTTGACGAATCACGCGACCCCTGGTAACGGGGCCGCGTTCTTTGACATCGTGAAAATCAAGCCCGCCACAACGCCACCCGCTACTTTGGCGCGGCCGCCGGCAGGCTGGGCGCGTGCAAGTTGACGTTGACGTTCCTGGTGGAACCGAAGTTGCCCCCTGAGAACATCATAAAGCCGATCACCGCCACGACGACCACCAGGCCGCCGACGATGACACCCATGCCGGCGCCGCCGCCGCCTGAACCATCCGCCACGATCAGTCTCCTTCTGTGTCAGAGCTGTAACCGTTCTGGCTGCGGCTAAGTTTCTAGGAAAGCGATCTGACTATTGCGGACGCGCACGACGGCCTGGGCAAGGCGTCCGCGAGGGGTAACTTGGACACGTACGAAAAACGAGCAAGTCCCCGCGAACGTCCCGCCGGAAGTGGCCGGCGCCCGGGACAGCGACGGGGTAACTAGGGACACGTACAATTTTCTCCGAAAATCGAGCACGTCCCCGCGAGCGTTCCGCCCGGGCCGGAGCGCCGTTGCTATCGGTGATTTACGGTGAAACCAGCGCTTCCCGCGCGGCCTCGAACACCGCTTCGAACATGGCTGGCGTCAGGCGGCCGGTGTTCGTGTTGAGGCGCGAGCAGTGGTAGCTGTTGAGGATCGTGTAGCCGGCCGCCTCGAAGCGCGCGCCGTGGCCGCCGACCCCTGCGGACGCCTTCAGGCCCAGCGCGCGCACCAGGTTGCGGCGGGCGACGTCGCCCAGGGTCACGATGACCTGGAGGCGGGGCAGGGCGGCGATGCGGGCGGCGAGGAACCGCCGGCAGGCGGCTTCCTCGGAGGTCTCGGGCTTGTTGCCGGGCGGTGCGCAGCGGACAGCGTTGCTGATCATGCAGTCCACCAGCTCCAGCCCGTCGTCGGGCCGCGCGTCGTAGCGGCCGCGGGCGAAGCCGGTCTTGAGCAGGGTCCCGTAGAGAAGCACCCCGGCGTAGTCGCCGGTGAACGGGCGGCCGGTGCGATTGGCGCCGGTGCGGCCAGGGGCGAGCCCCACGACCAGCAGCCGCGCGTCAGGGTCGCCGAAGCTGGGCGCTGGGCCGTTCCACCAGTCTGGATGCGCCGCGCGGTTCTCGGCGCGGTAGGCCACGAGGCGCGGACAGAGCGGGCAGTCGCGCGGCGGCTCGGGCGCCGGCATCAGTCGTGGTGCGCGTCGGCGTCCTGATGCTCGGGGCGGACCGCGGCTCTGGCGGTGGCCTTGGCTTCGCGGATGACGCCGGGCAGCCGGGCCGGACGGCCGATGATGTCGGCGAGATCGGCGAGGTCGATGAACACGTCCGCCTGGCGGCGCAGATCGTCGGACGCCATCGGCGGCTGCGACTTCACCGTCGAGACCACGGTCACGCGGACGCCGCGGCGCTGCACCGCTTCGACCAGCCGGCGGAAGTCGCCGTCGCCGGAGAAGAGCACCACGTGATCGACGCGGTCGCAGATTTCCATCATGTCGACGGCCAGATCGACATCCATGTCGCCGCGCCAGCGCTTGCGCCCCTGCGCGTCGGTGTATTCGCGCGCGGTCTTGGTCACCAGAGTGAAGCCGTTGTAGTCGAGCCAGTCGACCAGCGGGCGGATCGGCGAATAGTCCTGCTCTTCCACCAGCGCCGTGTAGTAGTAGGCGCGCACCAGCACGCCGCGGGCGCGGAACTCTTCCAAGAGCCGCTTGTAGTCGATGTCGAAGCCCAGCCCCTTGGCGGACGAGTAGAGGTTCGCGCCGTCGATGAAGAGGGCGATCCGGTCCGTGGGATAGAAGGTCATGGCTCTGGAGATCCTTCCGGGAGTTCGCTCCGCCCCCCCTGACGAGGCCATCGTCCTCGCGCTCGGCGGAAATCTCGCTGGGGACTATCCCAGCGTCGAAGCGCTTTTGGAAGCGGTCCTCTTTGCCTTTCCGCGTGCCGGCTTGCGCGTTGTCCGGCGGTCGGGCTGGTGGCGCTCCGCCGCCTGGCCCGATCCAAGCCAGCCTGCGTATCTTAATGGCGTTACAATTGTCGAGACTGTGCTCGCGCCGGAGGGGTTGATGGGGGCGATCCGCGACCTCGAGTCGCAATTCGGACGCACCCGAACGGCGGTCAACGCAGCGCGGACGCTCGATCTCGACCTGATCGCCTACGGGCGGCGCGTGATCGACGCGCCGGGCCTGATCGTGCCGCACCCGCGCGCCGCTGAGCGGCGGTTCGTGATGGGGCCGCTGGCCGAGATCGCGCCGGACTGGCGCCACCCCGTGAGTGGGGAGACGGCGGCGGCGCTGGCGGCCTCGGCGACGGTGGGGGCTGACGCCCAGCCGATCTAGCCACGCGCGGCGATCCGTGGTGGCTTGCCGCCATGTGTAACCGCTATGGCTACAACTCGCCGCTCAGCCGCCTGGTGGAGCTGTTCGCTGACCGGAACTTGCCGTTTCACTGGCCGGACGCGCGGCCTAACCTGGCGCCGCTCGACGAGATCCACCCGACGGATCCGGCGCCGGTGATCGTCGGCGATGGCGATGGCGTCCGGCTGGAGCAGATGCGCTGGGGGTTTCCGCCGCCGCGGCCGAAAGCGGGCCCAGTGATCAACTTCCGCTCCGAGGGCCGGCGCTTCAGCCACGGCCGCTGCCTCGTGCCGGCGACGCACTTCTTCGAGTTCACCGGGACCAAGTATCCGAAGACCAAGTGGCGCTGTGAGGTGGCGGGCGAGGAGATGTTCTGCATCGCCGGCCTGCGGCGCGACGACCGTTTCACCCTGCTGACCTGCGATCCTGGCCCGGATATCGCCCCACTGCATGACCGCCAGGTGGTGATCCTCAAGCCGGCTGATTGGGCCGATTGGCTGAGCGACAAGCCGGAGAGCGGCGTGGCCCTGACGGCGCTGCCGGAAGGCTCGATCGTGACGCGGCAGGACGCCTGAGCAGCTTATTCCGCCGCAAGCGGCCGATGGAGCGTTCCGTCCTCGATCATCCGCATTCTGAGCGCTGTCGGATCGATGTCGCAGCCGTTCGGCCATGTAGGCACGCCCATCTCAAGGAACACTCGTACGAAGAACTCCGGGTCGATCAGCGGCGCCATCATGGGCCCCAGGCGGACGAATGCCTCCAGCGATGCGACGCCGGAGCTACCATCGCTGAACTCGACCTCAAGCTGATGGCCAGGTAGGGCGCGGACACTTCGAGCCTTCACCAAGTCAATCACGCTCATTGTCCAGACCCTCAATCCGAAACGTGGGCTGGCCTCTCGAAGCCAAATCCCAGTTTCGCAGCAAATCGGCTTGGTGTCGCGTCATCCAGTCGGTGACCAACCTGCGAGCGGAACGAGGCAAATGACCGGCGATCACCTCGGCAGTTCGCAGGTCGAACAACGCTTCCTCGCCTTGATACTCGGCGTGCAGGTGCGGCGGAGCGTGGTCGCCGAAGTTGATGCGAACGACGATCCCGAAGAAGATCGAGATAATCGGCAAACGACGCTACGCCGCTTTCAGCCAGCGCCGTTTGCGCAGCGCCCTGAGGCGGCTGAACAGGCGGCGGCGCTGGACCGGCGGCAGGGGCGAGAGGTTGCGCACGAAATCCTCGGCGCAGGCGCGCCAGGAGAAGCGCTCGGCGTAGGCGCGCGCCGCCGTGCGGTCCATCGCCAGCGCCGCTAGGCAGGCGGCGCGCAGATCGTCGTCGACAGCCACGACGGAGCGGTCGAAGTCGCGCGGGCCGGGGGCCGGGAAGCCGGCCACCGGCGTGCCGGCGGCCAGCGCTTCGACCATCACCCCGCCCCAGGTCTCGGTGAGGCTGGGGAACACGAAAACGTCGGCGTCGGCGAAGTGGCGCGCCAGTTCTGTCCCCGACTTGTAGCCGGTGAAGACGACGCCCGGATATTTCGCCTGCAGCATCTCGCGGTCGGGGCCATCGCCCACAATCACCTTGGTCCCGGGCAGGTCGAGATCCAGGAACGCCTCCAGATTCTTCTCCACCGCCACGCGGCCGACGTTGACGAAAATCGGACGGGGCAGACCCGCGTAGACGCCGCCGTCCGCATCCCGCAGCGCCGGATCGAAGAGCTCGGTGTCCACCGCACGCCGCCAGTGGCCGAGGTTCTTGAAGCCGCGCTGTTCCAGCAACGTCTGCATCGAGTCGAGCGAGACCATCACCCGGCCCGAGCGGCTGTGGAAGGCTCGCACCACGCCGTAGCCTGCCGCCAGCGGCACGACCGGGAAGCGGGCGTTGACGTACTCCGGCCACTGCGTGTGGTAGCAGCTGGAGAAGGGGAAGCCGTGCTTCAGGCAGACGGCGCGCGCCGCCCAACCCAGCGTGCCTTCGGTTGCGATGTGCACGGCGTCGGGGGCGAAGCGGGTGAAACGCGCCTCGATGTCGGCCCGCGCGCCCAGCGCCAGCCGGATCTCGCTGTAGGTGACCAGCGGCACGGTCAGGTAGCCGTCGGACGGCGAGACCACCTCGACCTCCAGGCCCATGGCGCGCAGTTCTTCGACCAGGCGCTGCAGCGTGCGCACCACGCCGTTCACCTGCGGCGGCCAGGCGTCGGTCACCAGCATGATGCGGCGCACGGGGGTTTCGCTCATGGCCGGAGGAATCTCATCGACCGCCGTTCGGTGCAAGCTCGGGCTTGTCCGCCTGCGCAACATTTCTTACTTTTCGAAGTAAGGAGTCTGAGATGCGCATCACGTCCAAAGGCCAAGTGACGATACCGGTCGAAATCCGAGAGAGATCGGGTCTGCTGCCGAACACCGATGTCGAGTTCGAGTTCGATGGTGTGGATGTGCGCCTGAGGCGCTCGGAAGCCGGAAAGAAGCCCGGCCGAGGCGCAAGGCTGGTCGCTCATCTCCGGGCTCATCGGGGCGACATCAAGATGACGACCGAAGAAATCATGGCCCTGACGCGGGGCGAGTAGTGCCGGCGGTCCTCGTCGACAGCAACGTGCTTTTGGACACCCTCACCACCGACAGCCCTTGGTTTGCGTGGTCCGAAGGGGCGCTCGCTGCGGCGATCGAGCGGGCGCAACTGGTCATCAACGCTGTCATCTACGCCGAGGTCTCGGTCGGCTTCGAGAGAGTCGAGGATCTGGAGGCTGCATTGCCGGCGGCGATCTACGCGCGCGAGCAGATACCGTTCGAGGCTGCGTTTCTGGCGGGCAAAGCCTTCCTGGCGTATCGGCGCCGTGGCGGCGTCCGAAGCTCTCCCTTGCCGGATTTCCTGATCGGCGCACACGCGGCCGTCGCTGGCTACGACCTCCTGACTCGCGACGCGCGCCGCTACCGAACCTACTTCCCGCGGTTGCGGCTGATCCACCCAGCCGGGGCCAGCTAACATTGCGCAAAGGCGCGCCAGGCTTTATCTTCCTGGGTTCCATCCCCGAAAGCGAGATTCATGGCGCGCGTCACCGTCGAAGACTGCATTGACAAGGTCCCCAACCGCTTCGGCCTTGTGCTGCTGGCGGCGCATCGGGCGCGGGCCATCTCGGCCGGCGGCCAGATCATGGTCGACCGCGACAATGACAAGAACCCGGTGGTGGCGCTGCGCGAGATCGCTGACGACGTCGTCGATGGCGAAGAGCTGAAGGAAGGCGTCATCGTCACCCTGCAGCGCGTCGACGAGCACTCGGAAGCTGAGGAAGAAGCCGAGACGCTGGCGCTGCTGGCGGACCCCACGCACATGCAGATGAGCGAGCAGGAACTGGTGCGCGCGCTGCAAAGCGACCGCGATGGCGGCCAGGAGGAGCGCTACTGAGCCCGGACGACGTCGCCGCGTCTCCTGCTCAGACGACCCTGAAGGCCGTCCCGCTTCCGATTGGCTCCAATTCCACAGCTGCGTCCGCCGCCGGCAAACCCGCCGCGCGGCGCATGCTGCGTCAGTACGAGCTGATCGAGCGGGTCAGGGCGTACGATCCGACCGCCGACGAGGCGCTGCTCAACCGCGCCTACGTGTTCGCGGTCCGCATGCACGGCTCGCAGACGCGGGCATCGGGCGATCCTTACTTCGCGCACCCGATCGAGGTGGCCGGCATCCTCACCGACTACCGGATGGACACCGCCACCATCGTGACGGCGCTGCTGCACGACGTGATCGAGGACACCGAGGTCACGCAGGACGAGATCGCCAGCATCTTCGGCGAAGAGATCGCCGAATTGGTCGCCGGCGTCACCAAGCTCTCCAAGCTGGAGCTGACCGCCGAGCACAAGCGCCAGGCCGAGAACCTGCGCAAGTTCATCCTGGCCATCTCCAAGGACGTGCGGGTGCTGCTGGTGAAGCTGGCGGACCGGCTGCACAACATGCGCACGCTGCACTTCATCAAGAGCGCGGCCAAGCGCGAGCGGATCGCGCGCGAGACGCTGGAGATCTACGCGCCGCTGGCGCGCTCGATCGGCTGCCACCAGATCTGCATCGAGCTGGAGGAGCTGGCGTTCTCGCAGCTCAATCCTGTTGCCCGCGACGCCATCGTGCGGCGACTGGACACGCTCAGAGCCGGGCAGGGCGAGGCGGTCGCGATTGTCAGTCGCGAGGTCTCGGCCAAGCTGGAGGACGCCGGCGTGCCCGCGCGGGTCTTTGGCCGCGAGAAGCATCCTTATTCGATCTGGCGAAAGCTGCAGCGCAAGTCGATCGGCTTCTCGCAGCTCTCCGACATCTTCGCCTTCCGCGTGATCGTCGACACCGAGACCGATTGCTATCGGGCGCTGGGCGTCATCCACCGCACCTGGCCGTGCGTGCCCGAGCGGTTCAAGGACTTCATCTCGACGCCGAAGCGCAACAACTACCGCTCGATCCACACCACTGTGGTGGGGCCGAAGGGGATGCGCATCGAGATGCAGATCCGCACCGAAGGCATGGACCTGGTGGCGGAAGAGGGCGTCGCGGCGCACTGGCGCTACAAGGACCAGTCGTACGGCTTCGACCCCGAGGCGGCGGAGGCGGCAGGCGGGCGCGACCCGCTGGCGAACCTGCGGCAGCTGGTGCAGGTGCTGGAGCACGGCGGCGACTCCGAAGAGCTGGTCGAGCACGCCAAGCTGGAGATGTTCCTCGACCAGGTGTTCGTGTTCACGCCCAAGGGACGGTTGGTCAGCCTGCCGCGAGGCGCGATGCCGCTGGACTTCGCCTATGCGGTGCACACCGACGTCGGCGACACCTGCGTGGGGGTGAAGATCAACGGCGAGCTGCGCGCGCTGCGCACCGAGCTCACCAACGGCGACGTGGTGGAAGTGATCCGCGGCGCCAAGGCGCAGGCGCCGGCCGACTGGCCCTCGCTAGCGATCACCGGGCGCGCCCGCGCCGGTATCCGCCGCCACATCCGCCTCTCGGAGAAGGAAGAGTTCGCGCGCCTGGGCAAAGCCTCGCTCGACCAGAGTTTTGAGCGCGCCGGGCGGGCCAAGACGGCGGTGTCGCTGCGTCCGGCGTTCGAGCGCTTTGCACTCGCCAGCGAGGCCGAGCTCTACGACGCCATCGGGCGCGGAAGGGTGACGCCGGTGGAGGTGCTGGAGACGGTGTTTCCCGGCCTGAAGGACACCGAGCGCGCCGCGGCGACGGCGCGGCGCAAGATCGAGGACGGCCGCTCGGCCCACGTCTTCGTCCGCGGCGGCGGATTGACCCCTGGCGTCTCCCTGCATTTCGCGCCGTGCTGCAAGCCGGTGCCGGGCGACCGCATCGTCGGCATCGTGTCGGCGGGCAAGGGCCTAACCGTGCACGCCATCGATTGCCCGGAGCTGGCCAAGTACGAGGACCGCGAAGAGCTGTGGCGCGACCTGCAATGGACGCCCGAGGCCGAGCGGGACACGCTGTCCAGAGCGACGTTGCGCGCGACCATTCTCGATGCGCCCGGGGTGCTGGGCGAGGCTTGCGCCATCATCGGCGAGGCGGGCGGCAACATCGTTGGCCTGTCGATGCATCATCGGCATTCGTCGTTCTTCGACGCCGACATCGACATCGAGGTGAAGGACGCCAAGCACATCACCCACATCGCCGCGGCCCTGCGCGCCTGCCCGTCGGTGGAGACCGTGGAGCGCGCCCGGGGTTAGGGCTCAGCGGCGTAGCGGAAGCGGCCGGCGCGTACGCCCGCCGCAATCTCCGCGGCCGCAGCGGCTGGCGCCAGTTCGTCGTTGGCGAGGACGTGGCGTTCAGGAACCTGGAACAGGTCGTAGAGCGCCGCGTAGGGTTCGTAGTCGTCGATGCGCCCCTCGACGCGCTCGGCCGCCCTCGCCGTGCAGACGGCCAGCGCCGGCTTCAGCACCACGAAATGAATCGGGTCGCTGACCCGGGCGCTGGCGCGCTCGAGGAACGTCGGGGGCATGGAGAAATCGAGCAGGGCGGTGAAGCCGTCGCCGGCGAAGGCCGCGGCGCTGCGGAACATCGCCTTCATGATGGTTTGGAACGCTTGCTGGCGCGGCGCCTGTGGCCGGGGCTTGGCGACGAACGGCCAGAACGCATCGCCCTCGACGAAGGCGGCGGGCGGCGGTGTGCGGGCCAGAAGCTCGCGGGCGACGGTGGTCTTGCCGGCGCCGACGGGGCCGGAGATGACGATGATCGCGCCCATGCCCGGAAGGCTAGCACGCGCCGGTTACGCTCGATTGCAAGGAAAAGGTCGACAGGGACGCCGGAGCGCTCGAAACCGCACAAGATCGAGGCGCGGCCGACGTCCCTGTCTAAGATGGCGCTTCCGAGGGGATCGAGGAGCGCCGATCCGGCGGCGGGAGGGGCCGCCGGAGGTACTGCGGGGTCAGCCGAACCGACGCTCCAGCGTCAGCGGGGCCGGGAAATGGAAGATCCGCCGTTCTTCGTTGGCGGGCGTCTCGGACTGCGCCATCGGCACTTCCTCGACAGCGATCGACTTGAAGGGGCTGACCACCAGCCGCGCGTTCTCGCCGGGGCGAAGGTCTCGCGACACGGAGTAGTCGCCGAAGTCTTCGGTGAGCTTCACCACCTGGCCGCTGCCCAGCACGTTCTCGATGAAGATCAGAGTGGTCATAGCGAGCTTCCTTCTGAAGTCGATCAGGCGGCGCCGGCCTGCCGCGGCGCGTCCGCGGTCGGGGGACTGAGGCGCAGGCGCGCCGGAGCGTCACCGTCGAGCTGACAGCGCATGGAGTAGACGTGAGAGGCGATCCGCACGTAGGGCGTGACGCTCTCGGGACTGAAGACGCCGCGGCCGGGTCCGCGCTCCAGCACGCCGCGAAGCGTGGGATGGCGCAGCACCGAGAGGGCGCGGTCGAACGCCGAGCGCCGCAGCGGCTCGGCATGCAGGAACAATGTCGGCGCCAGCACCCGCTCGGCCACGGCGGCCGGGCAGTTGCGGGATTTGTGTTCGGAGAGCGCAACGTCGCTCAGGTGGCGACGGGCGCCGGAGGTTTTGGCGACCGGCGCGCAGGCAGGCGAGCCGCAGCAGCAAACCATCAGGTGCGGCAGCCGGTTGAAGGCCCGCAGCGAGGTTTCCCAGAGGCGGATCTCGCTGATGTTGGAGAGGTCGATCGCGGCGGTCTCGACCCGCGTGCGGTAGAGGCCGACGTCCCGATCCAGTCTGGCCAGCTTTTCGGCGTCGCGGTCGGCGGCGATCACGCTCGCGCCCTCGGCCACCAGCAGCCGCACCACGTCGCGGGCGATCGCGGTGTCGACACCGGTTACCATCACGTGCAGCTTGTCGAGGACGGGGGAGGACATGGCGAGCAGTCGGCTGACGGGTTCTAGATCAGGGCGCGGATGTCTTCGCGGCCGCCACCGCTGCGCGACCAGTTGGCGCTTTCGACGTAGCGGCTGACGATGTGGTCGATTTCCTTGGTCTTCATCGGCGTCTCGCGACGGCGCGTGGCCATCGGGGCGTGACCGGCGCAGTAGACGCCGGCGCCGTTGCGCAGCCGCCCGCAGAAGCCGAAGCCGGCTTCGCCGGGATCGCCGATGGGCCAGCGGCAGCCGCTCTCGGTGAGCGAGGTCAGCGTCGCGGTCGGCGCGACTTCGAAAGCGACGCGAGGGGCGGCCGGCGTTTCAGGGCGCTGGGCGCGCGGCGCGCTCTGGCGGCGGACGCCACCAGCGGAAGCGCGAACGCGGGCCGCGGCGCGGGTGCTGGCGGCGGGCCGGCTGGGCAGTTCGCGGCCAGCGAGGCCCAGGCGGTGAACTTTTCCGATCACGGCGCTGCGGGAAACCCCGCCGAGCTGCCGCGCAACCTGGCTGGCGCTAAAGCCTTCGCGCCACAATTTGGCGAGGGTGGAGATACGGTCTTCGGTCCAGTCCATGACGCTTGCCTCCAGGTTGAGCCTCACCCGTGCACGGACGTCGAAGAAGTGTCCGGCGGGCCAGTGACGATGGTCGGTCGCTGTAGTTTGAAGCTACTGGAGGCTCTGACATGTCACTATGATACAAGCTGCCGCACGGCCCGCGCATCATGGTGAATATTGGATTAACGCAGTAAAGCCAAAGAAAAGCCCAGATTACGGCTAAGTTGGCAAGCGGCGCCGCTCCGGGCGTCGTCAGCACGTTAACCCTATTCGCGGTTGCCCCTGCTCTACCCAGGGTGCCGGATAGGTTGAAATGTGGCGGCATTGCGATATTTTGGGGGTCGGCGAGGGCCCTCGAAGTCCGCCAAGGTCAGCGCACATGTTGCGCTTAATTGGAGGGACAGAGCGGGCGTTAACCATTTGTCTTACGGGCTCGTCGGCCAGTAGGAACTCAAATTTTGTCCAGTCGTGACGTCAAGTTTGCATACGGTGACATCGGAGAGCATGAGGCTCGGCCTCGCTTCATCCGCAGCGGCCTCCTGAACGCTTACGCAGAGGCAGCCAGCTCGTTCGGTCTCGACCCGTACCACATGCTCCGGCGCGCCGGGCTGCCGGTCGCCGCGCTCGATCGGACCGACGTGCGGGTGCCGGCGGACAAAGTGCAGGCGCTGATCGCCGATTCCGCCAGAGCCGCCTCTTGCGAAGAATTCGGCCTGTACGTGGGCAGAGCATTCCGGTTGTCGATGAAGGGGCCGCTGGGCCTACTCATGCGAGAGCAGCCCAACGTGCGCCAGGCGCTGGAGGCGCTGCGCCGCTACCTCCGCTATCAGAACGAAAACGTCGAACTGCGGGTCGAGGCCGAAGGCGACGGGCTGATGGTGACGCCGATGCTGCTCAGCCCGCGGACGCGCTCCAGCCGGCTGATGGTCGAACTGACGGTGACCATGTACGTGCAGATGTTCCGGGCTTTGCTGGGCGAGGACTGGCGGCCGGTGCGCGTCACCTTCGCCCACTCCGCGCCGGCGGACACCAGCTTCTATCGCCGCGTTCTCGGCGAGGTGGAGTTCCGCGCCGGCGTGAACGGACTGGTGCTGAGCGCCGCCGATCTCGCCACGCCGCTGCCCGAGACCGATGCGGAGATGGCGCGCGAGATCGCCCGCTACATCGAGACCAACACCACGCCGCACGCGGCGACGGCCGTCGACAGCGTGGCCGCGCTGATCCTGCGCCTGTTGCCGGAGGGGATCTGCGGCGTCGATGAGGTGGCGCAGCGGCTGGGCGTCGACCGGCGCACGATCCACCGGCGTCTGGCCGCCGAGGGCGCCTCGTTCACCCAGTTGCTGGAGGCGGCGCGCCGCGAGGTGGCGGTCGAGCAATTGAAGAACGGGGCCGCGCCGCTGGGCGAGGTCACCGCCCTGGTGGGCTTCGCAAGCCTCAGCGCCTTCTCGCGCTGGTTCCGGCAGGCTTACGGCATTCAGCCCAGCGAGTTCCGGCGCCTGGCTCAGGAAGGCGACGCCTGAGCCTGCGGCTCTCGCGCTGGCCGCGTCGTCTCGCTACATAGGCGCTCATGAGCACGAGTCCGTTCCAGGGCCGTCCGCGCCGCCTGCGCCTCGGCGTCAACATCGACCACGTGGCGACCATCCGGAACGCCCGCGGCGAGGGCTATCCCGATCCGGCGCGCGCGGCGGAGATCGCCATGGCGGCCGGCGCCGACGGCATTACCGCTCACCTGCGCGAGGATCGCCGGCATATTTCCGACGCCGACATCGCCGCGCTGGCGACGCTCACCCGCAAGCGCGGCAAGCCGCTGAACTTCGAGATGGCGGTGACCGAGGAGATGGAGGCCATCGCCCTGGCGCACCGGCCCCACGCCGCGGCCTTCGTGCCGGAGCGCCGCGAGGAAGTGACCACCGAGGGCGGGCTTGACGTGGTCGGGCAGCACAACCGCATCGCGCCATGCGTGAACACCCTGAAAGCCGCGGGCATCCGCATCTCGCTCTTCATCGAGGCGGACGTCGCGCAGATCCGCGCCGCGGCCGAGATCGGCGCGCAGGTCGTGGAGTTGCACACCGGCGCCTATTGCCTGGCGGTGCGCGAACGACGGCCGCAGGCGGCGGAGTTGCTGGCGGCGCTGCAGGACGGGGCGCGGCTGGCGGCGGACGCCGGCCTGGAGGTCCACGCTGGCCACGGCATCGACTACGAGACGGTCGGCGCGATCGCCGCCATTCCGCAGATGGCCGAACTTAACATCGGCCACTTCCTGATCAGCGAAGCGATCTTCACCGGGCTCGACCCGGCTATCCGGCGCATGCGCGGGCTGATGGACACCGCGCGCGACGAGGCCGCGGCTTGATCATCGGCCTGGGCTCCGACCTTGCCGACATCCGTCGCATCGAGGCGACGCTGGAGCGTTTCGGCGAGCGCTTCGTCAACCGCATCTTCACCGACGTGGAGCGGGCCCGTTCCGATCGCAAGCAGGACCGCGCGGCCAGCTACGCCAAACGCTTCGCGGCCAAGGAGGCCTGCGCCAAGGCGCTGGGCACCGGCCTGCGCGCGGGCGTGTTCTGGCGCGACATGGGCGTGGTCAACGCCCGCTCCGGCGCCCCGACGCTGAAGCTCACCGGCGGGGCCGCCAAGCGGCTGACGGCGCTGACGCCGCCAGGGCTGGAGCCGCACATTCACCTCAGCCTCACCGACGACCATCCCTACGCGCTGGCGTTCGTGGTCATCGAGGCGCTGGCGCCGCATGAGCGAGATGTAACGGGCGAGACGCTTGCCCGGCAGGTATCCAGCGTCTAGCTACGCGCCCACCGCGCGGCCCGGCCGCGCCTCACCGGACATCGCATGACCAACGCCCAAGCCAAGCCTGCCGCGCCCGAGAAGAAGAGCGGAGGTTTCCTCGGCGAACTGGCGGAGATCGTCAAAACCGTCGTCTACGCGCTGCTGATCGCGCTGGTGCTGCGGGTGGTGCTGTTCCAGCCCTACACCATCCCGTCGGCGTCGGAGGAACCGAACCTGTTCCGCGGCGACTACATCATCGTCTCGAAGTGGTCGTACGGCTGGAGCCAGAAGTCGGTGCCGTTCCTCGACCTGCTGCCGACCTTCGCCCCCGGCCGCCTGTTCTTCCAGCCGCCCAAGCGCGGTGACATCATCGTCTTCGCCCTGCCGCACGACGGCCACACCAACTTCATCAAGCGCCTGATCGGCGTGCCTGGCGACAAGGTGCAGATGAAGGGCGGCCGGCTCTACATCAATGGGCAGGAAGCGCCAGAACAGACCGCGACGCTGCCGCCGACGGCCAAAGGCACCATCGATCCGCCAGGGCTCAAGGGGCAGCTGGAGACCAATCCAGACGGCAAGATCTACCTGACCCAGGTCGATCCGGCGGCGGCCGACCCTTCAGGCCTGGACGCCCCCAACGCCAACAACACGCCAGTCTTCGTGGTGCCGCCGCACTGCTACTTCATGATGGGCGACAATCGCGACGACAGCCTGGACAGCCGCTTCGACCCGCAGCTGCCGCCGGACGATCCGAAGCTGGCCGGCTGTGGCGTCACCGACTTCCTCTCCAGTCCCGAGGCCGGCGTCGGTTTCGTTCCGGAAGAGAACCTGGTCGGAAAGGCGCAGATCGTGCTGGTCTCGTGGGACACCGGCATCGACGAGGGCGACAACAGCAAGGCGACGCTGTTCAAGCCCTGGACCTGGTTCACCGATCTGCGCTTCGATCGCTTTTTCAAGGTGCTGCATTGATCTCCGGCGGGCCGCGCCATGGATAGGCGCGCCATCGCGGTCGCGGAGCTCGAAGGGCGGCTTGGCCACAGCTTTGGCGACCGCGCGCTGCTGGAGCGGGCGCTGACCCATGCCAGCGTCGGCGCCAAGGAAGGCGACAACGAGCGGCTGGAGTTCCTGGGCGACCGGGTGCTGGCGCTCGTCATGGCCGAGACCCTGCTGGCTGCCGACGCGGTCGCGGAAGCCGGGCCGCTCTCCAAGCGCCTGCACGTGCTGGTGAGCCGGGACGCCTGCGCCGAGGTCGGCGCGGCGCTGGGCATAGGGCCGGCGCTGCGGCTGGCGGGCGGCGAGACCAAGCGCGGCGCGCGGGAGCAGGCGCGGTTCCTCGCCGACGCCTGCGAGGCTGTGATCGGGGCCCTCTATCTCGACGCGGGGCTGGACATCGCCAAGGCGCGGGTGCTGGCGGCCTGGGCGCCGCTGATGGCGCGGCCGCACGACGAGCGCTCGGCCAACCCGAAGTCGCGGCTGCAGGAATGGGCGGCCGAAGCCGGCCGCAGCGCCCCGGTCTATCGCCTTGTGGGCCGCACCGGGCCGGACCACGCACCAATGTTCACCGTCGAAGTCGAGGTCGCCGGCACACCCGCAGCGAGCGCCATTGCAGGTTCGCGGCAGGCGGCCGAAAAGGCCGCGGCGCTGGCGCTGCTGGCCGAGGTCGAGCCATGACCCGCGCCGGTTTCGTCGCCATCATCGGCGCCCCCAACGCCGGCAAGTCGACGCTGACCAACCGCTTGGTCGGCTCGAAGGTCACCATCGTCACCCAGAAGGCGCAGACGACGCGGTTTCTGGTGCGCGGCGTCGCCATCGAAGGCGAGGCGCAGCTGGTGCTGGTGGACACCCCTGGTATCTTCCGCCCGCGCCGGCGCCTGGATCGGGCGATGGTGCGCGCCGCCTGGTCGGGGGCCGCCGACGCGGACGTGGTGGCGCACCTCGTCGACGCCGAAGCCGAACTGGCCGCGGCGAAGCCGGGCGCCAAGGCGGCCGACCGCCGCGCCGCCGAGGACGTCCGCACCGTGATCGCCGGCCTGGTCGAGTCCGGACGCAAGGCCATCCTGGCGCTGAACAAGATCGACCGTGTGCGGCGCGAGGACCTGCTGGCGCTGACTCAGCGTCTGGACGAGAGCGGCGCCTACGGCGAAGTGTTCATGATTTCTGCTGCTGACGGCTCCGGGATCGCGGACCTGAAGCGCAGGCTGGGCGAGCTGCTGCCGGAAGGGCCATGGCTCTATCCCGAGGATCAGAGCGCCGACCTGCCATCGCAGCTGCTGGCTGCCGAGATCACCCGCGAAAAGCTCTATCTGCGGGTCCACGAGGAACTGCCGTACGCGGCCAGTGTCGAGACCACGGCCTTCGAGGAGCGCAAGGACGGCGGCGTGCGCATCGAGCAGACCATCTTCGTCCAGCGCGAGAGCCAGCGCGCCATCGTCATCGGCAAGGGCGGCCAGACACTGAAATGGATCGGCGAAGCGTCGCGCAAGGATCTGACCGAGATTCTCGGCCGCCCGACGCATCTCTTCCTTACTGTGAAGGTGAAGTCGAACTGGGCGGACGAGCGCGGCGCCTACACGGCCCTTGGTCTCGATTTCGACGTCTAGCGACAGCGCCTAGCCGGGCGCCGCGACGGCGGCCGGCCTCTGGCGTGCGCGGTTGAAACGGGCGGCGAGGTCACTCAACGCGCGCGGCGCGAGCACCAATCCCAGCGGCAGCAGCGGCGCGTAGAGGAAGCCCCAGTAGCCGTTGTCGGAGCGGCCGGCGACCATGAAGAGGCCGGCATAGAGGGCGAGGGTGGCGCCGCAGCGGCCAATCAGGCGATCGCGGGCGCCGACGTAGCCGATGGCCGACAGCCCCAGCCCAGCCGCGATGACCCAGGCCGGCGCCATCACGAACAGGGCGTTGCTGCGGGCCGTGGCGATGATGAACGGAATGCCGCCGAGCGCGATCCAGCCGGGACTGGTCGGATCGCCGGCGTGGTGCTGCGCGGCGGCGAGACTGAGGTGGATGACGTAGAGCGCCGCGAACAGCGCGCATCCGGCGCACCAGTTGGCGGCCTCGCGCCATCGGCGCTCCCATGCGGCCAGAAGGGTCATCAGGCAGAGGTAGGGCAGGGCCAGTTCCCGGAACAGGCAAGCGACGACGCCAGCGATGACGGCCGCCAGCCACCGATCGTCGCGGCGCAACGCCAGCGATAGCAAGAGAAAGTCCGACGCCCAGACTTCGTGCAGCACCGTGGCCGGCGGCGCGAGCGCATCGGCGACGCCGATCAGGACGATACCCGCCCCCCAGAGCGCCTCGCGCGGCGTCAGCACGGCCCGCGCCAGCGCCCGCCGCATCGCCTCGGCGGCCACCAAACCCAGTGCCACCAGCACCACGCGGGCGGCGGCTTCGTTCGGCAGCAGCCAGAGCAGCAGCGCCTCAGTTGGCTCGCGGATGCACTGCGGCGGCCAGACCGGATAGTTGCGGGCGCGCTGCTCGTTCACCGAGGCGGCGTAGAAGTCGGCGCCATGGCGCATGTCGGCGACCGTGGCGCGGAAGAGCGTCGCGTCGGACTGGTCGGCGACGGGGTGCGCGGCCGCCGTCGCGGCTGCGGCTGCCGCCGGCGTGAGCGGAACTTGAGCGACGACGAACAGCGCCAGCGCCGCCAGGATCAGGCACGCGACCCACCGTGGGGCAGTCGCGAAGCGGGTTGCGGACACCATGACCTGCTCGAGCGTGAAGAACCGGGTCAGCATGCCCGGCAGTCCTTAAGCCCGGCTTTCCAGGCGCGAGGCCCGCGATCGCAACGCGTGGCGTCGGATGCGGAAGGCGCTACATCAGCAGCATGGAGTTTGAGGACGACGCCTATGTGCTGTCGGCGCGGCCGTTCGGCGAGACCGGCGCGATTGTCGAGCTGCTGACCCGGGCGCACGGCAAGTACGCGGCTCACGTCGCCGGCGCGGCGTCGCGGCGCTCCAAGCCGTTCCTGCAGGCCGGCGCTCGGGTGACGGCCCGCTACCGCGCCCGCACCGCCGAGCAGTTGGGCGCGGCCAGCCTGGAGCCGGTGGGGGAGGGCCCCGCGGCCCTCTTCGACGATGCACTGGCGTTGGCGGGTCTTGGCGCCGCTGCCGCCGTCGCTTCCGCCGCATTGCCGGAGCGCGAGCCGCACCCGGGCGCGTTTCTAGGCCTGGAGGCATTCATCGGCGCGCTGGCGGCGGCGGACATCTGGCCGGCCGTGTACGTGCGCTTCGAGGCCGGACTACTGGCCGACCTGGGCTTCGGCCTCGATCTGACCCGCTGCGCGGTCACCGGAGCGCTGGACGACCTGATCTACGTCAGCCCGCGCACCGGCCGCGCCGTGAGCGCCGCGGCGGGCGAGGCCTACAAGGCGAGGCTGCTTGCCTTGCCGCGCTTCCTGCTCTCGGCGCAGGGTGGGCTGGCGGCGGGCGACATCGGCTCGGGCCTGACCCTGACGGGCCACTTCCTCGAGCAGTTCGTTTTCGGCCCGCTCAACCGACCCGCGCCGCCGGCGCGTCACTGGCTGCTGCAGCGGCTGGACGAGGCCGGTCGGCTCTAGGAACTTTAAAAGCCGATAGAATTTCTAGGAATAGTGTTTCTGAGCCCGCGTGAGAGAGTTCGCCGGTCCTAGAAGCAGGGAGGCTGTCCGATGTTCATTCGCGTGCCGGAAGCGCACAGCCGCTCGTTCGTGAAGGCTATCAGCTGGCGCATCGTCGGCAGCCTCGACACTTTCATCATCAGCTGGCTGGTGACCGGCCAGCTGAAGTACGCCGGCATGATTCTGGGGGTCGAGACCTTCACCAAGATCGGCATCTACTACGCTCACGAGCAGTTCTGGGCCTGGCTGCCGTGGTGGCGACCGCAAGCCGTCGCCGGCGCCGTGGGCGCGCCGCCGGCCAAGGCCGCCTGAGCCGCCGCTGCGGCTAGCCGCAGCGGCCATGGACAGACGCCCTGAGTCAGGCGATTCCCTGGGCGCATGGACGACGCATCGCCGCCGCTCCCGGATGACGGGGCCGGCCGCATCCTTGACGAGCCGCTGACCGAGGCGCTGTCGCGCCGCTACCTGGCGTATGCGCTCTCCACCATCACCCAGCGGGCGCTGCCCGACGTGCGCGACGGGCTGAAGCCGGTGCACCGGCGGCTGCTGTTCGCCATGCGCCAGCTGCGTCTGGATCCGGCCTCCTCGACCAAGAAGTCCGCCCGCGTGGTCGGCGATGTGATCGGCAAGTATCACCCGCACGGCGACGTGGCCGTCTACGACGCGCTGGTGCGGCTGGCGCAGGAGTTCGTCGAGCGTTACCCGCTGGTCGAAGGGCAGGGCAACTTCGGCAACATCGACGGCGATAACGCCGCCGCCATGCGATACACCGAGTGCCGCCTCACCGAAGCCTCGCAACTGCTGCTCGACGGCATCGACGAGGACGCCGTCGACTTCCGCGACACTTACGACGGCGAAGAAGAAGAGCCGGTGGTGCTGCCGGCTGGCTTCCCCAACCTGCTGGCCAACGGCTCGACCGGCATCGCCGTGGGCATGGCCACCTCGATCCCGCCGCACAATGCCGCCGAGCTGATCGACGCCTGCCTGCTCTTGCTGGAGCGGCCCGAGGCCACCACCGCCGAGCTGATGGAGATCGTGCCGGGGCCGGACTTCCCGACGGGCGGCATCATCGTCGAGCCACGCGCGTCGTTGCTGGAGGCCTACGAGACTTGCCGCGGCGGCGTGCGCCATCGGGCGCGGTGGACCAAGGAAGACACCGGCCGCGGCACCTGGCGGATCGTCGTCACCGAAATCCCCTACTACGTGAAAAAGGCCGACCTGGTCGAACAGCTGGCGGGCCTGATCGAGGCCAAGAAGGCGCCGCTGCTGGCCGACGTCATCGACGAGTCGGCCGAGGACATCCGGCTGGTGCTGGAGCCGCGCGCCCGCACCGTCGAGCCCGAGGTGCTGATGGAGAGCCTGTTCAAGCTCTCCGACCTGGAAGGGCGCTTCTCGGTCAACATGAACGTGCTCGACCGGGGCACGCCGAAGGTGATGGGGCTGAAGCCCGCGCTGATGGCGTTCCTCGATCATCGGCGCGAGGTGCTGGTGCGGCGCGCTCGCTTCCGGCTGGCCAAGATCGAGCAGCGCCTGCACATCCTGGCCGGCCTGCTGATCGTTTTCCTCAACCTCGACGAGGTGATCCGCATCGTCCGCTTCGAGGACGAGCCCAAGGCCAAGCTGATGTCGACCTTCGAGATCGACGACGTGCAGGCCGACGCCATTCTCAACACCCGTCTGCGCCAGCTGGCCAAGCTCGAAGAGATGGAGCTGCGGCGCGAGCACGCCGACCTGGCCGAAGAGCGCGACGGCATCGTGAAGATGCTGGCCTCCGACAAGATGCAGTGGAAGCTGGTGGGCGAGGGGCTGCGTCACGTCCGCCAGGTGCTGGGGCCGGACACGGCCGTGGGCCGCCGCCGCTCGACCTTCGCCGACGCGCCGGTCATCGATGTCGCCGCGACCGCCGAGGCGCTGGTGGCGCGCGAGCCGATCACCGTAATCCTCTCCGAGCGCGGCTGGATCCGCGCCGCCAAGGGCCGCATCGACGACCCCTCCGAGCTGAAGTTCAAGGAAGGCGACGCGCTGGGCTTCCTCGTGCCCGCCGAGACCACCGACAAGCTGCTGCTCTTCGCCTCGGACGGGCGCTTCTTCACGCTGCCAGGCGACAAACTGCCGTCGGCGCGGGGGCAGGGCGAGCCGCTGCGGCTGATGCTCGACCTCGACGACCGCGTCGAGATCCTGGCGGTGTTCCCCTACCGCGCCGGCGCCAAGCGGGTGCTGGCGTCGAAGGCGGGCTACGGCTTCGTGATGCCCGAGGACGAAGCGGTGGCCATGCGCCGCGCCGGCAAGCAGGTGCTGAACGGCGAGGCCTGCTTCTGCTTGCCCATCGACGGCGACCATCTGGCGGTGCTCGGCGACAACGGCAAGGCGCTGATCTTCCCGCTCAGCGAGCTGCCGGAGATGCCTCGCGGCAAGGGCGTGAAGCTGCAGAGCTACCGCGAGGGTGGCTTGCGCGACGGCCTGGTGTTCAAGTCTGACGAGGGCGCCGCCTGGACCGACGCGGCGGGCCGCCAGCGCGCCTGGCCGGAGTGGCGCGAATGGCTGGGCAAGCGCGCCGGCGCTGGCCGACTCGTGCCGAAGGGCTTCCCAGCGTCGAAGCGGTTCAAGCCGAAGTAGCTGGACATTCCGCGCCAACCGGCGACGCATGCGGCAATGAGCCTGCTTCTGCGCGCCTTTTTCGGCATGGCGGCGCTCCTCCTGGTGATGGGCTTGGCGGTGTTCGTGCCCGCTGGCGGCGTGGCCTATTGGCAAGGCTGGGCGATGCTGGCGGCGTTCTTCGCGCCGGCCTGCGCCATCACGATCTGGCTCTGGTTCAACGACAAGGCGCTGCTGGAGCGGCGGGTGAAGGCCGGGCCTGGTTCTGAGCCGGATCCGGCGCAGAACGTCGTGCAGGCCGCGGCGGGCCTGCTGTTCCTGGCGCTGGTGATCCTGCCGGGACTCGACCACCGATGGGGCTGGTCCCACGTGCCGACCGGCATCAAGATCGCCGGGGATGGTCTGATCGTGGTCGGGTTCTGGATCGTGTTCGTCACCTTTCGCGCTAACAGCTTCACCGCGGGGACCATCGAGCTGATGGCCGACCAGACGGTGATCGACACCGGGCCGTACGCGCTGGTGCGCCACCCGATGTACGCCGGCGCGCTGGTGATGCTGGCGGGCATTCCACTGGCGTTGGGATCTTGGTGGGGTCTGATCGTGGCTGCCGGCTTTGCGCCGGTGCTGGCGTGGCGGCTGGGTCGCGAAGAGACGTTCCTGGCTGCGAACCTCGGCGGCTACGAGGCGTATCGGCAGCGCGTTCGCTATCGGCTGGCGCCCGGCGTCTGGTGACGCCTCGCCGCATTGAAATTCATTCGCAATACCTGATATTGATAATCGTTCGCGATTAGTCGGGTGCGAGAGAAGCCTCCTTGCGTCAGTTCGATGAGTTCCACGCGCCCGGTGCGGGCGCGGTAGCGACGCAGTCGCCGCTGTCGGCGGGCCGTAAGGGCTTTGCCGGCGTCATCGTGGCGGTGCGCGCCGAGGCGCAGGCCAGCGGCGGCCTCGCCGCGTCCGAAATCGAGCGGCGCCTGCTGGAGATGGGCTTTGTCGAAGGCGCGCCGGTGGAAATCCTGCACGAGGGCTTTCTGGGCCGCGATCCGATCGCGGTGAAGCTCGCTGACCGCACTGTCGCTCTGCGCCGCCGCGAGGCGCGCGCTGTGATCGTCGACCCCGCCTGATGACCGCCGCCGACGTCGCGTCCGCCCCGGCCACGATCGCGCCGGAGGTTCGGCCGTTGCGGCTGGCGCTGGCCGGCGTGCCCAACTGCGGCAAGACGGCGCTGTTCAACGCGTTGACCGGCGCGCGCCAGAAGGTCGCCAACTACGCCGGCGTCACCGTCGAGCGGAAAGAGGGCGCTTTGACCGCGCCCGACGGCGCGCGCATCGCCGTGCTCGACCTGCCCGGCACCTATTCCCTGCGCGCTCGCAGCCCGGACGAGGCCATCACCCGCGACGCGGTATTGGGCAAGTTGGTGGGGGAAGCGGCGCCGGACGCCATCGTCTGCGTGGCCGACGCGACCTCGCTGCGCGTGGCGCTGCGGCTGGTGCTGGAGCTGAAAGCGACCGGCCGGCCGCTGGTGCTGGCGCTGAACATGATCGACATCGCGACGCGCCAGGGCCTGGAGATCGACGTCGACGGTCTGTCCCGCGAACTGGGCGTGCCGATCGTGGCGACGGTCGCGACTCGCAAGCGCGGCACGGACGCTCTGATCGCGGCCGCACAAGCCGCGGCCCGGGCCGCGGCTCCCGCACAGCCGAGCTGGTCCGAGCCGTCCAGCGGCGAAATCCGCGCGCTGCACCGCGAGGCCGAACGGCTGATCAAGGCCTATGTCGCGCCGCCGAAGCGCCCGGACACCTGGACCGGCCGGCTGGACGATGTGCTGCTGCACCCGGTGGCGGGCCTCGCCATCCTGGTGGTGCTGATGTTCGTGATGTTCCAGGCGGTGTTCCTCTGCACCGGCCCGGTGAGCGACCTGATCACCGCGGGCTTCAACTGGCTGTCCACCACGGTCGGCCAGATCCTGCCGGACGGCCTGATCAAGAGCTTCGTCTGCGACGCGCTAATCAGCGGTGTCGGCAGCGTCATCGTCTTCCTGCCGCAAATCCTGGTGCTGTTCGCGTTTATCATCCTGCTGGAAGACGTGGGCTACATGGCCCGCGCGGCTTTCCTGATGGACAAGATCATGGGCGGCGCCGGCCTGCACGGCCGCGCCTTCATCCCGCTGCTCTCGTCTCACGCCTGCGCCATTCCCGGCATCATGGCGACGCGGGTGATCGACCAGAAGCGAGACCGCCTGACCACTATCCTGGTGGCGCCGCTGACCACCTGCTCGGCGCGCATTCCCGTCTACACGCTGATCATCTCCGCCTTCGTGCCCAACCATCACCTGTGGGGCGTGGTCAGCGAGCAGGGGCTGGTGATGCTGGGGCTCTACGTGACCGGGATCGCCAGCGCGCTGGCGGTGGCGTTCGTAATCCGCAGCGTGTTCTGGCGCGGCGCTTCGGAGCCGTTCCTGATGGAACTGCCGGCCTACAAGGTTCCCGATCCGCTGAACGTGCTGCGCGGGGTGCTGCAGCGGGGCGAGATCTTCCTGCGCCGGGCCGGCACCATCATCCTTTCAATGATGGTGGTGGTCTGGGCCCTGGCCAAGGTGCCGCTGGCGCCGGCCGGGGCGACGCAGCCGGCTATCGACTACAGCTTCGCCGGCATCATCGGCCACGCACTACAGCCGCTCCTGGCCCCCATCGGCTTCTCCTGGCAGATGAGCGTGGCGCTGATCCCCGGAATGGCGGCGCGCGAAGTGGCGGTCGGCGCGCTTGGCACCGTCTACGCTATCGGCGGCGGCGACAATGCCGCCGGCGCGCTGGGCGCGACGCTGGCGGCGCACTGGTCGCTGGCCTCGGCGCTGGCGTTCCTGGCCTGGTACGTGTTCGCCCCGCAGTGCGCCTCGACGCTGGGCGTGGTGAAGCGCGAAACCAACTCCTGGAAGTGGCCGGCGATCCTCTTCGCCTACATGGTGACGCTGGCCTACGTGGCGGCGTTCATCACCTACCGCGTCGCCCTGGCGCTGGGCGCGGGCTAACCCGCCAGCGCTTCCGCCAGCCCGGGTGCGAATTCGGCGCCGTAGGGCACGCTCACCGAGGATGGCTTCAACACATCGCCGAACGGCTCCGTGGCGCCGCCCAGGCAGGCGGAAAGGAAGTGCTCCGCCACCGCCATGAACGCGAGACCGTTCACGGGTCGGGCGAAGCCGTGACCCTCGTCGGGGAAGAGCAGGTAGGTCACCGGGATGCCCTTGGCCTGCATGGCGGCGACGATCTGGTCGGACTCGGCCTGCTTCACCCTGGGGTCGTTGGCGCCCTGACCGATCAGCAGCGGCCGCTTGATCTGGTCGGCGCGAGTCAGCGGCGAGCGGTCCTTCAGCAGGGCCGCCCCTTCGGGGGTGCCCGGATCGCCCATCCGCTTGTGCAGCATGGCCCGCATCGATTCCCAGTAGGCAGGGGTGCTGGCGAGCAGGGTGTTCAGGTTCACAGGGCCGACAATATCGACGCCGCAGGCGAACACGTCCGGCGTGAACGCCAGGCCGGCCAGCACGCTGTAGCCGCCGTAGGAGGCGCCCATGATGGCGACCTTGTCGCGCTGGGCGATGCCCTGCTCGACCGCCCAGTTGACGCAGTCGATGAGGTCGTCGTGCATGCGCCCGCCCCATTCCAGGTAGCCGGCGGCGAGATGGGCTTTGCCGAAGCCGGTGGAGCCGCGGAAGTTGGGTGACAGCACCGCGTAGCCGCGGTTGGCGAAGAACTGGTGCCACGGATGGAAGCCGTAGACGTCCCGCGCCCAGGGCCCGCCGTGGGGAAGCAGCAGCAGCGGCACGGGCGCTGACGGCCGACCGGCGCCCCGCGGGTCGGAGGCCGGCGGCAGCGTCAGGTAGGACGGCTGCACCAAGCCGTCGCGGGAGACGATCTCGACGCCGTGCATCGCCGCCAGCGGCGCGCCAGCCAGCTCTGGCCGGGTGACGTAGAGCTGTGTCAGCTTGCGGTGCGGGCGGTCGTAGAGATAAGCGGCGACGGGCGCGCTCACCGGGTCGGCATGCACGACCCAAAGATCGTCGGCGTCCGAGCGCGAGCCCACAGTGATCTCGCCCTTGAGTTCGCGCTGCAGGAACGCGAGGTCGTCGGCGATGGCCGGCCCGAGCGGGCGCCACTCGGTGCTCAGATAGTTGACGCCGTAAGCTTCGATCACCCGCGTCGCCGGGTTGTGGATCGCCGTGGTCAGGTCGACGCGGGGGTCTTCGGCGACGAGCGTGCGGGCGCCGGTGGCGACGTCCACGGCCAGGATCGCCGCCGTGTTGCGGTCGCGGGAGTCGATCCAATAGAGCGTCGCGCCATCGGCGGTGTAGCGCACCGGCTGGGTGGTCGAAGCGTCGTCGAAATCCACCTGCTCGAACGGGTCGGCCGCCGCGACGCCACCTTCGACGCGGTGGTAGTCCGTGCCGCCGTCGCGCCGCGTCTTGACGGCGATGCGGACCTGCAGGTCGTCGTCGACCACGAAGCCGCCGAAGCCATCGTTCTGGAGGACGAGCGTGAGCGCTCCGGTGGTCAGGTCCAGCTCGTGGACGTCGTGCCAGCGCGGATCGCGGTTGTTGAGGCCGACCAGGATGCGGTTGCGATGCCGGCGGCTGACCTTGAGGATTTCCACCCGGGTCTTCTCGAACGGCGTGAGGGTCACGGTGGCGCCGCCGCCGGGCGGTACGGCGTAGAGCCTGAAGTTCTCGTCGCCGCCCTGGTCGTTGACGAACAGCACCTGTGCGCTGTCTGGGGCCCAGAGATAGCTGCGGATTGGCCGCACCCGCTCATCGGTGATCGCCTTGGCTGAGGCTGGGTCGCCAGTCGGCGCTACCCAGACGTTGAGCACACCGGCGACGGGCGCCAGCCACGAGAGCCAGCGTCCGTCCGGGCTCACCTGCGCGGCGGCGTGGGACGGCGGGCCAAACAGGCGCACGCGCTCGATCAGCGGGGTGTCGGACATGGAAGCCTCCAGGATGGGGCTAGAAGATCACCTTTTCCTCGCCCCACCAAAGCGGAGACTTGGCGAGGTCGATGAACCTGCGCTCGTCCTCGAGCAGCAGCCGGCCGGCCTCGGCGGCGGCGGGATCGCGGGTGGCCATGTCCTCGAACGAGTCCCACCAGAGCTGGGCGACGCCGTCGAAGCTCTCGGGCCCGCCGCGCGCCTGGCGCAGTTGTTCGGACATCTCGGCCGACAGGCTGTGCAGTTGGACGTAGCGGCGGATGCGCAGCGTGTCCTTGACGCTGGCCACCAGCGGCGCGTGGTTCTCGAACCAATAGGTCTGGAACTCGGTCCGGCTGAGATGTGGCAGGCGGACCAGGGCGAAGGTGAGCTTGATCATGGTTCGGCTCCGACGAGCGCGATGAGTTCCCGCTCCGCCGAGCGCGCGTCGGCGTCGGCGGTGATGCGCGAGCCAAGCGCCGCGGCCGCCGCGCGGTAGCTGGGCTCGCCGATCACCGTCTCGATGGCGCTGGCGATGTCCGAGGCGGAGGCGTCGGGCAGCAGGCGCAGGCCCGCGCCGCGGCCGGTGACGCGGGCGGCGTTGTCGGCCTGGTCGCGGCCCAGCGGGATGCACACCAGCGGCAGCCCGGCCATCAGCGGCCGCAGCGCCGAGGCGTGGCCCGCGTGGGTGACGACGGCGCTCAGTATGGGGAAGAGCCGGCTGTGCGGCGCGGCGCGGGTGACGACGACGTTGTCCGGCGCCGGGAAGTCGACGGGTTCCAGCACCGGGCCCAGGGTCACGATCCCGCGCACGTCCAGCGCGCCCATCGCCTCGATGGTGTGGCGCAGCGCCGTGTCCTGCCCCTGGTACATCGTCGAGAACGAGGCCAGCACCATCGGCGGGCCACTCGGCTGCCAGGGCGGCGTCCAGTCCGGCGCCCAGACCGGGTCGGCCAGATAGGGGCCGACGTGGACGAAGGGGTCGGGCAGCGCGAGGTCGAAGTCGAAAGCGCGGCTGGTGGCCAGCAGCACCTGCCTGGCGATCGCCAGCTGGTCGAAGAGGTCGGCGAGGGGCGTGAGACCAATGCTTTCGCGCGCGGCGTTGAGCGCCGGCAGCCCGGCCTGGAAGGCGGTGCGGGTCGCGGCCATGACGCTGCCGTAGAAGGTGAAGTCGAACTCGGTGGCCGGCGCCGGCAGGCCGCCGCCGAACGGCGGCGCCTCGCGCAGCGTCGGGAACGGCCAGACATTGGCGACGAACAGCGCCAGCGGCAGCCCGGCGCGCTCGGCCGCCGCCATCACCCCGAACAGCAGTTCCTGCGTCACCACCACGTCCGGGCGGAACGCCTCGATGGCGGCCAGCGCGTCAGCGGCGTAGCGGGCCGCGGGCCCGCACATCAGCCCGTCGGTCAGGCCGCGGATGGTCTCCAGCGGTGTCTTCGCCAGCCAGTCCTTGATCGGATCGGTCTGCGGCGATCGATCCTGGCGCGACGGCGCGGTCCGCCAGGCCTGGAACGGAACCCCGATGGCCGTGGCCTCCGGGGCGTTGCAGGCGTCGCTCAGGGTCAGCGTCGCGTGGCCCGCCGCTTCGAGACCGCGCGCGGCCATCAGCATCGGCTGGACGTGGCCGCCGCCTTCCCAGGTGGCGAAGAGGAAACGCGACATGGTCGTGGGTTACGCGGGGCCGTCCAGCTGTGCAATGCGGGACGACAAGCGCTTGACTTAGCTGTCAGCGGGGCCAAAGGAGCGAAACGGGCTTGAACCAGTTCTGACGTGCGGGCCAGTATCGCTGGTCGCTTCGGATGCGGGAGGCGCCAGCTGTGCTAGCGAGAGGCGTTGTAAGCTGGGCTTCCTCGCGGGCCGGACACATCGCCAAGTCTGTGTTCGACACAGGCCCTCGTCTTGTCGACACCACGATGCTCTATGCGCCGCGCAGTGGCGGCGTGAAGCGCTACCTGACCGCCAAGCGCGCGTGGTTTGCCAGAGCCCGTCCGAACATCCGCCACACGCTGGTCGTTCCGGGGCCGAAGCACGCTTACGACGGCGCCGGCCGGCTCTCGATCTACGCCGCGCCGCTGCCGTTCGGCGACGGCTACCGCTGGCCGGTGGGCAAGACCGCCTGGATGAAGCGACTGATGCGCCAGCGCCCGACCCTGATCGAGGCGGGCGATCCGTACACGCCGGGTCTGGCGGCGCTGAAGGCGGGCGAAGCCATGGGCGTGCCGGTGATCGGCTTCTGTCACACCGACCTCGGGGCGCTGGCCGCGCTGCACATCGGCGAATGGGCGGAAAAGCCGGTGCGACGCCACTGGGGCGAGATCTATCGCCGCTTCGACCGCGCCGTGGCCCCCAGCCAGTTCATCGCCAGCCGCCTGGCCGACGCGGGCGTCGACGACCCCATCGCGCTGCCGCTCGGCGTCGACGTCGAGACCTTCAACCCGGTTGGCGGCGATCCGATGGCGCTTCGCCGGCGGCTGGAGCTGTCGCCGCGCGAGCGGCTGCTGGTCTTCGCCGGCCGTCCGGCGCGCGAAAAGCGGGTCGAGGTGCTGGTGGAAGCGGTGGAGCGGCTGGGCGATCCTTACCGGCTGCTGCTGGTGGGCGCGCGCAACCCGCTGCCCGCCAGCGACCGGGTGATCGAGCTGCCCTATGAGGCCGACCCCGCGCGGCTCGCCAGCCTGCTCGCCAGCTGCGACGCCTTCGTCCATGCCAATGATTCGGAGCCGTTCGGCCTGATCGTGCTGGAAGCCATGGCCTGCGGCCTGCCGGTGGTGGGCGTGGCCTCGGGCGGGGTGGGCGAGAGCGTCGACCAGGCGGTGGGCGAGCTGGCCACCCGGTCGGCCGCGCCGGCGTTTGCCGAGGCGATCGAGGCTCTGTTCGAACGCGACGCCCAGCCGCTGCGCCGCGCCGCCCGCGCCCGCGCCACCGAGCGCCACGGCTGGGATGCGGTGTTCCAGCGTCTGTCGCAGATCTACACGGACGTCAGTGGTGTCACGGCTTTTGCAGGCCCGGACTACCGCCTGGCGAACTGACAAATGAGAAAGCCGGACCCCGCATTTACGGCGTATGCGATAGAACACCGAGCGGCGACCCAGCATACCGACTCCTCCCGGGCATACGGACGGATTGACCCTGCTACTCAAGAGCAAATTTCTGGCTGGTGCGGTCTAGAGGTGACGTCGGCAGACAATCTGACAGGGCTCTCCGTCCTGCGACTCGACGCTCGGGCCGTGCTCCTTGGACGTATTGAACTTACGGTGGAGACGAAACGACAGGGCGTTGGGAGCACGCGCGCGTTGCGTCGCCTGATGTACGTATTTCCTAGTGTCAAATCGGTGCGAGAGTTCGCTGCGAGACTACTCGAAACGGCCGATTGTGCGGAGGAAATCGCTCGTGCAAGTGGCCCAAGCGCGATCGACTAGCCCCGCGAGCAAGCCTAGGGCACCAGCCAACCGGGGTTGCCCGGCGAAGGGGGATGGGTGGCAATTCAACCGCCTGTTGGGGCGCAACCGCTGCTAATCAATGAATGGCTGACGGGCAGGATAACGCCGGCATTCGGGCGTATTGAACTAGCAACCAGTGATGGCGTCACAAACGAGTTGATAAGGTCGATTAAATCGTACTCGGAAATCGGAAAGCTCGGCCGCCAGTTGCTTTCAACCAACGGTCATCCGAACCCTAGAGCCTCATTCCATCACCTACAGGCCTTCATTAGACAGGGAACCACCCTTTTTCGAGGGTGCGCAGAACCTGCACCACCGTGCAAGCCCACTTTTATACTACTACTCGTTCCTGAATCTGGCGAAGGCGATTTGCTTCTCTCGGCGTCCAAACTTCCCGACAGGTCGGATTCCTCACGGGTTAGCCGACGTAGTTGGGCCGAAGACGCTTCGGCAGTGCTTGGTCAGACTCCAGCCCGCAGGAGTGTTCAACGACTTCTACGAAGTCATTATGGGTGTGCCGTTTGGGGGCCTCGCGAACATCCCAATCTCTAGATTGCTCGGCTACATCTCTGACTGTCGCTGGGAAAACGGGACGTTTCGCTATGAGGCGACACGTTCGGCCGCGGTCACATTCGCGATAACCAAGTACGCCGCAGAGACTGATTTCCGTGCAACCTTGGCTTTGCAGATGGTAGATCAGATGAGCAACGCCGCACTGCAGCGGATACTGATGAGGGATTTCGAGCAGGTTAGCTTGATAAATGTGTCTGCTGACAAGGTTTTCTCGATGGCTGCCGAGGTCGCGAGGGCGCACACGTTCTGGAGATCGAAGAGAGTCTTCCCGCTCACAGCCCAAGGAGGAGTTCCTATCGGGGATATCGGAAATCACGTCCGTGTCGCATTGCAAGGGAAGATCAGTGACGTCATTTACCAAGAAGCGACGACTTTCTACTTGAACAGAGCCTTCGTGCGAACGAACACAACTCCGATGAACGAGTTCGTGGCCATTTACGTTTTAATGTTTTTTCTCGGATCTTTGGTTCGGTATCGCCCGAGCGTACTTGAGGGGATGCTCGAGAAGGAGGATGCGTGGATGGTAGAGAGCTTGATGCGGTCCGTGCCCGTGGCCTTCCTAAGGCATGCGCGAAACGCACTCTCCGGTGAGTGTTGCGTCTACGTTGGTCGCTAGGACGACGATTGAGACTTGAATTGCCTTCGGTGTGGCGACCCTGAGACTGAGCGGGACTGGACAGCGCGCTATCAGAACGACACATCGTCGGAGGCTGACTAATGGCGCGAGTGACGGGGCTCGAACCCGCGACCTCCGGCGTGACAGGCCGGCGCTCTAACCAGACTGAGCTACACCCGCGTTCCGACGGGCCCGGATCGAAGGGCCCGCGAAAGAGGCGCGTCTGATAGGCGTGGGGGGGCGCCCCGTCAATGGCGGAGACAGAGCGGAACCGGCGGCAATTTCGCACCCCCGCGAGGTTTGAACGGGCCGGCGCCTTCGGCTAGAAGTCCCGCGCGACTCCACTGGCCGAGGCTCATGAACGCATTCCTGCTGCAGTACCTGCCGATCGTGATTTTCCTGGGCATCGGCGCGGCCCTCGGTATCGTCTTCACGGTGCTGCCGACCATCATCGCGCCCAAGGCGCCGGACGCCGAGAAGCTGTCGTCCTACGAATGCGGCTTCAACGCCTTCGACGATGCGCGGATGAAGTTCGACGTGCGATTCTACCTGGTCTCGATCCTGTTCATCATCTTCGACCTGGAAGTGGCGTTCCTGTTCCCCTGGGCGGTCAGCTTGCTGAGGATGCCGCACGCCGAGGCGGCCTATGCTTTCTGGTCGATGATGGCGTTCCTGGGGGTGCTGACCGTGGGCTTCGTCTACGAGTGGAAGAAGGGAGCCCTGGAATGGGAGTAGGGGTTCCAGCCGGCGCCGCCGCCCGCTCGTCGGTCGAGGGCTACGATCCGAAGCGGCACGACCCGTTCTTCGACGGCGTCAGCAGCCAGCTGGCGGACAAGGGCTTCCTGGCCACGGCCACCGACGACCTGATCGCCTGGGCGCGCACCGGCTCGCTGATGCCGATGACCTTCGGCCTGGCCTGCTGCGCGGTGGAGATGATCCACGCCTACATGCCCAGATATGACCTGGAGCGCTACGGCTTCGCGCCGCGCGGCTCGCCGCGGCAATCCGATGTGATGATCGTCGCCGGCACGCTGACCAATAAAATGGCCCCGGCCCTGCGCAAGGTCTACGACCAGATGCCGGACCCGCGCTACGTGATCTCCATGGGCAGCTGCGCCAACGGCGGCGGCTACTACTACTTCAGCTATTCGGTGGTGCGCGGCTGCGACCGCATCGTGCCGGTGGATATCTACGTGCCAGGCTGCCCGCCCACAGCGGAGGCGCTGGTCTACGGGGTGATGCAGCTGCAGAAGAAGATCCGCCGCACGGGGACCATCGAACGATGAGCCTGTGGCGCGTGCCGGATGAGGCGCTCACCGAGCTGGGCGAGCGGGCGATGGCCAATTCCGGCGGCGCATTCAGCGCCTACCAGGTGGCGTTCATGGAGCTGACGCTGGAGGCGCCGGCGCACCGCATCGTGGCGGCGCTGACCCTGCTGCGCGACAGCCCCGAGTTCCAGTTCCAGCAGCTCATCGACGTCTGCGGCGCCGACTACCCGCAGCGCGAGAAGCGCTTCGACGTGGTCTACCACCTGCTGTCGATGACCAAGAACCGGCGGGTGCGGGTGAAGATCCAGACTGACGAGGACACGCCCGTGCCGTCGATCGTCGGCGTGTATCCGGCGGCCGACTGGTTCGAGCGCGAAGTCTTCGACATGTACGGCGTCTTCTTCGAAGGCCATCCGGATCTGCGCCGCATCCTCACCGACTACGGCTTCCACGGGCATCCGATGCGCAAGGACTTCCCGATGACCGGCTACGTGGAGGTCCGCTACGATGACGAGCTGAAGCGGGTGGTCTACGAGCCGGTGAAGTCGGTGGAATTTCGCAGCTGGGACTTCCTGTCGCCGTGGGAAGGCGCTGAGTACGCGCGGCCCGGCGACGGCTACCCGCGCGTGATCCCGGGCGACGAGAAGGCGACCGACGAAAAGGCGGGGGGCGCCTGATGCTGAAGCGCTGGATGACCGCCGCGGCGCCGAACGTCGGCTACGGCCTGACGGTGATGGCGACTCTGTTCCTGGGTGAGATCGGGCTGATCCTGGCGACGCTGCCGCATCCGGAGGCGGCGGCGATGGGCCACCTGGCGCCGGTGCTGTCGTTCTCGATCCTGGGCAGCCTCGCCGGCATCTTCACCGGCCTCAACCTCGTGCGCAGCTACCCGCTGGCCGACCGCTCGGCGATCCTGTGGATCTGGCTGCTGTCGCTGCCGGTGTCGCGCCGGCTGGCTGAGATCGCGCTCTCGGTGCGCTGGGACGAGGGCATGCTGCTGGAAGCGGCGCTGCTCTCCGGCGCGGTGGTGATCGTGCTGATGAGCGCCGGCGGACTGGCGCGGGAAGAAACGCCATGAGCGTGGAAGAAGTCCCCGAAGCGTCAGGCGAGACACCGGTCCGCAAGTTCAACATCAACTTCGGGCCCCAGCATCCGGCCGCGCACGGCGTGCTGCGCATGGTGCTGGAGCTGGACGGCGAGCTTATCGAACGGGTCGACCCCCACATCGGCCTGCTGCACCGCGGCACCGAGAAGCTGATCGAGGCCAGGCCCTACGCCCAGAACATCGGCTACTTCGACCGCCTCGACTACGTGGCGCCGATGAACCAGGAGCACGCCTTCGTACTCGCCATCGAGAAGCTGATGGGGCTCGAAGCGCCCATGCGCGGCCAGCTGATCCGGGTGCTCTACTCGGAGATCGGCCGGGTGCTGAACCATCTGCTCAACGTCACCACCCAGGCGATGGACGTGGGCGCGCTGACCCCGCCGCTCTGGGGCTTCGAAGCGCGCGAGCGGCTGATGGTGTTCTACGAGCGGGCCTCGGGCGCCCGCATGCACGCTAACTATTTCCGCGTTGGCGGTGTGCGCCAGGACCTACCACCAGCGCTGATCGACGACATCGAGACCTGGGCCAAGGACTTCCCGCGCGTCCTCGACGACATCGAGAAGCTGCTCACCGGCAACCGCATCTTCAAGCAGCGTAACGTCGACATCGGCGTCGTGACCAAGGAAGAAGCGTTCGCCTGGGGCTTCACCGGCGTGATGGTGCGCGGTTCCAACGTCGCCTGGGACCTGCGCCGCAACCAACCCTACGAGTGCTACGACGAACTGGAGTTCGCCATTCCGCTGGGCGTCAATGGCGACAACTACGACCGCTACCTATGCCGCATGGAAGAGATGCGCCAGTCGGTGAAGATCATCCGCCAGTGCATCGATCGCCTGCGCAAGACACCAGGCCTGGTGCTCAGCGACGACCACAAGGTCTCGCCGCCGCGGCGCGGCGAGATGAAGCGCTCGATGGAAGCGCTGATCCACCACTTCAAGCTCTACACCGAGGGCTATCACGTGCCGGCGGGCGAGGTTTACGCCTGCATCGAGGCGCCCAAGGGCGAGTTCGGCGTCTATCTGGTCGCCGACGGCACCAACAAGCCCTACCGCTGCAAGATCCGCGCGCCGAGCTATCCGCACCTGGCCGCCATGGACTGGCTCTGCCACGGCCACATGCTGGCCGACGTCGCCGCCGTGCTGGGCTCGCTGGACATCGTTTTCGGGGAGATCGACCGGTGAGCGTGCGCCGCCTCGCCAAGGACCAGCCCGCGTCCTTCGCCTTCACGCCAGATAGCCTGGAGAAGGCGCGCTGGTGGATGGCCAAGTTCCCGCCCGGCAAGCAGCAGAGCGCGGTGATCGCGCTGCTGTGGCTGGTGCAGAAGCAGGAAGGCTGGGTGCCGGAGCCCGCGCTGCGCGTGGTGGCCGAGCTGCTCGGCATGCCGGTGATCCGCGTGCTGGAGTGTGTGACCTTCTACACCATGTTCCAGCTGGAGCCGGTGGGGCGCGTGGCGTTCCTGCAGGTCTGCGGCACCACCTCGTGCCAGCTGATGGGCGCGAACGAGCTGATGGCGATGCTGGCCAAGGACATCGGGCCGGCCGGTCACGTCAGCAAGGACGGCAAGTTCTCCTGGGAAGAAGTCGAGTGCATGGGCGCCTGCGCCAACGCCCCGATGTGCGCCATCAACGACTACTACTACGAGGACCTGACGCCGGCGTCGCTGAAGGCGATCCTCGACGACTTCCGCGCTGGCAAGAAGCCTGAGCCGGGCTCGGCCATCGGCCGCGTCCATGCGTCGCCGGAAGGCGGCGCGCTGGTGCTGACCGACCCCAGCCTTTTCGACGGCTCCCGCGCCAAGCCGTTCAAGCTGCCCAACCTGCCGGAGCCGGCGTGACCGAAGCCGAGGCCCATCTCGGACGCCTGCGTCGCCGCTTCATCGTCGCCATGACGATCACCGTGGTGGCGCTGATCCTGGCCATGATCGCCATCGCCGCGTACTTCGCCCTGCACGTGAGCATCGCGCTCTGGCTGTTCGGCGCGGCCATCCTTGGCGGTTTCGCTTCGCACGGCTGGCTGATGCTGGGCCTGCACGACAAGGCGCCGGCATGACCGACGACGCGGCCCAGCTGGCGCGCCAGAGCGCCTATCTGGACGGCATCCGCGCGCTCGGCCGCCGCACCCGCCTTGCCGGCTTCGTGCTCAGCGCGCTTGGCGTGCTGATGGTGATCGCCGCGCGCTATCGCGTCGACTCGCCGCAACTGCTCTGGGGCGGCGTCGCCGTGGTGGCGGCCGGCTGGGGCTGCTTCATCTATGCCGTGGCGCGCCGCATCACCTGGGTCCGCGCCCATCCCTTCGATCCCAACGGGTAAGCCATGGTCGGAATTCTCGCGGACAAGGACCGCATCTACACCAACATCTATGGCCTCCACGACTGGGGCCTGGAGGGGGCGAAGGCGCGTGGCATCTGGAACGGCGTCGCCGAGATGCTGGCGCAGGAGCCGGAGTGGCTGAGCGAGCAGATCAAGAACGCCGGCCTGCGCGGCCGCGGCGGCGCCGGCTTCCCCACCGGCGTGAAGTGGACCTTCATGCCCAAGGTCGAGGCGCCCGACAAACCCCACTTCCTGGTGGTCAACGCCGACGAGTCGGAGCCCGGCGCCTGCAAGGACCGCGAGATCCTGCGCTGGGAGCCGCACCGGCTGCTGGAAGGCTGCGTCATCGCCTGCCGCGCCATGCGCGCCCACAACTGCTTCATCTACATCCGCGGCGAGTACGTCCGCGAGCGCGAGAACCTCGAGGCCGCGATCGTCCAGGCCAACGAGGCCAAGCTGCTGGGCCAGAACTCGATCCTGGGCTGGGACGTGGACATCCGCGTCACCCACGGCGGCGGCGCCTACATCTGCGGCGACGAGATGGCGCTGCTCGAGAGCCTGGAAGGCAAGAAGGGCCAGCCGCGACTGAAGCCGCCGTTCCCGGCGGGCTCCGGCGTCTACGGCCTGCCGACCACGGTCAACAACGCCGAATCGATCTCGGTGGTCGGCGAGATCCTGCGCCGCGGCGCTGGCTGGTTCGCCGGCTTCGGCCGCCCGAACAACCTGGGCACCAAGCTGATGGGCGGCTCCGGGCACCTGAACAAGCCGTGTGTGGTGGAAGAGACGATGTCGATCCCGCTGAGACAGCTGGTGGAGGAGCATTTCGGCGGCGTTCGCGGCGGCTGGGGCAATCTCAAGGCCATCATCCCGGGCGGCGTCTCCATGGCCATGCTGACGCCGGAGCAGTGCGAGACCGCGCTGATGGACTTCGACAGCTTGAAGGAACTGCGCTCGGGCCTCGGCACCGCAACGCTGATCGCCATGGACAAGGACACCGACCTGATCGCGGTGCTGGCGCGCATCTCCCGCTTCTTCAAGCACGAGAGCTGTGGGCAGTGTACGCCGTGCCGCGAAGGCACCGGCTGGATGTGGCGCATCCTGGAGCGGATGGTGACCGGCGAGGCCGAGCCGGCCGAGATCGACATGCTGCTCGACGTCGGCAGCCAGATGGAAGCGCACACCATCTGCCAGCTCGCGGACGCCGCGGTGTGGCCGGTCACCGGCTTCTTCCGCAGCTTCCGGGGCGAGGTCGAAGACCGCATCGCCCAGTACCGCGCCCGCAAGCCCCACGTCCAAGGCGCGACCTTGGCGGCGGAGTAGGGTCGTCCGCGGCTTCCGTGATAGGTTGCGGCAATGAACCTACCCGACCGCATCACCGCTGAGCCTGGCAAGATGGGCGGCCGCCCGTGCATCCGCGGCATGCGCACCCGTGTGTCGGACGTACTCGACATGCTGGCTGGCGGCGCGAGCGAAGCTGAGATTCTCGCTGACTTCCCAGACCTCGAAGTCGAGGATATTCGCGCGGCGCTGGCGTTCGCGGCCACCCAGGTCAACTTCCCCGTCGTCCAGATCGCCGCCGAGTGATCTTCCTGATCGATCAGCAGCTGCCGGCGATGTTGGCGGACTGGTTCGAGCAGAAGGGTCATCAAGCGCACCACGTCCGAGACATCGACATGCGGGACGCGGCGGACGGAGCGATCTGGCGTCGCGCCATAGAGATGGCGGCAGTCGTGGTGGCGAAGGACGAGGACTTCGCGGCACGACGCAAAGTCGCCGATGGACCGCAGGTGCTCTGGCTGCGTGTCGGCAACGCCACGAACCGGGTGCTCAGATCGTACCTGGAAGCGGCTTGGCCGACAGTGTTGCCGTACCTCGAAGCTGGCGAGCCGATCGTCGAAGCCTGAGACTGGCGCTCCAGCGGCGCGAGGTGCCATCATCCGCCCTCTGAACGCGGGGCGCGCAGGTGACGTTTCAGGAACACGAGGCGGACGAGGCTGAGGCGATGCCGACGGCGGCAGAAGAGCGCTCGTGGCTGCATTCCACGGCATTCTGGGCGGTGCTTGGCGGGATTTCGTCGCTGGTCACTGGGATGACGACACTGGGCGCCGTGGTGGTCGGCGTCGAGCAGCTGCGCGAAACGCGCGAACTCAGCCTGCTGGATTCGGCCTACACCAGCTGGGACTCGCTGAACCAGGCCAGCCTCGCCAATCCCGAGCTTAGCTGTCCGGACACTGACGCTAAATTCCTGAAGCTGATGTCGAGCCCGGACCCAAAGTCGACCACGGGCGGCACCTACCTCGATCGCTACACCGCCTACGGCAACCTGCTGATCACCACCTCGGAGCAGGTCCTGCGCATGGCGCCCAATGATCCGGAATGGCGCTTCCGCATCCAGGAGCGGATCAAGTGCAACGCACCGGCCATCCGCTACCTGATGGCCCAGGGCACCTACGACAAGCGCTACTCCTGCCGCCTGCGCCACGTCATCGCCGAGGCGCTCGTCGTGCCGGCGCCAACCTGCAAGGACGAGGGGAACTAGGCCTCGCCGCCCAGCTTGCGGATGGTCGCCCACTCGTCGTCGGTGATCGGGGTCACCGAGAGGCGGAACTGGCGCAGCATGGTCATCCCGGAGAGCGCCGGGGTGGCCTTGATCTCGGCCAGCGTCACCGGCCGGGGCAGGGCGCGGACAGGGGCGAACTCCACCGCCACGAAGCGGCCGGCCGGGTCGCTGGGGTCGAGAAACGATTCGCGCACCACCTTGGCGACCCCCACCACCGCCAGGCCCTCCTGCGAGTGGTAGTAGAAGGCCTCGTCGCCCAGCTTCATCGCCTTCAGCCAGAGCGCCGCCTGGTTGTTGCGCACCCCGTCCCAGACGGTCTTGCCGTCGCGCTGCAGGTCTTCGAAGCTGTACTTGGCCGGCTCCGACTTCACGAGCCAGTGGTTCATCGCGCGGCCCTCCCTCGCATCTGCGCTTCGCTTTGAGCGCGGTCGCGTAGCGACGTCAACGGACGCGGCGGCGCTGGCGTTTTGACGCGCAAAGTCCGAGAGATGCGCACACGCGGGCGATTCCTCGAAAGCCGTGGCGCCGGGGGCGCAAAAGCCCCTGTTCCTGCCGCGCCGGACGGGGTATCGCCCACCCCAGTCAGGCCCCGCCGGCCGCCCGGAGAAGTCAGCGCGACATGCCCAAGGCCAAGGTCAACGGCGTCGAGGTCGAGTTCGAGAACGGCATGACCGTGCTGCAGGTGTGCGAGCTGGCCGGCGAGGAGATTCCGCGCTTCTGCTACCACGAGCGCCTGTCCATCGCCGGCAACTGCCGCATGTGCCTGGTGGAAGTGAAGCCGGGTCCGCCGAAACCTCAGGCCTCCTGCGCGCTGCCGGCCGGCGACGGGAATGAGATCTTCACCAACTCGCCGATGGTCGAGAAGGCCCGCAAGGGGGTGATGGAGTTCCTGCTCATCAACCACCCGCTGGATTGCCCGATCTGCGACCAGGGCGGCGAGTGCGACCTGCAGGACCAGTCCATCGGCTACGGCCGCGACGCCACCCGCTACGAGCACAACAAGCGGGCGGTCGAAGAGAAGTACATGGGTCCGCTGGTGAAGACGGTGATGACCCGCTGCATCCAGTGCACGCGCTGCGTCCGCTTCGTCGCTGAAGTCGCCGGCGTGCCCGAGATCGGCATGATCAGCCGCGGCGAGGACGCCGAGATCACCACCTACCTGAACCAGGCCATCGACAGCGAGCTGTCGGCCAACATCATCGATCTCTGCCCGGTGGGCGCGCTCACTTCGCGGCCCTACGCTTTCAACGCCCGACCTTGGGAGCTGAAGAAGACCGAGAGCGTCGACGTGATGGACGCGCTGGGTTCGGCGATCCGCGTCGATGCGCGGGGGCCAGCGGTGCTGCGGGTGCTGCCGCGCACCAACGAAGAGGTCAACGAGGAGTGGATCTCCGACAAGACCCGCTACGCCGTCGACGGTCTCGGCCGCCAGCGGCTGGACCGGCCGTTCATCCGTGCCGGCAGCAAGCTGCAGCCGGCGACCTGGGCCGAGGCGTTCAGCGCCGTGGCCGGCAAGCTGCAGGCGGCGGCGCCGGAGCGCGTCGGCGTCATCGCCGGCGACCTGCAGGACGCGGAGTCGATGAAGGCTGCGCTCGATCTCTTCGGCGGTGCGCTGGGGGTGAAAAACCTCGACTGCCGGCAGGACGGGACCGCGCTGGGCGACGGCCCAAGGCAGAGCTGGCTGTTCAATTCCACCATCGCCGGCATCGAGCAGGCTGACGCGGTGCTGCTGGTCGGGACCAACCCGCGGCTTGAGGCGCCGGTGCTGAACGCCCGCTTCCGCAAGATGTGGCTCTCGGGCAAGGCCCAGTTCGCCGTCGTCGGCGAAGCGGCGAACCTCACCTATCGCTACGAGCACCTGGGCGGCGCGGCCAACGCGCTCAACGGTCTGGCGAACAGCAAGTCCGACTTCATCGCGGCGTTCAAGAAGGCCGAGCGGCCGGCGATCATCGTGGGGCAGGGGGCGCTGGCCGATCCCGCGACGCTGGCCGCCGTCGCCGACCTCGCCAAGACCTTCAACGTGGTGCGCGACGGCTGGAACGGCTGGAACGTGCTGCACACTGCCGCCGCCCGCGTCGGCGGCCTCGATCTCGGCTTTGTTCCCGGAGACAGCGGCAAGAGCGCCGCTGAGATGACCGCCAAGGGCGGCGCGGACGTGCTGTTCCTGCTGGGCGCAGACGAACTGGACCTGTCGAAGACCGACGCGTTCGTCGTCTACCTCGGCACTCACGGCGATGCGGGCGCGCACCGTGCCGATGTGGTCCTGCCGGGCGCGGCCTACACCGAGAAATCCGGCCTCTACGTCAACACCGAAGGCCGCGTGCAGCGCGGCGAACGCGCCGTGTTCCCCAAGGGCGAGGCGCGGGAAGACTGGGCAATCCTGCGCGCGCTGTCGGAGCGCCTGGGCCACAAGCTGCCGTACGACACGCTCGACGCGCTACGGGCGAAGCTATTCGCCGATCATCCCACGTTCGGCCAGATCGACTACGCGCCGGGCGCGACGCCCGCGAGCTTCTCGCTGGACGGGTTGGGCAAGGCGGGCGATCTCTCCGACGCGCCGCTGGCCAGCCCGATCAAAGCCTTCCACCTGACCAATCCGATCGCCCGGGCCAGTGTCACCATGGCCGAATGCGCCGCGCTGGTTTCCGGCGCGCAGAAGATCGCCGCGGAGTAGCCGCCGATGATGTGGGCTTTGCTGACGATCGGCCAGATCCTGCTGGTGACGGTGTGGCTGTTGCTGACCGTCGCCTGGGTCGGCGTCTGGGGCGACCGCAAGCTTTTCGCTGGCGTCGGCATGCGCAAGGGCCCCAACGTGGTGGGCCCGTTCGGGCTGCTGCAGCCCTTCGCCGACCTCGGCAAGTTCCTGCTGAAGGAACTGATCGTGCCGGCCGGCGCCGATCGGTCGGTCTTCCTGCTCGCGCCGCTGATCAGCATCACCTTCGCCTTCGGCGCATGGGCGGCGATGCCGCTGGCCCCGGGCTGGGTGATCTCCAACATCAACGTCGGCATCCTCTACCTGTTCGCGCTCTCGTCGATGGGCGTCTACGGCGTCATCATGGGCGGCTGGGCGTCGAACTCGAAGTACCCCTTCCTGGGCGCACTGCGCTCGGCGGCGCAGATGATCAGCTACGAGGTCTCCATCGGCTTCATCCTGGTCACGGTGATCCTGCTCTCCGGCTCGATGAACCTGACGACCATGGTCGAGCGGCAGGCTGGCGGGTTCTGGAACTGGAACGTTCTGGGCGGCAACGGTCTGGCCGGCCTGCCGGCGGCGTTGGTGATGATCCCGATGGCCGTGGTGTTCTTCGTCTCGACCCTGGCCGAGACCAACCGGCCGCCGTTCGACCTGCCGGAGGCCGAGTCCGAACTCGTGGCCGGCTATCAGGTCGAGTACGGCTCATCGCCCTACATGCTGTTCTACCTGTCCGAGATGGCCAATATCGTGCTGATGAGCGCGCTCACCGCGACGCTGTTCTTCGGCGGCTGGCATGCGCCGCTGCCGTTCCTCGATGGGCACTTCGCCAACACGACGCTCAACAGCATCATCGGCTTCGGTTGGTTCTTCGCCAAGACGGTGTTCTTCTTCCTGCTCAACGGCATGGTCCGCGCCGTGGTGCCGCGCTACCGCTACGACCAGCTGATGCGGCTGGGCTGGAAGGTGTTCCTGCCGACCTCGCTGGTGGCGGTGGCGCTGATGGGCGCCTGGCGCGTCTACGGATTCGCGCCGTGAGGCGGCTGACGATCCTGCTGGGCGCGCTGACGCTTGTCGGCGCCTGCTCCGACAACGGCTCCGGCCCCGCGTGGTACGAGAGTGGCGACGTCTCTTACGACAGCGTCAAGGCCGCGCATGACGCTTGCACCGCCAAGGGCGGCGACTACCAGCTGAAGCCAGGCGGAGATCCCACCCACATGGGCGACTACGTCTGCCAGAAGAAGGCGAGCCAGTAATGTTGCAGCGGATCAGCCAGGCCGTCCGCGGCGCGGCGCTGATGGACTTCGTCGGCGCCTTCGGCATCGGCCTGCGCTACCTCGTGGCCCCCAAGGCCACGATGCAATACCCGCACGAGCGCAACCCGCAGTCGCCGCGCTTCCGCGGCGAGCACGCGCTGCGCCGCTATCCCAATGGCGAAGAGCGCTGCATCGCCTGCAAGCTCTGCGAAGCCATCTGCCCGGCGCAGGCCATCACCATCGAGGCCGAGCCGCGCGAGGACGGCAGCCGCCGCACCACCCGCTACGACATCGACATGGTGAAGTGCATCTACTGCGGCCTGTGCCAGGAAGCCTGCCCGGTGGACGCCATCGTCGAAGGCCCCAACACCGAGTTCTCGGTCGAGACCCGCGAAGAACTCTACTACGACAAGGAGCGGCTGCTCGCGAACGGCGACCGCTGGGAGCGCGAGATCGCCCGCAACCTCGAACTGGACGCGCCGTATCGCTGATGCGCGCGCCCCTTCAAGAAATCACCCAGGCCGCCGCAAAAGCGGTTTCCAGCGCTGGCGAACGCGCTAAGACACCCCCGCGTCCGGCAGGGGCTGCGTCCGGCGGGCGAGGGGAGTAGCGGCGGCGAGATGGAAACGCAGGCGATCGCCTTCTACCTGCTGTCGCTGGTGTTGCTGGTCTCGGCCATGGCCGTGATCGTGGCGCGCAGCCCCGTGCACTCGGTGCTGTTCCTGATCACGGCCTTTTTCTCGGCGGCCGGCCTCTTCGTGCTGATGGGCGCGGAGTTCCTGGCGATGCTCCTGGTCATCGTCTACGTCGGCGCCGTCGCGGTGCTGTTCCTGTTCGTCGTGATGATGCTCGACGTCGACTTTGCGGCGCTGAAGGAAGGCTTCGCGCGCTACCTGCCCATTGGCGGCGTGGTGGCTGGCGTGCTGGCCATCGAGATGGCGACGGTGGCGGTGACGGTGGCGCAGGGCGGGGCGGCGGCGAAGAACGCCCTACCGGCCGCGAGCATCGTTGGCGTCAGCAACGCCGAGACCATCGGGCGAGTGCTCTATACGCAGTACGTCTACTACTTCCAGGCCGCCGGGCTGGTGCTGCTGGTGGCCATGATCGGCGCCATCGTGCTGACGTTGCAGCACAAGCCCTATGCGCGGCGCCAATCCGTCGCCGACCAGGTGGCGCGGACGCCGGCCACCGGGGTCCGCAACGTCGAGATCAAGTCCGGCGAGGGGGTCGCCTTGTGATTGGCCTCTCGCACTACCTCACCGTCGCGGCGATTCTCTTCACCATCGGCGTTTTCGGCATCTTCGTGAACCGCAAGAACGTCATCGTCATCTTGATGTCGATCGAGCTGATCCTGCTGGCCGTGAACATTAATCTGGTCGCTTTCTCAGCCTTCCTGCACGAGGTGACGGGGCAGATCTTCGCCATGATCGTGCTCACCGTCGCGGCGGCCGAAGCCGCCGTCGGCCTCGCCATCCTGGTCACCTTCTTCCGCAACCGCGGCGACATCGCCGTGGACGACGCCTCGATGATGAAGGGCTAGCGGCGCAATGAGCCCGCAACTCATCGTCACCATCGTGGTGCTGGCGCCGCTGCTGGGCGCCGCCATCGCGGGCCTGACTGGCCGCCGCATCGGCGACACCGCCTCGATGGCGGTGACCACGGGCCTGCTGTTCCTGTCCTGCGCGCTTGGCTGGTTCAGCTTCAGCCAGGTCACCTCAGGCGCTTGGCATTTCACCGTCGAACTCGGGCCATTCATCCAGGTCGGCGACTTCAAATCCGACTGGAGTGTGCGCGTCGACAGCCTCTCGGCGACGATGATGATCGTCGTCACCACCGTCTCGGCCCTCGTGCACCTCTATTCGTGGGGTTACATGGCGGAGGACGATTCCAAGCCCCGCTTCTTCGCCTACCTGTCGCTCTTCACCTTCGCCATGCTGGCGCTGGTGACCGCCGCCGACTTCATGCAGCTGTTCTTCGGCTGGGAAGGGGTGGGGCTGGCGAGCTACCTGCTCATCGGCTTCTGGTTCAAGCGACCGGCGCCGCCGCCCGCTGCAATCAAGGCCTTCGTGGTCAACCGGGTGGGCGACTTCGGCTTCGCGCTCGGCATCATGACCACCTTCTGGGTGTTCCACTCGATCCGCTTCGTCGACATCTTCCCGCAGGTCGCGGCGCACGCGACCCAACCGTGGGCCTTCGCCGGCGGCAGCTTCAACGCGGTCGACCTCGCCTGCGCGCTGCTCTTCGTCGGCGCCATGGGCAAGTCGGCGCAGTTCTTCCTGCACACCTGGCTGCCGGACGCCATGGAAGGCCCGACGCCGGTCTCGGCGCTGATCCACGCCGCCACCATGGTGACGGCCGGCGTCTACATGGTCTGCCTGCTCTCGCCGATGTTCGAGTACGCGCCGGTGGCCAAGACCATCGTCACCGTGATCGGCGCGACCACCGCGCTCTTCGCCGCCACGGTCGGTCTGGCGCAGAACGACATCAAGCGGGTGATCGCCTATTCGACCTGTTCGCAGCTCGGCTACATGTTCTTCGCCGCTGGGGTCGGGGCCTACCAGGCCTCGATGTTCCACCTGTTCACGCACGCCTTCTTCAAAGGCCTGCTGTTCCTGGCCGCCGGCAGCGTCATCAACGCCATGCACCACGAGCAGGACATGCGGAAGATGGGCGGCCTGTGGAACAAGACGCCGATCACCTACGCGGTGATGCTGGCCGGCACGCTGGCCATCACCGGCGTCGGCCTTCCGGGCCTCGATATCGGCTTCGCCGGCTTCTACTCCAAGGACGCGATCATCAACGCCGCCTGGCTGGCTTCGACCAAGGGGAGCGGCGTCGGCGCCTTCGCCTTCGTGGTCGGCATCGTCGCGGCGGGCCTGACCTCGTTCTACTCCTGGCGCCTGATCTTCATGACCTTCCACGGCACGCCGAAGTGGGCGCATCCGCACGCTCATGTCGCCGGCGCTGGCCACAGCGAAGAAGGCACGCCCGAACCCGAAGCCCATGACGATCACGCTCATGCGGCGCACGGCCATGATGCGCATGGCCACGACGACCATGGCCACCGCGACCCGCACGAAAGCCCGCCGGTGATGCTGATTCCGCTGCTGGTGCTGGCGGCGGGCGCGGTGTTCGCCGGCATCCTGTTCGCGCCGGCCTTCATCGGCGAAGGCCGCGAAGCGTTCTGGCGCGGGGCCATCTTCAATCTCGGCGCGCCAATGCTGGCGGAGGCCTCAAGCTTGCCTTTATGGGTGGTGCTGTCGCCGCTGGTGGTGACCATCATCGGCTTCGTCGCGGCCTGGTGGGTCTACATCCGCCACGAAGGCATGGGCGCGCGGATCGCCGAACGCCGCGGCCCAGTGTGGTCGTTCCTGTACCACAAGTGGTACTTCGACGAGCTCTACGACGCGACCTTCGTGGCCGCCGCGCGCTGGCTGGGCGACCTGTTCTGGAAGGGCGGCGACCAGAAAATCATCGATGGACTGGGGCCTGACGGCGTTTCGGCCGTCTCCTACCAGATCGGCAAGCGCACCGGCCGCCTGCAGACCGGCTACGTCTACCACTACGCCTTCGTCATGCTGGTGGGCGTGGTGGGCCTGCTCTCGTACGCGCTGTGGGCCTTCTCGGGGGGCGCGCGCTGATGGTCGGCATCCTCTCGCTCACCACCTTCCTGCCGCTGGCCGGCGTCGCCGCGATCCTGGCGCTGAAGGCCTTCGGAGCCAACGACGAAGCGCGCGCAGCCAATGCGGCCCGCTGGATCGCGCTGGCGGTCACGCTGGCCACCTTCGCACTCTCGATCCTGCTGGTGGCGCAGTTCGACGGCGCCAACCCCGGCTTCCAGTTCCTTGAAGACGCGCCCTGGTTCGCGGGGCTGCACTACCGCATGGGGGTCGACGGCATCTCGGTGCTGTTCGTGCTGCTGACGGCGTTCCTGATGCCGCTCTGCATCCTCGCCAGCTGGCAATCGATCACCAACCGCGTGCTCGAATACATGATCGCGTTCCTGGTGCTGGAAACGCTGGTCATCGGCGTCTTCTGCGCCCTCGATCTGGTGCTGTTCTATCTGTTCTTCGAAGGCCAGCTGATCCCGATGTTCTTGATCATCGGCATCTGGGGCGGCCAGCGGCGGGTCTACGCCGCCTTCAAGTTCTTCCTCTACACGCTGCTGGGCTCGGTACTGATGCTGGCGGCGATCCTGGCGATGATCGGCATCGCCCACACCACCTCCATCCCCGACCTGATGCGCTTCAAGTTCGCGCCGGCGGCGCAGACCTGGATGTGGCTGGCGTTCTTCGCCTCGTTCGCGGTGAAGATGCCGATGTGGCCCGTGCACACGTGGTTGCCCGACGCCCACGTCGAGGCGCCCACGGCCGGTTCAGTGATCCTGGCGGGCATCCTCCTGAAGATGGGCGGGTACGGCTTCCTGCGCTTCTCGCTGCCGATGTTTCCCGCCGCCAGCGTGCAGTTCACGCCGCTAATCTTCGCCCTCTCGGCGGTCGCCATCGTCTACACCTCGCTGGTCGCCTTCCGGCAGACCGACATCAAGAAACTGATCGCCTACTCGTCGGTGGCCCACATGGGCTTCGTCACCATGGGCATCTTCTCCGGCAACATTCAGGGCGAGCAGGGCGCGATCTTCCAGATGCTCAGCCACGGGGTCATCTCCGGGGCCCTCTTTCTCTGCGTGGGCGTCATCTACGACCGCATGCACACCCGCGAGATCGCCTTCTACGGAGGGCTCGCCAATCGCATGCCGTGGTACGCCGCTGTGTTCATGCTCTTCGCCATGGGCAACGTCGGCCTGCCGGGCACCAGCGGCTTTGTCGGCGAGATCCTGACCATGACCGGCGTCTACAGCGCCTCGACCTGGACCGTGATCGTCGCCGCCAGCGGCGTCATCCTGTCGGCCGTCTACATGCTCACCGTCTATCGCCGCGTCGTCTTCGGCGAGATCACCAACAGCGCCCTGACCTCAATCAACGACCTCGTACCGCGCGAAGTGCTGATCTTCGCCCCGTTCATCATCGCCACCCTGGTGCTGGGCGTCGCGCCCGGCCTCGTCTTCCATGTGACTGGCGCGGCAACCGATGCGCTGGTGACGGCTTACCGCGCCGTGCGGGGAGGCTAGGGGATGGCCGCTGACGCCCGCCTCGCTCTCCCGGAGCTGATCCTCGCCGTCTCGGCGTTGCTGCTGCTGCTCTGGGGCGCCTACCAGAAGAAGACCGGCCCGGCGTTCACGCTTGCGGCCGTGCTGGCGCTCGCCGCCGCCGCGGTCGCCGCCGCGGTCGGTCCGGTGGGGCAGGCGTTCGGCGGTGCGCTGATCGCCGACCAGTGGGCCGCGTTCGCCAAGGTCGCGATCTTCGCCGCCAGCGCCGTCGCCATCCCGCTCTCCGACCGCTGGTTCGCCCAGCGCGGCACAGCCAGGTTCGAGCTTTCGGTGCTCATCGTCCTGGCGGCGCTGGGCATGAGCATCATGGTCTCCGCCGGCGACCTGATCTCGCTCTACGTCGGCATCGAGCTGCACTCGCTGGCGCTCTACGTGCTGGCCGCCTTCCAGCGCGACAACGCCAAGAGTTCCGAAGCGGGCCTGAAGTACTTCGTGCTGGGCGCGCTCTCGTCCGGCCTGCTGCTCTACGGCGCCTCGCTGGTCTATGGCTTCGCCGGCTCGACCAGTTTCGCGGCCATCGCGGCGGCGACGCACGGCGGCGCCTCGGTCGGCGTGCTCTTCGGGCTGATCTTCCTGGTCTGCGGCATCGGCTTCAAGGTCTCGGCCGCGCCATTCCACATGTGGACGCCGGACGTCTACGAGGGCGCGCCGACGCCCATCGTCGGCTTCTTCGCCGGGGCGCCGAAGCTGGCGGCCATGGCGCTGTTCGCCCGCCTGCTCACCGAAGCCTTCGGCGGGGCGGTGGAGCAGTGGCGGCAGGTGGTGTTGATCGCGGCCTTGCTCTCGGTGTTCGTCGGCGCTTTCGCCGGCCTGGCGCAGAGCAACCTCAAGCGCCTTTGGGCCTACTCGTCGATCGCCAACATTGGCTACGCGCTGGTGGGTCTCGCCGCCGGCGGGCCGGCCGGCGTGCAGTCGATGCTGATCTTCATGGTGCTCTACACCATCGACGTCACCGGATTCTTCGCCTGCCTGGCGGCGCTGCAGCGGAGCGGCCGTCCAATGGAGAGCTTTGATTCCTTCGCCGGGCTGATGCGCGAGCGGCCGGGGCTGGCGCTCGCCATCACCGCCTTCTCACTCTCCGCTCTCGGCATGCCGCCGTTCTCGGGCTTCTGGGCCAAGTTCTACGTGTTCAAGGCGGCGCTGGCGGCTGGTCCGCTGACCACCTGGGCGGCGGTGATCGCCCTCGTCGGCAGCGTGGTGGCGGCGTTCTACTATCTGCGCCTGATCAAGGTGATGTGGCTGGACCCGCCGGAGGGCGCGACCGATGCGCCGCCGGGCGGCGCGGTCGCTGTCGCCTACGCCACGGCCCTGTTCGCCTGTTCGCTGGTCTGGTTCGCTCTGATCGTCCTCGATCCGATCTCGCAGCAGGCCGCGCTCGCTTTCGCGCACTGACGTGGCGATCCCGCCCATCGAGGCTTTCGAGGAAATCGATTCCACCAACGCCGAAGCGCGTCGCCGCGCCGAGTCTGGTGAGACCGGGCCGATCTGGTTCACCGCCAGACGCCAGACCGCGGGCCGCGGCCGTCGCGGCCGCGCCTGGGAGACCGGCGCCGCCAACCTCGCCGCCACCTGGCTGGGCGTGACCCGCAAGCCGCCGGGCGTCGCCGCCCAGATATCGTTCGTGGCCGCGCTCGCGACCTACGACCTTGCCGCCGCATACGTGCCGCCGAGCCTGGTGACGCTGAAGTGGCCCAACGATCCGATGATCGCCGGTCGCAAGGCGGCGGGCATCCTGGTGGAGTCCGGCCCGCATCCAGCTGGCGGGCTCTGGCTGGCGGTCGGCATCGGCGTGAACCTGGCGACGCCGCCGGACGCGCCGGAGCGGCCTGCCACAGCCCTCGCGCAGCACATGCCCGGTCCGCCACCACCGCCGCTGGAGGCGCTTAACGTTCTGGCCGAAGCCTTCGAGCGCTGGCGCGACGTCTGGGAGCGCGCCGGCTTTGCGCCGATCGCGGGAGCCTGGACCGAGCGCGCCCACGGGCTGGGTCAGGTCTGCACCGCCCGCCTGCCGACCGAGCACATCGATGGCGTCGCCGAGGGCCTGGACGCGGACGGCGCCTTGCGCCTGCGCGTCGCCTCAGGCGACATCCGCCGCATAACCGCCGGCGACGTGTTCTTCGGCTGATAGAAGAAATGGACCACGGAAAACACGGAGAACACGGAAAGCTCCTCTTCGAGCAGGAGACGTTCCAGGTTCGAGCCGCCGCCTTCGAGGTCAGCCGGCAGCTGGGTGTTGGGTTCCTGGAAGCTGTCTACCAGGAGGCCTTTGCCTTGGAGTTGGAGGAGCGCCAGATACCTCATGTGGCGGCGCCGGCGCTGGCCATCGAATACAAAGGTAGGTTGCTGACACAGACCTATCGGCCTGACTTTGTCTGCTTCGATCACATCATCGTTGAGTTGAAGGCCGTCCGTGAGCTAGCGCCGGAACACCGCGCCCAGACTCTGAACTCCCTCAAAGCAACGGGGCTGAAGGTGGGTCTGCTGGTGAACTTTGGTTGCGCGCCGAAGGCGCGCGTTGAGAGATTCGTGCTGTGAACGCGCCGACTGCGTCCGTGTCTTCCGTGTTTTCCGTGGCCAATTTCTTGGGCCAGCCGACCGACGGGAGGAGCCCCTGATGCTGCTGGCCATCGAGCAGGGGAACACAAACACGCTCTTCGCCGTGCATGACGGCGAGGCGTGGCAGCATCAGTGGCGCGCGGCCACCGAAGCCACGCGGACCGCTGACGAATACGCCGTGTGGCTGGCGCAGCTACTGGCGATGAAGGGACTGACCCTCAGTCAACTCAGTGGCTGCATCATTTCCAGCGTGGTCCCGCAGTCGCTGTTCAATCTGCGCAACCTGGCCCGGCGCTACCTGAACACCGAGCCGCTGGTGGTGGGCGAGAACGTCGACCTCGGGATCGACGTGCGCATCCAGAAGCCCTCGGAGGCTGGCGCCGACCGGCTGGTCAACGCCATCGGCGCGCATGTGGCCTACAAGGGCGACCTGCTGGTGATCGACTCAGGCACCGCCACAACGTTCGACGTGGTTGCCGGCGACGGCGCCTTCGAGGGCGGGGTGATCGCGCCGGGGATCAACCTTTCCATGCTGGCGTTGCACGATGCGGCGGCGCAGCTGCCGCGGGTCGCCATCCGCCGGCCGGCTGGCAACCGTGTCGTCGGCGTCGACACTGTCAGCGCCATGCAGTCGGGCGTGTTCTGGGGCTACATTTCAATGATCGAGGGACTGGTGGCGCGCATCAAGGACGAGTGGGGCAAGCCGCTCACCGTCATCGGCACCGGCGGCATCGCCTCGCTGTTCGAGAACGCCACCAGCGCCATCGACCATTTCGACCACGACCTCACCATCCGCGGCCTGCTCGAGATTCACCGGCGCAACCCGCGCCCAGGCGCCGCATGAGCGCCAATCCTGGCGACGAGCTCGTCTTCCTGCCGCTGGGCGGCTCGAACGAGATCGGCATGAACTTCAATCTCTACGGTTACGGCCCACCTCGGCGGCGCAAGTGGATCGTGGTCGATCTCGGCGTCACCTTCGGCGACCAGACCACACCCGGCGTCGATATCATCCTGCCGGACCCTACGTTCATCGAGGAACACGCCGACGATATCATCGGCATCGTGCTGACCCACGCCCACGAGGACCACATCGGAGCGCTGCCGTGGCTCTGGGAGCGGCTGCGCGCACCGCTTTACGCGACGCCGTTCACCGCGTTCCTGATCCGCGAGAAGCTGCGCGAAGCCAACATCCTGGACGAGGTGAGCCTCACCGAAGTGCCGCTTTCCGGCTCGTTCAACCTGGGCCCGTTCGACCTGACCCTAATCACGCTCACCCACTCGATCCCCGAGCCCAATGGCTTGGCCATCAAGACCCCGCTGGGCACCATCCTGCACACCGGCGACTGGAAGATCGATCCCGACCCGCTGCTGGGCGGCGTCACTGACGAAGACGCCATCCGCAAGCTGGGCGACGAGGGCATTCTGGCCATGGTCTGCGACTCGACGAACGTGTTCGTCGACGGCGAGGCTGGCTCGGAGGCCGATGTCCGCACGGCGCTGGGCAAGCTGATCCCGACGCTGAAGGGCAAGGTGGCGGCGGGCTGCTTCGCCTCCAACGTGGCGCGCATGGACTCGATCATCCGCGCCGCCGAGGCTGCCGACCGCCGCGTCTGCCTGGTCGGCCGCTCGATGATCCGCATGGCGGC
>DASXZG010000080.1:0-9426 GCA_036502045.1 Caulobacteraceae bacterium | reverse complement strand
GTTACGCCGCAGCCGTTGTGCGTTCGGCGCCGCCGTTCGATGTGCTCTTCGGGCCGGCCTACAAAGGAATACCGCTCGCCGCCGCCACCGCAGCGGCGCTCTTCGAGCATCACGGACGCAACGTCCCTTACGCCTTCAACCGTAAGGAGGCAAAGGATCACGGCGAGGGCGGCACCGTCATTGGCGCCCCGCTGCGCGGCCGGGTGCTCGTGATCGACGATGTCGTAACGGCCGGCACTGCCGTGCGGGAGTCGCTCACCCTCATCCGGCAGCAGGGGGGGCAACCGGCGGGCGTCATTTTTGCCCTCGACCGGCAGGAGCGCGGGCAGAGCTCGCTCAGCGCCACCCAGGAGATCGAGAAAGAGCACGGCATTCCATGCGTGAGCGTCATCACACTCGCCGACCTCATCGAGGCGCTTTCGCGCCCCCACGGGGGGCGGGCTGCGATTTCTGACGACCAGCTCACACTGCTGAAGGCCTACCGGCAGCGCTATGGGGTCTCCTGAGACTTGCCTCCGCGCTAGGGAAGTCAGAATATTCTCCCATGCGGCTATCCCGTCAGGCGCTCCCTCTGATCCTCGCGCTCACCTGCGCGGCGGGATCGGCGGTCGCCCAGAATACCGACAAAGGGGTCTCCTACCGCTGGGTGGATGAGCACGGCATCGTCCATTACGGCGACAGCATTCCGCCCAAGTACGCGCGCAACAGCAGGCAGATCCTGAACAGTCAGGGCGTCGAGGTCGGACACGTCGATGCGGAAAAAACACCCGCGCAGCTGGCCGCGGAGGCGCATGCGCAGGCGCGCCGCGTCGCGCAGAAGCAGCACGACTATTTCCTGCTCAGCACCTATACCTCGGTGAAGGACATCGAGTCGCTGCGGGACGAGCGGCTGGCGCAACTCGAGGCGCAGCAGACCGCGGCGCAGCAGTACGTGCAGAGCCTGCAGTCGCGTCTCACCTCGCTCCAGGGCCGCGCCCAGCAGTTTGCGCCTTACAGCACGCGCCCCAATGCGCCGCGGATGCCCGACGATCTCGCGCAGGAGCTGGTGCAGACCCTGAGCGAGGTCCACTTGCAGGACCAGGCCATACAGGCGCGGGTCGAGCAGGAGGGCCAGGTGAAGGCTCAGTTCCAGTCGGATATCGAGCGTTACGAGCAGCTCAGAGCCGCGCCTCCTTGAATTGGCGAAATCGCTCCCGGCGATTTTCGCGGCCAGCCAGCCGATGTCAGCAGATGCCGCCACCTTCCTCGGCGGGGGCGGCGCCGGCGCGAAAGGCGCGGAAGAGCTCGCGTCCGACGCCGAAGGAGTTGGAGGCGAGGTCTGCGGTGGCGACCGGCCGTCGGTGCCAGCTTTCCTCCGCGACTAGAGCCTCGAGCGTTCCTTTGACGCTGTCGAGTCGGATGAGGTCGTCGTCGCGCACCTTGCCCAGGGGGCCGCCGCTTGCGGCTTCCGGCGTCAGGTGAATCGCGGCGGGCACCGTGCCGGACGCGCCTGACATCCTTCCGTCGGTGACCAAAGCAACGCGATGGCCCTTGCTCTGCAAGGAAGCCAGAGCAGGCGTTAGGCCGTGCAGCTCCGGCATGCCGTTGGCGCGCGGGCCCTGGAAGCGCACGACCACCACCACGTCGCGGTCGAGCTCGCCGCGCTGGAAGGCGGCGATCAGCGCGTCCTGGCTGTCGAAGCAGGCGGCGGGCGCTTCGATCAGGTGATGCTGTGGCGCGATGGCGGAAGCCTTGATCACCGCGCGGCCGAGGCCGCCGGACAGGATGCGGATGCCGCCTTCGGTGTCGAAGGCGTTGTCGACCGGCCGCAGGATGTCGGGCGCCAGGGAGGTCACCGCGCCCTCGCGCCAGGCCAGCACGCCGTCGTCGAGATAGGGCTCGCGGCGATAGAGCCCGAGGCCCTGGCCGGCTACCGTGGTCACGTCCTCATGCGCCAACCCTGCCTTGGTCAGCTCGCGGACCACGAAGGCCATGCCGCCGGCGGCCTGGAAGGCGTTCACGTCTTCCGAGCCATTCGGATAGACCCGCGCGATCAGCGGCGTCACCCGCGACAGCTGGTCGAAATCTTCCCAGGTCAGCAGCACGCCCACGGCCCTGGCCATCGCCACCAGGTGCAGCGTGTGATTGGTCGAGCCTCCGGTGGCCAGCAAGCCAGCCACGCCGTTCACGAACGCCTTCTCGTCGGCGACCGCGGCGAACGGCGTGTAGGCGTTCGTCCCTGGCGCGATCTCCAGCGCGCGCCGAGCGGCGGCGGCGGTGAGCGCGTCGCGCAGCGGCGTGTTCGGATGCACGAACGCGGAGCCCGGCAGGTGCAGGCCCATCATCTCCATCAGCATCTGGTTGGAATTGGCGGTGCCGAAGAAGGTGCAGGTGCCGGGCCCGTGGTACGACTTCATCTCCACGTCCAGCAGCTCTTCACGGGTCGCCAGGCCCTGGGCGTAGCGATTGCGGACCGCGTTCTTCTCGCGGTTGGCCATGCCGGAGGTCATCGGCCCGGCGGGCACCAGGATCGTCGGCAGGTGGCCGAAGAGGGCCGCGCCGATCATCAGCCCCGGCACGATCTTGTCGCAGACGCCCAGCAGCAGCGCGCCGTCGAAGGCGTCGTGGCTCAGCGCCACAGCGGTCGCCATGGCGATCACGTCGCGGGAGAACAGCGACAGCTCCATGCCGCCACGCCCTTGCGTGACGCCGTCGCACATGGCCGGCACGCCCCCAGCGAACTGCGCCGTGGCGCCGGCTTCGCGCGCCGCGGCCTTGATGATCTCCGGGAAGCGCTCCAGCGGCTGGTGAGCCGAGAGCATGTCGTTGTAGGCCGAGACGATGGCGAGGTTGGGCGCGGCCGGGTTGCGCACGCTGGCCTTGTCGCTGTCGGACGACGCGGCGAAGGCGTGAGCGAAGTTGGCGCAGCTCAGCTTGGCGCGGCCGGGTCCGGCGCGGCGCGCGGCCTCCATGCGCTCCAGGTAATCCGCGCGAGTGTCGCGACTGCGCGCGACGATCCGCTCGGTGACCTCGGCGGTGACGGGATGCATGGGCGGGCTCCTTCAGGCCGCGCCGGGCGACCACAGAATGCGTAACGGGCTGCGGGTCTGCCGGATCAGCGCGGCGACCGGCGGCTGGAAGTCGGGGTCGGCCAGCACCTGCTCGATCACCGAGCGCTTCTGCGCGCCGCCGACGAGCAGCAGGATGAGGCCGGCGTCGAAGAGGGCGCGGCCGGTGAGGCTGACGCGAGGCACGTAGGGTTCCCAGCCGGGGCTCCGCACGCCAACGGCCAGTTGGGACCCGGCGGGATCGAGGTCGGCGGCGACGCCGGCGCTGGACGCGTAGAGCGAGGCGATATGACCGTCGGGGCCCATGCCGAGAAGCGTGGCGTCGAAGGGGAGCAGCGCACGGATCGCCGGTTCGATGGCGGCGGCGGCTGCGGCGGGCGTCCTGGCGTCGCCGTTGAGCGGCACAAGCGTCGCCGCTGCGGCGTGGCCCTGCAACAGCCGCGCTCGCACCATGGCTTCATTGTTCTCCGGCGCACCCAGCGGCACGAAGCGGTCGTCCGACAGGGTGACGGTGACCCGCGACCAATCGAGGTCGACCTTGGCCAGCAGGTCGTAGACCGGGCCCGGGCCAGAGCCGCCGGTGACCATGAGGCGCTTTGGCCCCGCTGGGGATAGCTGGCGCACGATGGCGTCGGCGGCGGCTTGAGCGGCAGCGCCTGCGTCGGGGAAGAGCTCGATCACGCACTGCCCCTTGGCCCGGCAACCGCGCGCCGGCGGGTCAGTCCTCCCCTCCCCCTTGCGGGGAGGGGTCGGGGGTGGGGGTGCAAGCTCAGCGCCAGGTGATTGGCGACGCCAGCCGGAAAGACCGAGCTGACACCCCCATCCCCAACCCTTCCCCGCAAGGGGGAAGGGAGCAAAGTGGCCGCGCCGTCGACGTTCGGGTGGCGGAGAGAGCCCCCCATCCCCGGCCCTTCCCCTCGAGGGGGAAGGGAGATGACGCGCTTATTCATCGAGCCACGCCCGCCCCGACCGCTCCAGCAGCGCGAAGGCGCCGGCGGGGCCCCAGCTGCCGGCGGCGTAAGGGCGGGGCGCGATGCCGAGGTCGGTCCAGGTGTCGGCGACGCCGTCGATCCACTGCCAGGCCAGCTCCACCTCGTCGCGGCGGACGAACAGCGCCGGATTGTCGGCGATCACGTCGAGCAGCAGCCGCTCGTAAGCGATGCGCCGGCGCCCGCCGCCGTTGGCCAGCGACAGGCTCAGCGGCAGCGCCTGCAGCCGGTTGCCCGCGAGCCCCGGCCGGCGGTTCATCAGCAAGAGCGAGATGTCCTCGTCCGGCTGCAGGTCGATGACCAGGCGGTTGGCCGTCACGTCGTCCTCGGCGCGCTCGCCGAAGATCAGGTGCGGCAGTGGCTTGAACTGGATGACGATCTGGGTGCGGCGCTCGGGCAGCCGCTTGCCGGTGCGCAGGAAGAACGGCACCCCGGCCCAGCGCCAGTTCTCGATGTCGGCGCGCAGCGCGACAAAGGTCTCGGTGTCGCTCTCCCCGCCTCGCTCCTCGGCGTAGGACGGGGTCTGGCGGCCTTCGACCACGCCGGAGCGGTATTGGCCGCGCACGCTCATCTGCTGGGCGCTGGCGCGGGTGAACGGCTTCAGCGACTTCAGCACCTTCACCTTCTCGTCGCGCACCGAGTCGGCGCCGGCGTCCGGCGGCGGCTCCATCGCCACGAGACACAGCAGCTGCATCATGTGGTTCTGCACCATGTCGCGCAGCGCGCCGTACTCGTCGTAGTAGGGCCAGCGGTCGCCGACGCCCTCGGTCTCGGCCACGGTGATCTGCACGTGGTCGATGGCGAGGTTGTTCCACAGCGGCTCGAACAGGGTGTTGGCGAAGCGCAGCGCCAGCAGGTTCTGCACCGTCTCCTTGCCGAGGTAGTGGTCGATGCGGAAGACGCGCCGCTCTTCGAACACCGCGCCCACGGCGGCGTTGATCTGCCGCGAGCTTTCCAGGTCGTGGCCGATGGGCTTTTCCAGCACGATGCGGCAGTCGCCGCAGGCCAGCCCCGCCTCGCCCAGCGCGGTGCAGACCGAGCCATAGAGGCTGGGCGACAGCGCCAGGAAGAACACGGTGCAGGCGCCGTCGATGCGCTTGGCAATGGCTTCCAGCCCGACGCCGCGGGTGACGTCGGCGGGGCAGTAGTCGAGGCGGGCGCGGAAGCGCTGCCAGACCTGGTCGTCCAGGCCCTCGGCGCGCTTCTTCAGCACCCCGTGCACGTGCTCGGCGAAGGCATTGCCGTCGAGCTCGGATCTGGCCGAGCCGATGATCTTCATCCCCGCCGGCAGCAGATTCTCGGCGTCGAGGAAGTAGAGCGAGGGCAGCAGCATGCGCGCCGCCAGGTCGCCGGTCGCGCCGAAGATGACCAGCCGCTCGATCACGCGTGGGTCAGCCGCCATACGACGCCAGATGGGCCACGCCGGGCCCGCCGTCCAGGGGCGATCTACGGCTCAGTCGTCGAAAGCCGCGTAGACCAGGGTCCGCAGCTCGCGCCGCACGGGGTAGAACGACGAGGGCATGAACTGGGTCATGAACACCACGGTCAGGTCTTCCTTGGGGTCCACCCAGAAGGCGGTCGAGGCCGCGCCGCCCCAGTAGTACTCGCCCACGCTGTTGTTGATGAGGTAGCGGGCCGTGTCCTGCACCACGGCGAAGCCGAGGCCGAAGCCGACGCCGGCGTTGGACGCTTCGGAGAAGGTGGAGCGGGTCATGTCCACCATGTCCTTCTTCCCGGGCAGGTGGTTCTCGGTCATCAGCGCCAGGGTCTTGCGGCTTATCAGGCGATGGCCGCCCGCCGTGCCGCCGTTCAGCAGCATCTGGCAGAACTTCATATAATCGGCCGCGGTGGAGACAAGGCCGCCGCCGCCGGAGACGAAGGCCGGCGGGGCCAGGTAGGGGCTCTTGGCTGGATCGTCCTGCAGGTTGAGCGCGCCGGTGGCGGGGTTGCGGTTGTAGCAGGCGGTGAGGCGGCCGGCCTTGTCGCCGGCCACGTGGAAGCCGGTGTCGACCATGCCCAGGGGTTCGAAGATGCGCGTGCGCAGGAACTCGGCGAACGGCATGCCGGAGATCGCGCCCACCAGGTAGCCCAGCACATCGGTGGCGTTGGAATAGTTCCAGGCGTCGCCGGGCGAGAACTCCAGCGGGATCTTGGCAAAGGCCGCGATCATCCCGTCGAGCGTCATCTTGCCGCCGCCGATGTTGTCCTTGCGATAGGCGGCGTCGACGTTGGAGCGGTTCTGGAAGCCGTAGGTGAGGCCCGAGGTGTGGCGCATCAGGTCGACGATCTGCATCGGCCGCGAGACCGGGCGCGTCTGCCAGGCGCCCGGCTGCCCGGCGACGAACACGCCGAGGTTCGCCCATTCGGGGATGTACTTGGCCACCGGATCGTCGAGCGCGACCTTGCCCTCCTCGACCAGCATCATGAACGCCACCGAGGTGATCGGCTTGGTCATCGAATAGATGCGGAAGATCGCGTCTTCCTTCAGCGCCGCGTCGCGCTCGACGTCGGCGCGACCGACCAGGCCCAGGTGCGCGATCTCGCCGTGGCGCGCGACCATGGTGAGGGCGCAGGGCAGCTTGCCGGGGGCGATGTAGCGCTCCTCCAGGAAGCGATCGATGTTCTGCAGGCGGGCCCGCGACAGCCCGGCGACGGTGGCGGTGGTCATGGCGCTTCTCCCACAAGCGACGGTTTTCTCAGTGCGGCGATAGGCTTGCGGCCCAGCGGTGGCAACAGCGGCGCGATGCCTGTCAGGCGCGCGTTTTCGAACAGCCGGTACGGAAAACCATTCAAACAAGCGTTTGCGGCTGTTGCGCCTCCCCTAACGGCGCCCGATAATGCGGACATCACAGAACCGACGCTGACAATCCGTCCGGCGCGGACGGACTAGGGAGACACTGATGGCTTGGGATTTTGAGACCGATCCGGAATTTCAGAAGAAACTCGACTGGATCGAAGAGTTCATGATGGAGAAGGTCGAGCCTCTCTCCAACCTCGGCCGCGCGATGATGGTCCCGGGCGCCCGGGAAAAGTTCATCAAGCCGCTGCAGGAAGAAGTTAAGGCGCAAGGCCTATGGGCCTGTCACCTCGGCCCCGAGCTCGGCGGCCAGGGCTTTGGCCAGCTGAAGCTGGGCCTGATGAACGAGAAGCTGGGCCGCGTCGGCATGGCCCCGTCGATCTTCGGCGCCCAGGCGCCCGACACCGGCAACGCCGAGATCATCGCGCACTACGGCACGCCCGAGCAGAAGGAAAAGTGGCTGTGGCCGCTGCTGAACGGCGACATCCGTTCGGCGTTCTCGATGTCCGAGCCGGCCGGCGGCTCCGACCCCACCACCTTCAAGACCCGCGCGGACTGGAAGAACGGCAAGTGGGTGATCAACGGCGAGAAGTACTTCTCCTCGGGGGCCTACGGCTCAACCATCCTCATCGTCTACGCGGTCACCGACCCGGACCATAAGGACATCCACCAGCGCACCTCGATCTTCATCGTCCCGACCAAGACCCCGGGCGTGGAAATCGTGCGCGGCATCGGCGTCGGCGCCGGTGAAGGCGGTGGCCACGGCTACATGCGCTACACCGACGTGGAAGTGGGCCCCGAAGCCCTGCTCGGCCCGCGTGGCGGCGCCTTCCTGGTCGCGCAGACCCGTCTCTCCGGCGGCCGCGTGCACCACGCCATGCGCACCGTCGGCGCCTGCCAGAAGGCCTTCGACCTGATGTGCCGCCGCGCCGTCTCCCGTCAGACCCGCGATGGGCGCCTGGCGGACCTCGCCATGGTGCAGGAGCAGATCTGCGACTCGTGGATCCAGCTGCAAGCCTTCCGCCTGCTGGTGCTGCGCACCGCCTGGCTGATCGACAAGCACAAGGACTACAATCTGGTCCGCAAGGACATCGCCGCCATCAAGGTGGCGATGCCCAAGGTCTACCAGGACATCGCCACCACCGCCGCGCACATCCACGGCGCCATGGGCGTCTCCAACGAGATGCCGTTCATGGGCATGGTGACGTCCGCTCTGGTAATGGGCATCGCCGACGGCCCGACCGAGGTCCACAAGATCACGGTCGCCAAGCAGGTGCTGAAGGACTACCGGCCCGACAACGACCTCTTCCCCAACTACCACCTGCCCAAGCTGCGCGAAGCGGCCATGGACAAGTACGGGGCGCAAGTCGAAGAGCTGCGCGCCGCCGCCAAGGTGACCGCGCCGGCCGAGTAAGAGGCTTCCATCGGGGTCTCCCGGTCTTTAGTCCTCGTACGAGGGATCGGGAGACCTTGAATGGCGTCCAATGATGCGCCGCTGATCGTCGGGATCGGCGGCACGGTTCGAACGCCATCGTCCAGCGAGCGCGTGCTCACCGCCGCGCTGGCGGCCGCCGAGGCCGCTGGCGCGCGCACCCGCCTCATCGGCGGCGAGATGCTGGCCAGGCTGCCGATCTACAATCCCGCCGACCCCGGCGAGCCGCCGGAGCGGCTGGCGCTGGTAGAAGCCGTGCGCAATGCCGACGGCGTCATTGTGGCGACACCCGGCTACCACGGTTCGATCTCGGGCCTGATCAAGAACGCCCTCGATAGCCTCGAGCCCTTGCGCGACGACCGCCGCCCTTACCTCGACGGCCGCGCGGTGGGCTGCATCGTGGTCGCCGACGGCTGGCAGGCCTGCGGCTCGGCGCTGGCGGCCCTGCGGGCCATCGTCCACGCTCTGCGGGGCTGGCCGACGCCGCTGGGCGCCACCATCAACAGCGCCACCCTGCCCTTCGACGAGACCGGCGCGCTGAAGGACCCGCGCGATATCGGCCAGGTGCAGATGGTCGCTCAGCAGGTGGTGGCGTTCGCGAAGGCCTGGCGAAGTTGAGGACGCTCCTTCTCCCCTTGCGGACCTGTTGCGTAAATCGCCCGTCGTGATTCTCTGCGGTGTGAGCAGGGAGTTGCGTCGATGGCGGTGAAGCGGGTTGGCGAGCGAGGGTTTGCCGAGGCGTTCCTGGTGACGAGCGGGAGCGGGGGTCAGCTGGATCGGCTGAGCGAGCTGGTGAAGTGGTACCGGTTCGAGAAGCTGGTGGGTCATCTGCGCGACGAGGCGGGCCCTGGGCGGCCGGGGTATCCGGCGTTGGTGATGCTGAAGGCGGTGCTGCTGGCCTCGCTTTACGGTCTGTCGGAGCGGGAGCTGGAAGAGGCGCTGGACGACCGGCTGTCGTTTCGGCGCTTCGTGGGTCTGGCGCTGGGAGAGAAGGTCCCCGACCACACGGCGCTGAACCGTTTCCGCAACCGGCTGATCGGCGAGGGGCTGCTGGAGAAGCTGTTCTCCGAGCTCGACCGGCAGCTGGAGAACGCCGGCGTGATCCTGCGGCGCGGGACCATGCTCGACGCCACCCTGATCGAGGCGGTGAGCGCGCCGCCG
>DASXZG010000079.1:0-3076 GCA_036502045.1 Caulobacteraceae bacterium | reverse complement strand
CGCCACCGAGCACGGCCACCAGATGAACTTCGAGCCCAACTTCCCGCGCCTGTTCGAGGACGTGGTCGACGAGGCCGCCATCCGCATCGACGACGTCGACGCGCTCTGCGAGGACGACATCACCAAGCTGATCGTCCACCATCCCGAACAGGACGCCGACATGCTGGCCGCCTGGATCGCCGCCGAGGTCGGCACGCGGGCGGTGGTCACTCACTCCGGCGGCCCGTTCGTGGAGATCGGCGTGGTCGGCGTCTCCAAGGCCAGCGGCCTGGCGCGCCTTTGCGACGACCTCGGGATCGCGGCGGGGGACGTGGCCGCGTTCGGCGACATGCCCAACGACGTGGCCATGCTGCGCTTCGCCGGCCTCGGCGTCGCCATGGCCAACGCCCACCCGGAGACCCTGGCGGCGGCGGACGAAATCGCCGCCTCCAACGACGACGACGGCGTGGCCCAGGTGATCGAGCGAATTCTGTCCGAGCTGGGCTAGGACCCCGGTTCCACTAGCATGAGGCTGGTCGCGCCGGGCGTTTGCAGGATGGTGATCATCGGCAGTTCTTCGCCGTTCGGGCCGTCGTGGACCATGGGGTTCCAGGCGGCGGCCTGACGGGCTTGCCAGTCGCCGGCGTAGGCGAAGTGCGCGACAGTCTGCGGCGCGCGCTCGGGCAGTGGGGCGAGGCCAATGGCGGTTTGCAATTCCCGCCGCACCGCGCCGATGCCGAACAGGCTGGCGCGGTTGATGATGACGGTGCAGCCGCGAATCCCTGGCCGCGAATAGCCGGTGCTCAGCAGCCAACCTTCGCCGCCGCCGTCGCGGTGTTCGCGCATCTGCATGACGGGCGTGTTCGATCCTGGAGGCAGCGGCCGGTCCGGGATCACCCGCCAGCCCAGCGCATCGGCGCGGGCCAGCGCGGCGGCTGGGTCGGCGTTGGTCTCAGCGCAAACCGTGACGAAGGCTTCCACCACGTCGCGAGGCGGCGCCTGGCTCGGCGCGCCGGCCGTCATCGCGGCCACCGCCGCCATCAGCTCCAGCATGTCGTCCGCTCCGTCGCGTCGGCGCCTCGCGCGGCGCCAGCAAAGGTTGCCACGCCAGGCGCGGCGGTCACCTAAAATCGACGCAATGAAACAGCCAGGTTAGCGGGCGTAGTCGCAGACGCCCTCGTCGGTGCAGCGGATGAAGCTCTCGCAGACCGATCCGGCCAGCTCGCCGATGCGGCCCACCTGCACGATGGTGATGAGGTCGGCGTCGTTGACGCACTCGGCGCCGGACTGCATCGTCGAGCACTGGCTGGTCTCCGCCGTCTGCAAGCGGTCGCGCAGCTCCTGCGGCAGCCCTTCCTGGTAGTCGTCGAGGCCGTCGCGCAGGTCGCGCGTGGACAGCATCTGCAACTGCTTGCTGGGGCACTGCTTGCCAAGCTCGGTCTGGAACTGGTCGCGCGCGTCGCTCGCCGCCGGGGTCTGCGCCGCAACGCTCCAGCCTGCCAGCGCCGCCGCCACCGCCAGTCCGAAAAGCTTGGTCCGCATGTCTGAGTCGCACCCGCCGAAAGGCCTGGGGTTTGCTTGAGCGCGATCATAGGTGGAATCAAGGCCGACCATTTCGCCGACGCAACTTCCGGGAACCCGCCCAGCCCGCCACCGTTCCTTTTGCGGGGGCGTGCAAGCAGACGGAGTTGGAACCATGCGTGACTCGCCGGAAGGCGGGGTGGGCAATTTGATCGCCATGCTGGCGACGGTCGCGGTCGTCGTGGCGGTGATGGCGGCCATGATCCGCTGGGGCGGCGGCGGCGAACGCCTCGTGACGCATGCGCCGGCCCAGGCGTCGCTGGCGATGACCCCCACCAGCCGCGGCGCGGGCTAACGGTTGCGCGGATCGTTCCGCGTTGCCAAGCTGCGCCGCCCGGGGGCCTGCCAATGAACGAGCTGAACAACGAAACGCACACGGTGCTCGCGGCGGCGGCGCAGTCGGAAGCGGAAGCCGAGTCCGAAGAGACCATCCTGCCGTGGATCTGGTTCGCGATCGGCCTGGCGGTGATCGCCGCCTTCGTGGCGACGATGATGTTCGTCATTCCGCACGGCCACACGCCGCCCAACCCGCCGGCGGCCGCGCCTCTGATCAAGCCGCCCGGTCAGCACACCTGACGGTAGGCAAGGGCGGCCAGCCGACAGGCTGACGCCAGCGGCCGTGCGCCACGCCCCGCATCGATCGCGCCGATCAGCGCCGGCAAGCTCTGGCTCTGCGCCGCCGCCATCGCCTCCAGCACCGCCCAGAATTCCGCCTCCAGCGCCAGCGAGGTGGCGTGCCCGGCCAGCGACAGCGAGCGCTTCTTCAGCCCGCTCATGCGTGCGCCGGCTCGGGCTCCACATGCGCCACGGTCACCGCTCCGCTGACCGTCGAGAGGGTCAGCTGCACCCGCGCCTCGCCCTCGGCCGGCGGACCGCCGGATTGTAGGTCGGAACTGACGCGTCCATGCACGGTCGAGATGTCGAGAAGCGCGGCAACCCCGCGCGGCACGCCCACGGTGACCCGGCCGGACACGGTTCGCGCCCGCACCGAGCCATGCGCCGCCCGGCCGACGTCGATGTCGCCGGACGCGGTGTGCGCATCCACCGCGACGCCCACCTCGCCGACGCGGATGCTGCCACGGCCGGTGGTGAAGCGGGCTTCGCCGGCGGCGCCCGTCAGGCTGACGCTGCCCATGCCGGTCTTGACCCGGGCGTCGCCGCCGACGCGGCCCAGCTTCACCCGCCCGGCGCCGGTCGTGGCTTCCACAGACCCCGCGACCGCCCCGACCTCGATCTCGCCGGCGCCGCTCTTCACGTCGGCGTCGTCGCAATCGGACACGCGCACCGCGCCGGCGCCGCTGTTGGCGATCACGTGGCCCAGACGGCCGTCGGTCTCGATGCCCCCGGCGCCGATGCGTAAGGCGGCGTCCGCGCCTTGCGGCGTTCGGATCACCGCGTCGATGGGACCGACGCCGCCGAACAGCGTCCAGCTGATGGTCGGGCCGCGCACCACGATCTCGTCGCCGATCTGCGCCACCTCGGCCTGCGCGATCCAGTCCAGCGCGCCTGCGTCACC
>DASXZG010000078.1:0-6555 GCA_036502045.1 Caulobacteraceae bacterium | reverse complement strand
CGATCCAGACGCTCGTTCTGGCCCAGATCCGACGGAAGCCACGCTTCCCCAAGATCACCCTGACCCGTCGATCGGCGCATCAACCGCCCTCCGCTCTACCAGCTCACGGAATCAGCGTTCGCTAGTTCTGCAAAGGTCTCCCTTGCGGGAGAAGGTGTCGCGCAGCGACGGATGAGGGGTCGACGGCTGTCGACATCGTGTTTGGCGGCAGGCTAGGCCGAAGTCCCTGTGCGACCCCTCATCCGGCCCTTCGGGCCACCTTCTCCCGCAGGGGGAGAAGGGACACGCTCGCCCTCCCAGTCACGGTAAATTTCTCGCTAATTCGCGCTGCAACGCGATAGCGGGTTGCGACTCAGCCACAATCCTGACACAAAGCTCCCACTTATGGCCGAGGCTTGGTCGTCGTGTACCGACCGAGCAACGTCGATCCCCATGCCAACTTGGGGGGCGTCATAGACGCGGGGTCGACGGACGGCAGGGGGCGCACTGGCCCTCGTCACAGGGGACACGAAATCCTTGTCTTTGTTCGGGAAGGCGCGCCTTGACGTGCGCGCCCTTGCTGTCGCGTCGATGTCCGGCGCGCTGCTGGGCCTCGTCGGAACCGCCAGTTTTCTCGCCGGCCGCGCCACCGCGGATGCGAACCAATACCTCCAGCAGGCGCGCCTTGCGGCGCCGCCGCAGAGAGGCCCCATTCCTGCTGCGCTGCAGCATGGCCAGCCTCGGTTCGCTGTCGCGCTGATCGTGCCGCAAGTCGCGACGGGCGAGGGGCCGGCGCTGCCGAGCCTGTTGCAGCGCATCGCCCGCCAACCGTCGGCGCCGTTCCATCTGGCGCAGGCCGACAGCAACGACCTCGATTGCCTGACCGCGGCCGTCTACTACGAAGCCCGCGGCGAGGCCGCCGCCGGTCAGGCCGCCGTCGCGCAAGTGGTGCTCAACCGCGTGCGCCATCCGTCGTTCCCGAAGTCGGTGTGCGGCGTGGTCTATCAAGGCGCCGCGGCGCACGCCTGCCAGTTCAGCTTCGCCTGCGACGGCGCTCAGAGCCGCCAGCTTGAGCACGCCGCCTGGAGTCGCGCCCGCGGCGTCGCCGCCCGTGCGCTCGCCGGCTACGTGATGAACGACGTCGGCCGCGCCACCTACTTCCACGTCGCTGGCCTCAGCGCCAACTGGACCGGCGAGATGGTGCGCATCGCTCAGGTGGGGCAGCACGTGTTCTACAGCTACAGCGGCCATCGCGGCGCGCTCAGCGCCGCCGACCGGATTCAGGCGTCGGTGAGCGACAACGCCGCCGGAGCGCTCGCCGTGGCCGCGGCGGCCGACGTCGCAACGCCAGCCATCGCCGTGGTGAAGGCCGCGGCGCCAGACGCCGCGCCCCCGGCCGACCCGACCGCGACCGCTGTCACGTCGTCCTGAGGCGTCAGGCGGCGCCACGCGAGGCGCTGTAAGAGCCCCCAAGTCGGACCAATGAGGTCCGCATGGACAATGCGGTGAGATCAGCCAAACTGCGGCTGCAGACTGACAAGTGGGTCGTCAAACCGAGGGGTCTCAGTTGAAGCAGGAGTTGCACGAAGCCGAGGAGCGGCTGCTGGTGCAGTTGCGAGCGCTCAGGCGCGGCCAACGCGTCGTGGGGGTCGAGAAGCCCGAGCACGATCTGAGTGTCGGCCAGAAGATCGCTGACTGGGTGGCCGCGACAATGGGGTCGTGGAACTTCATCATCATCCAGTCGATGCTGTTGATGGTGTGGATCGTGCTCAACGTCACCGCCTTCGTAGAGAAGTGGGACCCCTATCCGTTCATTCTGCTGAACCTGGCGCTGTCGTTCCAGGCTGCCTACGCCGCGCCGTTCATCATGATGGCGCAGAACCGGCAGCAGGACATCGATCGCAAGGAAGCCGAGAACGATCACCAGATAAACATCAAGGCGGAGCTGGAGATCGAGCTGGTGCACCAGAAGCTCGATGAGTTGCGCGAAAAGGAAGTTCTCAACCTGACCAACGCGATCAACGACCTGACAGCGCTGTTGAGGCAGGCGAAGGAAACGGCCCGGCCACCGGCCGGCGCCTAGCCTGGCCGGCGTGGACGCGGGGCCGTCGCTGCTGGTCCTGACCGGACCGGCGGGCGCGGGCAAGACCACGGTGGCGCGGCGGCTGGCGGAGACGTCGTCGGAACGCGCCGTGCATCTGCATACGGACGATTACTTCGCCGCGATCAAAGCTGGCTACATCGCCCCCTGGCTTCCGGAGTCGGCGGCGCAGAACGAGACGGTGACCCGGGCGATCCTAGGCGCGGCCAGCGCCTTCGCCACCGACGGGTTCTTCGTGGTCATCGACGGCATCGTTGGCCCCTTCCGCCTGGCGGTCTACCGGGCCGAAGCGGCGCGACTCGGGTTGGGCCTTGACTACGTCGTGCTGCGACCATCGCGCGCCACTGCCGTCGTCAGGGCGCGCGACCGGGTCGACTCACCGCTGGCCGATTACCCGCCGAACCTCTTCGACATGTTTGAGAACTTGGGGCCGCTGGAGGCCAACGTCGTGGACAGCGAGGTTGCCGATCCCGCCGCGCTGGTCGAGGCCGTGGGCAGAGGCGTCGCCGCCGGTCGGTTCCGCCTGGCTTAGGCCACGTGGACACCCGCAACGTGGCGGAACACTTCGCCCATCGGCGCGCACCACAGCGGCTGGCGCTTGATGAAGTCGAGGATGCGCCCGTGCACCGCGATGCTGGTGTCGCCTTCGCCCACGCGCGCCGGCAACACCTCGTGAAAGACCAGGATCGCCCACCGCCCCTGATCCATCGCTGTCTGCAGGTAGGCGAACCCCGGCCCGGGGTCGTCGGCGTCATAGGTGGGCTCGAAACCAGCCAGGTGCAGCCGGTCGCGTTTGGCCTGCGCGGGATCGATCGGCGGGCCGTCGACAGTGCGGGCGGCGCTGAAGTCGCGCGCCACCACTTCATCGTAGCGGCCGTCCCGCAAGCTGGCCGAGCCGTGGCCCAGGCCGAGGAAACCGCAGGGGTAGGCGAATACCCGTCCGGTCTGGCGGCCAAAGTTACGGTTGAGGAACCGCTCCATCGGCGCGATCTGCCGACGCTCGAAGCTGGCGGCGTTGAAGCTGCCCAGCAGGCAAGGGTGGGTTTCGGTGTGGTCGCCGATCTCGTGCCCCAGCCGCGCCACCTTCTGCCAGTCCGCGAGGCGCGCCTCCATGTTCTCCTGCACCAGGAAGAACGTGCCCTTCAGGCGCGCCGCCTGCAGCGCGGGCACGGCGTTGGTGAGCTGGCTGTCGAGGCCGTCGTCATAGGTGAGGCTCACCGCGCCGCGAGCGCCGTCAGGCCAGGGATAGGGCGCTGAGCGCGCCGGCGCCGCGGCCAGCGTCAGCGCGCCGGCGAGAAGGGATCTGCGGCTTGGAAACACGGCGGCCAATCGCTCAAGGGGGACGTGAGTCTCCCGCAGCTAACGCCGCAAGGTGACGCTTGGTTGTTCGTCAGCTGACGACGGGCGCTGCGCGACGGGCCAGCGCCAGTTCCTTGCTCCACTTGTAGAACTGCGGAACGTCGTAGGCATGCTCGCGTCCGGCCTCTGGGTCCCACATGCTGCGTTCGGCCCCCAGCAGGTCGCCGCCGTAGACGTGCAGGCCCAGTGTCGGCGTCGGCAGCGGGTTCTCGATGGCGTGCACGACGCCTTCGCCCAACAGCATCGCCTCGCCGGCGTGGATGCTGCGATGGTTCTGCTCGGTCAGGCCGGCGCCTTCGTGCCGATAGAAGGTGTTGCGCTCTTCTCCGGCGTAGATGCCGATCACCGCCCACATGCGGTGGTCGTGCGGGATCGAGAGCATGCCGGGGCGCAGGCTGACGTTGAGCACGGTGAGGTCCGGGGCGCGGTAGAGCGGCTCGTCCAGCGCGCCGACCCCCGCGGCCAGCGGCGGCACGCCGGCGGCGACGTCGTCGGGGTGCGCCAGCGCCTCGCGCATCAGTTCCAGCACCCGCCTTGGCGCATGCGGCTCGCCGACCAGTTGGCGGCAGGTGGCGATGAAGGCCTCGAGATCGAACATCGGCGTCGCTCCTCGCAGCAGCGCGAAGTCTAGCACGATGTGGCCGGCTAGGCGCGCGCTTCCACAGCGATGGGCGCGGGTGGGCGCCGTCCCCGCAGGATGCGGCGGCCGAGGACCACGCCGGGCCGCTCGACGGCGAGGTAGGTCGCCAGCGCGATGGGGAGGGTGGCGACGACCGCGATGACGAAGCCGGTCGCGACCGCGCCAGGCCCTTGCAGTCCGTGCCGCCAAAGCAGTGCGACGGCGTTGATGGCGATCCAGGTCCCGGCCGCATGCAGGGCATAGAAGCTGTAAGAGATCGCGCCGAGGCCGGCGATGGGCGGCCACTGCAGCGCACCCCGCAACGCTGGGCTGGCGAAGGCGGCGACGATAGCCGTGGCGGCCCCGATCTCGATCAGCATCAGGATCTGCTTGAGCACGCTGCCGGCGGCGTGGGCGCCGTAGAACACCACCAATGCGCCGGCCAGCAGCGCCAGCGCCCAGGCGCGCGGCCACCGCGTCGCCGCCGGCGTGATCGCCAGCAGGTAGCCGAAGCCGAAGCTGTAGCCCATGGCGTTCTGCGGCGGTCCGTTCAGCGCCGGGGCGGTGAAGCTCCAGGCCACCAGGGCGAGGGTGATGGCCCAGGCGGTCCAGCGCCCGAAGCGCCGCTCGGCCAGGAACGCCAGGATGACGCCCAGCGAGCCAAACGCTTCCACCTGTAGCGACCACAGCGCGCCATCGATGGAGGTGTCGAGCAGCAGCGCGTTGCGCAGGATCGCCACCGGCGCGTAAGCCACGTGCAGTAGCAGCCACGCCAGCGGCGTCAGCAACAGCACCGCGGCGACCACCACCGGATAGAGCCGAAAGAGGCGCGCCCCCAGGAACTGCAGCATCGTCGCGCCTGACGCCGCCCTGTCCTCGAGCGACAGGCGCAGCACGTAGCCGCTGAGCACGAAGAACAGCAGCACCGCGCCGTGACCGTCTAGGAGCACGCGGACCCAGCTGGTCTTGGCGAGGAACAGCGCCCCATCGGGCGTGGTCAGGTCAGCGGCGTGGAACAGGCAGACGGTGAGCGCGGCCAGCCCCCGCACCGATTGCAGACTGCGAACGAACGTCGCGGCGGGCGCCGGCTGGGCGTCGATGGTCATGCTTTGAAGCGGACGACGGGCATCGGGCCAATGCACCAGCATTGCCCTGGCTTGGCAACGCGACGGCCGCCGATACCCGCTGGTTGCTGGCCCGCGTCGCCGTCCGGCGCCATGGTCGCGGTGCAACCAGGAGACGCCCATGCCTCGCCCCACGCGCCATCCCGAGACCATCGTGCTGCACGCCGGCTGGCGCGCCGACGAAGCTACCGGCGCGGTCGCGCCGCCGATCTACCAGACCACCTCGTTCCAGTTTCACGACGCCGACCACGCCTCGCGGCTGTTCGCCCTGCAGGAGAGTGGCAACATCTATTCGCGCATCGGCAACCCGACGACCGGGGTGCTGGAGCAGCGGGTGACGGCGCTGGAAGGCGGCGCGGCGGCCTTGTCGCTGGCCTCGGGCCAGGCGGCGTCCACCTACTCGCTGCTCAACCTGGCCAGCGCCGGCGACAACATCGTCAGCTCCACCGATCTCTACGGCGGCACCTGGAACCTGTTCGCCAACACGCTGAAGGCGATGGGCATCGAGGCGCGCTTCGCCGACCCAGCTGATCCGCTGTCGTTCGCCAGGGCCACCGACGGGCGGACCCGCGCCTACTACGCCGAGACCCTGCCCAACCCGAAGCTGGCGGTGTTCCCCATCGCCGAGGTGGCGGCCATCGGCCGGCCGCTGGGCATCCCGCTGATCATGGACAACACCGCCGCGCCGATCCTCTGCCGCCCGCTCGAGCACGGCGCCGCCGTGGTGGTCTACTCCACCACCAAGTACATCGGCGGCCACGGCACTTCGATCGGCGGGCTGATCGTCGACGGCGGCAATTTCGACTGGGAAGCCAACCCTGGCCGCCAGCCCAACCTCACCACGCCCGACCCCAGCTATCACGGCGCGGTCTGGGTGGAGGCGGTCAAGCCGATGGGTCCGATCGCCTACGCCATTCGCGCCCGCACCGTGCTTTTGCGCGACATCGGCGCGGCGATGAGCCCGTTCAACGCCTTCCTCTCCATCCAGGGGCTCGAAACGGTCGCGCTGCGGATGCGCGAGCACTGCGTCAATGCAAGCACGGTCGCCAAGCACCTGGCGAGCCATCCGAAGATCACAAAGATCATCTTTCCCGGCGCCATGAGCGGCGAGCCGCGGCGGCGCGCCGACGCTTATCTCAAAGGCGGCTACGGCGGTCTGGTCGGGTTCGAGCTCAAAGGCGGCAAGGAGGCGGGCCGCCGCTTCATCGACAACCTGAAAATGTTCTATCACGTCGCCAATATCGGCGACACGCGGTCCCTCGCGATCCATCCTGCGACGACGACGCACTCGCAGCTCACTCCGGACGAGCAAGCGCAAACCGGCGTCACGGATGGCTACGTGCGGCTTTCGGTCGGCATCGAGCATATCGACG
>DASXZG010000077.1:0-29786 GCA_036502045.1 Caulobacteraceae bacterium | reverse complement strand
GCCGGCGGCCACCAGCAGCACGTTGCGCTCGCGCACCGGGATTTCCAGCTGTTCGGCCAGGCGCAGCAGCATGGCGCGGCTGGGCTGGGCGCGGCCGGTCTCGACGAAGCTCAGGTGGCGCGCCGAGATCTCCGCCTCGCACGCGAGGTCGAGCTGGCTGAGGCGCCGGCGCTGGCGCCAGGTGCGCAGGTGATCGCCCACGGGCGCGGCGGCTTCGAGAGACATGCCGCCACCGATACCGCGTCGCTCAGGCGCCGCTCAATGACGTCTGAGGTAATGGGTCTTGGGCCGAAGGCTCGGCGTCGAAGGCGGCCAGCCGCACCGGTTGCCGGCGCGCGCCCCAATCGCCAGGCCGCGCCTCGAACACGCCCGCCACCGGCGTGCCGCAGGCCGCGCAGGCGCCGTGGGCGTCCATCCGCCACGCCCCCAGCGAATACCAGTCGCGCTCGATCAACCGCTCGCCGCAGGCATGGCAGTGCGTCGACTGGCGCCCGAGGTCATGGACGTTGCCGACGTAGGGGTAGCGCAGGCCCTCCTCCAGCGCGATGCGCCGCGCCTGGGCCAGTGTCGCCGCCGGCGTCGCCGGCTTGTCCAGCATGCGGTAGTCCGGGTGGAAGGCGGTGAAATGCACCGGCGTCTCCGGTCCCAGCTTCTCGGCCACCCACTTCGACAGGGCCGCGACCTCGGCGGCGCTGTCGTTCTCGCCAGGGATCAGCAGGGTGGTGATCTCCACCCAGGTCTTGGTCTCGTGCTTGAGGTACTCGAGCGTCTCCAGCACCGGACCCAGGTGCGCCCGCGTCAGTTTGAAGTAGAAGTCCTCGGTGAAGGCCTTGAGGTCGACGTTGGCCGCGTCAATGTGCCGGAAGAAGCGCTCGCGCGGCTTCTCGCTCATGTAGCCGGCGGTCACCGCGACGGTGTTCACGCCCCGCGCATGGCAGGCTTCGGCGACGTCGATGGCGTACTCATAGAAGATCACCGGGTCGTTGTAGGTGAACGCCACCGAGCGGCAGCCGAGCTGGGCGGCGGCCGCGGCGATCGTCTCCGGCCTGGCCTGGTCGGCAAGCGTGTCGGTCTCGCGGCTCTTGGAGATGTCGTGGTTCTGGCAGAACTGGCAGGCGAGGTTGCAGCCGGCGGTGCCGAAGCTCAGCACCGGCGTGCCGGGCAGGAAATGGTGCAGCGGCTTCTTCTCGATCGGGTCGATGCAGAAGCCCGACGAGCGGCCCCAGGTCTTCAGCACCACCTCGCCGCCTTCGCAGGCGCGGACGAAGCAGAGTCCGCGCTGGCCCTCCTGCAGCTTGCATTCCCGCGGGCACACGTCGCACTGCACACGCCCGTCGGCGAGGCGCGTCCAGTCCTTGGTTGGTGTGGAAATTGGCAGAGCCAGGGTCATCACCAACAGTTTAGCACGCCTGACGAAGCAGGGTGCGTATCACCCCAAGCAGGGCGGTTGTTCCAATAATTGCACACGAAACGGTGGTTCTTTGGGGATTCGAGGGTCAAAATCACTGTTTTCAGGTGAAAACGCCCGGGGGTGCGGCAATGCGCCGTCTCCCATGTAACGCCACCTTAACGATGATCGCTGTTCACTTGGGCGTGTGCGAGAACGCCGTGGGGAGGCGCAGCAGGGACGCGACATGGGAGGCTTGCCAGCGGTCCTGCCGCCCGTGAACCCGCGGCGGCGCTCTCGACCTTTCGGGGTCGATCTCTCGATGGCCGTGCTCGACCGCGCCACGCGGATCGCGCGCACCCTGTTTCCGGGCGCCGACGCGCTGATCATCCTCGTGCAGGACGGCCTCGCATGGCGCAGCCGTGACCCTGACGGCAAGCTCTACGGCGAAAAGGACGAAGCGGCCGAAGTGGTGATCGCCACAGGCGAGCTGCTGTGGGTCGCGGACGCCAGCCAGGACCCGCGCTTCGCCAACGAGTCGATGGTGACGGGCCCGCCGTACCTACGCGGCTATATCGCCGCCCCGATCCGGCTCGAAGACGGCTCGACGCCAGGGGTGTTGGCGGTGACCGGCCCACTGGTCACACCTTACGACCCCGTCAAAGCCGCCCGCCTGCAGGACCTCGCCGACTTCGTCGCCGACGAATGGGCCAGGGCCAAGGCGGCCGAGGCGCAGGCCGAAGCGGCTCGCGCGCTCGACTCGGCCCGCACCACCCTGGCCGCGCTCGCCGCCACCTTGCCGATCTCGCTGGTGATGACCGACGCCCAGCTGCGGGTGATCGCCGCCAGCGAGCTGTGGCGTCAGGAGTACGGCGCCGACGGCGCCGACATCACCGGCCGGCCGCTGTTCGACTTTTCTCCGGCTTACGAGGCCTGGCGCGCGCCGCTGGAGCAGGCGCTGGCCGGCGGCAGCGCCGTGGCCGAGCCGACGCCGATCCGCCGCGCCGACCACAGCGTCATCTGGATGCAGACCGAAGCCTTCGCCTGGCGCGACGCCGGCGGTGAAGTCGCCGGCCTGATCATCACCGCCAACGACGTCACCCGTCTGAAGGAAGCGGTCGAGAACGGCGAGCGGGCGCAGGAGCGCCTCAACATCGCTCTCAACCTCGCCGACGTGCACGTCTGGGAGCTCGACTACGTACGCCGGGTGCTGTTCAAGGCCGGCGCCGAAGACACCTTCTTCCAGCGCCCGCAGACCTACGAAGACCTCTACCGCGACATCTACGTGACCATCGACGAGCGCGACCAGCCGGCGGTGCGAGAGGCCTGGCGCCGGCACGTCGAGGAAGGCGCGCGCTACAATCCGCAGTATCGCATGGCCCGCACCGACGGCGCCGAGATCTGGGTAGAAGGCGCGGTGACGGTGTTTACCGACGACCGCGGCCGTCCACGCCGCATGGTCGGCGCCATTCGCAACATCACCGAGTCCAAGCGCGCCGAGCAGGCGCTGGTCGCCGCACGCGAAGCCGCCGAGACCGCCAACCGGGCCAAGAGCACCTTCCTGGCCACCATGAGCCACGAAATCCGCACGCCGATGAACGGCGTGCTCGGCATGGCCCAGGCGATGGCGGCCGACGATCTCACCGTTCCGCAGCGCGAGCGCCTGGCGGTGATCCGCCAGTCCGGCGAGTCGTTGCTCGGCCTGCTCAACGACGTGCTCGACCTCTCAAAGGTGGAGGCGGGCAAGCTCGAGCTGGAAGCGGTCCCGTTCGACATCGACGAGCTCGCCAAAGCCACGCACGCCACCTTCAAGGGTGTCGCCGAAGCCAAGGGCCTCACCTTCGAGGCGGCGGTCGACCACGCGGCCCGCGGCGTCTACCTGGGCGACCCCACCCGCGTGCGCCAGATCTTCGCCAACCTGGTCTCCAACGCCATCAAGTTCACCGAGACCGGCGGTGTCGGCATCCACATCGGCAGAGGCCGGCATGGCCTCGTGGTTCGCGTGCGCGACACCGGCATCGGCATCCCACGCGGCCGCGTGGGGCAACTGTTCCGCAAATTCGAGCAGGCCGACGCTTCAACCACCCGCAAATTCGGCGGCACCGGCCTGGGCCTCGCCATCTGCCGCGAGCTGGCCGAGGCCATGGGCGGCTCGGTCAAGGCCTCCAGCAAGTGCGGCGAGGGCGCGACCTTCACCGTGCGCCTGCCGCTGGAACGCCTTTCCGAGAGCGCCGCTCCGACGCCGGAGCCGGCGCGCGCCGCGCCATCCGAGCCCGCCGCCCACGCCGATGACGAGCAGCCGCCGCTACGCATCCTGGCGGCCGAGGACAACCAGGTGAACCAGCTGGTGCTGCGCACGCTACTTGGCCAGGCCGGCGTCGATCCCGTCATCGTCGACGACGGCAAGGCCGCGATCGCCGCGTGGGAAACCGGCGAATGGGATCTGATCCTGATGGACGTGCAGATGCCGGTGATGGACGGCCCGACGGCCGCGCGGCTGATCCGCGAGCGCGAAGCCAGGACCGGCCGCCCACGCACGCCCATCCTGGCGCTGACCGCCAACGTGATGTCCCATCAGGTGGCCGAATACGTCGCCGCCGGCATGGATGGCTTCGTCGGCAAGCCGATCGAAGTCGCCGCCCTCTTCGGCGCCATCGAAACGGCACTGACGCCCGCCGAGCCCGAACTGGCCGCCGCGGCTCTGGGCTGAGGCTCACCCCTGAGGCCTGAAGCGGCCGCTAGGCCGCTTTTCAACACGAAGACAACGAAGCTAGCGAAGGCGCGCTACGCGCGCAGCTAATCTCGCACGCAGGCGCATGTGGTTTGCCGGCGCGGCGCCGCCGCGCCCTTCGCTAGCTTCGTGTCTTCGTGTTGAAATAGGCTGCCAGCAGCTGGCTCTGGCCTCGCCGGTCAGGCCGAGACCGCGCCTTCGAGAATCCGCGCCGGCGCCGCCGTGTGGGGGATAAGACCCAACCAGCCCCGGTAGAGGGCGACGGCAGAGTTGCGCCAGGTGTTCGCCGGCTGCGCGTCGCCGCCAGCGGCCAGGCGCGCGGCGGCGGCCGGGGCCACGTAGTTCGCCGGCAGGTCGGGCCGCGTCGCCCGCTCGCCGCGTTCGAAGCGGCCGAGATCGCGGGCGTATTCCCGCAGCAGCGTGTCGGCCTCGTATTCCGGGTGGCCTTGCAGGAACAGCATCGGCGCCGGGCCCGGCCGCACGAAGGCGTCGACCCCGGCCTCGTTCGACCAGCTCAGCACCGGCAGCCCGGCGCGCTCCAGCTCCTCCGCGGCCAGTTCGTTCAGCCGCGAGTGCGGCGCCCGCAGGTTGGCCGATGCGTATGCCAGCAGCGGGTGGCGGCTCGTGCGGCGCGCCGTGAACACCCCGCTCAGCTTCGCCGGCAGCCGGCGGCGGCGCACGCCCGCCAGCCGCAGCGCGGCGGCGTGCGCGGCAAGGCACGACCAGATCGCGGGCACACCCTCGGCTGCCGTCCAGTCGATCAGCCGCGCCAGTTCCGGCCAGTAGGGCTCGGCGTCCAGGTCAGGGGTGCGCGGCTCCGCGCCGGTGACGATCACCGCGTCGAGGTCGGCGTCGGCCAGCGCGTCGGCGGGCCGATAGCGCCCCAGCATCTGCGCCCGCGCCCGCTCGCCCCGTTCGACGCTGGCCAGTGAGAACAACTGCAGGTCCACGACCTCGCCGCCGGCCGCGTCGGTCAGCAGGGAGGCGAACTGGCGCTCGGTCGCCGCCAGTGCGGCGTCGCCCATGTTGTTGACGAGGCCGACGCGCAGGGTCATCGCGCGGCCGCCTTCAGGAACACCACGGTGCCCTGGCCGGTGGCGTCGAGCGCCTGGTCGAGGTCGGCGATGATGTCGTCGGCGTGCTCGATGCCGACGCATAGGCGGATCAGGTCCGGCGTTACCCCGGCGGCCGCGGCCTGCTCTGGCGTCATCTGCCGGTGGGTGGTCGAGGCCGGGTGGCAGGCCAGCGACTTCACGTCGCCGATGTTCACCAGCCGCTTCACCAGGGTGAGGGCGTCGTAGAAAGTCTTGGCCGCCTCGAACCCGCCAGCGACCCCGAAGGTCAGCAGCGAAGGGGGCGTGCCGCCCAGGTATTTCTGCGCCAGCTCGTAGTAGGGGCTGTCCTCGAACCCGGCGTAGCTCACCCAGGCGACGCGCGGGTCTTCGCGCAGGAATTTCGCCACCTTGCGGGCGTTCTCGGCGTGGCGCTCCACCCGCAGCGCCACCGTCTCGATGCCTTGCAGCAGCAGGAACGCGGTCATCGGCGCCATCACCGCGCCAGTGGTGCGCATGTAGACGCTGCGCATCCGCGCCGAATATGCCGCCTTGCCGAATTTCTTCGTATAAACAAGGCCGTGGTACGATGCGTCCGGTTCCGAGAACATCGGGAAGCGGTTCGGCCAGGCATCCCAGTTGAAGCGGCCTGAATCCACCACGATGCCGCCCATGGCCGCGCCGTGGCCGCCCATGAACTTGGTCAGCGAGTGGATGACCACGTCGGCGCCGTGCTCGATGGGGCGCAGCAGCACAGGGGTCGCCACCGTGTTGTCGACCACCAGCGGCACGCCATGCCGGTGCGCGGCCTTGGCGATCGCGGCGATGTCGCAGACGTTGCCAGCCGGGTTGCCGACGGTCTCGCAGAACACCGCGCGGGTGTCGTCGTCGATCAGCGCCTCGATGTCGGCCGCCTGATCGCTGGCGGCAAACCGGGCTTCGATGCCCTGGCGGCGCAGCACGTGATTGAAGAGCGTGTGGGTGGTTCCGTAGAGCTGCGGGGTCACCACGATGTTGCCGCCGCGGTCGGCGAGGGTGACGATGGCGTAGTGGATGGCTGCCTGCCCGGAGGCCAGCGCCACGGCGGCGACGCCGCCCTCCAGCGCCGCCACCCGCTCTTCCAGAATCGCCACGGTGGGATTGCTGATGCGGCTGTAGCGGAAGCCGTCTTCCTCGAGATTGAACAGCGCCGCGCCATGGTCGGCGCTGTCGAAGGCGTAGGCCACCGACTGGTAGATCGGCGGGCTCACCGCGTGGGTGGTCGGATCGTTATCGAAGCCGGCGTGAACGGCGATGGTCTCGCGGCGCATGGGGACTGCCTCGTCTCGCTTTGAACCGGCCAGAGCCGGCTGAGCGGCAGAGCTGCATCTCGCGTGCCGCGCGAATTTGGCCTCCGGCTTGCAGCCCGGGCCTCTGACCGCGCCATCGGGCGCCAAGCCGGGACCGCCATGACCGACACCCTGGACGCCGTGCGACCGCTCGCGAAGCCAACCTCGGCGGCGAAGGACTGGCTGCGGGCGTTGCAGCTCACCGGCGGCATCGACGCCGCGCCGGCGCGCACCTTGCCGGTGGTGATCGACGAGCTGGCGGCCCGCTTCGGCGACGCGCCCGCGCTGCTGAGCGACCGGGAGACTTTCTCGTTCCGGGACCTGGCCGCCCGCGCGCACGCTTACGCCCGCTGGGCCATGGCGCAGGGGCTTGCCAAGGGCGACGTCGTTGCCCTGCTGATGCCCAACCGGCCGGAGTACATGGCGATCTGGCTGGGGCTCTCGCGCCTCGGCGTGGTGACGGCGCTGCTCAACCCCGCTCAGCGCGGCGCCTCGCTGGCGCACAGCCTTGCGGTGGCCGCGCCCCGCTGCGTGATTGCCGATGCGACGCTGGTCGACCGCTTGATCGAGACCGGCGCCATCGGCGCACCGGTGTGGTCGCATGGGGAAGGCCCCGTCGACTGGCCGCGGATCGACACGGCGCTAAAGCTGGCAGGCGAAGCTCCGCCAGCGGACGCTACGCTCGCCGACACGGCGCTGCTTATCTACACGTCGGGCACCACTGGCCTGCCGAAAGCCGCGCGCGTCAGCCATCACCGGCTGATGAGTTGGAGCCACTGGTTCGCCGGCCTTACCGACGCTCAGCCAACGGATCGTCTCTACAACTGCCTGCCCATGTGCCACAGCGCCGGCGGCGTCGCGGCCATCGGCGCGGCGCTGGTGGGCGGCGCCTCGGTGGCGATCGCCGAGAAGTTCTCCGCCAGCCGCTTCTGGGACGACATCCGCCGCTGGGACTGCACCCTCTTCCAGTACATCGGCGAGCTCTGCCGCTACCTGCTGGCCGCGCCGACGCACCCGCTGGAGCGGGCGCACCGCCTGCGCATGGTCTGCGGCAACGGGCTCTCTGGTGAGGTCTGGGAGGCGTTTCAGATGCGCTTCGCCATCCCGCGGGTGCTGGAATTCTACGCCGCAACCGAGGGCACCTTCTCGCTCTACAACGTCGAGGGAAAGCCCGGCGCCATCGGCAAGCTGCCGTCGTTCCTCGCTCACCGCTTTCCCGCCGCCATCGTCCGTTTCGAGCCCGGGAGCGGCGCGCCGGCTCGGGACACGGACGGTTTCTGCATCCCCTGCGGCCGCGGCGAGCCTGGCGAGGCCATCGGCCGGGTCAGCGCCGCCGGCGCCGCGCGCTTCGAAGGCTACACCGACGCCGCCGCCACCGAGGCCAAGCTGCTGCGCGACGTGTTCGAACCCGGCGACGCCTGGCTGCGCACCGGAGACCTGATGTATACGGACGAACAAGGCTTCTGGTACTTCGTCGACCGCATCGGCGATACCTTCCGCTGGAAGGGCGAGAACGTCGCCGCGGCCGAGGTGGCCGCCGCGCTGCGCAGCTTCCCGGGCGTCGCCGACGCCTGCGCCTACGGCGTCGAGGTTCCCGGCGCGTCCGGCAAGGCGGGCATGGCGACGCTGGTCGCCGACGCCGACCTCGATCTCGCCGCTCTGCACGCCCACCTCGCCGCCCGCCTCCCGGACTACGCTCGCCCGGTCTTCCTGCGCCTGGCCTCGGCCCTGGAACTGACCGAGACCTTCAAGCTGAAGAAGCAAGCGCTGGCGGCGGACGGCTGGGATCCGGCGCGCGTCTGCGCCCCCCTGTTCGTGGCAGACCGGACTGCGGGCTACGTTCCGCTGGACGCCGAGATGGCTGCGCGCATCCGTGAGAGACGAGCGCGGCTATAGATGGGCGCCGGGGTAGAAAGAGTGACACGAAGATCACGAAGCTAGCGAAGGACACGAAGGGGCGCTTCGCGCGCAGAAGATCATCAACGGTCCCTGAGACTGGCCGTCGCGCAGAGCGCGACCTTCGTGTGCTTCGTGCCTCCTTGATCTTCCTTCGTGTGACCTTCTTCCTTCGCCCGCCTCAAATTCCGGCCTACGCCGGGAGAAGCGGATTGCAGGCTAGCTGTCAGTCCAGCAGCGCGCGCAGCTCGGCGCCGATCTGGGCGGAAGCCTCGTGAGCGGCGGGGATCGCTCGGGCCATGGCGTAGAAGTAGTGGATCTGACCGTCGTGGCGAGTGCGGCGCACGCTGACGCCAGCCGCGGCCAGGGCGTCCGCGAACGCCTCGCCCTCGTCCCGGAATGGGTCGAACTCGGCGGTGTGAACGATGGCCGGCGGCAAGCCGGCGAAGCTGGCGGCGCGCAACGGGGCAACGCGCGGGTCGCCGAGCGGGGGGGCGTAGTCCTTGAGGTCCTGAGCGAAGGCGGCGCGGTCGATGAAATGACCGTCGCCAAAAGCCTCGCGCGAGCCGCCTGCGCCGGCCGGGTCGAGGATCGGGCAGATCAGCAGCTGCGCCGCCAACGCCGGCCCGCCGCCGTCGCGCACGGCCAGCGCCGCTGCCGCCGCGAGACCACCGCCGACGGAGTCCCCGCCCACCGCCAGCCGCCCGGCGTCGATGCCGAGCGCCGCCGCGTTCGCCGCGATCCAGCGCAGCGCCGCCAGGCCGTCGTCGAACGCGGCGGGGAAGGGGTGTTCCGGTGCGAGACGGTAGTCCACGGCGATCACCGTGGCGCCGGAGGCCGCCAGCCGCCGGCAGAGCCCGTCGTGAGTCGCGAAGCCGCCCGCGACCCAGCCGCCGCCGTGGAAGAACAGCAGCGCGGCGCCGGTTGCATCCGCTGGCCGATAAAGCCGCAGTGGGATGTCGCCGCCAGGTCCAGGAGCCGTGAGGATCGTGGTCTCGGCCGGCGCGGTCGCGTCGTCGGCCATCTCCGCCAGCGCGATCAGCGACGCGCGTCGGCTGGCGGCCGTGAGCGCGGCCGCGCCGCCGCCGGTGGCGGCCAGCATGGCAAGCAGGCGTTCGGCGCGACGATCGAGCGGCACGGCGCTGAGCTTACGCGGCCAGCGCGACGGTGCTGACCAGATTTTCGATGGCGGAGATGGTGCGGAAGTTCGCCGGGGTCATGCGCTTCTGCGGGATCTCGATCTGGAACGTGTCCTCGATCGCCAGCATCAGGTTGACCATGTCCAGCGAGGTGAGGCCGGCGTCGGTCAGGTTGCGGTCGGCGGAAACGCCGCTGACGCCACTCCCCCGCTTCGCAAGCAGCGCCTGGACGATCTCGGTGATCTGCGTGCGCGGCGTGATCATGCTGCCGTCGGCCATTGTCTTCCCTCTTCGGCGCCCACTGGCGCTCAATGCTTCCCAATTCGGGGCAGGGCTGGCGCGCCGGCCCCGCTCGCACTGTCGGGTCGCAAGCGCCGTGCCATGTCATCGCAAGTAATCGACGATGTTATTTGCTCTGGGGCGGGCCGTTAACGAGTTGCTAAGGATACCCGTTAACTCGCCATTTACTTCGTCAATACTTGCGACAAGTTGGCACGACGATTGCCCGGGTGGGTCCGTGGTGATCCGCTTCAGCACACCTGTCAGGCGAGCCAGGCGGACCGTTTGGAACATGAGCTGACCCATGACCGTGCATGACCTGATGCGGCTGAAGGATTCCCGGATCGAGCTGGTGGCTGAGACGCCGCCGGCCAAGACGCTGAGCGAAGACCTGGCCGAGCGCGCCCGCCGCGTCGCCGCCGTCGCCGCGCTGCACGCCGCCGAAGTTGACCGCGACGGCCGCTTCCCGGCGGAAGCGATCAACGCCGCCCGTGCTCACGGCCTGCTGGGCCTGATGGCGCCGGCCGATCTCGGCGGCGAGGCGGCCAGTCTCTCGCAGGTGGCCGAGGTCTGCTACCTGCTGGGCCAGGCCTGCGCCTCCACCGCGTTGATCTACGCCATGCACCAGGTGAAAGTGGCCTGCGTCATCCGCCACGGCCGCGGCAGCCCCTGGCACGAGGCCTTCATCCGCCGCCTGGTCATCGACCAGCTGTTGCTGGCCTCCTCGACTACCGAGGGGAACAACGGCGGCGCCGTCCGCTCCTCCGAGGCGCCCATCGAGCGCCAGGGCGGGCGTATCACTCTGGAACGCGCCGCCAGCGTTATCTCCTACGGCGCCTACGCCGACGCCGTGGTCACCACTGCGCGCCGCGACGCCGAGGCCTCCGGGTCCGACCAGGTGCTGACCGTGTTTCCGCGCGCCGACTTCACCCTCGAGCGCACCATCGTCTGGGATACGCTTGGCGTCCGCGGCACCTGCAGCGCCGGCTTCACGCTGCGCGCGAAAGGCGTCGCCGAGCAGATTCTGCCCGCGCCCTACGAGACCATCCACGCCCAGAGCATGGTGCCGACCGCGCACGTCCTCTGGTCCAGCGTCTGGGCCGGCATCGCCGCCGCGGCGGTCGAGAAAGCCCGCAAATATCTGCGCAAGGGCGCCAAGAGCGGCGAGATCTCACCGAGCGCGCCTTACTTCACCCGCGCCAACGCCCATCTGCGGGCGCTGCGGGCGCTGATCGCCACCAGCCTGGATCGTTTCGAGACCATCGCGGACGACGCCGAGGCGCTGGAGGCCATGGACTTCCAGTCCGAGATTTCGCTGCTCAAGGTCGACGCTTCCGAGCTGGCGGTGGCCGCGGTGCAGGCCGCCCTGCGCTGCACTGGCCTCTCCGGCTATCGCAACGACACCGACATCACCATCGGCCGGCACCTGCGCGATGTGCTCTCCGCGCCGATCATGATCTCGAACGACCGCATTCTCGCCAACACCGCCGCGTCGGCCCTCCTGGTCGAAGTCGCCGGCGCCATCCGGGACTGAGCCACCATGACCGTCATGTCCAACGTCGCGCCCGCCGCCGACCTTGAGGCGCTGAAGGCCGAGCTGTTCCACAGCACCGGCGTCGATGGAATCTACGCCCGCACGGGCCGCTACGAGAGCGTGGTCGAGGCGCTGGCGATGCTGATCTCGCGTCATCGGCCGGATGAGGCCGAGGTGCTGCGCTTCCCGCCAGTGATGAGCCGCGCCCAGATCGAACGGCACGGCTACCTGAAGAGCTTCCCCAACCTGCTAGGCGCGGTCAGCTGCCTCTGCGGCGACGAGCGGCATATCCGCGGCGTCGTGCATGAGTACATGGAAGGTGGCGCGAACTGGACCGAGGGCCTTGAGCCCGCCGATCTCGTGCTGGCGCCCGCCGCCTGCTACCCGGTCTATCCGCTGGCCGCGGCGCGCGGTCCGGTTCCGGCCGAGGGCCTGACCTTCGACGTCGCCGCCGACTGTTTCCGCCGCGAGCCCTCCACCGACATCGACCGCTTCCAGTCGTTCCGCATGCGCGAGTACGTCCGTATCGGCACAGCCGAACAGATCGCCGCCTTCCGCGAGGCCTGGGTGGTGCGCGCCAAGGGCATCGCCGACGCTCTGGGGCTGACCTACACCGTCGATCTGGCCAACGACCCGTTCTTCGGCCGCGGCGGCCAGATCGTGGCGCTCGCCCAGCGCGAGCAGGCGCTGAAGTTCGAGCTGTTGGTGCCGGTGCGCTCCACCGAAAGCCCCACCGCGGTGATGAGCTTCAACTACCACCAGGACCACTTCGGCCTGACCTGGGACCTGACCCTGCTGAACGAAGCCCCCGCGCACACCGGCTGCGTCGCCTTCGGCATGGACCGCTTGGCCGTGGCCCTGTTCGCCACGCACGGAGCCGACGTCACGTCCTGGCCGGCGGCGGTGCGCGACGTACTGCGCCTGTAGCGGCTCAGAGCTTCGACTTCACCAGCGCGAAGGCGGCGCCCTGCGGGTCGGTCCCCTGGACGATGCGGCTGCCGTCAGGCACGTCCATCGGGCCGTTGGTCACGGTCCCGCCCGCGGCCTTGATGCGCTCGGCGCCGGCGTCCACGTCGTCGGTTTCGAAGTAGTAGCACCAGCATGCGACCGGGACCTGGGCCGGCTTGGTCATGATGCCGCCGACCTGGCCGTCGGCGTTGCCGAACAGGTGGTAGACGCCCATCCCGCCCATGTCGAAGCGTCCGGTTTCGGTCCAGCCGAACAGGGCCTGATAGAACGGAAAATCGACGCCAGCGTCGCCCGCCATGAGTTCGTGCCAGCCGCCGTGGCCCGGCGTGCCTTTCGGCGCCCGCGGCCGGGCGTCGGAGGGTGGGACCGGCTTCATGATCGCGCTCACCGCGCCGTGCGGGTCGGCGATGATGGCAAAGCGGCCGATGCCGGGAATGTCCGTGGGCGGGCGTATCACGCCGCCGCCCAGCGCCTTGACCTTCTCCGCCGCCGCGTCGCAGTCGTCGACGCAGACATAGGCCGTCCAGTTCGGTGGCACGCCCGCGGCCTTGTGTTCGCCCGAGAGCGTCATCATCCCGCCGACGCCGGCGCCGTCCGCTTCCAGCATGCAGTAGGGACTGCCGTCGCCCATGGGCATGTCGTTGGCCGTCCAGCCGACGACGGCGGCATAGAACTGCTTCGCCGCCGCGACGTCCGGGGTCATCAGCTCGTACCAGATGAAGCGGCCATGATCGTCCGACATGCGATGTGTCTCCCTTCGCTCGACGTCTCTATGACGAACAAGACGCCCAAAATCCGACAGCAGCACGACGCTTCACCCGGCGGACGGCGCCCCAAGGTTGGGGCGTTTCCGATCTCTTCACGCGAGGCGCGTAAGTCTCGCTCCGAGGTTGATCGCATGACCCACAAGCGACCTGCGCTGCTGGATCGGGTGCGCCGGCTGTTCGACGACCGGCGCGAGGGCGCGCCCGCGACCGCCGCGCCGGAGCGCATCCGCGCGCGCCCTTCCGCCAGCCCGCCAATCGCCGGCGCCCGTTTCGGCCTGGTCGGCATCGCCGACATGCGCGATCAGCTTGGCGAACGCTGGCCGGACCTGTCCGCTCGCGTCCACGACCTGACCCAGGCGGTGATCCAGCGCCACCTCGGCCACGGCGACGTCTACGACGCCCACGGCGAGGACGGCTACGTCATCCTGTTCACGCAGCTCACCGAGGCGCAGGCGGCGTTCAAGTGCCGGGTCATCGCCAAGGAGATCGCCGCCAAGCTGCTGGGCGCCGACTGGGTGGGCCGCGCCACGCAGGACGTCATCTTCGAATTGCCCGAAGGCGCCCTCAACGCACCCTCGTTCGAAGTGGCGCTGGACGAAGCCATCGCTCGCGGCCGTCCGCTGGCGCCGCCGCCAGACCCCCGGCCGGCAAGCGTCGCCGGCGAGGCGCGCTCGGCGCCTGCCGCGGTCGCGCCAGCGACCCGCGCGGCCAGCCCCGCGTTCAAGCCCATCGAGCGCCAGCGCGGCGCCGCGGCCGCCTACTGGCCGATCTGGGACCTCGGCGCCGAGGCGCTGCTGCGCTTCCGCTTCAAGCCGGCGCCGCTCGCGGCGACCACGGCCATGGATTTCGCCAAAGCGGACGTCGAGGCGTTGACGCAGGTTCTGTTCGACGTCGGGCAGCTGCGCCAGTCCGGCCGACGGCTGCCGGTCACCTGCCCGGTGCGCCTCTCGACCATCCTGCAGGAGGGCCGGCGCGCTCAGATCGCCCGCATGCTGCTGGGCGCGCCGGGCGCGATGCGCCGCATGGTGACGCTGGAGATTGTCGTCGGGGTCGATGACGCCGACTGGCTGAGCGCGCTGGAGCGCGTGTGGCCGGCGATGCCCGACGCCCCCGCGGTGTCGCTGCCGCTGCACGCCGCCGCCATGCCGGCGCGCGGCTCTGCGCTGGTCAAGGATCTGAACCTGGCTCTCGCCGATGGCTTCACCGCCAGCAAGCGCGGCATCGCCGCGCTGGAAGCAGTGGCCCAGCGCGCTGACCGGGTGGGCATGCGCATTGGCGTCAGCGGGCTGCGCACCAAGGCGGCCGCGCTGGCGGCGACGGCGGCGGGCTTCCGTCAGTTGTCAGGACCGGTGATCCACGCGGAGGTGGCCTCTCTGGGCCACGCCGCGCACTTCGATCTGAGAAGCCTCTACCGGGATCTGCTGCCCCAGGCGGGCTAGATGCGATGGAATCAGCTTGAACGCTGAGTCGCGATCTTCGTTCTTGAATCTAGCCCAGCGCGGCGCGCAGGCGCTCGGGCTCGACCGGCTTGGGCAGACAGACGTTGGCGCCCATCTGGCGCGCGATCTCCAGGTAGAGGTCGGGGCCCACGCGGCCGCCGCCCGAGACTGCGATCACCTGCACGTTCGGCCAGCCGGCGCGGATATCGGCGATCACCTCGACGCCGTCGCGATCGGGCATGACGATGTCCACGATCACCGCATCCACCGGTTGGCTGCGCAGCACCTCCGGCACGAGCCGGCTGTCCTCGACCTCGATGGTCTCGTAACCCATCGCCTTCAAATCGAGGGCGATCTTCGCGCGCACCAGCGCGTCGTCGTCGACCACGCAAACAAGCTTGGCCATTACAATCTCCCCCTGCAGCCGCGCTCTGCGACTCAACTTCCAATGCTGCGTCATTCCGTCGCAAATTCATTACGATTTAATGCATCGCGGGCTTGATGCGGCGACACCAGGGGGTCGCCATGCCCGCACGCACCGATACGTTGCAGGACCGCGTCAAGTTGCTCGACGGCTTGCGAAAACGCTCGCGCCGCGGGGGCGTCTGGCTGCTGGGCGCCGGGTTGGCTGCCGCCGTCTGCGCCTGCGCGGCGATGGATGCGCAGGGCAGGGGTGGTCTCCCCTGGGCCATGACCGTGCTGGGCGCCTTTTTCGTATTTAGCGTCGTCGGCGCCGGCGAAGTCTTCCTGCGCTGGAAGGACGGGATCATCGGCCGCTACGCCGAGCTCGCGGTCCGCCGGGTGGCCGAGTTCGAGGAAGCCAGCGACGCGATCTTCGTGCTCAACGAAGAAGGACGGATCGAAGCGGTGAACGCCGCCGCCGAACAGCTGCTGGGCTGTCCGCGCGAGTCCCTGTCGCGCAAGCCGATCCAGGAGATCATGAATCTCGCGCCAGACGGCGACGAGCCCTTCATGGCGCGGCTGGAAGCCGCCAACGGCCCTGTGTCGTCCGCCGCCGTCCGCGAACTCACCGCCCGCCGGCTCGACGGCGGCGAAGCGCCTGTCGACGTCACCATCCGCGCCATGCACATGGACGACGGCCGCTACGTCGGCATCTACGCGCGCGACATTTCCGACCGTAAGCGCGTCGAGCAGCTGAAGGACGAGTTCGTCTCCACCGTCAGCCATGAGCTGCGCACGCCGCTGACCTCCATCGCCGGCTCGCTCGGCCTGCTGATCGGCGGCGCGGTCGAGCCGCTGCCGGCCGGACCAGCGCGCCTGGTCGGCATCGCCCACGCCAACTGCCAGCGGCTGGTGCGGCTGATCAACGACATCCTCGATGTTGAGAAGATCGAATCCGGCAAGATGAAGTTCGACCTGGCGCCGATGAGCTTGGCCGATGTGGCCCAGCGATCCATCGACGCGGTGCGCGGCTTCGCCGACCAGATGTCGGTGCACGTTCGCCTCGAGGTTTCCGAGCCGGACGTCCAGATTCGCGGCGATGTCGACCGGCTGGTGCAGGTCGGCGCCAACCTGATCTCCAACGCCGCCAAGTTCTCCAAGACCGGAGACGAAGTGGTGGTGCGCGTCGATCGCTGGGGCCGCCTCGCCCGCATGACGGTGCAGGATCGCGGCCCCGGCGTCCCGGACGAGTTCCGCGCCCGCATGTTCACCAAGTTCGCCCAGGCGGACTCCTCCGACACCCGCCAGCGCGGCGGCACCGGCCTCGGCCTGGTCATCGCCAAGGAGATCACCGAGCGCCACGGCGGCCGGCTGTGGTTCGACTCCGTGCTGGGCAAGGGCACTTCGTTCCATGTCGACCTGCCGCTGGCCGACGCCGGCGAGAGCAGCATCGAGGGCGACGGGTTTGGACGCCTGCTGATCTGCGAGGACGATCCCGACGCCGCCGCCCTGCTGCGTGAGACGCTGGAACGCGACGGCTTCGCGGTCGATGTCGTCAACACCGCCGCCGAAGCGCAGTCCGCGCTGGGCGTGCGTAATCCCTACCGCGCCCTGGTGCTCGACCTGGTGCTGCCCGACCAGCACGGCCTGATGTTGATCCAGGCGTTGCGCCAGGCCGCCGCCACCCGCGAGCTGCCGATCATCGTCGTCTCCGCCCAGGCCGAGCTCGGCCGCGAGCAGGCCGGCGCGCTCGACGTGATCGACTGGATGGAGAAGCCGGTGGACATCGGGCGCCTGCGCCGCGCCGTCTCCACCGCCCTCGCCCGCACCGAGGCGGCGCGCCCGACCATCCTGCACGTCGACGACGACGGCGATATCCTCACTATCACCGCCACCGCCCTTGCCGGCTGCGGCGAGGTGGTCTCGGTGGATAGCCTGGCGGCGGCGCGGTCCTTCCTTGCTGTGCGCACGCCGCACCTCGTCATCCTCGACCTGGCCCTCGGCGACGGCTCCGGCCTGTCGCTGCTCCCCGAGCTGAACGATCCGGAGGGCTTGCCCATTCCGGTGTTGATCTTCTCGGCGCACGACACCGACGCCACGGTGCTCTCGCGGGTGGCCGCCGTGCTCACCAAGTCGCGCACCACGCTGCCCGGCCTCGCCGCGACAGTGAAGCGGCTGGTCGCGCCCAAGTCCGAGGCCGTGCAGCGCAAGCGGAGGCTCGCATCGTGACCGCTCTCAATGTGCTCTACGTCGATGACGAGCCTGATATCCGCGAGATCGCCGGCCTCGCCCTGGGCCTCGATCCCCAGATCGCCGCCAACCTCGCCGGATCCGGCGCCGAGGCGCTGCGGCTGGTTCGCGCCGCGCGTCCCGACGTGGTGATGCTCGACGTGATGATGCCGGAGATGGATGGTCCGGCGGTGCTGAAGGCGCTGCGCGATGCGCCGGAGACCGCTTCGATCCCGGTGGTGTTCATCACCGCCCGAACCCAGGCGCACGACCGTGAGCGGCTGATGCAGCTTGGCGCCGTCGCGGTGATCGCCAAGCCGTTCGACCCGATGGCGCTGGCCAAGGAGTTGCGCGCGGTGCTGGCGCAGGACGCGGCGGCGTGAGCGACATCGCCGCGGCGCTGGACGGGCTTCGCCAGCGCTTCCTTGTCCGCTCTGCCGAAGACTGGCGGCTGTTGCGCGCCTGGACCGCGCGCGGCGCGCCGCCGGACGACGAAATGCGCCGCCTGGTCCACCGCCTCGCCGGGGCCGCGGGCACGTTCGGCTTCCACGACCTCAGCGCGCGGGCCAAGGAGACCGACGACCGCCTGTGCGACGGCCTGCCCGCCGATCCTAAGAACGCCGCGGCGCTGATCGCCGAGCTGCGCCGCGTCCTCGACGCACCGCCAACCTAGCCCTGGGCGCCGGGATGCGCCCTCGCTGGCAGCGCGCGCCGGTTGGTGATCTGGTGTGCGGGCGCTTCATGAGAAGGCCCGGCAGGAGAGCAGGCAGTGGGCAAGGACGCACAGGTGCAGGCGACGTTCGCGGACGGCGCGGTCGACGCCGGCCGCCTGCAGTACGAGCCGCCAAAGCTGATCTTCCGCGGCGCCGCGCGTCGGGTGTTCGAGGGCGCCGACCTCGCCGGCGTCGCCGCCGACGGCCGCGACCTGGTGCTGGCGGGCGGCGCGCGCTTCCACTTGCCGACGCCCGCCAAGAGCTGGGCCGACGCCATGCTCAGCCCGAAAGGAAGGCTGCAGAAACTGGGCGTCGCGGCCGGCGCCCGCGCCGCGATCGTGAACCTGAACGACGCCGACTTCGCCGCGGACCTGGCCGCCGCCGCGCCGCTGGTGACCGGCGACGACCTCGACCTGATCTTCTACGGCGCCGACAGCGCCGCCGACCTCGCCGCCATCGGGTCCCTGCTCCCGCGCCTCGCCCCACGCGGCGCGCTCTGGATCGTCTCGCTGAAAGGCAAAGCGGCGCGCCTGAAGGACGTCGAGGTCATGGCGGCCGCCAGGCCGCTCGGCCTGGTGGACACCAAGGTGTGCAGCTTCTCGGACACGCGCACCGCGCTGAAGTTCGTCCGCCGCCGCTGAGGCGCTGTTCGATCAGGACATTCGGCGGCGCGGGTGAGTGGCGTCGTGGCCGGCATCCCAGCCCTCGTTCCAGCGGTCGCCTTCGGCGCCTTTAGGGTAAGGGATGGACTCGCGCGGGACGCCCAGCCTGAACGCAGCCCGGCCACGCTCGAAGGGGTCGGCCGGAATGCCGGTCACGAAGCGGCGCCCTGCTTGAGGCGCCTGAGCTTGGCTTCCTCATCGCCCAACTCGCCGACCAGCTGCGCGCGCCGCTCGCTGCTCATGGTTTCGTCGAGCTTGCGGATCAGCGCCGCGATCTTGGCGTGGGCCGCCCACTGCTGCATGCCGTTCATCGGATCGCCCTTTCAGAAGAAGGGCTCAAAGCACCGAGCCGGTCGGGCGCGACAGTACGCCTGCGGGCCGCGGAAAGCTTGCGGAGATGACTGGTCGCGCGGGCGGCCCCATATGTAGGCGATGAGAACCGATCCTATCGTCGTCCAGCAGTGGCGTGACCTGCGCAGCATGCTGATCAAGCAGCTGGACATGTTCCAAACCGGCCAGCTCAGCCTGAAGGCGGCGGGCGTGGACATTTCCCTCGCCGCCATCGCCGACCTGAAGCGCAGCATCCTCGATTTCGACGCGTTGATCCTCGATGACGAGACCCAAGCGGCGGCGACCTGACCCCTCGGCCGTATTCGCATGCCTGAGCCTGGCCGGCGTGCTAACCTGCGGATGCTTCGTAGAGATTCTAAGATCGCGTCGGATTGGCCGCCGCCGTCTCGCCCCCACGCCACCCACCTCGCGTGTCGGGTCGAAAGGTCGCCGTGACAACCGAAACCGAACTGCGCCGGGAGATCCTCGGCCTCGAGGACCAGTTGCTGATCTATGCGCGTCGCCTCACCCAGGAAGACGGCGAAGCCGAACAGCTGGTGCAACGCACCCTGCAGGCGGCGCTGGAAGAGGGCGTGTCGCCGCCCGAGGGTGGCGCGATGCTCGTCTGGCTCTACGGTCTGACGCGCAAGGTCTTCCACTCGGTGGAGCGGCGCCGGTCGACGTCGCGCGAACGTGGCACCGCCAATCGGCAGTGGCGCGCCGACCGGGCCGAGGCCTTCATCGCCGCCGGCCGCCAGCGGCTCCCGTCATGAAGCGATCCAGGTCCTACCTGGCCAACGGCCCCACGCGCCCGATGCCGAACGATCCGCGCTCCACCGGCGGCGCCGCGCCCTCTGGCCTCAACGATCCGCGCAGCACCGGCCGCTAGAGCAAGCAGCTTTCAGCCGGAATCGCCCGAAAGCTGAATTTTGCTCTAGATTCAAAAGTGTAGATCGCGATTCAGCGTTCAAGCTGAACCTATCGCGATCTAGGCCGTATTCCCCGCGTCGATGGTCATCACCGCGCCGGTGATGTTCTTGCCGCCGTCGCCCATCAGCAGTTCCACCATGGCGGCCACGTCGTCCACCTCGGCGAGGCGGCGCAGCGCGCTGCGGCGCATCACCTGGTCGCGGCCTTCGTCGCCCAGGCCGGCGGTCATCTCGGTGTCGATGAAGCCCGGGGCGATGGCGTTGACGGTGACGTTCATGCGGCCCAGCTCGCGCGCCAGCGACTTGGAGAAGCCCACCATCGCCGCCTTGGTGGCGCCGTAGACCGACAGGCCCGAGTAGCCGGTCGAGGCGATGATCGACGACATGTTGACGATCCGCCCGCCGGCCTGGTCGGTCATCATGCCGCGCGCCACGTGCTTGGTCAGCAGGATCGGAGCGGTGACGTTGAGGCGGATCATCGCCTCCACCTGCGAAGGGTGCATGTTGGCCAGCAGGCCGTCCGTGCCCAGCCCGGCATTGTTCACCAGCCCCCAGATCGGGCCGACGGCGCGCAGTCCGCGCACCAGCTCGGGGATGGCGTCGAGCTGGGTGAGGTCGAAGGGGGTGAAGGCGATGCGGCGCTCGCTGGCGGCGATGGCCTCGGTCAGGGCTGGTCCCTCGGTGCGGGCGACCGCGGCGACGCTGTAGCCGGCGCCGGCGAGGCGCGTGGCGATGGCCAGGCCAATGCCCCGGCTGGCGCCGGTGACGATCACGCTACGCAACGGCGGTCTCCTTCGGCGCCGCTGCGCGGTCCAGCTTGCCGCCGGCGGTCATCGGCAGGGCGGCGACGAAGCGGATCATCGCCGGGGTCTTGAACGGCGCCAGCTCGCGCCGGCAGGCCTCGATGATCTCCGCGCGCACCGCGCCTTCGTCCGCGCCGGCGTCGGCCAGCACCACGTCGGCGATGGCGATGGCGCCAGTGATCGGGCTCTTGCGCGACTTGACCAGCGACGCACGCACGGCCGGATGCCGGTTGATCACCGCCTCGATCTCCTCCGGATGCGCTTTCAGGCCGCCGACGTTGATGACGCCGTTGCGGCGGCCGACGAAGTGATAGCGCGCGCCGCGCAGCTCGACCATGTCGCCGCTATCGACGAAGCCGTCGGCGCCGTCCAGCGCCGGCGCGTCCGTGTTCAGGTAGCCGCCGGCGGTGCGGCCCGAGCGCAGCGCCAGCGCGCCGTCCACGATCTTCAGCTCCACCGCGCCCGGGCGGCCGACGAACTCGGCCGGAAAGCCTTCCAGACCGTCGTTGACCTCAAAGCCGACGCCGGCTTCGGTGGAGGCGTAGGCATGGCCGATCGGCGCGCGGGGGAAGCGGGCTTTCAGCGCGTCCAGTACGGCCTGGTCGGCGATCTCGCCGGAAAGGCGCACGTAAGCGGGGTTCAGCGCCCGACTCTCGAGGCTCATCAGGGCGCGGCGCCAGTGCGAGGGCGTGCCGGTAAGGTGGGTGACGCCGAGTCGGGCGGCGCGGGTCAGATAGTCCGCGAACGGCTCCGCAGGCGCGCCCACCACCAGCGAGCCGCCGCCGACCAGCGCGCGCAGCAGGATCTGCAGGCCGCCGTAGCGGCGGATGTCATAGAACGTGCCCCAGATCGGCGCGTCGTCCGAGGGGCGGATCGCGCCGGTGAGGCCCGCCAGGGTGTGCGTCACCAGCTTCGGCGGCCCTGAGGTCCCGGAGGTGAACATCACCCACTCAGTCGGCTTCGGACTCCCCTCCCCCCTGCGGGGAGGAGGCGGGGGTGGGGGTGCAAGCTCGGTGTTTGCCGGCTTGCACCCACGGCCAACCTTAGCCGCTTGCGCTGACACCCCCATCCCCTGCCCCTTCCCCGCAAGGGGGAAGGGATCATGGTGTGCCTGTGACGACGGCGATGGCAGGGCAATCCTCGCTGCGATCAACCCGGCCGCTTCAACCGGCGCGCTCTCATCAAATGCGATTGCCTCGATTCCCGCGGTGGCCATCACGCCGGGCAGCGCCTCGTCCGTCAGGTCCGGCGGGCAGAGCACGATGCGGCGGGCGACGCCGTCCAGCGCCACCAGCGCCAGCGCCGCGTAGAGCGGGTCGGCGACGCGCAGCAGCACGCTGCGGCCGGTGAGGTCGGCGTCAAGGCAGGCGCTGGCGGCCAGGTCGGCCAGCCGCACGTCGGCGCTCGCGCCGTAGAGCCAGCGCGCGTCCAGCCGCGTCGAGGCGGCCAGCGCCGCGCGCAGCGTCTCAGGCGGGTCGGCGCTCATAGAACCGGATGAAGTCGCCCAGGGTCACGGGGAAGTAGACATCCTCGGCTTCGGTGAAGGGATCGTAGCCAAGCTCGTCCTCCAGCGTCGCCACGATGATGGCGAAGCAGAGCGAATCCAGTCCGCTCTCCAGCAGCACCAGCGCGTCGGTGAGCGGCCCGAGCGTCTTGCCCTGCGCCCCGGCCACCTCGCGGAACTTGGCGAGGACGGTTTCCCGCACGCCTGGGCCCGCTTCTTGCTGAGCTTCCTTAACCGCAAGCATCGTAGCTAGTCTCCAATGTCGCCTTCGCCCCAGGTCCGCTGCCGCCAGATCGCCGCCGCCGATATCGGGGCGGTGACCGAGCTGCTCGCCCGGGGTTTTCCGGCCAAGCCACGCAACTATTGGGCCAGCGCGCTGGACACCCTCGCGGCCCGCGGCGCGCCTGAAGGCTGCCCCGAATTCGGCTATCTGCTGGAGGCGGACGGCGTGGTGGTCGGCGCGCTGCTGCTGATCTTCAGCGAGGTCGGCGGCCAGGTCCGCGCCAATGTCTCCAGCTGGTACGTCGAACCCGAGCACCGCGGCCATGCGGCCATGCTGGCGATGCAGGCCAGCAAGCTGAAGCATGTCACCTACCTCAACACCTCGGCGGCGACCCACACCTGGCCGATCCTCGAAGCGCTGGGCTATCGGCGCTATTCGCAGGGCCAGTTCGCGGCCTTGCCGGCGCTCAAGCTCGGCGGGGCAGGGCGGGTGCGACCAGTATCCGACGCCGACGCCGCGATCCCTGAATACGAGCTGCTGCGCGCCCACGAAGCGGCCGGCTGCCAGGCTTTGATTGTCGAGACTGCGGGCAACCCGCAGCCGTTCGTTTTCCTGCGCCGAAAGCTTGAGCGCGTGCCGCTGGGCGCCGCGCAGCTTGTCTATGCGCGGGACACGGCGGCGCTGGTGGCCTGTGCCGGTCCGCTCGGCCGGTTTCTTTTGGGACAGGGCGCGGCGCTGCTGATCTGCGACGCCGAAGGGCCGATTCCAGGGCTGCCGGGGCGCTTCTTCCCCGGCCGCACCCCCCGCTATTTCAAGGGTCCGAACCCGCCGCGTCTTAACGATCTGGCGTTTACCGAAATGGTGGTGTTCGGGCCTTAAGAACCCTCCCCATGAACGCGACGCGTACCGCCGCCGAGGCGCTGGTCGACCAGTTGGTCCTGCACGGCGTCCAGCACGTCTTCTGCGTGCCGGGCGAGAGCTATCTCGCCGCGCTCGACGCCATGTACGACCGCCAGATCGAGGTCACGGTCTGCCGCCAGGAGGGCGGCGCGGCAATCATGGCCGAAGCCGTCGGCAAGACCACCGGCCGACCCGGCGTCTGCTTCGTTACACGGGGACCGGGCGCGGCCAACGCCGCGCACGGCGTCCACATCGCCCGCCAAGGCTCGTCGCCGATGATCATGTTCGTCGGCCAGGTGAGCCGCGAGGTGAAGGGCCGCGAGGCCTGGCAGGAGCTCGACTACGCCGCCGTCTTCGGCTCGATGGCCAAGTGGGCGGCCGAGATCGACGATGCGGCCCGGGTCAGCGAATACGTCGCCCGCGCCTTCCAGGTGGCCACCAGCGGCCGGCCCGGCCCGGCGGTGCTGGCGCTACCCGAGGACATGCTGGTCGAGGCGGTGAGCATCGCCGACGCGCCGCCCTTCGAGGGGGCGGAAGCCGGGCCGGACTCCGACGCCTTCGAGGCAATGCTGCAGGCGCTGTCGGCGGCGAAATCGCCGTTCCTGCTGCTGGGCGGCAGCCGCTGGGACGAGGACGCCCGCGCCGCCGTCACCGCCTTCGCCGAGCGCTGGCGGCTGCCCGTGGCCACAGGCTTCCGCCGCCTGCCGCTATTCGACCCCCTGCACCCGAGCTACGCCGGCGATCTGGGGCTTGGCGCGAACCCGAAGCTGGTCGCGCGCGTCAAGGCCGCGGACCTCGTCATCGCGCTCGGCGACCGGCTGTCGGAAGTGACGACCCAGAGCTACGGGCTTTGGGATATCCCGGCGCCGCAGACAAAACTGATCCACATCTACCCGGACGCCGCCGAGATCGGCCGCGTCTGGCAGCCTCACATCGGCCTCACTGCCTCGCCGCGCGCCATCGCGCCGTTGCTCGCGGACGCGCCTTCGCCGAGCGCATTCGCCTGGGCCGGAAGCGCAGATGCGGCCCACGCCGAGTACCTCGCCTGGTCCGAGGCGCCGACGCCGCAGCCCGGCCCGGTCAACATCGCCGAGATCGTGATCTGGCTGCGGGACAACCTGCCGGACGACGCCATCCTGACCAACGGCGCTGGCAACTTCGCCGCCTGGATCAACCGCTTCTACCGCGTGCGCCGCCTCGGCGGGCACCTCGGCCCCAACTCCGGCTCGATGGGCTACGGGGTGCCGGCCGCCATCGCCATGCAGCGCCTCCACCCCGGCCGCCGCGTGGTCGCCGTCAGCGGCGACGGCGACTTCCTGATGAACGGCCAGGAGTTCGCCACGGCGGTGCAGTACGGCCTGCCGGTGATCGTGCTGGTGTTCGACAATTCGCTCTACGGCACCATCCGCATGCACCAGGAGCGCGAATACCCCGGCCGCGTCATCGCCACCGACCTGAAGAACCCCGACTTCGCCGCCTACGCCCGCGCCTTCGGCGGCTTCGGCGCCACGGTCGAGCGCACCGCGGACTTCGCCCCGGCCTTCGAGGCGGCGGTGGCCTCGGGCCAGCCTGCGATCATCCACGTGAAGTTCGACCCTGACGGCATCAGCCCGACAGCCACTCTGAGCGGGATCAGAGCGCAGGCGCTGGCGGCCAAGCGGCCGGCCCCGTAACCCCTCACCCTCCCAACCGCTGCGCGGTCGGGCCCCTCCCTCTCCCTCTGGGAGAGGTGTTTGAGCGGCGCCCTTTTTACCTCTCCCGGAGGGGAGAGGGAGGGGCCCGCTTGCGAAGCAAGTGGGAGGGCGAGGGGTGACGGCGCCGGCCGCTAAACCCGGCTCTCAGCCGCAAAATCCCGATACAGCTCTGCCGCCTTGCGGAACACCGGCCCCGCCTGCAGCGGGCGCTGGTCGATGCGGGTGATCGCCGACAGCTTGGCGAAATTGCCCGAAGAGAAGATCTCGTCGGCGTCCTGGAAGTCGCGATAGCGCAACGAGGTCTCCACCACCGTCTCGCCCGCGTCGCGCAGCAGCTGGATGGTGCGGCGGCGGGTGATCCCGTCCAGGAACGTACCGTTCGGCGCCGGCGTCATCACCACCCCGTCCTTGACCATGAACACGTTGGAGTTGGCGAGCTCGGCGACGTTGCCCAGCATGTCGGTGAGCAGGCAGTTGTCGAAGCCGCGATCGGCCGCTTCGAAGAGAGCGCGGGCGTTGTTCGGGTAGAGGCAGCCGGCCTTGGCGTCCACTGGCGCGGTCTCAATCGAGGGGCGCCGCTGCGGCGAGAGCGTGATCGCCAGGTCGCGCGGCCCCGGCATCGGCGCTTCGTAGAGGCACAGGCACCAGCAGGTGCTCTCCGGCTCGTACTTCACCCCGCCGCCGATGGCCCCGGTGTCGGGCCAGTACATAGGTCGCACGTAAAGCGCCGCGCCCGGGGCGAAGCGCTTCAGCCCGTCCCGCGTCAGGTCCATCCACTCGTCTTCGCTGACCATGGGGTTCAGTCGGAAGCGCCGGGCGCTCTCGTTGACGCGTTGCAGATGGGGCAGCAGATCCGGCGCGCAGCCGTCGTAGATGCGGGCGCCGTCGAACACCATCGAGCCCAGCCAGGCGGCGTGGGTGCGCGGACCCATGATGGCGACGTTGCCCTCGCGCCAGTCGCCCTGGAAAAAGGTCCAGGTGGCCGAGTGCGGCTTGGTGGTTGCGACGACTGTCATAGCCCTCTCGATACGCTGATCCGCCCGCGCCGTGCAGCCTTCGTGCCGGCGTCGCCTGACAACGGCCTTCATCCCCGGTTCAGGTGCGAAGGCGGATGTCATCGGGCTGGGAGCGCCGAGACGTCGCACACTCCCGTGTCGCCCAGCCGACGATGCGCAACTCGTGGTGGCGCTAGAGTCCGGATCGGGACGTTGGAACTTCAGGAGAATTGGCATGATGCGCAGCTTGATCACCGGGATCGCCGCCAGCGCGATGCTCGCTGGCGTCGCCGTCGCCCAGCCTGCCTACTACCCGCCGCAGCAAGGCTACCCGCCGCCGGCCTACTATCCGCCGCAAGGGTACTACCCACCGCAAGGCTACTACCCCCAGCAAGGCTACTATCCGCCCCAAGGATACGCGCCTCAGGGCTACGCCCCGCCTGGCTCTTATGCGCCGCCCGCGCCGCCGCCCGGTTACTACGGTGGCGGCTACTACCGGCACGCTTACTATCAGGATCGTCCGTACGATCGCGATGACCCCGACGCGCCGCGCCCCGGCGTGCGCGCGCTCAGCGGCGGCGCGGCCGGCGCCAGCATCGGCGCCGTCATCGGCTGCATCCTCACCATCCCCGTCGGCTGCGGCCCGGGCGCGGCGATCGGCGCGGCCATCGGCGGCGGTACGGGGGTGGTTGCTGGCGCCGCTGCAACGCCGGACCGCTACTAGCCGCCGGCCGTCCGCTCCGGCGCTAGTCCAGCAGCGTCTCGAACGCGCTGGCGGCGCGCGCCACGAACACGTCGCGCTCGCGGCCGGTCAGCGCCTCGCCGCGGATCAGCCGCTCGACCAGGAAGCCGATGAAGACGGCCGCCAGCACCCGGGCGCGGGCCTGCGCTTCCGCGCCCCCCAGCCAGTCGGCGATCGGCGCCAGGAAGCGCTCCTGCACCGCCACGCTGAGCAGCGGCGCGGTGGTGGGTGACGTGGCCGCGCGCAGCAGGAACTGAAAGCTGTCGGTGCGCGCGTCGGCCGGTGCGTTGTCGGCCATCATCACCGCCACGTCGTGAGCGAAGCTCTCGCGGCGCCAGCCCTTCAGCCGGTCCGAACTGAACGACGCCTTCAGCGCTTCGGTGAAGAGGCCCTCCTTGCCGCCGAAATAGCGCTTGATCAGCGACACATCCGCGCCCGCCTCGGCGGCGATGTCGCGCAGCGCCGCGCGGTCGTAGCCCAGCGCCGCGAACTGCGCCTTGGCCGCTTCCAGGATCGCCGCGCGGGTGGCCGCGGCGTCGCGGCGCCTGGGCGGCGGCCGCGTCAGGTCGAGGGTCGCGCTCACGTCAGTTCCGCGACGGGATGATCACCTGCATGCTCTCGTAGCCGTGCACGAACGACGAGTAGGTGCGTGCCGGCTCTTCGACCAGGCGAATCTCCGGGAAGCGCTTGAGGATCTCTTCCCAGATGATGGTCAGCTGCATCTCGGCGACACGGTTGCCGACGCAGCGGTGCACGCCGAAGCCGAACGACATGTGATGGCGAGGCCGCGCGCGGTCGATGATGTAGGCGTTGGGGTTGTCCACCGCCGCCTCATCGCGGTTGCCGGAGATGTACCACATCACGACCCGCTGGCCCTCTTTGATCTGCTGGCCGCCGACCACGACGTCGCGGGTCGCGATGCGGCTCATGTGCGCCAGCGGGGTCTGGAAGCGGATGGTCTCGGACACCATCGGCGTCACCAGCTCGGGATTGGCGCGCAGCTTGGCGTATTCGCCGGGGTTCTTGTTCAGCCAGTAGACGCTGCCGGAGATGGTGTTGCGGGTGGTGTCGTTGCCGCCGATGATCAGCAGCACCACGGTGCCCTGGTACTGCTCGGGCGACATCGCCGCCGTCTCCGGGTGGTTCTGCAGCATGGAGATCAGGTCGATGCCAGGTTCCTGCTGCTTGCGCGTTTCCCACAACTGCTGGAACGAGCCGAAGCACTCCATCGCCGCGCGGGCCTTGTCCTCCCAGCTCTTCACCGGGCCGTGGCCAGGCGAGTTGGTGAACATATCGGACCAATAGGTCAGCTTGCGGCGGTCCTCGAACGGGAAGTCGAACAGCGTGGCCAGGGTCATGGCGGTCAGCTCTTTGGAGACCAGGTCGACCCAGTCGAACGGCTTGCCGATCGGCAGGCTGTCCAGGATAGCGCCGGCCCGCTCGCGCACGATCGGCGACATCTTCAGAATGTTGGACGGCGCCACGGTGGGGCTGACCGCCTTGCGGTGCACGCTGTGCTGCGGCTCGTCCATGGTGATGAAGCCGGCGCCGTTGCGGCGGCGCTGTTGGCCCATCGCGACCAGCGCCTTTTCCTGCAATTCCACCTGCTCGAGGTTCGGCAGGCCGATGCCCTCCGCCGACGAGAACGACTCGTGGTCGGTGTCCACCGCCATGATGTCGTCCCAGGTGCAGACCGACCAGTAGGGGCCGAACTCGCTCTCGGCGGTGAAATGCACCGGCGCCTCGCGCCGCAGCCGCTCGAACACCGGCCAGATGGTGTCGTTCTGGAAGCGCGGCGTGTGTCCCGGGTTCAGCTCGGCGAGCGGCGTGGTCTCCGCTTCGTTGGCGGCATCGATCTTGACGGCGATGTTCATGGCGTTTCCTCGTGGGCGCGCGGAGCTGCGCCAGCGGGCAACATCCGCGCCAACGCCAGCTATGTCAATGTGCGTTGACTTAGCCTTCGCCCTCGGCGCCGCAGACGATGGCTCGCTCCGCGTCGGCGATGGAGCTCTCGGTGATCGGCGAAGGCTTGAAGTCGGAGTCCGACGTCGTCTCGCTGCCGACGAAGCTCATCTTGGCGTCGTAGCTGTCCGTGGTCACCAGGCCGAAGACCTTGAGCTTGCAGTCGATCAGAACCAGGCTGAACTGGGTCTGCGCGTCAGCCGCCGTGTCGTCCAGGGGCGCCAGTTTGGAGATGTAGGAATAGACGTGGTCGGTTGGGGTCTTGCTCACGCTGGCGACCGCCACATAGTACTCGTCATGATCGTCCTTTCCGGCCAGCCGCCACTCGCCGGTGGAGTCCGGCCCGATCGGCAGCGCCGGCTTGGCGGCTGACGCCTGGGCGACGGCGGGCGGCTGATCGCTGGCCTGCGTCTCCGTCGGCCCCGGGGCAGGGGCAGGGGTTTCCGCCGGCGTCGCCCCAGCCGACGCCGCGGCGCAGGCGGCGTTCATCAAGGCCTGCCCAATGGTGCCCGGCAGCGTGGGCGACCAGTCCGCGTCCGCGCCCTTCGCCGTGGATGACCAGATCACGGCGCCATCGGCGTCGGTGTCGGTGATCGAGTCGTCGCGCGCCTGGGACTTGGCGCAATCGTAAGTCCAGTGGCTGAGGGTGCGGGTGTAGGTCTTCGACGAATCCTCATCCACCTGCGGCGTCGCGAAGTCGATGCGCACCCAGACGTGGGCGATGTCGCCGCTGCGGGTGATCGACGCGGTGTCGATGAAGTAGGTCTCGGTGGAGTCGGCGTTCTGCGTCGTCTGCGACCAGGTCTGGGCGACGGCCGGGCCGATCCATATCGCCGCCAGCGCCATGCCGGCCGCCAGTTTCGAGACGCGCATCACACCACCCTGTTGGACGCCGAATCTTAGCAGGCGGCGTCGGTTTTTGAGAGTCGGCGGCGGTGGCGACGGTGCCGGAAAAGGCGTAGGACGCAGGGGCAACCGCATTCAGCCCAAACCGATTTTCCGCGGGCCAATTTCTAGGGAGAACACCATGGCGCAATTTGGCGACACCAACACGCTCGAGCGCTCGTCGCAGCAAGGCGTGCAACTGAAATCCGCGAGCGCGCTCGCTTTCGCCCCGGGTGGCGTGCTGCTGGTCGGCGACGGCCTCGGCGCCCGCATCTACGCCTACGAGACCGGC
>DASXZG010000076.1:0-16670 GCA_036502045.1 Caulobacteraceae bacterium | reverse complement strand
GCCTCTGAACTCCTATATCTCGTCCGCCTCACCGCTAGTCTCATGCTCAGGATGGCAACCGCCTCGATGTCCCAGTTCGTCTGCCCCCACTGCCGCGCCCTCAACCTCATCCCCTCTGACCGCGACGCTCGCCAAGCCAAGTGCGGGAAGTGTCACGAGGCGGTGTTGACGGGGGCGCCGGTGGAGGTGTCGGGGGCGGAGTTGGGGGCGCATCGGAGCGGGACCAAGGGCGCGGCGCTGCTGCTGGACGTGTGGGCGCCGTGGTGCGGGCCGTGCAAGTCGATGGCGCCGCAGTTCGCGGCGGCGGCGAAGACGCTGGAGCCGGACGTGCGCCTGTTGAAGCTGAACTCGGACGCCGAGCCGGCGGCGGCTGGCGCGCTGGGCGTGTCGGGCATTCCGGCGCTGTTCCTGATCCGCGACGGACAGGTGATCGCGCAGACCGCCGGGGCCATGCCGGCCAGCCAGATCGTCGCCTGGACGCGGGCCGCGCTGGCGAGCGCGGCGGCTTAGCGCCGGATCCGGACGTTCGGGGCGGCGCGGCGCGGCGTGGCGTGATGGGCGCCGCGGTGAACCGCTTGGCGCGCGCTTCGTTGATGTCTTCGGCCAAGGTTCCGAGGAGGCGCGCCGTGGAAGAAGTGTTTGAGAAGGCGGCGAACGCCATCTCGCGGGCGACGGGGCGGCCGGCGGCCTTCATTCTGTGCGCGCTGGTGGTGATTGTGTGGGCCCTCAGCGGCCCGTTCTTCAAGTATTCCGACACCTGGCAGCTGGTGATCAACACCGGCACCACCATCGTCACCTTCCTGATGGTGTTCCTGATCCAGAACACGCAGAACCGCGAGGGTCAGGCGCTGCAGGTGAAGCTGGACGAGCTGATCCGCGCCCTGAACGAGGCGCAGAACAGCTTTATCGGCCTTGAGCAGCGCACCGAACGCGAGATCGTGGAGATGCGCGAGGAGGTGGAGGCGGAGGCGGGGGTGGCGCGTGACGCGGCGCCGGGCCCGGGCGGCGCGGTGCGGGGCAATCCGGCGCTGCTGGGGTGATGCTCCGCGGCGCGCGCCTCGGAGTCCTTTCAGAGAGCGGACGATGCAAAGCAGGGACTTCTGTTACTGGCTGCAGGGCTTCTTCGAGCTCAGCGGCGATGTGACGACGATTTCGGCGGAGCAGGCGGCGATGATCCGCCGGCACCTCGACATGGTGTTTCACCATGAGATCGAGCCTCAACGGGTGGGGCTGGAGGCGCCGCGGCGGCGGCCTGATGCGCCGGCCCCGGTTCCCGACCGCTCGCCGGTCGCGCCGCCACAGCCGGTTCGCGATCCGCGGCCAGAGGGCCCCGACCTCCCGCCGGTCGTGCAGCCGCCGCCGCTGTGCTGATGGACAGCCAAAGCTTCTGTGTCTGGCTGGACGGGCTGCTGGACGGCGGCGGCCGCGCGCTGACCGCGGAGGAGACGGCGGCCGTGCGCCAGCGGTTGTCCGACGTGTTCCGCCATGAGATCGACCCGGCCATGGGCGACGACGCGCATCTGGCCCGGCTGCGGCGCCTGCATGAGGGCGGGCGATAGGCTGGCCGGCGGCGGCATTGCCGACGGGTGGCGGGAGCGTTTTGGCTGCAACGGCGTTCAATCAACGCAAGGCCTGGACCGATGCCCCCTCGTCGGTCCCGCCAGAAGGACGGTCGTAAAGAACCGCTCCGGCAACAATGACGGCCCCAGCCAGTGCGCTGGGGCCGTTTTTGCTTGTGGCTCCAGCCGGAATTGCCACGCTTTCAAAAAGCGGTGTCATCCCGGCCGGTGCGCGAAGCGCGGAGAGCCGGGATCTGCTGAGCGACGGCGATGCGAAGCAGGTCCCGGATGAGTCCGCTGCGCGGCTCTCCGGAATGACACTATGGTTTGTGGCTATACGGGGAGCGGCGCGGCTTGCGCACAGCGGAGCAAGCGGCGCTGTTGCGCGTTGGGTGGCGTGAACGGTGGAGATCGGGAGGTGGCGGGATGTCCGAACGGGCGGTGACGCGGGACGAGGCGGAGGCGGCGGTGCGCACGCTGATCCAGTGGGCGGGCGACGATCCCGAGCGCGAGGGGCTGCTGGAGACGCCGGCGCGGGTGGCGCGGGCTTATGAGGAGCTGTTCGCGGGGTACGACGCCGACCCGCGCGACTACCTGCAGCGCACCTTCGAGGAAGTGGGCGGGTACGACGAGCTGGTGGTGCTGACCAACATCCCGGTGGTGAGTTTCTGCGAGCACCACATGCTGCCGTTCCTGGGACTGGCCCACGTCGGCTACCTGCCGGAGCACCGGGTGGTGGGCATCTCGAAGCTGGCGCGGGTGGTGCAGGGCTTCGCCCGGCGCCTGCAGATTCAGGAGAAGCTGACGGCGCAGGTCGCCGAGGCGATCCAGGAAGTGCTGCAGCCGCGCGGGGTGGGCGTGGTGATCCGCTCGGAACACAGCTGCATGACCATGCGCGGGGTCAACACGCCGGGCTCGGAGCTGACCACCAGCACGCTGCTGGGCGTGGTCCGCGACGACCCGCGCACCCGCCAGGAGTTCCTGCAGTACGTGCGCGGCTAGGCCGGGGTTGGCGCCGCGGCGACGCCTTGGGCGAGCGCGATGCCGTCCTCGAGCAGCTTGCGGTGCTCGGGGCGGCGAAACCAGATGTCGGCGAGGCGCTCGATGGAGCCAGCGTCGAGGCCATCGAACTTCTTTAACGCCGCCTGGCCAAGGCTGGTCTCGCCCCGATGACCATGGAGGGCGGCCAGCACGGCATAGCTGACCGGAAGCCGGCTGGTGGTGGTCTGAAACAGGGCCAGGGCGTCGTCAAACCGTCCCTGCTGAAAGCGCGCCGCCGCCAGGTACATGCGGTAGGACCCGTTCAGCTCCGAGATCGGGTCGAGGCGCATGGCGCGCTCAAGGTGATCGGCCGCGAGGTCCGGCTCGCCTTTGCGCAGCTGCAGCGCGCCGCTGACCAGCCAGACGAAGGACGAGGCCGGATTGAGCGCGATGGCGCGGTCGATCAGCAGCATGGAGCGGTCCAAGCTGCCTTCCAGGCCCGCCAGGCCCACCGCCGCCTGCGCCAGGACCCTGGCGTCGCTTCCGGCAAGGCTGAGGGCGCGCTCGACCAGCTCGAGTCCGCGCCGCCGGTAGCTCTCCGGGTCGTCGCACCAGCCATGCTCGACCACCTGGCGATGGCAGACGCCCGACTGCGACATCGCGGCGGCGAAGGTCGGATCGACCTCAATGGCGCGGTCCAGCAGTTCGATCGCCGACAACATCTCGGCCTTCCGGTAGGCGCGGAACGGGCGGATGGCGCGCAGATAGAGATCGTAGCTGCTGGCGTTGCCCGGCGGGCGCGGCGACATCAGACGCAGGTCGCGCTCTTCCATCGTGGCTTCGAGGGCGCCGGCGATCTGCAAGGCCACCCGGTCCTGCAAGGCGAAGACGTCCTCCAGGGTGTCGTCTAGGCGCTGGCTCCAGATCTGCGCGCCGTCCCGTGCGTCGGTCAGGTGCACGGCGATGCGAACGCGGCCGCCCGCTTTGCGCACGCTGCCCTCGAGCAGATAGCGCACGCCCAGTTCGCGCGCCGCCTCTCTGGGTCCGATCGCCTCACCTTTGTGAATCAGGCTGGAACCGGCGGCCGCCACGAAGATCGACTTGTAGCGCGACAGCGCCGCGACGATCTCTTCGACCATGCCGTCGACGAAGTAGTCCTGCTCGGGATCGTTGCTCAGATTGGCGAACGGCAGGACGCCGATGGACGGCTTGGAGAGCAACTGCGCGGAGGCCGGCCCCACCTCGACCGGGGCGGCGGCGCCGACGCCGACGAGTTCGGCGATGCTGCCCACGACCTTGCGCCAGCCGGGCGCGGTGAGGTCGCCGGTCCAGCCGGTCATGTCGGCGCACTGGATGCGATCGAAGGGCATCGGGATCGGCGCGCCATCGACTGAGAGCTGAACCAGCTTGCGCTGCAGACGGGCCCTATCGGCCTCCGACTGCACCCATTCCGATTTCGTCGCATCGGACGACCAGATGACCACGACGGCCTTGGCGTCCTTCAGACGCTCCTCGATCACGGCGGCATAATCTCGGTGCGCGGGAAGCTCGTCGTCGCGCCAGACCTCGTAGCCGAGCGCCCGCAAGGCTTCGGCGATCGCCTGGGCCTGCCCCGCCGTCGATCGGGCATAAGAGATGAATACGTCGGCCATGCCGCTCTACAACGCCACCAGGGTGTGGCCGGACCCTAGCGAGGCTCGCGCGGCAGCGAAAGCCATGCGGGCCGGGCCGGGCCGGCGCTCGGCGATGGTCTGCGTCCGGCGCCAGCCATCGCCGGTTGCCCCGGACGGCGCTCAGCGCCCGCGTCCCACCGTCCGTCCCAGCATCGTGGCCAGCGCCAGGGCGGCGAAGGGTTTGGCGAGGGTGGGGGTGGCGGCGAAGGCGGGGGCGATGCCGGCGAGGTCGTAGCCGGTGGCGAAGATGTAGGGGATGTGGCGGCGGGTGAGTTCGTCGGCGATGGGGTAGACCTTCTCGCCGGCGAGATTGACGTCGAGCACCGCGCCATCAAGGGGCGGGGCGGCAGCGTCCAGCACCGCCAGACCCTGGGCGACGTTGCCGGCGGGGCCGAGCACGACGCAGCCGAGGTCGGTCAACTGGTCCTCGATCATCATCGCTACCAGCGCCTCGTCCTCGACCACGAGGATGCGCAAGCCGGTGAGGTCCGGGAGGGCGGCGGGGTTCATGCCGCCAGCCCCAGCTTGGCCGAGGGCGGGAAGCGCAGGCGGCACCACAGGCCCTGCGGCTGGAACACCAGCTGCGCTTCGCCGCCCAGCTCGTGCGTCAGGCCCTGCTCGATGAGGCGGGTGCCGAAGCCGCGGCGACGGGTGGGCTCGACGGCCGGGCCGCCGCGCTCGCGCCAGTCGATGTCGACGCCGCGGCCGGGGCCTTCGCGCCATTCGATGTCGACGCGGCCGGCCGGCGTGGAGAGCGCGCCGTATTTGGCGGCGTTGGTGGTGAGTTCGTGGAAGGCCATGTTGAGGGTCACCGCGGCGTTGGGGCCGAGCCGCACCGCCGGGCCGCCGAACACAACGCGCGAGCCCTCACCTTCGTACAAATAAGGCGCCAGCGTGCGCTGGATGACGCTGGCCAGGGAGGCGCCGTCCCAGGCCGCGGCGCTGAGCAGCTCGTGGGCCTGGGCCAGGGCGCCCAGGCGGGCGATGAAGGTGGCGTCGAAGTCGGCGGGCTCGGCGGCGAAGCGGCGCGTCTGCATGGCGATCGACTGCACCGAGGCCAGGGTGTTCTTCACGCGGTGGTTAAGCTCGTCGAGCAGCAGCTGCTGGCGGCCCTCGACTTCCTTGCGGTCGGTGATGTCGAGGGAGATGCCGGCCAGGCGCACGGCAAGGCCGTCCTCGAAGCTGGCGCGGCCGCGAGCCAGGATCCAGCCGATGCGGCCGTCGGGGCGGAGGATGCGGTATTCGACGTCGAGATCGGCGCCGGTGGCGATGGCGGTCTCGATGGCGCGGTGACGCGGCTCGCGGTCGTCCGGATGGATGCGCGCGGCCACGTCCTCGTAAGTGTCGAACGGATCGTCGGGGCCGAGGCCGAAGTTGACGCGGCAATAGTCGGAGAAGGTGTAGCGGCGGGTGCGCAGATCGAGCGACCAGCTGCCGAGCTTGCCGGCCCAGAGCGCGAATTCGAGCTGCGCTTCGGTGTGGCGCAGCGCGGCGTTGGCCCGCGCCAGCCGCGCCACCTCACCGTCGTCGTCGTCAGACTTGGCGGGGGCCATCCGCCCTCTCCCGATCCGCCCGGCCGGCGGGCGACCCGTCGGGACCGGGACTCGTCCCTCAAAAAGTGTAGGGGCTCGACGGGCGGGACGCCAGGGCGCCAGATGGGACGCAGGTGCTCAGGGCTCGGGCGAAACGCGGACCAGCAGCTTGCCGTCGTGGGCGCCGCTGAACAGCAGCTTCACCGCGTCGGGGGCGTTCTCCAGGCCGTCGACCACGTGGGTCTTCCACTGCAGCCGACCGGAGATCACCAGCGGCGCCAGCGCGGCGATCGCCTCGCCCCAGCGCGGCAGGTAGTCGGTGACGATGAAGCCCTTCACCAGCAGGCGCCGCATCAGCAGGCGCGAGAAGTCCTTCGGGCCGGGGGTGGGGCCATCGATGTTGTAAGCGCTGATCATGCCGCAGAGGGGTATGCGGCCGTAGTTGTTCATGCGGCTGTAGACCGCTTCCATGATCTCGCCGCCCACGTTCTCGAAATTGACGTCGACGCCGTTGGGGCAGAGGCGGTCGAGGGCGGCGCCGACGTCCTCGTGCTTGTAGTCGATGGCGCCGTCGAGACCGCAGGGGCCGGTGAGCCAGGCGCACTTGTCGGCGCCGCCGGCGATGCCGATCACCCGTGCGCCATCGAGCTTGGCCAGCTGCGCGGCGATGGAGCCGACGGCGCCGGCCGCGGCCGAGACCACCACCGTCTCGCCGGCCTTGGGCTCGCCGATCAGCTTCATCCCGGCCCAGGCGGTGACGCCGGTGGCGCCCAGCACGCTCATGAACGCGGTCAGCGGCACGCCGGGGATCTGCGGCACGGGGTTCAGCATGCCCTCGTTCACCACCGTGTGGGTAGCCCAGCCGGCGAGGCCCGGATTGACCAGCTGGCCCTGGTGGAAGCGCTCCGAGCGCGAGCGCTCGACCACGCCGACGCCGCCGCCGCGCATGGTCTGGCCGATCTCCACCGGCGGCATGTACTGCTCGCGGTCGCTCATCCAGATGCGGTTGGTGGGGTCGAGCGAGAGGTAGACGTTGCGCACCAGCACCTGGCCCTCGGCCAGCTCCGGCGCCGGCTCCTCCACCAGCTTCAGGTCGCCCGGCTTGATCTCGCCCACGGGCCTGTGGGCCAGCACCCAGCGTTTGATGGTGGTCATGGCGGCGCCGCTCCGTGAGTGTGTGCGCTGCTGCTAAGGCCCTGACGCGACGCCAGCGCAAGGGTGGTTCGGCGCGGGCGGCTTGTTGAACGGCGCCGCTGGCCGGCTCATTCTCGTGGCGGGGACGGGGGAGGCGAGCGATGGCCAGAGCCGATGACGTGAACGCCGACATGCTGGCGTTCTGGGACGGGCAGGGGGGCCGCACCTGGGTGGAGCGGCAGGCGCACACGGACGCCACCCTGGCGCCAGTGACGGCGGCGCTGCTGGCGTTCGCGGCGCCTCAGGCAGGCGAGCGGGTGCTGGACGTCGGCTGCGGCTGCGGCGGGCCGACGCTGGACTTCGCGCGGGCCGTCGGGCCGTCTGGCCGGGTGGCGGCGCTGGACATCTCTGGGCCGATGCTGGCGGAGGGCGCGGCGCGGGCGGCGGCGGCGGGCCTCGCCAACATCGACTGGCGCCAGGCCGATCCCGCCACGGCGCGATTGGATGGGTTCGACCTCCTGACCTCGGCCTTCGGGGTGATGTTCTTCGGCGATCCGGTGGCGGCGTTCGCCAACATGCGCGGCGCGGCCGATGCCAGGGCGCGGCTGGCGATGGTGTGCTGGCGCTCGCTGGCCGAGAACCCGTGGATGGAGGTTCCGATGACCGCGGTGGCGCGCCACTTGCCGCCGCGGCCGGCGCCCGTTCCGCACGCCCCCGGCATGTTCGCGTTCGCCGATCCGGCGCACACCGCCGAGGTGTTGACAGCCGCCGGCTGGACGGCGCCTCGGTTCGAGAAACTCGACCTCGACCTGGACATCGCCGCCGGCCACGGCCTGGACGAAGCGGTGCGGCAGTCGACGCTGATTGGCGCGGTGAACAGCTGGCTGCGCAATCAGCCGGCCGAGGTGGTCTCGGCCGCGGTGGCGTCGCTGCGCGACGCCCTGGCGCCGCATGCGAACGGCGAGAGCGTGCGCCTGCCCGGCGCGATGTGGCTGATCAGCAGCGGGGTGGGGTGAGGGCGGCGCGCCTCACTCCGCCGCCACCGCCTCGGTGGTCAGGTCCCAGCGGCCGGTGGGGTGGCCGAAGCGGGCGGTCATCACCTGGTCGAAGGGCGTGGCGTTGGGGGCGACGATGAGGCCGGAGCGGACGCGGTAGGCGGCGGGATTGAGGGCGGCGGCGGGCGCGGCGCCGCTGTGCGCGAGTTCGCGAGCGGCTTTCAGCATCAGGGCGCGGAAGGAGACCACACCGAGGTCGGTGGGGCCTAAGAGCTCGCGGGTGCGGTCGTGGATGAGGCCCTGGCTGTCCTGGATGGCGGCGTCCTGCTCGGAGATGCCCTTGATGCCGGTGAAGCTCTCGCGGCGCTGCAGATCACGGTCGATCAGGTAGTCGTTGGCGCGGCGGCGCAGCGGCACGAAGTGCTCGTCGACCTCGGAGTGGATGGCGGCGCCGGCGGCGTAGGCGGCTCGCTCGCCCTCGCTGAGCGGCCGCTCGGGGTTCCAGCTGTAGGTGAAGATCCAGCAACTGATGTCGTCGATCGGGACCCAGGTCTGGCCGTGGTAGGTCTGGCCGCTGGCCCCGCCGGGGGCGAGGCTGTGGTTGGGCATCAGCCACTGGGCGATGCGCCAGTAGGTGTCGCCGTCGTCGGCGTGGCGGGCGCCGGCGAGCACCAGCCCGGCCTCGTGCGGGACCACGGTGTAGCGCGGCGCCCCGTCGGCCTGCATCCAGCGCACCTGGCCGGCGTAGGCCGGCGAGAGCTTCGCCACGGCTTCCTCGCCGACGGGGGCGTGCAGGAAGGAGAAGTGGGCGGTGTCGATGGCGCCCTCGGCCGACTGGGCCCAGTTGCACTCCTGCAGCTTCTTGGAGACGTAGCGGTGGGCCGGATCGATGGTGGCGAATTCCAGCTCCGGCAGGGCCGGCATGGCGTCGGCGGGCCCCAGCCAGGCCCAGACGCATTCGCCCCACTCGCGGGTGGGGTAAGCGACGATGCCGGCGCGGGCGCGCAGGGACTCGAAGGCGGCGTTGTCGCCCTCCATGGTCGGCGTCTCGAGGCAGCGGCCGGTCACGTCGAACTTCCAGCCGTGGTAGGCGCAGCGGATGCCGCCCGCTTCGTTGCGGCCGAAGAACAGGTTTGCGCCGCGGTGCGGGCAGCGCGGCTCGACCAGGCCGACGCGGCCATCGCTGGCGCGGAAGGCGATCAGGTCCTCGCCCAGCAGCTTCACCCGCTTGGGCGGGCCGTCCTTGGGCAGCTCGCGCGACAGCAGCACCGGCTGCCAGAACCTGCGGAAGAGCGCGCCCATCGGCGTGCCGGCGCCGGTCTGCGTCAGGATATCGTTTTGGGCCTTGGTCAGCATGCCAACCCTCCCTCGGTTGGATGACGATCCAGAAACGCAGTGTCCGCCCAATTTGCCGATCCGCCAACTGCCACGGTGTCTTGGCCGGCTGGCGTGTGCTAGGCGCGCCGGCAAGTAGCTGAAGGACGGCCATGGCGGACGTGTTGCGCGTCGGGGTGATCGGCGCGGGGGTGTTTGGCGGCTACCACGCGCAGCACTACGCGGCGCTGCCGGGCGTGGCGCTGGCCGGGGTGTTCGATGTGAACGCGGCGGCGGCGGCGGCGCTGGCGGGGCGCTGCGGCGGCGAGGCTTTTCCCAGCGAAGCGGCGCTGATCGCGGCGTGCGATGCGGTCTCGGTGACCACGCCGGCGATCGCTCACGCCGGTTCGGCCATCGCGGCGCTGAGCGCCGGCCGGCACGTCTATGTGGAAAAGCCGCTGGCCGCCGACCCGGAGGACGCTGACCGCATCGTGCAGCTGGCGGCGCAGAAGCGGCTGGTGGCGGCGACGGGCTTCCTGGAGCGGGCGGCGCTGCAGGCGATGGGGCTGTTCGCCATTCCCGAGGCGCCGCTGCTGCTGGAGGCCGTGCGGCTGGGCCCGCCGAGCCCGCGCAATCTCGACGTCTCGGTGGTGCTCGACCTGATGATCCACGACCTCGATCTGGCGATGGCGCTGTCTCGGTCCGAGCCGATGGCGGTGGAGGCCGACGGCGCGGCGCTGATCAACCCGCTGCCGGACCAGGTGGAAGCGGTTTGCGACTTCGACGACGGCTTCATCGCCCGCTTCAAGGCCTCGCGCGTGGCCGATGGGCTGGAGCGGACGCTGCGGGTGGTGTTTCCCTCCGGCGAAGTGCGGGTGGATTTCCTTACCCACGCGTTTGAGAACACCACGCCGTTCGCGCTCGATCCGGACTTCGCCCAGACGCCGGCGGGACGGGACAAGCTGGGCGCCAGCCTGGCGGCGTTCGCGGCGGCGGCGCGGGGGGAGCGGGCAGGGCCGCTGGCCGACGCGCGGGACGGGGCGCGCGCCCTGGACCTGGCGCTCGCCGTGGAGCAGGCTATGGCCCAGCAGGGCCTTTATTGATCGATTTCAAAGGAACGCATTCATGTCGAACGCCTACGATTTCTCCTTCACCAGCATCGACGGCGCGCCGCTGCCGCTGTCGACCTTCAAGGGCAAGCCAGTGCTGGTGGTGAACACCGCCTCCAAGTGCGGGCTGACGCCGCAGTACGAGGGGCTGGAGGCGCTCTACCGCGATTATCGCGACCAGGGTCTGGTGGTGCTGGGCGTGCCCTGCAACCAGTTCCGCGGCCAGGAGCCGGGGACAGAGGAAGAGATCAAAGAGTTCTGCGAAGTGAAGTTCGGCGTCGACTTCCCGATGACCTCCAAGGTCGACGTCAAGGACGAGACCCGGCATCCGTTCTACGCCTGGGCCGAGGGCAAGCTGGGCGAGCCGGCGGTGCCGATCTGGAACTTCCACAAGATCCTGATCGGCAAGGACGGCGAGGCGATCGCCGCGTTCGGGCCGCGGACCACCCCGCAGGACCCCACCGTCACCGAGGCCGTCGAGAAGGCGCTCTGAGCGTCGCGGCGGCCGGACGGACATCGCGCGCCAAACCGGGCGAGCTGACGGCGTGCGTCTATGGCGCGCCGCCGGCCGCGCTGGCCGTTGTGCCGCAAGGCGCGGTGCAGGTCTCGCCGCTGGTTCCCGGGGCGGTGGCGCTGGAGGCGCTGGCGCCGGCGAGCCTCACCAGCGCCGTCGCCCTGGCGCCGCCAGGCGCGGTGGAGCGGCGCTACGTGCTGGCCCGGCTGCTGGCGGCGCTCCGGCCCGGCGAGCCGCTGCTGGCGCTGGCGCCCAACGACCGGGGCGGGACACGGCTCCGCAAGGAGCTGCAGGGCTTCGGCTGCGAGGTGACCGAGACCAGCCGCCACCACCATCGCATCTGCCACGCCCGGCGCCCGGAGGCGCCGGTGGGGCTGGAGGCAGCGATCGAAGCCGGCGGCCTGCAGTTTCTCAACGGCCTTGGCCTTTGGACCCAGCCTGGGGTGTTCAGCTGGGACCGGCTCGATCCCGGCAGCGCGCTGCTGATCGCCGAGCTGCCGCCGCTGGCGGGGCGGGGCGCCGACCTTGGCTGCGGGGTGGGGGCGCTGGCGCGGGCGGTGCTGGCGAGCGAGGCGGTGAGCCGGCTCGATCTGGTCGACATCGACGCCCGCGCGGTCGCCGCGGCGCGCCGCAACGTGGAGGACCCTCGCGCCCACATCCACTGGGCCGACGCCGACGACGGGCCTGAGCTGGCCAAGCTCGACTTCGTGGTGATGAACCCGCCGTTCCATGAGCGCGGCGACCAGGACCACCAGCTGGGCCAGGCGTTCATCCGGCGCGCTTATCAGGCGCTGCGCTCCGGCGGGACGCTGTGGATGGTCGCCAACCGGCATCTGCCCTACGAGGCGACGCTCACCGAGCGCTTCGGCACGGTCACGCGGCGCGCCGACGCTGGGGGCTACAAGGTGTTCGAGGCGCGGCGATGAGCGCGATGCGGCTCGACCGGTTGCTGGCCAACATGGGCTACGGCTCGCGGCGCGAGGTGCAGGCGCTGGTGCGCGCCGGCGCGGTGACGCTGGACGGCGCGCCGGTGGCCAGCGCTGAGCTGAAAGTGCCGGTGACGCCGGCGCTACCCGACCGGCTGCAGGTGGACGGCGCGCGGCTGGATCCGCCGCCGGGCCTGGCGCTGATGCTGCACAAGCCGCTGGGCGTCACCTGCTCGCACAAGGAAACCGGCCGGCTGGTCTACGAGCTGCTGCCCAGCCGCTGGCGGGCCCGCGATCCGGCGATCTCGACAGTGGGCCGGCTGGACAAGGACACGTCGGGCCTGCTGCTGCTCACCGACGACGGGGCGCTGTTGCACCGGATCATTTCGCCCCGCCAGCACGTCGCCAAGCGATACGTCGCCACGCTGGCGCGGCCGCTCGACGGCGGCGAAGCAGCGCGCTTCGCGTCGGGCGAGCTGATGCTGGACGGCGAGGACAAGCCGCTGGCGCCGGCGAGGCTGGAACCGATCTCGGAGACGCGGGCGTACCTCACCATCGACGAGGGCCGCTACCATCAGGTCCGACGCATGTTCGCGGCGGTGGGCAACCACGTCGAGGCGCTGCACCGCGACCGCGTTGGCGGGCTGGCGTTGCCGGAAGATCTTGCGCCTGGCGCCTGGCGCCTGATGTCGGCGGATGATGTCGCCGCCGTGTTCCAGGCCGCTTGAAGCTGCGCCCGCGGCCTTGCGCGCACCTGCCGCTGGTCGCAACGTAGCTCGGCAAGAAGAACATGACGAAGACGAGGGAGTGGTGGCGTGTTCAAGCGTGTCCTGATCGCCAATCGCGGCGAAATCGCCATCCGTATCGCCCGGGCCGCCGCGGCGCTGGGCGTGGAGAGCGTCGCGGTCTACGCCGAGGCCGACGCGCTCGGCCTGCACACGCGGATTGCTGACGAGGCGCGGCCGATCGGGGCCGGGGGCGATCCGGTGAAGGCGTATCTGAATGTCGAGGCGCTGATCGCGGTGGCGCGAGAGACGAGCTGCGACTGCGTCCACCCAGGCTATGGCTTCCTGTCGGAGAACGCGGGCTTCGCGGCCGCCTGCGCGGCGGCGGGACTGGCGTTCATCGGGCCGAAGCCGGAGACGCTGGCGCTGTTCGGCGACAAGGTGGCGGCGCGGGCGCTGGCGGCGCGCTTAAGCGTGCCCACCGTTCCCGGCAGCGCTGAGGCGTTGGCCGACGCTGGCGCGGCGCGGGCGATGGCGGACGCGATCGGCTATCCGGTGATGCTGAAGGCGGCGGCCGGCGGCGGCGGGCGCGGCATGCGCCGGGTCGAGCGCGGCGAGGAGATGGCCGAGGCGTTCGCCCGTTGCCGCGGCGAGGCGGAAGGCGCGTTCGGCGACGGCGCGCTCTTCCTGGAGAAGCTGGTGGCGCGGCCCCGCCACATCGAGGTGCAGATGCTGGCGGACGCGACCGGCGCCGCGATCCACCTGTTCGAGCGCGACTGCTCGGTGCAGCTGCGCAACCAGAAGGTCGTGGAGATCGCGCCGGCGGCCGGCCTGGCGCCGGCGCTGCGCGAGCGCATTCTGGCCGACGCGCTGAAGCTGGCGACGGCGGCGACTTACGTGAACGCCGGCACCGTCGAGTTCCTGGTCGATCCCGAGGGTGGGCGACATTTCTTCATCGAGTGCAATCCGCGCATCCAGGTGGAGCACACCGTCACCGAGGAAGTGACGGGCGTCGACCTGGTCGAGGCGCAGTTCCGCGTCGCGGCGGGCGCGACGCTGGCGGAGCTGGGGCTGGACGCGCCGCTGCCGGCGCCTCGGCGTTACGCGGTGCAGGCGCGGGTGACAGCGACAGGGGCGGGGACCATCGGCGGCTACAAGGAGCCGGCGGGGGCGGGGGTGCGGGTCGACGCTTGCGGCTACCTGGGCTTAGCGCCGCCGCCGCAGTTCGACCCGATGTTCGCCAAGGTGATCGGTGTGGCGGGGACGCTGCCCGGCGCGCTGGATCGCACGGCGCGGGCGCTGGCCGAGTTCCAGATCGCCGGCTTGCCGACCAACCTGGCGCAGCTGGAAGCGATCCTGGGGCGGCCAGAGCTGGCGGCGGGCGACGCGCGCACCACGCTCTTGGCCGAGCATCCGGAGCTGGGGGCGGCCAGCGCCGCGAAATCGCCGGCCGTGACGCTGCTGGAGCAGGCGGCGAGGATCGGCGGGCGCGGTGCGCCTTCGGCCGTCGTGCCCAGCTTCGCGTCGCTGGCGGTGGGCGACGGCGAAGAGGGCGTCGAGAGCCCGATGACCGGGGCAGTGGTGGAGCGGCTGGCCGAGCCAGGCCGCGCGGTGGTCGCTGGCGAAACCTTGCTGGTGGTCAGCGCCATGAAGATGGAGACGCCGGTCACCGCGCCTTGCGACGGCGTGGTGGTGGAGGTGGCGCCGACCGAGGTGGGCGCGACCGTGGCCGCCGGGCAGGTGCTGGTGACCATCGCGCCGGCCGCGGGCGGCGGCGGCGCCAGTGGGCCGCGCGAGTACGGCGAGAACAGCTGGGCGCCGATGCTGGCCGAAGTGAAGGCGCTGCAGGACATCGCGCACGCCCGCTTCGCCCCCGGCTCGCGCGATCCTGGCGTGGTGCGCCAGCGCGAGCGCGGCAAGCTGGATTGCCGCCAGCGCATCGGCCTGATCCTCGACGCCGGCAGCTTCCACGAGCTGGGCAGCGCCACCGGCTTCGCCAGCTACGACGCCGACGGCCATATCGCCGACTTTACGCCGTCGAACCACATCGGCGGCTGGGGCCGCATCGAGGGGCGCACCGGCGTGGTCTGCGCCGACGACTTCACCTCGCGCGGCGGCCACTCCGACGGCTCCATCGGGGGCAAGAGCAACTATCTCGACCGGCTGTCGCTGGAGCTGAAGTGCCCTTCGGTGCGGCTGCTGGACGGGTCGTCCGGCGGCGGCAGTGTCGCCTCGATGGTGCCGCGCCAGCAGGCCGAGGGCGAGAGCAAGGCCCGCGAAAGCAGCGGCGCGATCACCGCTGGCCGCCCGCGCGTCTCCGGCGGCGGCGGCTCGTTCCTGCCGGGGCACCTGGGCTCGACGATGTTCGCGGAACAGCTGGCCACCGTCCCGGTGGTCAACCTGTTGCTGGGCAGCGTCGTCGGCATCGGCGCGGCCAAGGCGGTGCTCGGCCACTTTTCGGTAATGGTGCGCGACATCGCCCAATTGTTCGTCGCCGGCCCGCCGGTGGTGAGCCACGCCATGGGCTACGACATCACCAAGGAAGAGCTGGGCGACTGGCGGGTGCACTGCCGCAACGGCTCGGTCGACAATCTGGCGAAGAGCGAGGAAGAGGCCGCGGCGATGGCGCGACAGTTCCTGTCGTACCTGCCGTCCAGCGTCTACGAGGCGCCGCCGGTGCTGGCCGCCAGCGATCCGGCCGACCGGCGCGAGGAAGAGCTGTTCGCCATCGTGCCGCGCAAGCGCACCACCACTTTCGACATGCGCCGCGCCATCCGCCTGATGGCCGACAAGGACTCGTTCTTCGAGATCGGGCCTCTGTGGGGCACCGACCAGATCGCCGGCTTCGTGCGCTTTGGCGGCAAGCCGATGGGCGTCATCGCCTCTGACAGCCGCCACGCCAACGGCGGCGCGCTCACCGCCGACGGCTGCGACAAGCTCACCCGCCACCTCGATCTCTGCGATCTCTTCCACCTGCCGATCCTCAACCTGGTGGACAATCCGGGCTTCGCGGTGGGGCTAGAGCACGAGATGGCCGGCACCATCCGCAAGGGCGCCACCTGGATGATCGCTTCGGCGCAGGCCAGCGTGCCGATCTTCACCGTGATCATGCGCCGCTCGTTCGGCGTGGCGGGGAACAACTACGCGACGCCGCGCTCTGGGGTGCATGCGCGGGTGGTGTGGCCAGCGGCGGACGCCGGCGGCATCCCCCCCGAAGGGGGCATCGAGGCGGCTTACAAGCGCCAGCTCGCCGAAGCCGCCGACCCTGCCGCGCTGCGGGCCGAGATCAACGCCCGCATCGAGAGCGCCCGTGGCCCCATCGGCCCGCTGAACCGCTTCCAGATGGAGGAGATGATCGACCCGCGCGACACCCGCAAATGGGTCTGCGACTGGCTGGAGCCGGCGTGGCGGATCGTCACCCAGCCGCAGCGGCTAGGGCCGAGGGGGCTGGGGTTCAGGCCTTAGCCAGCCGTGGGCGTCCGCAACTATCTGATCGACGGCGTCTCCGGCGCTGGCAAGACCGCGGTCGCCACTGAGCTGCAGCGGCGCAGCTACCAAGTGGTCCACGGCGACCGCGAGCTCGCTTATCGCGGCGATCCGGAGACGGGCGCGCCCGTCACGCCGCCGACGGACCGGCCGACCGCCCTCTGGATGTCCGAGCATCACATCTGGGATGTCGCGAAGGTGCGCGCTCTGATCGCCGACCGGGCGGCGCCGGTGACCTTCTTCTGCGGCGGCTCGCGGAACTCAGGCAAGTTCATCGACCTCTTCGACGGCGTGTTCGTGCTGGAGGTCGACCGGGACACCATGAACCGGCGCATCGACGAGCGCGTGGCGCGCGACCCGACCGAGTTCGGCGCCAACGAGGACGAGCGCGCGCTGATCGATCATCTATTCGCGACCATGGAAGATGTTCCGAAAATCGGTGTGAGGATCGACGCGACCGCGCCAATCGCCAGCGTGGTGGACGCGATTCTGGCTCGGTGCGTCTAGAGGCGTCGCTCTGCCGGCGCCGTAACCCCTCACCCTCCCAACCGCTCCGCGGTCGGGCCCCTCCCTCTCCCTCCGGAGACCTTTGCAGAACTAGCGAACGCTGATTCCGTGAGCTGGTAGAGCGGAGGGCGGTTGATGCGCCGATCGACGGGTCAGGGTGATCTTGGGGAAGCGTGGCTTCCGTCGGATCTGGGCCAGAACGAGCGTCTGGATCG
>DASXZG010000075.1:0-112194 GCA_036502045.1 Caulobacteraceae bacterium | reverse complement strand
ACCTGTCTGGCAGGAGCAGCCGTTCGTGCTGGCGCACGGCGACCCGCGAGTCTTCCAGCTGCGCCTGACCACCAGCGACAACTCGCTGCCGCTGCCGGTGCTCTACATCTACGCCGCCGTGAAGCCGACCGCGCACGACGCCGGCGGCGACATCACCGGCTTCGACAGCTGGATCGTGCTCTGCGGCCCGCCGCCGCCGAAAGGGACCAAGAGCCCAGACGGCAGCATGGACCGCGGCGGCACGCTGGAGCCACTGCCGGGGCTGACCATGGACAGCAGCGGCAACGACTGCGTGACCGACAAGCCCGACGCCTTGCGCGCCGCCGCCGGCGCCAGCCGGCAATGGTCGAAAGACACTGACGTCAGCCAGGCTCGCTGGGTCCGGGACGGAGACGAGTGATGGCGAAGGTGCTGGTCACCGGCGGCTCCGGCTTCATCGGCAGCTACTGCCTGCTGCAGTTGCTGGCGGAGGGCCACGAGGCGCGCACCACCGTGCGCAACCTGGCGCGCGAGGCCGACGTGCGCGCTACCCTGGCCAAGGGCGGCGCCGGCGATCCCGGCGCGCGGCTGAGCTTCGTCGCCGCCGACCTGATGAGCGACGCTGGCTGGGCCGAGGCGGTGGCCGGCTGTGACTACGTCCTGCACGTGGCTTCGCCGTTCCCGGAAGGCGTGCCGAAGGACGAGGACGAGCTGATCCAGCCGGCGGTGCAGGGCGCGCTGCGGGTGCTGCGCGCGGCCCGCGACGCCAAGGTCAAGCGGGTGGTGCTGACCTCGTCGTTCGCCGCCATCGGCTACGGCGCGCCTGGCCGCACGGCGGCGTTCACCGAGGACGACTGGACCGACCCGGACCTGCCGGGCACGCAGCCTTACGTGAAGTCCAAGACCCTGGCCGAGCGCGCCGCCTGGAGCTTCATTGGCGACGAGGGCGGCGGCCTGGAGCTGGCCGTGGTCAACCCGGTCGGCGTGCTGGGGCCGGTGCTCTCGGCCGACTACTCGACCTCGATCCTGATCATTCAGCGGCTGCTGGCCGGCGCCGTGCCCGGCTGCCCGAAGCTGATTTTCGGCCTCGTCGACGTGCGCGACGTGGCCGACCTGCACATCCGCGCCATGACCCATCCGGCGGCCAAGGGCGAGCGCTTCCTGGCAGCCGCTGGGCACTTCCTGTCGATGGCGGAGATGGCGCGGGTGCTGAAGCGCGAGCTGGGCCCGCGAGCCGCCAAGGTCCCCACCCGCGAGCTGCCCAACTTCGCGGTGCGGCTGGCCTCGCTGTTCGACCCGGCGATCCGCCAGCTGCTGCCCGAGCTCGGCAAGACCAAGGACGCCACCGGCGCCAAGGCCGAGAAGCTGCTCGGCTGGTCGCCGCGCACCCGCGAGGAAGCCATCGTGGCGACGGCCAAAAGCCTGCTGGACCTCGGTCTGGTGAAAGCTTGAGGAGCGACGTGATGAAACAGGGCCTCATCGCCGCCATGACCGGCGTGCTGGCGGCTTGCAGTCTGCCGACGATGGACAAGGAGAGCGACGGCCTGGCGCGCACGTTCTACGCCGAGGTGCGCAGCGGCGCGGACCTGACGCACGATGCGCACGTCGACCCGGCGCTGGCCTCGCCGGACGCGATCGCGGCGCTGGCGCCGGTGCGGGGCTGGGACGCCGGCCAGCAGCCCAAGCAGGTCAGCAACACCGGCTTCAGCTTCAACAGCGACACCGCCAGCGGCACGACCGCTCAGCTCAGCCATGCCTACGTCTACGCCGGCGGCACGGTCCACGTGACCACGGTGATGCGCAAGCTGCCCGGCCAGACGACCTGGACCATCGTCGGCTTCCAGGCCAACACCGACACCGGCCCCGCCGTCAGCGTCGGCGCGCTGCCGAAGTCGAACGATGACTGAACGCCAAAAGGAGGACCGATGAAAGCTCACCGCATCGCACTCGCCGCCGGCTTGCTGACGCTGCTCTCAGCGCCCGTCGGCGCGCAGCTGCGCGGCGGAGTCGAGCAAAGCGAGCCGGCGCAGGCGCCGGAGCCCAAGAAGACCTGCCAGGACGCCTTCGCCGGCCAGGATCCGCTCAGCGGACGTCCAGAAGTCATGCCGATGGAGAACGGTCCCGACGGCGCGCGCTGCGTGCCCCCCGACCCAAGCTGGCGGCTGGCGGGCCAGGACGGCAACGCCTGTTGCTATGTGGCGCCGCTGCAGACGCCGATCACCGGCGCTGTGGTGCCGGTCGGCCAGGTCCGCGCCGACGAGGCGCGCGGCGAGACCTGCGGCGGCAACGGCTTCGACTATTCCGGCCAGACGGCCGTCTGCAGCCGGCCCACGCCGATGCAGAAAGGCGGCGTCACCCAGAACGAGACGTCATCTGGCGGCTACGAGTATCCCGCGCCGCAGATGGTGGGCCCCTCTGGCGGCGTCAGCGGCTCAGGCCCCTCCAGCGGCGCGCCGTCCGGCGGCGGTAAGCCGGTCACCTTCTCCACCGCGGCGATGTACTACGGCCCCTACACGCTCAGTGCTCAGGTCCCCAGCGACCTGAAGCCCGGGGTGCAGAGGACCGTGAACCTGACGCAGAACGGCAATAGCCCGTTCGTCACCGCGCTGGTGCAGGTGGTGCGGCAGCGAACCGCGAGAGCCTATGGCGTGCTCAAGTTCGACAGCGCCACCAAGGCCGACGGAACCGTCACCAAGCTCGGCGTCACCACCCAGTATTGACGCGGCTCAGGCCAGCACCGCGTCGGCGAGCGACTGGCTGAACGGGCGGGGCGCCGCGGGCTGCGCGGGCAGTTCCGCCAGATCGAGGCCCCACCAGCCCACATCGCGCCAGGCGCCCAGCTTGAAGCCGACGCCCTGGTAGACGCCCACCAGCTTGAAGCCCATCGCCTCGTGCAGGCCGACGCTGGCCGCGTTGGGCAGCGCGATGCCGCCGTAAGCGCGGCAGAACCCTTGGCGCCGCGCGATCTCCAGCAGCGGCCGATAGAGCGTCCGCCCAAGGCCACGGCGCTGCAGCCCGTCGCGCAGGTAGACGGTCACGTCGATGGACCAGGTGTAGGCGGCGCGGGCGCGGGGCCTATGGCTGCTGGCGTAGGCGAAGCCCACCACCTCGCCGCCCTGCTCGGCCACCAGCCACGGAAAATCCGCCATCACCTCGACCATGCGCTGGCGCATCTCGGCCGCGTCTGGCGGGGTCAGCTCGAAGGAGATGACGGTGTTCTCGACGTAGTAGCCATAGATCGAAGCGATGGCCGGCGCGTCGTCCAGTCTCGCCACGCGCAGGTTCGCCTCCGCCATCGAACGCTCCCTCGACTTGACCTTGCAACGTACGCCGAGCGGCCGAGCCAAGTCGCGTCCCTTGATAGTTCGATAATTCCGGATATATAGAAATAACAAGCACCACGGAGAGCCACCATGAAGCGGATGCACCTGCACATGAGCGTGCCCGACCTCGCGCAATCGATCGACTTCTACGCCACGCTGTTCGGCGCGCCGCCGTCGGTGGTGAAGCCCGACTACGCCAAGTGGATGCTGGAAGACCCGCGAGTGAACTTCGCCATCTCGCAGCGGGGCCTGGCCGCCGGCGTCGACCATGTCGGCATTCAGGTCGACAGCGCCGCCGATCTCGCGGAGCTGGCGCGCCGCCTGAACGAAGCCGGCGCGCCGACCAGAGATGAGGTCGCCGCCACCTGTTGCTACGCCAAGTCGGACAAAAGCTGGGTGCGCGACCCGGCCGGGGTCCGCTGGGAGACGTTCTTCACCTTCGGCGAATCCACGAGCTATGGGGAGGACACGGCGGCCGATGCCGAGATGGCCGCGGTTAGGACAGCGTCCGCCTGTTGCGGCGCGGCGGCGACAGCGGCGGCCTGCTGCTGATCATGGAGTCGCACGCCGCCGTCACCGCGCTCTCGGCACTGGCGCATCCGGGTCGGCTCGAGGTGTTCCGCCGCCTGGTGCAGGCCGGCCCCGAAGGCCTCGCCGCCGGCGAGATAGCCCGCGCCACCGGCAGCCTCGCCAACACCCTGTCGGCCAACCTGAACGTGCTGGCCGGCGCCGGCCTCGTCACCTCGCGTCGCGAGGGCCGTTCGATCATCTACGCCGCCGGCTACGAGCGCATGCGCGAACTGCTGGCTTTCCTGATGGAGGACTGCTGCGGCGGCAATCCGGAGATCTGCGCGCCGCTGGCGGCCGTCGCCGCGGCCTGCTGCGCCTAGGAACCCGAAGTGTCCGACACGACCCAGCCGCTCAACGTGCTCTTTCTGTGCACTGGCAATTCCGCGCGGTCGATCATCGCCGAGGCGATCGTGAACCGCGAGGGCCGAGGCCGCTTCCGCGCCTTTTCCGCCGGCTCGCATCCCAAGGGCGCGGTCAACCCGCACGCGATCCAGTTGCTCGAAGGCCTGCACTACAAGACCGACGAATTCCACTCGAAGTCATGGGACGAGTTCGAGCGCCCCGGCGCGCCGAAGCTGGATTTCGTGTTCACGGTCTGTGACGACGCGGCAGCGGAAGTCTGCCCGATCTGGCCGGGCCAGCCGATGACGGCGCACTGGGGGATGCCCGACCCGGCGAGCATGCAAGGCTCGCCCGCCGAGATCGCGCTGGCCTTCGCGGACACCTATCGGATGATGAACAACCGCATCGCGCTGTTCATGAACCTGCCGCTGACGTCCCTGGACAGGCTGTCGCTGCAGCGTCGCCTCGACGATATCGGCCGGCGTCGCGAAGCCGCGCTGAGGCCATGACCGACGCCAGCCTGGAGCCGCCGCGCGAGGCGTTCGACGCCGTCCGCCGCATTCTCGCCGAAGCGTTGGGCACGGCGTGGTTGCTGGCGACGGTGGTCGGCTCCGGCATCATGGCCGAGCGCCTCTCGCTGGGGAACAACGGCGTCGCCCTGCTCGCCAACGCCCTCGCCACCGGCGGCACGCTGTTCGTGCTGATCACCATCTTCGGTCCGCTTTCGGGGGCCCACTTCAACCCGGCGGTGTCGCTGACCTTCGCGCTGCGACGGGAGTTGAGCTGGCGCACCGCGGGTGCATACATCGGCGCCCAGCTGGCAGGCGGCGTTCTCGGGGTCTTCGCCGCGCACGCCATGTTCGCCGAGCCGATCGGGCAGGTGTCGACCAAGCTGCGAGACGGGCCGGCGCAGGCGCTATCGGAGGCCGTGGCCACGTTCGGGCTGATCGCGACGATCCTAGGGACGCTGCGGTTTCGGCCGGGCGCGACGCCAGCGAGTGTCAGCCTCTACATCGTGGCCGCTTACTGGTTCACCGCCTCGACCTCGTTCGCCAATCCGGCGGTGACGCTGGCCCGTGCCTTCACCGACACCTTCGCCGGCATCGCGCCGGCGTCAGTCCCCGCGTTCATCGCCGCGCAACTGGCCGGCGCTGTGGCGGCCGCTGCCGTGGTCGGCTGGCTGCTCCGCGCTCAGGCCCCCGCCATATAAGCCGGCATCCAGCCTTCGTGAGCGGCGCGGAGGTCCGCCAGGGGGATGCGGAAGAGGTCGTGGCAGGCGAAGTCGTGGCCGCCGGCCTGGCCGGCCAGCGCCACGTTGAGGCCGGCTTCGCGGGCCGAGGCGACGATGGGGTCGGGGTCGGAGGTGGCGATCAGGTAGCGGCTCTGGTCTTCGCCGAACAGGAACGCGTGGGCGTGCAGGGTGCTGGTGGGCGACAGCGCCATGCCGACGCCGGACGCCAGCGCCATTTCCGCCGCGGCGACGGCGAGGCCGCCGTCGGACAGATCGTGCACGGCGGAAACTTGTCCGGACCGGATCAGTGCACGGACGAAATCGCCGTTGCGGCGCTCGTATTGCAGGTCCACCGGCGGCGGGGCGCCGTCCTCGCGGCCCAGAAGTTCGCGCAGGTAGAGGCTCGAGCCCAGCTCGCCGTGGCTGGAGCCGACCACCAGAAGCGCGTCGCCCGCCTGCATCGAGGCGAAGTCGGCGCGATACGCGTAGTCGGGGATCAGGCCCACGGCGCCCACGGTCGGGGTCGGCGGAATCGCGGCGCCATTGGTCTCGTTGTAGAGGCTGACGTTGCCGCTCACGACCGGGAAGTCGAGCGCCCGGCAGGCCTCGGCCATGCCGTCGATGGCCCGGGCGATCTGGCCCATGATCTCCGGCCGCTCGGGGTTGCCGAAGTTGAGGTTGTCGGTGATGGCGATCGGGTCGGCGCCCACCGCCGTCAGGTTGCGCCAGGCTTCCGCCACTGCCTGCTTGCCGCCCTCGAAGGGATTGGCCGCGACGTAGCGCGGGGTGCAGTCGCTGGTCAGCGCCAGCGCCTTCTTGCCGCCGTGCACCCGCACCACGCCGGCGTCGGCGCCGGTGGCCGAGTCCTCCAGCGTGTCGGCCATCACGTGGCGCTCATACTGCTCCCAGACCCAGCGCTTGGAGGCGACGTCCGGACACCCAAGCAGCCGCAGCACCGCGGCGCGCCAATCCGCCGGGGCCGGGACGTCGGCCGGGTCCAGGTGGGGCTCCACGTGCGGCTCGACCCAGGCGCGGTGGTAGAGGGGCGCGTCCTCGGTCAGCGGCGCCAGCGGGATGTCGCACACGGTCTCGCCGCCGTGGGTCAGCACCAGCTTGCCGGTGTCGGTGGTGCGGCCGATCACCGCCGCGTCCAGACCCCATTTCTCGAAGATGCGCCGCCCGTCGTCCTCGCGGCCGGGCTTCAGGATCGCCAGCATGCGCTCCTGGCTCTCCGACAACATCAGCTCGTAGGCGGTCATCTGGGTTTCGCGCTGCGGCACCAGGTCGAGGTCGATCTCGATGCCGACGCCGCCCTTGCCGGCCATCTCCACCGACGAGGACGTGAGGCCGGCCGCGCCCATGTCCTGGATCGCGGCCACGGCGCCCGAGGCCATCAGCTCCAGCGTCGCCTCGATCAGCAGCTTCTCGGCGAAGGGGTCGCCGACCTGCACGGTGGGGCGCTTCTCGTCGCTATCCTCGCCGAACTCGGCCGAGGCCATGGTGGCGCCGTGGATGCCGTCGCGGCCGGTCTTGGAGCCGAAGTAGACCACCGAGAGGTCGATGCCGGGCGCGGCCGAGTAGAAGATCTTGTCGGTGTCGGCCAGCCCCACGCACATGGCGTTGACCAGAATGTTGCCGTCGTAGCCGCGGTGGAAATTGGTCTCGCCGGCCACCGTCGGCACGCCGACGCAGTTGCCGTAGCCGGCAATGCCGCCCACCACGCCCCCAACCAGCCGCCGGGTCTTCGGATGGCTGGGATCGCCAAAGCGTAGCGCGTTCAAGAGCGCGATCGGCCGCGCGCCCATGGTGAAGACGTCGCGCATGATGCCGCCGACGCCCGTCGCCGCGCCCTGGTAGGGCTCGATGAACGAGGGGTGGTTGTGCGATTCCATCTTGAAGACCACCGCCTGGCCGTCGCCGATGTCGACCACGCCGGCGTTCTCTCCCGGGCCCTGGATCACCTGCGGCCCGGTGGTGGGGAACTTGGCCAGGTGCGCCTTGCTCGATTTGTACGAGCAGTGCTCCGACCACATCACCGAGAACACACCCAGCTCCACCTCGTTGGGCTCGCGGTTCAGCCGCCGCACGATCAGCGCGTACTCCTCGGCCTTCAGGCCATACTCCAGAGCCTGTTCGGCCCGGGTCTTGGCGGGTGCGTTCATGGGCCGGCTTCTAGCGGTCGGAGGGAGATTCCGCTATCTGTCTAGACAGAGGTTCGATTTTCTAGACAGGCAGACGCCATGGGTATCAGCATCAAGCGAGAAGCGACCGAAAAGCTCGCCCGCGAAGTGGCCAAGCGGAAAGGCGAGAGCCTGACCGACGCCATTCACCATGCATTGGAAGGTGAAATGGAACGGATGTCGGGCCCGACGAAGACGCTCGCCGAAGTCGACGCCAAGCTTGATGCGATCTTCGCTGAAATCGATGCTCGCAATCGCGGGCATGACAACGGCCGAAGCCTGCAAGAAATTGAAGACGAGATGTACGGCGAGTTTGGTGAACCCATCTGATGGTGATCGATACGTCAGCGCTCCTGGCGATCGAGCTGCACGAGCCTGAGCGTCGAGCCATAGGTCGCGCGATCGAAATGGCCGCGAAGCGTTCGATGAGCGCAGCCTCCGCTGTCGAGTTCATTGCCGTTCACGCCGGCCGGGCGCCCGCGCTTGACGCGGTGGCCGTATTCGACCGGCTCACCAGCCTGTTCGAAATTCAGATTGTGCCCGTCGATGAAGCACATTGGCGTGAAGCTGCGTCGGCCTTGCTCCGGTACGGCAAGGGCCGACATCCGGCCCGGCTTAATCTCGGCGACAGCTTCGCCTACTCTTTGGCCAAAGTCAGCAACGAGCCCTTGTTGTTCAAAGGGCGGGACTTCTCGCAGACCGACATCGCTGTCGCCGCCTACTAAGCACTTGCCAGCACGCTCTGGAAGAACGGCGCGCCGTCGTCGCTGCCCAGCTCGGCCTCGAACGCGCGGTCGGGGTGGGGCATCATGCCCAGCACATTGCCGCGGCTGTTGACGATGCCGGCGATGTCGCGCGCCGAGCCGTTGGGGTTGGCCCGGTAGCGGAACACCACCTGACCTTCGCCTTCGAGGCGATCGAGCGTGTCGGCGTCAGCGTAATAGTTGCCTTCCCCGTGGCCGATGGTCATCCGCGCCGTGCGGCGGTCTTGATAAGCGGCGGTGAAGCGGGTCTGGGCGTTGGCGATATCCAGGTCCACCGGCTGGCAGACGTAGCGCAGGCCGGCGTTGCGCAAGAGCGCGCCCGGCAGCAGGCCGGCTTCGCACAGCACCTGGAAGCCGTTGCAGATGCCGGCCACCGGCACGCCGCGGCTGGCGGCGCCGCGCACTTCCGACATCACCGGCGACAGCGCCGCCATCGCCCCGCAGCGCAGGTAGTCGCCGTAAGCGAACCCGCCCGGCAGCACCACCAGGTCGAGGCCGGCCGGCAGCAGGCTCTCGGTATGCCAGATCATCTCCACGTCGGCGCCCGTGGCCCGTTCGATGGCGACCTTGCAGTCGCGGTCGCAGTTCGAGCCTGGGAACACGATGACGGCGGCCTTCACGCGGCGTTCTCCTCGGCGGGCGGCGCAAAGCGGGTGCGGAAGTCGAAGGCGTAAGCGCTCGGCCCGTTGGCGCGCAGATGCGCCAGCCGCTCCAGGCACTCGGCCAGCGTGGGGGCGTGGCCGGCGGGAACCCACCAGAGCGCCAGATAGGCCTCGCGCGGGCTCTCGAACCACTCCGTCCGTCGGCGGACGAACTCGATGTGCTCGGTGCGATAGGCGAAGGCGGCCAGGTGTTCCGGGCTCTCCCACACCGAGGCGTTGATCGCCTGCAGCGGATCGCCTGGGTCGGGCTGGATGTCGCTGGCGTCGTTGCCCTCGCCCTTCAGCCGCCAGACGAAGCCGGGCTGAGCGTCCGCCATGTCGTTGATGCGGCTGAGCGCATTGTAAAAGTCCGCGATGCGCGGATCACTGACAGGCGCCAGCAGCCGGCCGACGTTCACTTCCGCCAGCCGCCAGCCGCTCATGCGACCTCGACGCGGTAGCTTTCGATCACCGTGTTGGCCAGCAGCCGCTCGCACATCGCCTTCACCTCGGCCTCGCCGGCGCCGGGCGGCAGGTCGAACTCCACCACCCGGCCCATGCGCACGTTGGCGACGCCCGGCCAGCCCAGGCCGTGCAGCGCGTTCTCCACCGCCTTGCCCTGCACGTCGAGCACGCCGGGCTTCAGGAACACGTGGACCGTCGCCTTCATTCTCCTCCCCCCCAGGGGGAGGTGTCCGCGCAGCGGAGGGAGGGGGCAAGTGCGCAGCCACCCACACGCCCCCTACGGCGCTCCGCGCCGCTTCCCCCAGCGGGGGAAGAGACGTCGATCAATGGATGCCCCCCTGAATGACCGTCGGCATCTCCTTCATGATGCCGAGGCGGCGGGCCACTTCGGTGTAGCTCTCGATGACGTTGCCGAGGTCGCGGCGGAAGCGGTCCTTGTCGAGCTTCTCGTTGGTCAGCGTGTCCCACAGCCGGCAGCTGTCGGGGCTGATCTCGTCGGCCAGAATGATGCGGGCGAAGTCGCCCTCCCAGATGCGGCCGAACTCGATCTTGAAGTCGACGAGGGTGATGCCGACCGCGCCGAACATGCCGCTGAGGTAGTCGTTCACCCGCAGCGTCAGCGCCATGATGTCGTCGATCTCCTGGGTGGAAGCCCAGTTGAACGCGGTGATGTGCTCCTCGGCCACCATCGGGTCGTGCAGCTTGTCGTTCTTGAAGTAGAACTCGATGATCGATCGCGGCAGCGGCTCGCCCTCGGCCAGGCCCAGGCGCGTCGACAGCGAGCCGGCGGCGATGTTGCGGCACACCACCTCGAGGGGGATGATCTCCACCTCCTTGATCAGCTGTTCGCGCAGGTTGAGCCGCTTGATGAAGTGGTTCTGCACGCCGATGCCGTTCAGGCGGACCATCACGAACTCGCTGATGCGGTTGTTGATGACGCCCTTGCCTTCGAGCACCGCTTTCTTGGTGGCGTCGAAGGCGGTGGTGTCGTCCTTGAAGTACTGGATCAGCGTGCCGGGCTCGGGGCCCTCGTAGAGGATCTTGGCCTTGCCCTCGTAGATCTTCTTGCGGCGTGGTGTTGTCATCGGCCTCCTCCAGCGTGCGCCTGCCGCAAACGAAATCGCGCGCGGACTTAAGGTCCGGCGCGCGGCGTTCCGACTCAGAGTCGCGTCTCGCTTCAAGGCTGCGCAAATTTATCGGAAAGCCGGACGCCCCGCAAACGCCGTGTCGCCGCAGCGGCCCCGCTCTCGCCTTCGCCGCCGAATTGGGCGAAGACGGGCGCGATGACGGTGAGCGACGACCTGCTGGCGCACGAAGCGGACGACGCCGAGCCGACCTTCACGCCGATCACCTTCCCGCGCATGGGCGGCGAGGGCCGGCCGGACGCCATCTACATCGGCCACGGCAAGGACGGCTGGCGCGACGCCTACCACTTCCTGCTGACCATGCCGCTGGGCTGGTTTTTCGCGGTGATGGCCGGCGGCTACCTGGCGGTGAACGCCCTCTTCGCGCTGGCCTACATGCTGGTAGGCGGGGTCGGCGGCGTGCCGCCCGGCGACTTCGTGGCCGCCTTCTTCTTCTCCGCCGAGACCTTCAGCACCGTGGGCTATGGCGAGGCGGCGCCGCACAGCCTGGCCGCTCACGTGGTGGTGACGTTGGAGAACTTCGTCGGCTTGTTCAATCTCGCCGTCGCCACCGGCCTCCTGTTCGCCCGCATTTCACGGCCGACGGCTCGGGTGCTGTTCTCCAACCAGGCCGTGGTGACCACCTGGGAGGGTTTGCCGACGCTGATGTTCCGCGCCGCCAATCGCCGCCGCAACCGCATCGTCGAGGCCGAGATCAGCGTCACCCTCGCCCGCGACGGCGTCACTCTGGAAGGGGCCAACATCCGCCGGTTCGAGAACCTGGCGACGCTGCGCGCCCGCTCGCCCATCTTCGCGCTCACCTGGCAGGTCATGCATGCCATCGACGAGTCGAGCCCGCTGTTCGGCGAGAGCTTCGAGAGCCTGGCGTCGCGCCACGCCGAGATCGTGGTGATCCTCAAAGGTCTCGACGAGACCTTCGCTCAGACAATCCACGCGCGCGCCTCCTACACGCCAGACGAGATTCTGTGGGGCGCCAAGTTCGTCGACATCTTCTCGCGCTCGCCCGACGGCCGGCCCGTGATCGACTACACGCACTTCCACGATATTGTCTGAGGCCCAACCGTCAGCGATTGCCGGGCCGTTGCGCGCGGGATAAGACCCCGGCACGCGCCGCCTTGTGGAGTGGACATGTCGTCGTTCGACGAACGCGAAAGAGGCTTCGAGAGAAAATACGCCAACGACGACGAGCTCGAATTTCGGGCCCGCTCGCGTGGCAACCGCATGCTTGGCGAGTGGGCGGCCAACAAGATGGGGCTCGAAAACGTCGAGGACTATGTCCGCGCCGTGGTGCGCGCCGAGCTTGGCCACGGCGGCGACGAGGATGTGCTACGTAAGGTTGTACAAGACCTTTCCGGCGCCGGCATCGACGTGCGCGAGTCCGAAATCCACCAGAAGATGGACGAGTTTCTCGCCATCGCCCGCGAGCAGGTGAAGGCCGGCGAATAGCCGGACTATCGAGACTGGCCGCTCCTCCCTTTTCCCCCTGCGGGAGAAGGTGTCAGCGAAGCTACGGATGAGGGGTCGCGCTAGCTTCGGGACTTGCCCGATGGAGGCTAGCCGGACGGGGCCATCGACCCCTCATCCGACCCTGCGGGCCACCTTCTCCCGCAAGGGGAGAAGGGACCAGATTCAACGTTCTACGAAGCGTAGAACTCGACCACCAGGTTGGGTTCCATCTTCACCGGGTAGGGCACTTCGGCCAGTTCCGGCATGCGGATGTACTTGGCGGTCATCCCCTTGGGGTCGACCTCGATGTAGTCGGGGCACTCGCGCTCGACGAGCTGCATCGCTTCAAGCACCAGCGCCATGTTGCGCGAGCGTTCACGCACCTGCACCACGTCGCCGACCTTCATGCGGAACGACGGGATGTTCACCCGCTTGCCGTTGACCATGACGTGGCCGTGGTTGACGAACTGGCGGGCCGCGAACGGCGTCGGCACGAACTTGGCGCGGTAGACCACCGCGTCCAAGCGGCTTTCCAGCAGCGCGATCAGGTTCTCGGAGGTGTTGCCTTTGCGGCGGGCGGCCTCCTGATAGATGCCGCTGAACTGCTTTTCGGTCAGGTTGCCGTAGTAGCCCTTCAGCTTCTGCTTGGCGCGCAGCTGCAGGCCGAAATCGGAGACCTTGTTCTTGCGGCGCTGGCCGTGCTGGCCGGGACCGTAAGAGCGGGCGTTGATCGGGGACTTCGGGCGACCCCAGATGTTTTCGCCCATCCGGCGGTCAATCTTGTACTTCGCCGAGTGGCGCTTGGACATGCTATCGCTTTCACTCTGACGCGGTCCGGCTGCTCCGATGTTGGAGCAGCGATCTCAACGGCGGCGCACGCATCACCCGTATGGCTTCGCACCGCCAGGCAGAACCCGGCGGCGGAAGGGGCGCGTTATTGGCCAAACGACCGGCGAAAGTCAAGGAACCGCAGGCGCCTTGACAAGCTCCGCTAATTGTCAGATATTTCTGTCATGACAGAAATTGCTGATCAAGCTCGCAAGCTGGCGCCCGCCGTCGAGGCGATCGTGCTGCGCTGGGGCGACCTGGGCGGGCAATGGGGGGTCAACCGCTCGGTGGCGCAGATCCAGGCGCTGCTCTTCCTCAGCGACCGCCCGCTGACCGCCGAGGACATCGCCGAGACCCTCGGTCTCGCCCGCTCAAACGTCTCCAACAGCCTGCGCGAGCTGATGACCTGGCGGCTGATCCACCGGGTTCCGGTGCTGGGCGACCGACGCGACCACTATGAGGCCGAGACCGACCTCTGGCAGATGGCGACGCGCGTCGCGCAAGGCCGCAAGGCGCGGGAGATCGATCCGATGGTGGCCGCGATCCGCGACGTCGTGGCTCACATCGACAAGCACGACGCCACCATGAGCCCGCTGGTGAAGGAGCGGCTGCGGCGGATGCATGACTTCGTGACCACCGTCGACAGCTGGTACCAGCAGATGCTGCAGGTGCCGCCGGAGACGCTGATGCGCCTGATCCGCATGGGCTCGGCGGTGGTGGGGCTGTTGCGGTTCGTCGGCGGCAAGGGCCGCGCCGAACCCTCCGACAACTAGACATTTTTTTGAGCGGTCATTTCTGTCACTACAGAAATTGCCGCCCTTGGAGACGGGAGGCCACGATGAACGAGCAGGCAGAGCCACTGGCGCGGCGGCGGCTGAGCTATCGCGTGGCGTCGGGCTTCGCGCTCGCGCTGGCCATAGCCTTCAGCACCTACCTGCTGCTGAACCTGTCGCGGCCGACCAGCGCCGCGCTGGGCAGCTTCTGGTTCCTGATCCTATTGCCGGCGCTGCTATGCGCCTTGATCTGCTACATCGGCGATCCTGACCGCACCCGCTCGGCCGGCTTCTACTGGGGCGTGCCCCTGGTGCTGGCCGGCGCCGTCGTGGTGGGCTCGGTGTTCGTGCTGCACGAGGGGGTGATCTGCGTTCTGATGCTGTCGCCGCTCTGGCTCGGCAGCGGCTGGGCCGGCGCCTTTCTGCTCTGCGGACAGCGCCGCAAGCCCATCGATCCCCGCACGTTCGAATCCAGCTTCCTGGTCATCCCCATCATCGTCGGTCTGATCGAGCCGGCGATTCCGGTCCCGCACGACCAGGTGCTGCTGACGCGCACCGTCGTGGTGCACGCGACGCCGGCGGAGATCTGGCCGTTCGCCGTGTCCAACCGCTCCATCGGCGCCGATGAAGGCCGCTGGACCATCACCCACAACGTCATCGGCCTGCCCCGCCCCAGCGCCACCACCATCGTCGGCGCGGGCGTCGGCGCCGTGCGCACCGCCTATTGGGGCCGCCACATCAACTTCGAAGAGGACATCACCGAGTGGTCGCCCGGACGCCGGCTTGGCTGGCGCTTCGCCTTCAACAACACCTCGCTGCAGGACTACACCGACCAGCACATCTCGCCGGACGGCGCGTTCCTGAAGATCGAGTCCGGCGACTACACCCTGCGCCAGACCGGGCCCGATACCACGCAGCTCACCCTGGAGACGCGCTACCTCGCCAAGACGCACCTCAATCTCTATGCCCGTCTGTGGGGCGAGTTCCTGCTCGGCGACACCCAGGACAACATCCTGACTATTCTCAAGAACCGCGCGGAAGCGGCGCATGCGCGAGCGGCCCATGGACCGCAAACCGTCGTCGCCAACGGCGTGCAGGTCGCTGGATCTGGGCCCGCATAGCCATGCCGCGAGGGACGCCCTACAACCGCCGGGTGGGGAGCGAATGCGTGTGAGTACGGGTGAGACCAGCGCTGGCGCGGCGAACGCGTGGCTGCGGCGCGCCTGGCCGGTGCTGGCGATCGTGGCGCTGTGGGCGGCGGCGTCGCTGCCGTGGGCGGTGGCCCGCTCGCTGATCTACGAGGAAGGCGCCAACGCGGTGCTGGGTCAGGACATCCTGGCGCGCGGCGACCTCTTGCGCCCCGAGCTCTACGGCGTGGTGTGGCTGGAAAAGCCGTCGCTGCTGGCCTGGCTGATCGCGGCGACGGGCTGGCTGACCGGCGGCGTCGGCCAGTGGGCGGCGCGGTTGCCGGCGATGCTCTCGGTGCTGGGCACGGCGCTGCTGGTGTTCCGGCTGACGCGGCGCGAGGCCTCCCGCAACGCCGCCCTGGTGGCGGCGCTGGCGTTCATGTTCTGCCCGCTGCTGCTGCAGAAGCTGTCGGTGGCCGAGCCGGACACGCTGATCACCTTCCTGTCGTTCGCGGCGTTCTGCCTGTGGGAAGGCGGCGTCCAGAAGGGGCGGGTCGGGCTCTGGCGATGGCTGGGCTGCGGGGCGCTGCTGGCGGCGCTGGTGATGTGCAAGGGGCCGCAGCCGGCGGCGTTCTTCGTGCTGGGCGTCACCGCCGAGACCGCGCTGGCGCGGCGCTGGCGCGACATCCCCGGGCTGGCGCTGTGCTTCGCTCTGCCGGCGCTGGCGCTGGCGGGCTGGGGCTGGGCCACCTACCGGCCCGGCGCGGCGCACGCCTGGGGCGCCTACATGCGCGTCGGCCAGGCGATGGTCCTGAAGGACAACCTCCACAACATCGGCGAACTGGCGCTGGAACTGCTGCCGATGCTGCTGATCGCGCCGCTGGCGTTCGCTCAGTCGCCTGGCGCGGCCCGCAACCCCCGGGTCCGGCGCCTGGCGCTTTATGCGGGGATCACCACGCTGATCCTGCTGCCCTGGCCCGGCATGCGCAGCCGCTACGCCATGCCGATCGCGCCGGCGGTGGCGGTGCTGGCGGGGATCGCCTGGGACAGCGCGGCCGTCGGCTGGCGGCTGTGGCTGCGGCGCGGGGCGCGCGCGATCCTGATCGGGCTGGTGGTGGTGCAGCTGGCGTTGTCGCTGGCCGGCCCGCTGGTCGCGCCCGGCAAGTTCGGCGACTCGCGCCGCGCCGGCGAAGCCATCGCCGCGGCGGTGCGGGCCGATCCCGCGCCGCTCTATTGCGCCAGCCACGTGGGCAATCACCCCGACACCAACCAGCTGTTTTACGTGGGCCTGCCGATGCGCTGTTTGCCGCCGGAAACGCTGGAGGCCATCCGCGGGCCGGCGTGGCTGGAGGACTCGCACGGCGAGATCGACGCGCTGCTGGCCGCGCGGCCCGACCTTGTGGCGACCAGACGCATCGAAACCAGCTACGCCCCCATCGTCGAGGCGGTGCGCCTGGACGAACGCCCGGCCCACTGACCCGCCGCAGAACACCGTTCTTCCTGGTTGCACTCGCGCCGCAGGGGAATAGGCTCTGCCGTGAGGTCAAGAGGGCCTCCCCGAAGGAGAACGCACATGAAACTTGGAGGGAAAATCGCCCTCGGCGCCGCCGCGCTGATGCTGGCCACGGCTGGCGGTTACGTCGTCGGCTACTCCGACCAGCCGCACATGCACGCCGCTCAGGACGACCTGCGCGCCGCGCGCGGCGAGCTGCAGAGCGCCACCAGCGACAAGGGCGGCCACCGCGTGCGCGCCATCGCCCTGGTCAATCAGGCGCTGAGCGAAGTGCAGGCCGGCCTCGATTGCGCCCGCGGCGACTGCATGTAGCGCCGGAGTTCATGGCTTAAACGCAGGGCCTCGGCGCGAGCCGGGGCCCTGTCCGTTTGGGCTGACTCCCCTCCTTCCCCTCGAGGGGAGGGGTCGGGGGTGGGGGCTCTCGACGCGCCACGGTGTGGCGAGACTTGAAGAATTAGCCACGGAAAACACGAAAAACACGGACCCAGCGCTTTGCCTTGAAGCGCCGGCGAAGCCGGCAACTGGTTCATTGCGCCTTCGGCGCGGACGCAGCAGGCACGCCCTGAAGTCCGTGTTTTTCGTGTTTTCCGTGGCCAACTCTTGAGCTGCGCCCAGCCTCTCCTCAGGCAGCCCCCATCCCTGGCCCTTCCCCTCAAGGGGGAAGGGAGACTCAGCCCGCCGCGTTGGTCGCCGTGTTGGTGGCGTTGCTGTCCGCCGCGTTGGCGGCCGGCTCGGGCAGCGGCGGGGGCGGCGGGTTGGTCAGCTTGAAGGAGTCCAGGAACGCTTTGGCCGCCGGGTCGGTGACGCCCTTGGCCGCGTCGGCGCTGACTTCGTAGAGCTTGCCGCCTGCGAAGTAGATGCGCATCAGCATCACCGGCCTTTCGCTACGATCGAAGCGCACCTCGCGGCCGGTGACGCCCTGCGTCGCCACATAGGTCACCGCGCCGACGTCGATGCCCATGGATTGCGAGAGCGCGTTGGGCGCGGCGTTCAGCACCTGGTCGGCCGAGCTGGTCGGCCCGCCTGCGTCGACCACGTTGACCGAGAAGTCGTCGCCGAAAGCGCTGGAGTCCACCAGCAGGCTGTGGGACGCGGTGGCCGAGGCCTTGGTCTCCGTCACCTTCGGCGGCGCCTGGAACGTCGCCGAGAAGCCCCAGTCGGTGTTGGTGTAGGGCGTCGGCGTCGGGTGCGAGCAGGCGGCGAGCGCCGCGGCGCTCAAGGCGGTCAGAGTGGCGATCGCGGCGAGGCGCATCGGCGGTCCTTCTATCTCGGTTGGTCGATCCCCGGCACGGGGTAGGAGCGGCAGAGCGCCTCGCTTTCGGCGCGGAGCCTGGCGGTGGCGGCTACGTCGTTGGGTGCGCGCAGGGTTGCGACGATCCAGCCGGCGATACGGCGCATGTCATCCTCGCCCATGCCGCGGGCGGTGCAGGCAGGTGTGCCGAGGCGCACGCCGGAGGGGCGCACCGGCGGCAGCGGATCGTCCGGGATCACCTGCTTGTTGGCGGTGATGCCGATGCGGTCCAGCGCCTCCTGCGCCTCGCGCCCGTCGATGCCGAAGCTCTTCACCGTATCCATCACCATCAAGTGGTTGTCGGTGCCGCCGGTGACCAGACTGACGCCCTCGGCCATCAGCGCCGCAGCCAGCACCTTGGCGTTCTTCAGCGTCTGCACGGCGTAGGTCTTGAACTCCGGCTCCATCGCCTTCTTGAAGGTGACGGCGGCGCCGGCGACGTTGTTCATGTGCGGCCCGCCCTGCAGACCGGGGAACACCGCCGAGTCCAGCGCCGAGCCGTGCGCCTTCTTGGCCAGGATCAGGCCGCCGCGCGGGCCGCGCAGGGTCTTGTGCGTGGTGGTGGTGACGACGTCGAAGCCGGAGTCGAACGGGTTGCGCATCACGTCCGCCGCCACCAGCCCGCCGATGTGGCTGATGTCGGCCATGGTCAGCGCGCCCACTTCGTCAGCGACCTGCTGGAACGAGGCGTAGTCGTAGTCGCGCGGATAGGAGGAGTATCCGCACAGCACCATCTTCGGCCGCGTCGCCTTGGCCGTTTCCATCAACTCGTCGAAATCGATGGCCCCGCCCTGGTCCGGGTGGGTCTTGTAGCGCACGAAGTTGAACACCTTGCCCATGTGCGAGACCGGGGCCCCGTGGGTGAGGTGGCCGCCGTGGCTGAGGTCCATGGCCAGCACCGTGTCGCCCGGCGTCAGCAGGCCGAAATAGACCGCCTGGTTCATCGGCGAGCCGGAGAGCGGCTGCACGTTGGCGTATTCGGAGCGGAACAGCTTGTTGGCCCGCTGGCGCGCCGTACGCTCGATCTCGTCGGTGAACTCCTGGCCGCCGTAGTAGCGCCGGCCGGGGTAGCCTTCGGCGTACTTGTTGGTCATCACCGAGCCCAGGCACGCCAGCACCTCGGGGTAGGTGTAGTTCTCAGCCGGGATCATCTCGACGCCGTCGGTCTCGCGGCGCTCTTCGCCGGCGATGGCGCGTTCGATCTTGGGGTCGTAGGCGGCGAGAGCCTGGCGGTGCGAATCCATGGGCGTGCTCCTTTTTGAAAGGATGGACCTGCGCCCCTCAAGGGGAACGCCGGCGCCCAGGCGAACGGCTCTCAAAGTCCCCGGCGCTTCCCGATGGTCACATCCATCCAAGCTCGCCAGTCACGCCGGGTGTGGCCCGGATAGCAGGGGCCGATTTGCGGGGCAAGGCGGGGCGCAGCGCCCGGCGAGGCAACCCGCGGCCAGCGCCTCGCGTTTCTGATCCATGCTGGTCCTTGCCGCTATCGATCAAAACCCTATCGCCGACGACGTTGTGAGCGGCGCCGGCGTCCTGATGCTGGTCGTACTGGCGGCGCTGATCGCGGTGCTGTGGGTGTTCGTGGCGGCGCGGGCGGCGCGCCGCCGAGCCCGCGCGTCGGCTGAGCCGGACAAGCCCCTGCCGCGCCGGCGGCTGGTCATCCGCCGCATCCGCCGCGGCGGCGCCGAAGTCGACCAAATCACCCTGGTGAAAGACCCGAAGCCCGCCGCACGCTGAGGCTGGTTCGCGCCAAAAGGCCCCTCACCTCACCTCTCCCCAACTGCGTTGGGGCGAGGGCTACTGAAAGGACATGGTTGCGGATAGGATGTTGAAGCAGGCGTTCCCGTCTCAGTAGCCCTCGCCCCGCGCCAGCGGGGAGAGGTGAGGTGAGGGGTCAGCCCGCTTTCGCCGTCGCGGCCGGCGCTTCCTCGGCCGCAGCCAGGGCGTATTCCAGCGCTTCGAAGAGGCGCATCGCTTCAATCGGCGTGAGCGTCCATGCCGGCGGCGGCGCACTGCTGTATCTGGTGGGCCATGGCGTTATTCGATGGCGGTCAGGCTGGCCTGGTCGCCCTGCGCGAACGCCACGGCCTCTCCAACCGTCGCGAACTTCCATCGCGAGTAGGTGATCTCGCTCCCGTCGCTCGGCGGCGCTTCGTCTTGGGAACCGGCGGCATTTGAAATCGACACGAGCTTTCTAACGCCAAGGTAGGCGCATCTGCCTGGCGCACCGTCGATCGTCAGGCCATCGTCCAGGGTTTCCTCCGCGCGCCCGAGCTCTTCGGCGCGTTTGCGAGCGGCGGCGGGCGTCTTGCCCGCCACAAGGTAGATGTTCTCAAACGCCTCAACCGGACCAGACCGGTCGTCGGCGAAAAGGGCGATGACCACATGCGCAGCGTACCACTTCATGTGGGCTAGACTGCACTGCGATCACTGAGTTTGCGTTAGTGTCAGCCAGCCTTCGCCGCGGCCGCCGGCGCGTCGCTCTGCGCCAGCGCGCTTTCCAGGGCTTCGAAGAGGCGCATGGCTTCGATCGGCTTGGCCACGTGGGCGTCCATGCCGGCGGCGGCGCATTGCTGCATCTGGTGGGCCATGGCGTTGGCGGTGAGCGCGATGATCGGGGTGCGGGCGCGGCCCTCGGCCGCCTCGGCGGCGCGGATGGCGCGGGTGGCGGTGAGGCCGTCCATCACCGGCATCTGCATGTCCATCAGGATCACGTCCCAGGTCTGCTCGCGCCAGGCGTCAACGGCCAGCTGACCGTTGTCGACCACCACCGGCTCGACGCCGATCTGGTGCAGCAGGGTCTTCAGCACCAGCTGGTTGACCGAGTTGTCCTCGGCCGCCAGCACGCGGATCTTCAAGGAACCCGGCTCGTCCAGGCCCTCGGGCGCCGGCGGCAGCGCGAAGGTGGTGGCCTGAGCGTCGCCCACCCGCTGCAGCGGCACGCGCACCACGAACACCGAGCCCTGGCCGATGGTCGAGTAGACGCTGATCTTGCCGTGCATCAGGTCGGCCAGCTCGCGGCAGATGGCGAGGCCGAGACCGGTGCCGCCGTAGCGGCGCGTGGTGGAGACGTCGGCCTGCGTGAACTTGTCGAACAGCGCGTCCATGCGCTCCTCGGCGATGCCGACGCCGGTGTCGGAGACCGAGAGCTGCAGGCAGTCCTCGCCGCGGGTGGCGCGCACGCGCACCTCCCCGTGCTCGGTGAACTTCAGGGCGTTGGAGATCAGGTTGTAGAGGATCTGCCGCACCCGGGTGGGGTCGCCCAGATAGACGCCGCGGGCGCTGTCCTCGATGGTCAGCGCGAACGACAGGCCCTTCTTGTTGGCCAGCGCCGTGAACGCCGAATGGGCGCCCTTGATCAGGTCGGCGAGGTCGAACTCGACCTCTTCCAGCTCGAAGCGGCCAGCTTCGATCTTCGACAGGTCCAGCACGTCGTTGAGGATCGCCAGCAGCGACTCGCCCGACTGGCGGATCACTTCCAGGCGCTCTTTCTGCACCGGCGCCAGCTCGTCGCCGGCCATCGCCTGGGCCATGCCGAGGACGCCGTTCAGCGGCGTGCGGATCTCGTGGCTCATGGTGGCGAGGAAGGCGCTCTTGGCCTCGTTGGCGGCTTCGGCGGCGACGCCGCGCTCCTGCGCCACCGCGCGGGCCTGGCGCAGCGCGTCCCGTGAGGCGGAGAGCTGGCGGCGGGCCATGACGAACATGTTGCAGAGCAGGCCCAGCGCGATCGCGGCGGTCAGCATCACAGCGGGACGGCCGCGCATCGCCTGCGAGGCGATCTGGCCCACCGCCAGGGCGACGCCGGCGAGGTAGGGCGTGACCGCAATGAGGAAGATCTTCGGGCGCGCGTAGTACTGCAGCAGCACGTAGGTCAGCGAGATGCAGCTCTGCATGATGGCGAAGGCGCGGCCGACCGGATCGCCGGTGAGCCAGAACAGCGCCATGAACATGGTGTAGACCGTGCCGGTGGAGAAGCTGAGCGCCACGGTAGGTACGGGCACGCCTTCCCATACGGTCAGCCGCAGGCCGCCCTCCACCGCGCGGGCCAGCCGCACCTCGACAAAGGCCATGCCGGCCAGCACCGACCACCAGAGCGCCGCCTGCCAGACCGGCAGTAGCGCGGTGGCGGCCACGGCGATGGCCGCCGCGGTGATCAGACGGATCGGAATGTTGCGCGAGGAGACGACGAAAAGGCGCGCAGCGGCAGCCACGTCAGCGGCGGCGTCGGCGCCGGACCTCTTCGAATCGGCCATGCGGCTGATCCTCCCCTTACGGCAAGACGCTAGGGTCCAGAAATTAAAGATATGGTTAGCGGGGACTTAGCCCTGCGGCGTGTCCAGGCGCGCGGCGGGGGCCAGCACGTACTTGCCCGCCAGCAGGCCGTCGGCGGGGAGATAGGCGCGTAGCAGCAGAGCGAAGCGGCCGTTGTCGGGCGCCTGCAGCCAGTTGGTGGCGTGGTCGCCGCCCGGGTCGGGCCGGCCGATCCAGATATCGAGGCCGCCGTCGGGGCGCTGGCTGAGGCCGGGCGTGTGGGAGCCGACGGCGCGGCGGCGCGTCTGCGGCGCGGTGAGGGCCCCGTTTTCCGCCACCGCATAGAGCGACAGCGACCAGAAACCGTCGCAAGGCGGCGGGCCGGGCAGCGTCACCCGGTAGTAGCCATCGCTGGCGAAGCTCAGGGCGCCGTCCGGCGCCAGGGCGCGGGCGACGAAGGTCTCAGCCGGCGGCATCGCACCCAGCTCCACCCGCGCGCTCTGCGCCCGGTAGAGGAAATCCTGCCCGTAGACCCCCAGCTTCGGCTTCGGCCACAGCCAGTCATTGGACGCGACGCCGCTCACGCGCGGGTCGCCGGCCAGGGTGCGCGCGTCGGCGACGCCCTCCAGGATGTGGCTGATGTCGGTGTCGGCGAACCGGGCCTGCTCGAAGCCGCCGTCCATGCCCAGCTGCAGCGGCGCGATGCGGCGGAAGAAGCCGGCCTCGTAGGGCGGCGGCGCGTCCTCGTCGATCAGCCTCTGGGCGGCGTAGAAGTAGTCGCCCCAGGGCGCGTCCGGGGCGACGGCCGGCGCGGGACGCGGCGGCGGCGCGCCCTCCCGCGGCTTGACGGTGAGCGAGAGGCCCGACTGGGTGGCTTGCGCCAGCGTCAGGTCGTCGTCGCCCCGCACCTGTACCCGGGCCAGCGTCCACACCCAGGGGCCGGGCGTCTGGATCATCTTGTGCATCGGCGGCAGCCGGGGCTGCGGCACGGTGTAGTCGCCCATGCCGACGCGGCTTGGCGGTCCCAGGATGCGGAACGCGCCGCCGCCAGAGCCGGTCGCTCCGCCGCCCAGCACCTTCAGCACGTTGCCGTACATGTCGAGCACGGCGACCGACAGATAGCGCCCCGGTGATGGCGGCAGCGTCAGCGTCGCGACGCCACCGTTCGGCACATTGATGAACGCCACCGAGTAGAGAACGTCGGCCTCGGGCGCGCCCAGCCGCCGCGCCGCGGCTTCAGCGTCGAGGTGGACGAAAGCGTTGACCGCCGCCGGCAGAGCGGCGCGCAACCGCGCGGCCTCGATCAGCGGCAGCGCGTAGAGCCAGCCTTCCCGCGCCGCGCCGCGCAGGTCATCGGCCGCTTCGCCGCGCGCCAGCCCCGCCCAGGCCGCCAGCGCCGCCCCGCCGACGAGCAACCCCCGACGATCCATGCCTACCTTCGCCCCAATGCCCCCCGGCGGTGCAACTTTCCGATGCCTGGGCGACGGCCGCAAGGCCCAGTTGGGGTCAGCCGCCGACGCGGGCCGCCAGCGCTTTCGCCGTGTCCTGCGCTTCGGCCCAGAACTGGCGCACCAGGTCGCCGGCGGGGCCGTGGCGGGCGAGGCGCACGCCCTGGCCGGCCCACAGCGACAGCACGTCGGTGTTTGCGGCCTTGGCGGCCGCGACGCGTAGGGGCTGGGTCAGGCGGTTCTGCACCGGGTAGGGCGGCATCTCGCCTTCGAAGGGCCGCAGCTCGCGCATGAAGCGGGTCTCGATGCCGCGCGCGTGGCGGCCGGTGATGGCGCTGGTGAGACGCGTCGGATCGTCCGCCGCGGTCTCGATGGCGTGGCGCCAGGGCGCGCTGACCAGCGCTTCGTCGGCGAGCAGGAAAGCGGTGCCCATCTGCACGGCGGCGGCGCCCAGCGCCAACGCAGCGGCGACGCCGGCGCCGTCCATGATCCCGCCAGCAGCGATGACCGGGAGGTCCACGGCGGCGCGGACAGCCGGAACCAGCGCCATCGTCCCCACCAGACTGGCTTCGGTCTCGGCCAGGAAGTGGCCTCGGTGGCCGCCGGCCTCGAAGCCTTGCGCACAGACGGCGTCCGCCCCCAGCGAAGCCCAGGCGCGCGCCTCGGCAACGGTGGTGGCCGTGCCGATGATCGGCACGCCGGCGGCTTTCAGCTGCGCGACCTCCGCCGGCGTCGGCACGTCGAAGGCGAACGAGGCGGCGGCCGGCCGGGCCCGGGCGATGGCGGCGACCTGTTCGGGGATATGGCCGGTGAAGTCGTTGGGGACGTCCGGCTCCGGGAGGCCCAGCTCGGCATACCAGGGCGCGAGCCGCGCCCGCGCCGCGGCCAGGACCTCGCCAGACGCCGTCACCTGCCGCGCCACCAGCAGGTTGACCCCGAACGGGCCGGCGGTCCGCACCTTCATCGCCGCGATCTCGGCTTCCAGCGCGTCCGGCCGGTGGGCGGTGGCGGCCAGCGTGCCCATGGCGCCGGCGTCCGAGACCGCCACGGCCATGTCCGGGCTGGAGGCGCCCAGCATCGGCGCCTGGATGATCGGGATCGGCAGCGCGGCGAGCAGGTCGGCAATGGCGCTCATGGTGTTTCCTCCCCGGCTTTGTTCGCCGCCAGCTTGGCCAGCACCCGGCCGCGGCCCTTGGCGAGCGCGGTGACCACGCCGCGGAAGGTGCGCACTTCCTGGTCGGTCATCCGCGCCCGGCCCAGCGCCACGCGCAGATTGCGCTCCATCGAGGGCCGCTTCTCCGGCGGGTGGAAGAAGCCGGCGGCGTCCAGCTCGCTCTCCAACTGCTCGTAGAGCCCCATCATCGCCGCCTGGTCGGCCGGCGGGTCGCCCTCGACGAAATTGGCCGGCGGCGCGGCTTCCTCCAACACGCGCCACTCATAGGCGCAGATCGCCACCGCCTGGGCCAGGTTCAACGAACGGAAGCGGGTGTCGATGGGCACGGTGACGATGCCCTGGCAGAGCGCGATGTCCTGCGTCTCCAGCCCGGCCCGCTCGCCGCCGAACAGCAAGCCCACGCGCCAGCCGCTGGCCACCGCGTCGCGCAGCTGCGTCGCCGCCTGGCGCGGGGTGATCACCGGCAGCGCGGTCTCGCGTGGCCGGGCGGTGGTGGCGAGGGTGAGCCGCAGGTCGGCGACGGCCTCGGGCAGGGTCGCGAACACCTGGGCCTCGTCCAGCGGCCAGTTAGCGCCGGAGGCGCTGGCCCAGGCGCGTTCTTGCGGCCAACCGTCGCGCGGGGACACCAGGCGCAGCTCGGACAAACCGAAGTTCGCCATCACGCGCGCCACCGCGCCGATGTTCTCCGCCAGCTGCGGCGCGCTCAGGATCACCACCGGGGGGGCTTGGCTCGGCACGCGCCATCGCATAGGCCCCGGCCTGATGACCGAGCAACCCCGATTGCGCCCCCGAGTCGGCTCGGGCCTTGGACGGCGCGGCCTGCTGGCGCTGGCGGGCGCCGCGGCGCTGAGCGCCTGCGGCCCTGGCGCGCTCAAGCTTGGCGGCGGGCGGCTGCAGACCAAGCGGCTGGACCAGTCCTTCCCGGCGCTGGCCGAGCGCGCCCGCCCCGGCCTCTTCGCGCTCGGCGTGATGGACCTGCAGACCGCCGACACCTGGTACTGGAACACCGACCGCGCCTTTCCGCTGGCCGCCGCCGCCGCCGCGCCCATCGCGGTCGCCGTGCTGGCGCAGCTCGACAAGGGCCGCCTGACCCTGGCCGACCGCGTCGCTTTCCACGCGGAGGACCTGGCCGCCCCGCCCAGCGTCATCGACGCCGCGTGGCCGGCGGCGAGCACGGGCGAGACCATGCCGGTCGCCAACCTGCTGGCCCTGGCGCTGCAGCGCGACGACGGGACGGCGGCGGACATCCTGATGCAGCGTATCGGCGGGCCGGGCGCGGTCACCGCCTGGCTGCATGACAAGGGCGTCACCGGGATCAGCGTCGATCGCTACGCCCGCGAACGCGATGTGGCGATGTTCGGCATGCCCAGCTTCCAGCCGGCCTGGCGCGATCAGCGCGCGTTCGACGATGCGCGCGATCAGATCGCGCCGTCCGCGCGGCAGGCGGCCATGGACGCCTACATCGCCGATCCACGCGACGGCGCCACCTGCCCCGCCGCGCTGGGCTTCCTGGCGCAGCTGGCCGGCGGCGACCTGCTCAGCGCCGCATCGATGCGGCTGCTGCTGGGCTGGATGGCGGGCGCGGCCACCGGACCGGCGCGCTTCAGCGCCGGCCTGCCGGCGGGCGCCGCGCTGGCTTACGTGAGCGGCGAGACGCCGTCGGACCTCGGCTACACGCCGGCCGCGGCCGAACTGGCCATCGCCACCCTGCCCAACAAAAAGCGCTACGCGCTGGCCGGATTCCTCGCTGGCTCGACTGCGTCCAAGCTCGAGCGCGACAAGCTGTTCGCCGACGCCGCGCGCCTCGCGGCGCAAGCCATTGGCTGACGCGACGAGACCCCTGAGACAGGCCTGACCAGAGGCGTCCCGGGCGGCTTTCCCGGCGGCGCGGAAGCTTCTATAGCGCTGGCGGCGCGGGCCGGACTTTCGAGTCTTTCGGCCCGCTCGTCCGCTCAATTTTCAGGGACGGAGCGCGAAGGTCCGGATGGCCAAGATCAAGGTGGCAAACCCCGTCGTCGACCTCGACGGCGACGAGATGACCCGCATCATCTGGCAGCTCATCAAGGACAAGCTGATCCTGCCCTTTCTGGATATCCAGATCGACTACTACGACCTGGGCATGGAGCACCGCGACGCCACCGACGACAAGGTGACCGTCGACGCCGCGCACGCCATCCAGAAGTGGGGCGTCGGCATCAAGTGCGCGACCATCACCCCCGACGAAGCGCGGGTGAAGGAATTCCACCTCAAGCAGATGTGGAAGAGCCCCAACGGCACCATCCGCAACATCCTGGGTGGGGTCGTCTTCCGCGAGCCGATCATCTGCAAGAACGTGCCGCGGCTCGTACCCGGCTGGACCCAGCCGATCATCATCGGCCGCCACGCCTATGGCGATCAGTATCGCGCCACCGACTTCGTGGTGCCCGGCAAGGGCAAGCTGACCATCAAGTGGGAGGGCGACGACGGCCAGGTGCTCGACCACGAGGTGTTCGACTATCCGGGCGGCGGCGTCGCCATGGCCATGTACAACCTCGATGAGTCGATCGAGGAGTTCGCCCGGGCCTCGCTGCGCTATGGGCTCGACCGCAAGTACCCGGTCTATCTCTCCACCAAGAACACCATCCTCAAGGCCTACGACGGGCGCTTCAAGGACATCTTCCAGCGCGTTTTCGAGACCGAGTTCGCCGATTTGTACAAAGCCGCGGCGATCTCCTACGAGCACCGGCTGATCGACGACATGGTGGCCTCGGCGCTGAAGTGGACCGGCGGCTTCGTCTGGGCCTGCAAGAACTATGACGGCGACGTGCAGTCCGACCAGGTGGCGCAGGGCTTCGGCTCGCTGGGCCTGATGACCTCGGTGCTGATGACCCCGGACGGCAAGACCGTGGAGGCCGAGGCCGCGCACGGCACGGTGACCCGCCACTATCGCCAGCATCAGCGCGGCGAGAGCACCTCCACCAACTCCATCGCCTCGATCTTCGCCTGGACCCGGGGCCTGAAGCACCGCGCCAAGCTAGACGACAACGCCGCCCTCGACCGCTTCGCCCACACCCTGGAGAAGGTCTGCGTCGACACCGTGGAAGCCGGCTTCATGACCAAGGACCTGGCGCTGCTGGTCGGCGACCACCAGGGCTGGCTCACCACCGAAGGCTTCCTCGACAAGATCGCCGAGAACCTGGACGCGGCCCTGGCGGATTGAGCCTCCCTCCCCCGCGAAGCGGCGGGAAGGGGACCGGAGGCCGAGCGCAGCGAAGAGCCGAGGGTGGAGGGGCGAGCGGCCCGCACGCCCTATCCGCTTGGATCAGCGCCGCTGCAAGCTGTCACGCCGGCGCCCTCGGCTTGCCCCCTCCACCATCCGCTCTTCGGCGGATGGTCCCCTCCCGCCGCTTCGCGGGGGAGGTAGGATGCTGACGCGCCTTGGCGCCGAACCTGATCTGTAGGCTGCCAACCGGAGCCCCTCATGCCCAACGACAACATCTGGAGCGCTGAGCTGCCGCCGTCGCAGCCCTGGCAGAACGGCACGCGCAACGTTCGCGTGGGGCGCGGCGAGATCCTGGCGGCGAGCCTGCACGAGCTGCCGCCGGGCGGCCGCGGTGGCCCGCTGCACTTCCACCACGGCAACGAGGAGATGCTGGTGGTGCTGACGGGCACGCCGACGCTGCGCACGCCGGCGGGCGAGCGGAGGCTGGCCGAGGGCGAGGTGGTGGTGTTCAAGCGCGGGCCGGACGACGCGCACAAGTGCAGCAACGACACCGACCAGCCGGTCCGCTACCTGATGATCAGCAACAACGCCTCGCCGGACGCGGTGGAATACCCCGAGGACGGCTTGCTCTCGGTGATGGCCTACACGTCCGACCAGTTCGGCAAGCCGCTCTGGAACATGCGCAAGGTCGAGCCGCCAAAGAGCGTCGACTGAGCCCTGCGCCGCTCGTCAGGCCCGCGGTTTGACGTAGATCACCTTCGGCCGCGTCGGCGCCATCAGGCCGCCGATCACCAGGCCCGCGAGCCCGGCAATGGCCAGCGACAGGTACGGCCGGTCGCGCACGAACGGGTCGACCGAGTCGGCGAGGTCCCGCGCCGTCTCGTAGGTGTCGCTGGCGCGGTCGGCGGCATTTTCGATGGCGCCGCGCGCCTCGCCGGCCAGTTCCTTGGCCGCGCGCTTGGTCGCCTTGGCGGCGGTGTCTAGGTCGCTCATCCCATGTCCCTTTGCTGGGTGACTGAGATGGAGAAAGTCCCGTGACCCCCGGAGGTTCCGGCAGCGGTTGGCGACGCGCACGCGTCGCCGGTTCAGCCCGCCGGGTGTTCGCGCCGGGTGATCGTCGCGGGCGGGCAGCCCGGCGCCGTCGCCGCGATGGCGCCCTGGCCTTGCTGGGCCGCCCAGGCCTCCTCGTCGGCCGAGGAGCCGTTGCGCAGACGCTCGCAGGCCTGCGCGGTGACGGCGGCCCCCGGCGCGCCGTGGTTGCAGTTCCAGTCGTCGGAGTCGCGCAGGCGGCCCTCGGCGTGCGCCGCGGTGGCGGTGACGGCGGCGAGCGCGAAGGCGGCGGCGACCAGATAGTGCTTCATGGATGGCTCGGTGAGTAACGTCCCGGCGCCCACCATAGCAGAGTTTGGTTCGAGGCGCGTCGCACGATCGGCCGTCGAGATCGATGGTGTCGCGGCGCGTTCCCCTCCCCCCTGCGGGGAGGGGTTAGGGGTGGGGGTGCTGACTGGGCGCTTCCGGTTGGCGTCGCCAGTCACCCGTCGCCGAGCTGACACCCCCACCCCCGGCCCCGCCCCGCAAGGGGCGGGAAGGACTGAGGCGTCTGCGCGGACCACTGTGAGCGAGGGTTGAACGGTTGTGCGCCGGGCCCTAGTCTCTGCCAGTCGCACCCGGCCCTGTCGGCGCGGCTTCCGAACATCGCTAGACCTCAGGAGATGGCCATGGCGCCTCATCCCTTCGCCGCGGGCGACCGCGTCCGCGTCATCGACGGCCCCCTCGCCGGCTTCGAGGCCGACGTGCAGGCGGTCCGCGCCGCATCGCTGGCGCTCGTCGTCGACGTCAACACCCTGCGCGTGCCGATCGAGACCAGCTTCGCCCAGGTCGAAATGGCGCCGCGCCCGGCCACTTAGTTCTTGCTTTGTTCGGTTGCGCCGCTAGGGTTGAGGCCGACCCGGGCGGAGGCCAACATGATCGGCTACGTGACCATCGGCGCGCTCGAGTTCGAGCCGGCGCTGGCGTTCTACGATGCGGTGTTCGCGCCCATCGGCGTTGAGCGGAAGTCGTTCGACGGGACCTGGGCCTTCTACGGCGGCAAGGACAGCCAGGGCGATGTCGGCATCTGCAAGCCGCACGACGGCCAGCCCGCCCGCGCCGGCAACGGCATCATGGTGGCCTTCGCCGCGCCCTCGAAAGACGCGGTGGTCGCCGCTCACGCCGCCGGTCTCGCCGCCGGCGGCGCCGACGAAGGCGCGCCGGGCTTCCGTCCGCCGGAGGGGACACAGTTCTACGGCGCCTACCTGCGCGACCCGACCGGCAACAAGCTCTGCGTCTTCCACGCCGGGTGAGCCCGCGCCGCGCGTCGCGGGCCGTGACTCTCTAGGCAGTTATGACTACAACCCGCCCGCAATCGCGATCAGCGCAAATACGGGCAGGACACATGAGCACCACCACGCTTGAGAAGGCGGTCTGGACCGACCACGCCTTCGCCACCTCCGACGGGACCAAGCTGCACTACGTCGAGATGGGCGCCGGCCCGCCGGTGATCATGATCCACGGCGCCGGCGGCAGCGCGGTGGGCAACTGGTTCGCCAACGGCATCGCCCCGGTGCTGGCCAAGACCAACCGCGCCATCGGCATCGACATGCGCGGCCACGGCCTTTCCGAAGAAGGGCCGCCTGGCGGGCGCTCGAAGATGGCGGCGGACGTGATCGAATTCATGGACGCGCAAGGCATCGAGAAGGCCCACATCGCCGGCTACTCGATGGGCGGCGGCGTCACTCTGACTCTGCTGGTCGAGCATCCCGACCGCTTCGTCACCGCCAGCTTCCACGGCTCCGGCGTCGGCGAGACCGCCGAGTGGCGCGACAAGCTGCCGGCCGACAAGGGCACGGACGATCCCGAAGCCAAGCAGGCCCGCGCCGCCTACATGGCCGCCCGCGCGGCCCGCGGCGAGGAAGTCGGCAACAACGCCGCCGCGCGTCCCGCCACCGAAGACCCCGCCGCGCAGGCCAGAGCCGCCGAGATGGCCAAGCGCCGCGAGGCGCTGCTGGCCAAGCTCGACGTGACCAAGGTCAAATTCCCGATCATGGCCATCAACGGCGAGTTCGACCGGCCGCTGGCCAAGACCCACCGCCTGTGGCGTGAGGCCGACGACTTCACCAACCTGGTGCTCCCCGGCAAGGGCCACCTCTCGGCGGTGATGGCCGGCTTCATCCCGCAGGCCTACATCGACGGCATGGCCGCGTTCATCGTCCGCAACAATCCGCGGTAAGCCATCGGCGCCCCGAGGGGGAGCGCCGGGGCGGCGGCCGGCCAGCGCGAACGCGCGCGGCCGGCCGCTTCTCGTTGGCGGGCGTCAGGGCCGGTACGGCCGCGTCTTCGTCAGCTGGGCGAGGTTCCAATCGAGACCGAAGGCGAGGTCGGCGCCGCGCTCCCCTCGGCCGAGGCGGTCTTCCAAGACGCGCCAGACGCCCTGCAGCACACCGCCGAGCCAGAGCGCGTCTAGGTTGGCGAACTCCGCGTCGCTGAGCGGCGCGCGTTTCAGGTAGCCGCGCACCACCGCGTCGTGACTGCCGCGGCGCCCATAAGCGACATCCGCCGCCCGCACGTCCACGTGCGCGAGGTCGAAGTCGAAGACGCCGACCAACGCCCCGCGCCGTACCCGGATATTCCACGGCGAGAAGTCGCCATGGACCAGCCGGCGCGGATACCTGGCGAACACCGCAGGCAGGTCGCGCGCGTCCAGCTCCGCCGCGGCATCGGCCAGGCGCGCCGCCATGTCGGCGTCCGCTTCCCCCAGCGCCGCCAGCAGCTGGGCCCGGCGTTCCGCGCCGCCCTCGCGCGGCAACGCGCCGTCGACGTTGGCGGTCCAGTGCGGCCGCTGCGCCAGCGCCGGCAGATCGGCGCTGGCGGCGTGGAAGCCCGCCAGGTGTGCGCCCAGGCGCTCGTAGTCGGTCTCCGAGGTCTGCGGAAACCGCAGCGCCCGCCCCTCCAGCCACGGCATCAGCAGCCAGGTCGCGCCGCCCACCTCACGCGGACCCACGACCGGCGCGGGGACCGGGACGCCAACGGCCGCCAGCGCATGCACCGCGCCGATCTCCCAGGCGATGTCCCCGGGCGTCTCCGACCACACGCCGCAGCGGCGCAGCGCATAGCGCCGGTCGCCGACGCGCACGCGCCAATGCACATTGTGCCGGCCGCCGGCGCGGCGAATGTCGCCCGCCTCCAGCCCAAAGGCGCGGACGATGTCAGCGAGCACGGCCAGCGCCGTCACCCCTCATCCTCCCACGATGCTCCGCATCGCGGGCCCCTCCTTCCCCCCTCCGGGAGAAGGCTACGCGGCCAGCGCCGCTTTCACCGCCGCGACCCCGTCGGCCGCCTTGGCGCCGTCCGGGGCGCCGCCCTGGGCGAAGTCGGGCTTGCCGCCGGCGCCTTGCCCGCCCATCGCCGCCACGGCGATGCGGGCCAGATCGACCGCGCTGAACTTCGCTTGCGCCGAGCCGGTGACCACCACGGTGTTGGCGACCTTGCCGTCAAGCACGCCGTTGAGCACGATGACGCCGTCCGGCAGCTGCTTGCGGAAGGTCTCGGCGATCGGCCGCAGGTCCTTGCCGCCGACGCCGTCGAGCACCCGGCCGATGAACTTCACCCCGCCGACCTCCTCGATCTGCGCCGCGCCGCCACCGCCGGAGCCGCCGCCCACCGCCAGCTGACGCTTGGCGTCGCCCAGCTCTCGCTCCAGCTTGCGCGCCTGCGCTTGCAACGCGTCCACCCGCGCCGGGACGTCGGCCACGGGGACCTTGAACTGTTCGGCCAGGCCCTTGGCGATGCCGGCCTGTTCCAGCAGCCAGCGGCGCGCCGGCTCGCCGGTCAGCGCTTCGATACGGCGCACGCCGGCGGCGATACCCTGCTCGGCGACGATCTTGAAGAGGGCGATGTCGCCGGTGCGCGCCACGTGGGTGCCGCCGCACAGTTCCACCGAATAGGCGGCGTCGTCATCGCCCAGCGCCCGGCCCAGGGTGAGCACCCGCACTTTGTCGCCATACTTCTCGCCGAACAGCGCCACCGCGCCGGCCTCGATGGCGGCCTGCGGCGCCATTTCCTGGGTGAGCGCGGGCAGGTTCTGGCGGATCACCGCGTTCACTTCGGTCTCGATGCGGTCGATCTCGTCAGGTGTCAGCGGCGCGCCGTGGCTGAAGTCGAAGCGCATGCGATCGCCGTCCACCAGCTGGCCCTTCTGCGCCACGTGCGGACCCAGCACGTGCCCCAGCGCCGCGTGCGCCAGATGCGCCGCGGAGTGGTTGAGGCGGGTGCGGGCGCGGCGCTCGGGGTCGACCATCAGGTGTGCGCGCATCCCCGGCGTCAGCTCGCCGTCGAGGACCTTCAGCACATGCACGTGCAGGTCGCCGGCCTGCTTCTGGGTGTCGGTGACGACAGCGCGGCCGCCGTCCCAGGTGATCTCGCCGCGATCGCCGGCCTGGCCGCCGCTCTCGGCGTAGAACGGGGTGCGGTCGAACAGCGCCTCGACCTCGTCGCCAGGGGCGGCGGACGTCACGTCGGCGCCGCCTTGCACCAGCGCCAACAGCTCGCCCGTCCCTTCGATCTCGTCGTAGCCGGTGAAGATCGTCGGCCCCAGCGTGTCGCGCAGCGAGAACCACACGGCGCCCTGCGCCGCCTGGCCGGAGCCGCCCCAGTTCTCGCGGCCTTTTTCCTTCTGCTCGGCCATCGCCGCGTCGAAGCCTTCCAGGTCGACGCTGATGCCCTTGGCGCGCAGCGCGTCCTGGGTGAGGTCGAGCGGGAAGCCGTAGGTGTCGTAGAGCCGGAACGCCGTGCGGCCCGGCAGCACGTCGCCGTCGCCGAGCCCGGCGGTGGCTTCATCCAGCAGGGTCATGCCGCGGCCCAGCGTGCGCCGGAAGCGCTCCTCTTCCTGGCGCAGCGTCTCGACGATCACCGGTTCGGCGCGGCGCAGTTCCGGATAGGCGCCGCCCATTTCCTCCACCAGCGTCGGGACCAGGCGGTGCATCAGCGGCTCGGCGGCGCCCAGCAGGTGCGCGTGGCGCATGGCCCGGCGCATGATCCGCCGCAACACGTAGCCGCGGCCTTCATTGGACGGCGAAACCCCGTCGGCGATCAGGAAGCTGGACGAGCGCAGGTGATCGGCGATCACCCGGTGCGACGGCCCGTTGGTCGGCGCGCCGCCGGTGAGGTCCTTCGAGGCCGCGATCAGCTTGCGGAACAGGTCGATGTCGTAGTTGTCGTGCACGCCCTGCAGCACCGCGGCCAGACGCTCGATGCCCATGCCGGTGTCGATGGAGGGCTTTGGCAGATCGGAGCGGCGCCCGTCGGCGTGCTGCTCGTACTGCATGAAGACCAGGTTCCAGATCTCCACGAAGCGGTCGCCGTCTTCGTCCGGGCTGCCGGGCGGGCCACCGGGGATGTGCGAGCCGTGGTCGTAGAAGATCTCCGAGCACGGGCCGCACGGGCCGGTGTCGCCCATCGACCAGAAATTGTCCGACGAGTTGATGCGGATGATCTTGTCGTCCGGGAAACCGGCGATCTTGCGCCACAGCGCCGCGGCTTCCTCGTCGGTCGAGTGCACGGTGATCAGCAGCCGGCTGGTGTCGAGCTTCAGCTCCTTGGACAGCAGCCGCCAGGCCAGCTCGATGGCCTCTTCCTTGAAGTAGTCGCCGAAGGAGAAATTCCCCAGCATCTCGAAGAAGGTGTGGTGGCGGGCGGTGTAGCCGACGTTGTCGAGGTCGTTGTGCTTGCCGCCGGCGCGCACGCTCTTCTGCGACGACGCCGCGCGCGGCGCCGGCGGGGTCTCGGCGCCGGTGAAGATGTTCTTGAACGGCACCATGCCGGCGTTGACGAAGAGCAGCGACGGGTCGTTCTGCGGCACCAGCGGGGCCGACGCCACGACGGCGTGGTCGTTGCCACCGAAGTAGCTCAGGAACAGGCTGCGGACGTCGTTGAGACTGGGCATGGGAACCGGACTAGCGTTGCGGGGCGCCGTCTAGCACCTGGGATCGCGCCCCGGAAGCGCAAGCCCGCGCCGAGGCGGCGCTGTCACAATTGGCGCGGCGCCTGCGCCTTGGGCGTTCGCCCCTCGGGCTCGCCTGAGCGCAGCCGGCCGGCGGAAGGTTTCGCGAGCGGCGGCGCTGCCGGCGGGGTCGGCCCGGGAATGGCGCGCCAGCGGCTGGCGATGAGCCGGTGCGTCGTTCGAAAGCCAGATGGCAGCGCCGCCGCTCGCGGGAGCACGGGCCATCGCTGGCGACCGAAAGCTGGGGACTGCCCGCAACCCTCAAGCCGCCCGCGACGCGGGGAGCCCGCGCGGGGTTAGAGCGATCCGTCTTCCTCGTCTTCGGCAAGGGTGGGGCCGACCAGCAGTTCTTCCTCGATCTTGGCGCCGGCGCCGCGCACCGCTTTTTCGATCCGCTCGGCGACGTCCGGATTGGCCTTGAGGAATTCGCGCACGTTGTCGCGGCCCTGGCCGATGCGCTCGGAGTTGAACGAGAACCAGGAGCCGGACTTCTCGACCACCCCGGCTTTGACGCCCAGGTCGATGATCTCGCCCAGCTTGGAGATGCCCTCGCCGTACATGATGTCGAACTCGACCTCGCGGAACGGCGGGGCGACCTTGTTCTTCACCACCTTCACGCGGACGTTGTTGCCCACCACTTCATCGCGCAGCTTCACCGAGCCGGTGCGGCGGATGTCGAGGCGGACCGAGGCGTAGAACTTCAGCGCGTTGCCGCCGGTGGTGGTCTCGGGGCTGCCGTACATCACCCCGATCTTCATGCGTATCTGGTTGATGAAGACGACCAGGGTCTTGGCCTTGGAGATCGAGCCGGTGAGCTTGCGCAGCGCCTGGCTCATCAGCCGCGCCTGCAGGCCGGGCAGCTGGTCGCCCATCTCGCCTTCGATCTCCGCCCGCGGCGTCAGCGCCGCCACCGAGTCGATGACGATGATGTCCACCGCGCCGGAGCGCACCAGCGTGTCGGTGATCTCCAGCGCCTGCTCGCCGGTGTCGGGCTGGGAGACCAGCAAGTCGTCGAGGTTGACCCCCAGCTTGTGGGCGTAGGACGGGTCGAGCGCGTGCTCGGCGTCGATGAAAGCGGCGATGCCGCCGGCCTTCTGCACCTCGGCCACCACGTGTAGCGCGAGCGTGGTCTTGCCGGAGCTTTCCGGTCCGTAGATCTCGACGATGCGGCCCTTGGGCAGGCCGCCGATGCCCAGCGCCAGGTCCAGGCCCAGCGAGCCGGTGGAGACGCTCTCGATCTCCACGACCTTGCCCTTGTCGCCCAGCTTCATCACCGAGCCTTTGCCGAAGGCCCGGTCGATCTGCGCCAGCGCCGCTTCGAGCGCCCGCTGCTTGTCTGAATCGGTTTGCGCCACCAGCCTCAACGCCGCGTTCGCCATGAGCGTCCCCTTCTATCCCATGATTCCGCCGGCCACTTGGGCAACCCAGCGCGCGGCGCGAAAATTCACCGGCCCCGGCCAGCGACGACGCACAAGTACGCATTTTGTTCTGAATCGGTCAAGAACAAACTTGGAACACGCGGGCGACGTCAGCCGGCGGCGAGGCGCACCGCGAGCCAGATCGCCCCCATGCCGAGCAGCGTGGCGACGCTGGTCCAGGGACGCGGCAACGCCCGGTGACTGGCCGGGGCCAGCTCGCTGGCCCCGATGTAGAGGAAGAACCCCGCGAACAGCGCCACGATCAGGCCGAGCGCGCTCGGGCCGACGCTGACGAAGCGGGTGACGGCGATGCCGACCAGCGGCGCGGCGGCGTCGGCGATCAGCCAGCCGCGGGCCCTGGGCGTCCCGCCGCCGCCGGCAAGGCTGAGGGTCACGGTGTTGACCCCGTCGGCGATGTCGTGGGCCAGCACGGCGACCGCCACCACCACGCCGATCGCCGGCGTGATCTGGAAGGCGAGGCCCACGCCCAGGCCGTCCAGCAGGCTGTGCAGGGTGAGGCTGGCGGGGCCGAGGTGGCCCCCGCCCCGCGCCGCCATCGCTTTCAGGCCGCGGTCGAGGAGCAGGTAGCCGCCGAAGCCGGCGCCGAGCAGCCCCATCACCGCCATCGGCCCGGCGGCGGGCCCGGCCAGAGTGAGCGCTTCCGGCGCCAGGTCGAACAGCGCCACGCCGACCACGGCGCCGGCGGAAAAGCCCAGGATCAGCGGGATCTGCTGGCGGAAGCGCAGCGCCAGCGCGCCGCCGAACAGCGTCGCCAGGCCGGTGGCGAGGCCGGTGGCGGCGAGCAGCGCCCAGGTGGGGAGGCTGGCGATGAGCGGCGGCTCCGGCCGTTGCGGGACGCCGGGCTTAGGGCCACAGGCCCCGAGGCTCAAGCCTCGCCAGGGGTCAGCCGGCCCCGGTGGCGCGCTGGAAGCTCTCCACCAGCGAGCCGGCCACCAGCCGCCAGCCGTCCACCAGCACGAAGAAGATCAGCTTGAACGGCAGGCTCACCACCACCGGCGGCAGCATCATCATGCCCATGCTCATCAGCACGCTGGCCACCACCAGGTCGATGACCAGGAAGGGCACGAACAGCAGAAAACCGATCTCGAAGGCGCGCTTCAGCTCGGAGATCATGAACGCCGGCGTCACCACTTGCAGCGGCGTGTCGGTGGCGTGAGCGGGGGTCGCGGTCTTGGAGAGCCGCATGAACAGCGCCAGGTCGTCGGCGCCCACCTGGCTCAGCATGAAGCCCTTCACCGGCTGCGCGGCGGCGCCGAAGGCGGCTGGCAGCTCCATCTTATGGTCTAAGAGCGGCTTGACGCCCTGGTCGTAGGACGACTGCAGCGTCGGGCCCATGACGATGGCGGTGAGGAACAAAGAGAGGCTGATCAGGACCGAGTTCGGCGGCGTCTGCTGCAGACCCAGCGCTTGGCGCAGCAGCGACAGCACCACGATGATGCGCACGAACGACGTGGTCATGATCACGATCGACGGCGCCAGCGACAGCACCGTGATCAGGCCGATCAGCTGCACCACGCGGTCGGTGAGGCCGGCGCCGGTGCCAAGATCGATGTTCACCGCTTGCGCCAGAGCCACCGCCGGCACGATCAGGCTGAGCCCCGTAGCGATTAGTGAGACCAGCGCTGCGCGGCGCACCTCGGCCCAGGTGGGCTTGTGGATCAGGTCGGCGAAACGAACGCGCCGGGCCGGGACGACGCGGCTCATCGCGGCCGCTCCGGCGGGGGCGGCGGAACCTCGGCCAAGAGCCGGCCCTCGCCCAGCAGCAGCAGGCGCTCGGCGCCGTCCAGCCGCACCAGCACCAGTCGGCGGACCGGATCCAGCGGCAGGCTCTCGACGATGGCCAGCCGCCGCTCGGCCTTCGGGCGCTGCAGCCTCACCAGCCACTCCGGCCCGAACCGCCGCGCGCCGACCGCGGCCAGGCCGATCAGGCCCAGCGTCAGCACAAGAGCGAAAAGCGCGCGGGCGAAATCCGCGAAGGCCATGGGTGATCCGTGTCAGCGAAGACGGCCCAGCGATGCCCCGCTTTGCGTTAAGGCGGGATTAACCGTGTTTGTTAACCTCTGCCTTGGGGCCTCGAGCCACCGACGCTAGTCTTCCGGCATGGCGGCGGTTGCAGCGCATACGGACAAAGTGGCGGCGTGGCCGGTCCTGCGGGGCCTGCAAGGGGTGTCGGCGGCGACGTTGACGCCGGACCTGATCGCCGGGCTGACGCTGGCGGCGATCGCCGTGCCCGAGCAGATGGCGACGGCGCGGCTGGGGGGCCTCGCGCCCTCCGTCGGGCTGATGGCGTTCGTGGCGGCGACGGTGGGATTTGCGGTGTTCGGCGCCAGCAAGCGGCTGTCGGCCGGCGCGGATTCGACCATCACCCCGATCTTCGCCGGCTCGCTGGCGGCGCTGGTGACGACTGGCCACAGCCTTGGCGGCCTGGCCGCCGCGCTGGCGCTGCTGGTGGGGGTGCTGCTGGCCGTCGCCGGGGCGCTGCGGCTGGGCTGGGTGGCCGACCTGCTGTCGCGGCCGGTGCTCACCGGCTTCCTGGCCGGCATCGCGCTGCACATCGTGCTCAGCCAGGCGCCGGCGGTGCTGGGCCTGCCGGAGGAGAGCGGCGACGTCTACCACCGCGTTCCGGCGCTGGTCGCGGCGCTGGGCCAGATGCGGCCCGCGGCTCTGGCGGTGGGCGCCGGCGTGTTCGCGGTGACCTGGGGCGCGGAGAAGCTGAACGCGCGTCTTCCCGGCGCCCTGGTCGCCCTGGTGGCGGCGACAGCGGCGACGGCGTGGCTGGGGTTGGGGCGATTCGGCGTGGCGACGCTGGGCGCCGCGGCCGGCGGTTTGCCGGCGCCCGCCCTGCCCCGGCTCGGCATCGAGACCGCCGTTCCGCTGGTGAGCCTGGCCTTCGTGATCACCCTGGTGGTGATGGTGCAGTCGGCGGCGACGGCGCGCTCCTTCGCCGAGGAGGCCGACCCGGACATCGACCGCGACTACCTGGGCCTCGGCGCCGCCAACGCGCTGGCCGGGCTCTGCGGGGCGATGCCGGTGAACGCCAGCCCGCCGCGTACCGCGGCCACCGCCGAGGCCGGGGGCCGGACGCAAGTGGCGGGGCTGGTGGCGGCGGCCGGGGTGCTGGCGCTGGCGCTGTGGGGCCGGAGCTTGCTGGCCCTGGCGCCGTCAGCGGCGCTCGCCGGCGTGCTGCTGTTCGTGGCGCAGCGCATCTTCCACGTCGGCGACTTCGTGCGGCTGCTGCGGCGGACGCCGGCGGAGTTCGCGCTGGCGGCGCTGACCACCGCGTTCATCGTACTGCTGCCGATCCAGACCGGCGTCGCGGTGGGCGTCTTCCTGTCGCTGGCGCACGGCGTCTTCATCATCACCCGGGCCCGGCTGATCCCGTTCGAGCGAGCCCCCGGCACCACCATCTGGTGGCCGGTGACGCCCGACCATCGCGGCGAGACCGAGCCCGGCGTGCTGGTGATGGGCTTTCAGGCGCCGCTGTCGTTCCTCAACGCCTACGATTTCCGCCGCGATCTCACCGCCGCGGTGGGCAAGGCGCGGGGCCAGGCCCGGCTGCTGGTGCTGGAGGCCTCGAGCATCGTCGAGGTGGATTTCACCGCCGCCGAGATCCTGTCGGCGGCCATCGACGAGGTGCGCGCCGCCGGCCTCGACATGGCGTTGGCGCGTCTGGAATCGGTGCGGGCGGAGACAGCGCTGGCGCGGTTCGGGGTGCTGGAGAAGCTGGGCCCCGGCCACCTGTTCCAAAGCGTCGAACAGGCCATCCGGGCGATGGCGCCCCAGTCCGTCGCCGGCTAAGCGCCGACGCGGGCGTCGCTCCAGGCGCCGATCAGCGCGAACACACGATCCCAGGATCGATCGTCGCCGGTCCAGGCTTCGCCCGGTTCGAGCTTCAGCAGCACATACCGCTCGTAGATACAGTCCGCCGTGACGGCCTCCGAGACGAGCACCAGCCTCAGGCCCGGATTGAGCGGGCTGTAGGTCTCCAGGATGGCAGCCGCGTCGGCTGCGGCGCGCCAGGCATCCGTCCACCATTCCCGGCGGATCAACACCAGGTCGTCGGCGGACCGCAACGCCGCCAGAGTCTTGGCCTTGAGATGCGCGTACTTTGCGCGGGCCTCGCCGAGGTGGCCCTCGACGCCGGCGACGTCGATCAGGTTTCCCGGAACGTCGATGAGCGGGAACTCGTGCTGAAACTCCAGCCCGGTGCCCTTGTCGCGCACCCGCATGCCGTCGGCGGTGATCTCCCAATTGCCGGAGCCGAACCAGTCCGAGTCGTCGCCAAGGAGCGCGCCGCACGAACCAACCGGCGTGATCAGCCAGTCGAAAAGATAAGCGGTCTCGTCGCCGGTGACCCGCCTGATCTGATGGGAAACCTGGCAGTCGGCGCCAATGCTCATCAAGGTCGGCATGTCGGGCGAGTTCCAGGTTCGGCGCCGCAAGCTATGCCAGACTTCCGCGATCATCCAAGCTTGTGTCGGCCAGGAACAGGCCTTTGCTTTCGTAGAGGCGCTGGCGATCCGGGTGAACGAAGATGCCGTTCAGCCCGGCGGAAACACCGCCACTGAGCCGGAGCTGCGAGCCAACCCGCGCCGCCAGGACGTAGCCGGCCGCCTCCAGCAAGGCTCTGACGTCCGGCTCGCGATTGCCGCTTTCCAGCAGCAGCAGCGGCTTGTGCTCGGCGAGGGTCTGCGCCGCGCCGCGCAGGGCTGGGAGCTCGAACCCCTCGACGTCCATCTTGATCGCCGCGATCGGGCTGCGCGGCACAGACAGCACGTTGTCGCGCAAGATGTTGTCGATCCCGTCGACCCTGCGCCTCGCTCTCAGGAACTGGCACCGGTAGGACGCCGCTTCCACGCCGTAGCGGGCGAAGTCTCTGGAGATGTTGGCGACCATGTCGTCGCCGAGAATGTCGAAATTGGCGGTGGTCAGGCCGCTGATCGTGCGCCCGTTGATGGCCGGCGTGTAGAATTCCAGGCTGCCGGGGCGTTCGCCGACGGCGGAGACTATGAAGTCATAGCCGAAAGCGTCGAGTTCTTTGACCCGCTGCAGGCAGGCGCTGAGGGCCGCCGACACCTCGATGGAGATCACCGGACAGTTCGACCCGGCGGCCCGAATGGAGCCCACCGAGTAGCCCCAGTGCGCTCCGACGTCGAGAATGACGCCCATGCTCGCATCGAAGTGACGGAATATGGTGAAGTCCTCGTCGTGCACCTGTCTGGATGACAGCATGACCTCCACCCAGGCGGGATCGCCATCGAAGCTGACGTCTTCCGGGGCCACGAAGTCTTCGGCGGTCGCTTGAAAGGTTCTGACGCGAGAGATCAGCTGCTCAAACGAGCGGGCCACCGTCTTGACTGCCGCTTCGTCCATGAGAACGCCTTCTAACCTAAAGTCGCATTTGCACACTGCGGCAGAAATTCGCCGGCCAACGGTTACGGAACGCGACCCCTGTGCTACGGCCAAGATATGATACGGGCCCGACTCGGCTAGCCGCCTTCGAGGCAAATCATGGCCTTGGCTGACATCCTCAACGCCGCCCGCGCCACGCCAATCTCGGGCACGGAACTGCGGCTGCATTTCAACATCATGCCGGCCGGCGAATATAGCGTGGTCGAACGGGCAGAAGACCGGGCCGCCGATGCTCCGATGGTCTCCTGCCTGATGGTCACCACGGGCGAGCGGCCTTCGATCCAGCATGCCATCGAATGCTACAGCCGGCAGACCTACGCCAATCGCGAACTGGTGGTGGTCACGCATCCCGACGGGCTCGAGACCACGGCGGCGTTCGTGGCGGCGAGCGGCGCGCCGAACGTCTCGGTTCATTGCGTCGGCCGCGAGATGACGCTCGGCGACTGCCGCAACCTGGCCATCGCCCGCGCCGCCGGCCGCATCGTCATGCAGTGGGACGACGATGATCTGTCCGATCCGTTGCGTGTGGCGGTCGCGGTCAGCGTGCTCATCCAATCGGCGGCGGTCGCGGTGGTGCTCTCCCGCGTGCTGATCTGGTGGCCGCAGCGGCGTCTGGCGGCCATCTCGGAGCGGCGGATCTGGGAAGGCTCGATCGCGGTTTGGCGAGAGCACGCGCCCGCCTATCCCAGCCTGGCCCGCGCCGAGGACACGCCGGCGCTGGCGTTTCTGGTCAACACCCGCCGGGTCGCGACCTACGATTGCCCGCTGCTCTACGTCTATACGGCTCACGCCGCGAACACCTGGGGCCAGACGCACTTCGAGCAGCTGTTCCAGCGAGCCGAGTGCGTGATCGACGGCGCCGCCTACGTCGAGCTACTGGCGCTGCTGGCGCAACGCACGCCGGTGGTCGGCTACCAGGCCGACCTGCCGCCGCGAGGGACGACGCCAGCGCTTGCCGGGGAGCCGACGCTTGTTGGCTGACACCAGCCGGACGCTACTCGATACGCTCGCCAGGTGCGGCGTCGCGCGGGTCGCGGACGGCGATCCACGTCCGGCGTTCGCCTTGGCGACGTCCCAAGATGGCGTGACGGTTGGCGCCTATCCTGGCGATGAGTTCGAGCAGCGCCTAGACCCCATGGTGTCGTGCCTCATGGTCACAAGCGGGGAGCGCTTTTCAATCAGCCTGGCGCTGGAGTGCTACCGCCGGCAGCTGCACAAGCGACGCGAGATCGTCATCGTCACCTACCTCGACCGCGTGGCTGGGCTTCGCAAGCTGGTGGACGCCAACGGCGTCGGCAACGCCAGTGTCCACGGGGTCGGCCGCGACCTGACGCTGGGCGAGATGCGCAACGTCGCCGTCGGGCGCTCACGCGGCGACATTCTGATCCAGTGGGACGACGATGACCTCTACGATCCCGCTCGCATATCGGCCGCGGTCGCGCTGCTGACCCGCTCGAACGCGGCGGCGACGCTGCTCTGGCGGCTGCTGATCTGGTGTCCCGAACGGGAGCTGGCGGCAATTTCGGTCGGCCGGCCGTGGGAGGGCTCGATGGCCGTATGGCGCGCTCATGCGCCGGTCCATCCCAGCCTCAACCGCATGGAGGACTCGCACGCCGTCGAGTTCCTGGCCAGCACGCGCGCACTGGCCCTGTGCAGCGTCCCGTACCTCTACGTCTACGTGGCCCACGGCCGGAACACGTGCGACGCCCAGCACTTCGAAACCCACCTTGCGCACGCCGCAAGGGTGATGCGCGGCAAGCCCTATCGCAAGCTGATCGAGGGGCTGGCCCTGCGCATGCCGATCCTGGAATACCGCGCCGGCCTCGGCCTCTAGCGGCGGCGCCTAGACAGCGCGATCCAGCGCAGCGGCGTCGGGCGTCCGCTCGGTCTGCGACCAGTGGGCGATGGCGGCGAGCAGCTTGGCGGGCTCCATCGGCTTGCCGAGGTGACCGTCCATGCCAGCCTCGACGCACTTGGCGATCTGTTCGGGCAGCACGTTGGCGGTCATGGCGACGATCGGCGTGGTCTGGGCCGCGGCCAGCGGCAGGTCGCGGATGCGGCGCGCGGCGGTGAGGCCGTCCATCACCGGCATCTGCACGTCCATCAAGACGAGGTCGTAGGGCCGGCGCTGGAAGGCGTCGATGGCCGCAACGCCGTCCTCGGCGGTGTCGATCTCGATGTCGAAGGCGGCCAGCACCGTCTTCACCAGCTCGCGGTTGACGGCCACGTCCTCGACCAGCAGCAGCCGCACCGGCTGGCCCAGTCGCGGCGCTTCAGCATCGCATTCCGGCGCGATGGCGGCCTCGGCCACCGGCAGCGGCGCTTCGAGCCAGAAGTTCGACCCGACGCCTTCCAGGCTGTCGACCCCCACCTCGCCGCCCATCATCTCGACGATGCGCTTGCAGATGGCGAGGCCGAGGCCGGTGCCGCCGAACTGGCGCGAGATCGAGGCGTCGGCCTGAGCGAAGCGCTGGAACAGGCCGGCGATCTGAGCCTGCGAGAGGCCGACGCCGCTGTCGGCCACTTCGACGCGCAGACGGCGCGCGCCGCCCTCGACCGGCCCGGCCTTCACCCGCACGGTCACCGCGCCCTTGGCGGTGAACTTGATGGCGTTGGAGAGGAAATTGAGCAGCACCTGGCGCAGCCGCCGGGCGTCGCCGTTGACGAAGCCGGTCTCCTCGGCCTCCAGCGTCAGGCCCAGGCCCTTGGCGCGGGCCTGCTCGCTCATCAGCTCGACCATGCCACGCACCTCGGCGGCGGCGTCGAACGGGGCCGGATCCAGCTCCACGGCGCCGGCTTCCATCCGCGAGAAATCGAGCACGTCGTTGACCAGGTCCAAGAGCGCGCCGCTGGCCTGACCGATCAGCCGCACGTGGTGGGCGTCGCCTTCGGTCAGCGTCGGCGAGTCCTTGAGCACGCCGGCGAAGCCGATGATGGCGTTGAGCGGCGTCCTCAGCTCGTGAGTCATGTTGGCGAGGAAGTCGGCCTTGGCGGCGGCGGCCGCCTCGGCGGCGGTGCGCGCCTCGATCAGCTCGGCTTCCATCTGTTTGCGCGCGTCGATCTGGCGCGACACGCTGACGATCTGCGGCTGGCCGGCCAGCGTCGTCGACGGCGCCAGGGTGAAGGTGGTTTCCACCCAGATAACCTGTCCGTTGGCGCGGATGACGCGGTATTCCGTCGTCAGCTCACCGCCGTGCGCGGTCATCTCGGCCACTGCCGTGGCCAGCACCGGGCGATCGTCCGGATGCAGGTAGGTGTAGTTGGGGGTGCTGTAGAGGTGCTCCGGGGAGTAGCCGAGCGCGTCTTCGATCGACGGCGAGATGTAGATTCGCTCGCCATCGACGCCGGTCAGCGCGATCACGTCGCGCACGTTGTCGGCCAGCACCCGGTAGAGCTGCTCGGAGCGCGTCACCTGGTCCTGGGTGTCGTTCAGCGTCTTGCGCGCTTCACGCATTCGCGCCGCGCCGTTGCCGGCGAAGGTGAACGCCAGCGCCAGGCAGGCCGCCACCGGGATCAGCTGGAAGTGCACGTGCGAGGCGCTGGTCAGCACGATGGCCAGCACCGCTGTCCCCGGCAGCACGCCGCCGACGACGAAGCCCAGCGGCGACTGGTAGGCGTTGGTCTGGGCGAAGAAGATCACCGCCAGCCAGACCGTCAGCGCGCAGAGCGCGCCTTCCTGCGTGCCGGACATCCAGGCCGCCGCGCCGATGGCGATCCACGCGATACTGGACACCGCGAGGCTGCAGATGTGCCAGAGCCGCGTGCGCCAGCCCACCGGCAATCCCAGCGCCTGGCGCCGCGTGGCGAACCAGGCCTGGATCTCCAGCGCCACCGTCAGGCAGCCCCAGGCGACCGCGAGGCGCCAGGGCAGGATCATCGCGAAGACGAACACCACCGCGACGTTCACCGCCACGCGGGCGGGGAAGCCGGCGTTGGCGCTGAGCGCCAGCTCGTCGAGTCCGTCGTCGAGCACGCGATCCAGGAAAGGGCGGCTATTGGCCATGTCGGCGCCAGAATATCGCGGCGGCCTTGCGGCGAAGTTACCAGCGGCGGCACGGCGCGCCGGTTGTTATGGTTAAGGCGCGGTTAACCCTGTTGGGGGAGCCTGCTCGCTGTCATGACTCTCGACGACATCCCCGTCTTCTCGATGCTGAAGAGCCGGCTCTCGTACCTCAGCCAGCGCCAGCAGGTGCTGGCGCAGAACGTCGCCAATTCCGACACCCCCGGCTACACGCCGCAGGATCTGAAGCCGTTCCAGGTGCCGGGCTCCAACGGCGCGCTGGCGCTCGCGCCTGTCACCGCGGCGATGACCTCGCCGATGCACATGGCCTCGCCCAGCACGGTCGCGCCCGGTGTCAAGCCGGTCGCCACTCCTGACTCCGAAACCACGCTCACCGGCAACTCGGTGGTGCTGGAGGAAGAGATGATGAAGATGAGCCAGGCGCGCATGGATTACGACGCCGCCATCAGCTTCTACCAGCAGTCGCTGAACCTCATTCAGACCGCCATCAAGCGTCCGAACCAGTAAGGAAAGCTAGCCGATGGCCGACACGACGCAGCCGATCAACCCGACCCTCGCCATCGCCGCTTCGGCGTTGCAGGCGCAGCAGGCCAGGATGCGGGTGATCGCGCAGAACCTCGCCAACGCCGATTCCACGTCGCAGACGCCCGGCGGCGATCCCTATCGCCGGCAGGTGCCGGTGTTCGAGCCCAAGACCATGCCCGGCGGCGGCCAGGGGGTGACCGTGGCCCATGTGGTGGCCGATTCCAGCGACTTCCGCACCGAGTACGCTCCCGGGCATCCCGGCGCCGACGGCAAAGGTTACGTCAAGCTGCCCAACGTCGATGCGCTGACCGAGGCGCTGGACATGCAGGAGGCGCAGCGCGCCTACCAGGCCAATCTCAACATCATCGCGACGGCCCAGGAGATGGACCAGAGCACCATCGCCCTGATCAAGAAGTGAGCTGATCCATGGTCGCCCCGCTCGTCGCCGCCAAAGCTTACGCCGCCGCCCAGAACATCGCCCCGACGGGCATGGCGGGCGCCGGACAGACCGCCGCTGGGCCGGACTTCGGCCAGATGGTCAACAACGTCGTCCATCAGGCGGTGCAGCAGTCGCGCGCCGCCGAAGCGCAGATGACCGCGCAGGTGCAGGGCAAGGGCAACCTCGTCGACGTGGTCACCGCCATCTCGTCGGCCCAGACCAGCCTCGACACCATGATCGCCGTGCGCGACCAGATGATCCAATCGTACCAGCAGATCATGAACATGCAGATCTGAGGCGGCCGAAGGTTCGGAAACGCGCCTTGCGCCAGGAACCCTAAACCGTCGGGGCGGCCATGAAGCGGCTGGCGCCGTCGAGCACCTCGCGGCCGAGCGGGGTCAGATGGGCGTCGCGTTCGATCACTGACATGCCGGCGTCGAAGCCGCGGCGGTGAGCCGACAGCGCGGTGGTCGCTTCTTCGGTCATCGCCCTGTCGAGCACCCGCGCCGCCAGCAGCTTGGCCACGCACCGGTACATCCGCGCCGTAACGTAGGTGGCGTGGAAGATGCCTTCCATCGGCCTGGGATCGGCGCGCAGCGGCGAGGAGAAGCGCGCCTCGGCGTCGTTCTCCACCAGCTTGCCGTCGATGCAGTGACCGAACAGCAGCGTGTGGCCGCTCTCGTGGGCCAGGGCCTGCGCCGCGCCGAGCGTGGTCCAGGTGTCGCCAGCGTTCAGCAGCATTGCCCCCCACAGCATGAACGACGAGGCCCCCTCGAACTGCATCACCCCGCGCTCCAGTGGCGCGGCGCCCAGCACGATGTCGCTGATCAGGGTGCGGATCTCGGCGGCGAGCTCCGGATCGCCGGTCTCGATCAGCGCCAGCGCCGCTTCGAGCTTTGACTGGCAGCCCGCCGCCCGCTCCGGCGGCGCGGGCACGGCGCGGAAGGTCTGGTCGGGGTCGGTGTCGATCAGGCGCACGATCCGCTCGGCGTCGGCGTCCGTCCCCGGATCAGCCAGTGGATAGATGGCGAGCTGGCTGCGCCGGGTGGGCGCTGCGGCGAGTTCGGCCAAAAGGCGCTGAGCGCGGTCGAGGTCGTCGCTGTCGATGGCCAACACGAGGTCGTAGTAGGCGCCAAAGGCGAGCGGCCCGACGGGGCCGGCGGCGAGGCGTGCGCGGAAGCCGGCGAGAGCCGCCGCGTCGAACGGCACCTCGCCGTCGATGGCCTCGACGATGTGATCCAGGCTGTCACTCAGCCGCTCGCGCATCCGCCGATCGAAGGCGGCGGCGCGCGCCGGATCGGGCGCCAGGGTGAAAGCATCGCTCATGGCCAGAACTCGACGGCGGCGGAGGCCACACGGTGGTGGCCCGCGCCACGCCGCCGGTCAAGTTCACGAAGGCAGGAGCGGTGGTCCGCCTGGCGGCCCGATGATCGGCGGCCCCCCAAGGCATTCGGGGTCGGCGATGGGGTCGCAGAACGCGGGCGGCGGCGCCGGCGCCGGGCTCATCGAGGCCGGCGGCGTGGGCGTGACCTTGTTGCCCACCATGGCGCGGCGCCAGGCCGGCCCGACACCGGCGGTGGTCAGCGCCACGCCATCATCGAAGCCAAGCAGACGCGCGCGGTCCACCCGCACCCTCAACGCCGAACTCATGACACCCCCCATGCCACCAGATGCAGAGGGTTAAGGGCGCCTTGTCCCCAAGGTCAACCGGTAAACTTCGAGGTGAAACGCAGGTGCGATCGCAGAACGAGGCGACGCTGACGAAGCTGGTTGGTCGAGAACGACGACGCGACGATCGGCTGTCGGGGGTTAAACCTAGCCGAGCGCCCAGGCTAAAGGCTCACCCGAACCTCTTTGTTGCCGATCATGGCGGCCGGCACGATGAACTTGCCGCCGATCATCGCCGCCGGCGCGCCGGTCTTGCCGCCCACCTTGGCTCCAATGGCGGCCAACAGCGGCTGCGGCGATGAGGCGGCCCTCTGGTCGAAGCCGAGCAGTTTGGCCCGGTCGAGCTCAATGCGCTTGTCGGAACGGCGTGGCGTCATGGCGATCCCCTGGTAGCACGCAAAAATCCTCCCCTTTGCGCATCGGGTCAAGCCGCGGCCTGGCTTGCTCGCCGGCCACCGCGCGAGGCAGTCTACGCACCATGCAACGCCTGGGGCCCGCGGCTTGATCGTCTTCCTCGTCACGCCGGAGCATCCGTACACGCTGGAGGAGGTGACGCCGAGGTACCCTGGCGTCACGGTGCTGACCTACGACCAGCTGTTCGGGCGCGCTGACGTCAGCCTCCCGCGCGCCACCTATGTGTTCTCCGATCTCGACCGCCTGGCGCGCTGGCGGCTGGTGACCGTGGCCGGGCTCTATCGCCAGCTGCGCGGCGCCGGGCTGAAGGTGCTGAACGATCCGGCTCGCAGCCTCAGCCGCTTCGGCCTGCTGCGCCGCTTGCACGACACCGGCGTCAACGACTTCAACGCCTACCGGGTCGAGGACGGCGTCATGCCGGCCAAATGGCCGGTGCTGCTGCGCCAGGAAGGCGACCACAACGGGCCCTACCCCGAGCTGCTGCACAGCCCGGCCGATGTCGAGCGGGTGGTGGAGCGGCTCACCGCCGGCGGCATCCCGGTGAGCAACATGCTGCTGGTGGAATACTGCGCCGAGCCGGTGATCCCGGGGCTCTTCCGCAAGCTCAGCATGTTCCGCATCGGCGAGGCCTATTTCGCCGCCAACTGCGTCCACGAGGAAAGCTGGGTCATCAAGCACGGCGCCAAGGGCATCGCCACGCCCGAACTCTACGACGACGATTTCCGCATCGTCCGCGACAACCCCTACCTGGACGCCATCCGGCCGGCGTTCGAACTGGCGCACGTGGAGTACGGGCGGCTCGACTTCGCCCTCGTCGGCGGCCGCCCGCAGGTCTACGAGATCAACCTCAATCCCCACGTCGGCTTCGGCGGCGAGCATCCATCGCCGGCCCGGGCGGCGAGCTTCCCGATCTTTGAAAAGAACTTTGTCGACGCGCTGGCGGCCATCGACACGCCGGTCGCGGCGGCGGCGGCGCGTTGATCGTCTTCATCGTCACGGCGGAGCACACTTACACGGTCAAAGAGATCGTGCTGCGCAGCCCCGGCCCGCGCGTCGACCTGATGACCTACGATGAGGCGTTCAAGCTGACCTCGGCGGCGCGTCACACCTACGTGTTCGCTGACCTCGACCGGTTGTCGCGGCGACGGCTGGAGTCGGCGGCCAAACTATACCGTGAACTGAAAGCGGCCGGGGTGCGAGTGCTGAACGATCCGGCGCGCATCCCCACCCGCTACGGCATGCTGCGCCGGCTTTATCGGCAAGGGTACAACGCCTTCAATAGCTGGCGCGTCGAGGAATAGGTGACGCCGGACCGCTGGCCGGTGTTCCTGCGCACCGAGGGCGACCACGGCGGCGATATGAGCGAACTCCTGCACAACCCCGGTGAGGTCCGCGCGGCGGTTGAGACCGCCATGAGCAAAGGCTGGCCGCTGGCCAACATGATGCTGGTGGAATTCGCCTCCGACCCCATCGCCCCGGGCCTCTACCGCAAGCACAGCGTCATGCGGCTCGGCGAGGCGTACACGCCGTTCTGGAACGCCAGCCACACCCACTGGAATGTGCAGGGACCGGGCACGCCGCAGAGCGACGAGCAGCTTGAGGAAGAGTGGCGGCAGATCCGCGACAACACTTTTGTCGAGGCGCTCAAGCCTGCGTTCGAGCTGAGCGGCGTCGAGTACGGGCGCGCCGACTTCGGCCTGGTGAACGGCAAGCCGCAGGTGTGGGAGATCAACCTCAACCCCGACATGAAGCGCTTCGGCCTGGACCACGCGTCGGCGGTACGCCGTGGGACCGTCGCCCTCGTCGAGCAGCGATTCTTCGAGGCGCTCACGGCGATCGACACGCCCGGCTCCGGCTGAACGGCGGACAACGAGCCGCTCAGCTGCGCCTCACGCGCCGCATGGTTTCTTGCGCATCGAGGCCGAGGCGCCGTCCTCCCAGCCTGGCGCGCCGCCCGTCGCGCCAGCCTCGCGCCTCATGCACCCCCTCCCGCACCGCGGGAGGGGGTGCTACGCCAGCGCCGTGGCTGGGCCGATCATCGCACTCGACAACGTCAGCAAGCGCTACGGGGCCCTGGCCGCCGTGGATGGCGTCTCGCTGGCCATCGAGCCAGGGACCTTCACGGCCCTGCTGGGCGGCTCCGGCTCGGGCAAGACCACGGCGCTGAAGACCATCAACGGCCTGGTGACGCCCGACGGCGGCGCCGTGCGGGTTGACGGCCGGGCGGTGGCGGACGAGCCCGGCTGGGCGCTGCGCCGTCGCATCGGCTACGTGTTCCAGGAGATCGGCCTCTTCCCGCACATGACGGTGGCGGAGAACATCGCCACGCCAGCGCGGCTGGCGGGGTGGAGCAAGGCCGACATCGCCGCCCGCGTGGATGAACTGCTGAAGCTCGTCGCGTTGCCGGCTGACGTTGGCCGGCGGCTACCCGCGGCGCTCTCCGGCGGCCAGCGGCAGCGGGTGGGCGTGGCGCGCGCCCTGGCGGCGCGGCCGGCGATCATGCTGATGGACGAGCCGTTCGGCGCTCTCGATCCCGTCACTCGCGACCAGCTCGGCCGCGACTACCGCGCCCTGCACGACCAGCTCGGCCTCACCACCCTGATGGTCACCCACGACGTCTGGGAAGCGCTGCTGCTGGCCGACCGCATCGTGGTGATGGACCGCGGCAAGGTGCTGGCTGACGCCACCCCCGCGGCCTTGCTCGCCGGCCATGACGATCCCCGCGTCCAGGTGCTGATGGAGACGCCGCGGCGGCAGGCCGAGCGGGTGCGCCAGCTGGCCGAGGGCGACCGCTGATGGACGCCCGCCTCGCCGCCGCCTGGGCCCTGCTGCCCGACTATCTCGGCCAGCACGTGCTGGTCAGCGCCTGCGCGCTCGTCCTCGGCCTCGCCATCAGCTTGCCGCTCGCGGTCGCCGCCGCCCGCAGCGCCGCGGTGCGCTGGCCGGCGCTGCTGCTGGCCAGCCTGATCCAGACCATCCCCAGCCTGGCGCTGCTGGCCCTGTTCTACCCGCTGCTGCTGGCGCTCTCGACCTTGAGCCGCGGCGCCTTCGGCCATGGGTTCGCGGCGCTGGGTTTCCTCCCCTCGCTGCTGGCGCTGACGCTCTATTCAATGCTGCCGATCCTGCGGAACGGCGTCGCAGGCCTCACCGGGGTCGATCCGGCGGTGGTCGAGGCGGCCAGAGGCGTCGGCATGACCGACCGCCAGCGGCTGTTCCAGGTCGAGCTTCCCTTGGCCGCGCCGGTGATCATGGCTGGCGTGCGCACCGCGGCGGTGTGGACCATCGGGGCGGCGACGCTGGCCACCTCGGTCGGCCAGACGTCGCTCGGCAACTACATCTTCTCCGGCCTGCAGACCGAGAACTGGGTGCTGGTGCTGTTCGGCTGTGGCGCCTCGGCGGCGCTGGCGATGGCGGCCGACCAGCTGCTGGGCCTGATCGAGCGCGGGCTGGCCACCCGTAGTCAGTGGCGGATCGTCGCGGGCGCCGGCGGCCTGGTGGCCGGCACGCTGCTGGCGCTGTCGCCGCTGGCGCTGGCCGGCCAGAGCGCCGGCGCCGCGCACTACGTCATCGGGGCCAAGAACTTCTCCGAGCAGTACATCCTGGCCGACGTCATGGCCGACCGGTTGAAGGCCGCAGGCGCCACGGTCGATACCCGCCAGGACCTCGGCTCCAACATCGCCTACGACGCGCTGAAAGCCGGCGAGATCGACGCCTACGTGGACTACTCCGGCACCCTCTGGGCCAACGTGCTGAAGCGCACCGACAATCCCGGGCGAGAAGCGGTGCTGAGCCAGCTCACCACCGCGTTGAAACAGCGCGACGGCGTGGTGGTGCTGGGCTCCCTCGGCTTTGAGAACGCCTACGCGCTGGCGATGCGCCGCGCCGAGGCCGAACAGCTGCACATCGTTACGCTGGACGACCTGACGCTGCACGCGCCGCAACTGACCCTCGGCGCCGACCTGGAGTTCCTGTCGCGGCCGGAGTGGAAATCGGTCAAGGACGCCTACGGCCTCGCGTTCAAGCGCCAGGTCCAGTTCCAGCCGACCTTCATGTACAACGCGCTGACCTCCGGCCAGGCCGACGTGATCTCGGCCTTTTCCAGCGACGGCCGCATCTCCGCCGACGACCTGGTGACGCTGGCCGACCCGCGTCACGCCCTCCCGCCCTACGACGCGGTGATCCTGATCTCGCCGAAGCGCGCCAACGACGCGCGGCTGATCGGCGCCTTGAAGCCGCTGGTCGGCCGCATCGACGTCGCCGCCATGCGCCAGGCCAACTTCAGCGTCGACCGCGACCAGGACAAAGCGACCCCGGCGGACGCCGCCAGAGCCCTCGAAGCAAGACTCCATTAACCACGTTCAGCCGATGCTTGGGGCTGCTTGATTTCCCCCCAACTGGAGGCTTGGCCATGAACGGCGCCGAGGTTCTCGACATCGGCCGCGACGCCATCTGGCTTACCATCCAGCTCTGCGCCCCGGCGCTGATCGTGGGGCTGGTGGTGGGTGTGGTCATCGGCCTCTTTCAGGCCCTGACCCAGATCCAGGAAGCCACCCTGGTCTACGCGCCGAAGATCGTCGCCATCTTCCTGTCGCTGCTGATCACGCTGCCGTTCATGGGCGCGCTGCTCACCGGCTTCATGCACCACATCGCCGACCGCATCGCCTCGCTTTAGCGGACGCGCCGTGGAGCACTACGCCACCGCGCAGCAGCTGTTCGCCGGCGGCCTGGTGTTCGCCCGCATCGGCGCGATGATCATGACCATGCCCGGCGTGGGGGACCAGCCCGCGCCGACCCAGGTGCGCCTCGCTTTCGCGCTCTTGATGTGCCTGGTGGTGACCCCGGTGGTCTCGCCGCTGTTGCCGCAGATTCCGGCCAGTCTCAGCGACCTCGCCGGCGCGGTGATCCGCGAGCTGATCATTGGCCTCGCCATCGGGGCGGTGCTGCGCGCATTCATGGCCGCGATGTCGGTGGCCGGCGAGGTGATCTCCATCGCCACCACGCTGTCGTTCGCGCAGACCGCCAACCCCACGCAAGCGACGCAGAACACCACCATCTCCACCTTCCTGTCGCTGCTGGCCATGGTGCTGATCTTCGCCACCAACCTGCACCACCTGTTCATCGCCGCGATGGTGCGCTCCTACACGCTGTTCCCTTTCGCCCATCCGCCCCCGGTGGCCGACTTCGCGCAGCTGATGATCCGCACCACCGGCGGCGCCTTCGAGCTTGGCATCCAGCTGGCGGCGCCGGTGCTGGTGTTCTCGCTGATCTTCAACATCGCCACCGGCCTCGTCGGCCGGGCGATGCCGCAGTTTCAGGTCTTCTTCGCCGCCACGCCGCTGCAGGTGCTGTTCGGCCTCTCGATCCTCGCGCTCAGCCTGGGCGTGATGGGATCGTACTGGCTGGGCCGCTACCGCGACGTGCTGCTGGCGTTCTCGTGAGCCGCCCCCATGGCTGAGAACGACGGCGCCTCGAAGACCGAAGACGCCACCCCGCGAAAGCTCGACGAAGCGCGCAAGGAAGGCGACGTCCCCAAGTCGATGGAGCTGTCGCAGGCCTGCGCCCTCGCCGGCGCCTTCGGCGCGGTGGCCATGACCGGCGGCCTCATGGCCCGCAACCTCGCCGCCGCGCTGCTGCCGTTCATCGCCCACCCGGACGCCATCCAGCTGCAGGGCGCGGCCGGCGTCGAGGTGTCGCGCGAGCTGATGATGGCCGTGGCCCCGGTGCTGCTGACCGTCATGGGCGCGACCATGCTGGCCGGCGTCGGCGGCAATCTGGTGCAGCACGGCTTCCTCTTCACCACCGCCAAGCTGCAGCCCAAGCTGGACAAGCTGAACCCGATGGAGGGTTTCAAGCGCCTCTTCGGCATCGACGGTTTCGCCAACTTCATCCGCTCGTTCCTGAAGCTCGTACTCACCGCGGGCGTCGCCTGGTGGGTGCTGGCGCCGCATCGCGGCGACCTGCCGATGCTGATCAGCCTCGATCCGGTCAGTTTGCTCAACTACAGCGCCAACATCGCCCGCTCGCTGGTGTTCGCGGTGATCGCGCTGATGGCGGTGCTCGGCGGCGTCGACTTCCTCTGGCAGCGCCAGCGCTTCATGGAGCGCATGAAGATGACCAAGGAAGAGCTGAAGGAAGACTTCAAGCAGAGCGAGGGCGACCCGCACGTCAAGGCGCGCCAGCGCCAGATCCGCAACCAGCGCGCTCGTCGGCGGATGATCCAGCAGGTGCCCAAGGCCACCGTCATCATCGCCAACCCGACCCACTACGCCGTGGCGCTGCTCTACGAGGCGGGCGAGACGCCGGCGCCGCAGTGCGTGGCCAAAGGCGTCGACGCGGTCGCGCTGAAGATCCGCGAGATCGGCGAAGCCGCCGGGGTGCCGGTGATCGAAGACCCGCCGCTGGCTCGCGCGCTCTACGCCGCGGTCGAAATCGACCAGATCATCCCGCACGATCACTACGAGGCTGTGGCCAAGATCATCGGGTTCATCCTGGCGGCCAAGCAACCGCGCCGGCGGGCGCGGGCGCTCAGCTGACGTCCTCACCACCGGCGGGCGTATGATCGCCCGCTGATTCGAAGCTCGCGCGAAAGGGTCAACCATGGCGGAGCAAGCGACGGACCTGGGCGGGCGGTTCGCCGGGCGCGCGGCGACGGTTGCCGCCACCGGACTCTTTCTGACCGCTGGCGCGCTGGCGCTGGCGGCGATCGCCGGCGGCGGATCGGACCGCTGGGCCGGGCTGGCGCTGCTGGTGGCGCTCGGCGTCGCCGCGGTGCTGATGCTGCCCCGGTTGCGCCGCGGGCCGGCGCTGGCGCCGACTGGCCTGGAGCCGCTGGTGGGGGCGCTGCTGGAGCCGGCCGCGCTGGTGGCAGAGGACGGCGCGGTGGAAGCCGCCAACGACGCATGGCGAGCGCTGGTGGGGCCCCAGCGGCGCCTGCAGCGCGGACCGCTGACGGGCGCCGACGCCATGCTGCGTGCAGCCGCGAAAGACGGGCACGCCGGCTTCCAGGGCGACATCGGCGATGCGGCTTATCGCCTGGAGGCCGCGCGCCTCGCCGACGGGCGCTTTCTGTTTCGGGTCACCGGCCGCGCGCCGCCAGCGCCGGCCCCGCAGGCCGCCGCCGAGCCCCGCGCCGCCACCGCGCCCACCCATCTCGACGCCTTCGCCTCGGCCTCGCCCTTCGGCGCGGCGTTGATCGAGGGCGACGATCCTTTCGCCGGCGACATCCTGGAACGCAACGAGGCCTGGAACGGCATCGCCGGCGGCGGCGCCCAACTGGGCGGCCTGCTCACCGACGCCACCCGCGCCGAAGCCGCAGCGCGGCTGGCGGCCGGCGGCGTCGGCCCGTTCGAGGTCACCCCAGCGGCACGGCCCGAGAGCTTCGCCCACCTCTACGTCACCCGCCTCGGCGGCCGCTCGGTCGCTTACCTCGTGGACGTCACCGAGCAGAAGCAAATGCAGGCGCAGCTGGCGCAGGCCAACAAGATGCAGGCCATCGGCCAGCTGGCCGGCGGCGTCGCCCACGACTTCAACAACCTGCTCACCGCCATCCTGATGAACCTCTCCGAGCTGGAGACGCGTCATCCGCTGGGCGACCCGTCGTTCGATGGCCTGGCCCGCATCCGCGAGAACGTGCTGCGCGCCGCCGGCCTGGTGGGCCAGCTGCTCACCTTCTCGCGCAAGGTGACGGTGCAGCGCGAGACCCTCGACGTCGGCGAGTTGATCAGCAACGTCTCGGTGATGCTGCGCCGGCTGCTGCCCGAGAGCGTCGGCATGGACGAGGACTACGGCCGCAACCTGCCCAAGGTGCGCGCCGACAAGCAGCAGCTCGAGAACGCCATCATGAACCTGGTGGTGAACGCCCGCGACGCGGTGCAGAGCCACGGCGGCGGCAAGATCCTGGTGCGCGCGGCCCGCGTCGGCGAGCGCGAGGCCGTCAGCCTCGGCTACGAAGGCCAGCCGATGGGCGAGATGGCGATGATCGAGGTCTCCGACGACGGCCCCGGCATCCCGCCTGAAGTGCTGAGCAAGATCTTCGACCCGTTCTTCACCACCAAGGCGGTGGGCGAAGGCACGGGGCTGGGCCTCGCCACCGTCTACGGCATCGTCAAGCAGTCGGACGGATGGATCGCGGTGACCTCGAAGCCGGGCGACGGCGCGGCGTTCCGCATCTTCCTGCCGGTCTATGACCCGCCGCTGGTCGAGCCGCCGGCGCCCGCGCCGCCCAAGGGCCGCACCACCGCTCGCGACCTCTCCGGCGTCGGCCGCATCCTCTTCGTCGAGGACGAGGACAGCGTGCGCCGCATCGCCGCCCGCCTGCTGCGCGCTCGCGGCTACGAAGTGCTGGAAGCGGCCGATGGCGAAGAGGCGCTGGTGATCGCCGAAGCCAACGCCGGCCAGCTCGACCTGATGATCTCCGACGTGATCATGCCCGGCCTCGATGGTCCGAAGCTGCTGAAAGCGGCCCGCCAGTTCCTCGGCGACGCCCCGGTGATGTTCATCTCAGGCTACGCCGAAGCCGAGTTCTCGAAGGTGCTGGAAGGCGAACGCGGCGTCTCCTTCCTGCCCAAACCCATCGACATCACCACCCTCGCGGAAAACGTGAAGCACCTGCTGCAGGGGGGGTAGGGCGCCCTCAGAGCGCGCGAGCGGCTCGGTCGAGTTCCTTATCGAGGGTGACGAGTTCAAGCCCAAGCTCCGCCGCGAGCCAGAGATAGCTCGCATCGTAAGCCGTGAGGCCCGTCCTCAACGAGAACGCTGGAACGGCACGGTGGTCGACGGGCATCGCCTCAACGACGACGCGCGCGATAACAGCGTAGGCAGCGAGATAGGTCGATCGTAGCTCCGGATCGCGTCGGCACTTCTTGACGCAAATGTTGGCAAGCTCATAGGCCAGCAGTTCAGGCGCGTAGAGTTCCGCACCCGCCAATTTGGCCTCGATTTCGGCGGCCTCGGGCTCTTCGAAGATCATTGCCGCTAAGGCCGACGCGTCGACAACCTTAGCGACCATCACGGTCTGCGCGGATCATCGCAGCGGCCTCGCTCGGCGATTTGAGCCCAAGCGCTCGAATGCGCGCCCGCGCCTCTTCCACGGTCAGCGGGCCTTCGCGCGCCGCCGCTTCGATGATCGCCATCAGCTCCCCCTGCAGCGAGCGATGATTGCGCTCGGCGCGTCGCCTGAGGCTCTCCACGATGTGCTCGGGGGCGTTCTTGATCGAGAGATTGACTGCCATGGAGCTAAAATAGCTCCAAATTGGAGTGGTTTCTACCCCGCCTGCCGGCGCACTGCGTCCAGGTCGACGGGCGCATCCGCCGCGGTGGCCTTGCGCCGGGGCATGCGATTCCAGGCGTCCAGGGCGGCGATTTTGTAGCCTTCGGCCAGGGTCGGGTAGTTGAAGGTGTTCTCGACGAAGTAGTCGACGGTGCCGTTCAGGTTCAGCACCGCTTGGCCGATGTGGATGAGCTCGGTGGCGCCTTCGCCGACGATGTGCGCGCCCAAGAGCCGCCGGTCGACACACGAGAAGATCAGCTTCATGAAGCCGGACGACAGCCCCATGATGTGGCCGCGCGAGGTCTCGCGGAAGCGGGCGACGCCGCACTCGTACGGGATGCCCTTCTCGCGCACCTGCTCCTCGGTCATGCCGACGGTGGAGATCTCCGGCACCGAGTAGATGCCATAGGGGAAGAACTCCGGCGGGGCCTGCGCCGGCTCGCCGAAGGCGTGGCAGGCGGCGATGCGGCCCTGCTCCATCGAGGTGGAGGCGAGCGAGGGGAACCCCACCACGTCGCCGGCGGCGTAGATGTGCGGGCAAGCGGTCTGGAAGGTGATCGGATCGACGGCGATGCGGCCGCGGCTGTCGGCCGCGAGGCCCACGGCCTCCAGGCCCAGCGTGTCGGTGGCGCCGACGCGGCCGGCGGCGAACAGCACCATGTCGGCGACCAGTTCGCGCCCCTCCTCGGTCTCGATCACCGCGTGGCCGCCCTGGGCCTTGGCCGACTTCACTTTGCAGCCGAAGCGCATGGAGACGCCGCGGTCGCGCAGGTCGTGGATGAACTCGCCCGCCAGTTCGCGGTCGACGAAGGGCAGCACGCCCTCGGTGGGCTCCATCAGCGTCACGCGGATGTCGAGGGCGCTGAAGATGGAGGCGTATTCCACCCCGATGACGCTGGCGCCGATCACCGCCAGGTGGCGGGGGATGCACGGCAGGTCGAGAATCTCGTCGCTGTCGAGCACGATCCTGCCGTCGAAGGCGATGTGGCTGGGGCGATAGGGCCGCGTGCCCACGGCGATCACGAAGCGGTCGGACTGCACCTGCACGTTCTCGCCGTCGTCGCAGGCGACCACGATGGCGTGCGGATTGATGAAGCGCGCCGCGCCGCGCACGGTCTCGACGCCATTGCGAGCGAACTGGTGCTCCAGCACCTCGACCTCGTGGTCGAGGGTGATGCGCAGGCGCTGGATCAGGTCAGCTTCGCTGATGTCCTGCTTCACCCGGTAGGCGCGGCCATAGAAGCCGCGCTCGCGCCAGCCCGAAAGGTTGAGCACCGTCTCGCGCAGCGTCTTCGACGGGATGGTGCCGGTGTGCACCGAGACGCCGCCGACGCGGCGCCCCTGCTCCACCACCAGCACCCGGTGGCCGAGCTTGGCGCCTTGCACGGCGGCTCTACGGCCCGCTGGTCCGCTGCCGATGACCACAAGGTCGTAGGCGCCGCCTGGATGTGCCTGAGACAAGCCTGGCCCTCTCGTTGCCCGCTATGGTTAGCAGCCTTATGCGGCGCCAAGGTTAAGGCAAGCCGTAGGGCGCCGGATCAGGCCTTGCCCTTGGCGGGCGCCTGCGACGGTGGCGGCGCATCGGCGTTGGCCTGACGGGCGGACAGCGGCTGTCGCGGCGACGGGGGCGGCGCCTGGCGGAAGCGCGCCTTCATCTTGTCCACCCAGCCTTCGAACACCTGGTCGTCGGCGGTGATGCGGCTGAAGTCGGCCGGCGCCACCTCGCCGCCGTTAAGCCCCGACAGCGCCACGCGCAGCGCCTCGGGGTTGCGCGCGCCATCGACGAAGCTCGACCAGTTGGTCCTGAGGCGCCCTAGCGAGGTGTCGTCGGCCGCCAGCGAATAGGCGACGGCGGCGCGCAACAGCTGGCCCTCCTGCTCGGCGGAGAGCGGGCCCGGCGTCTTGTAGCGGTCACCCAGCAGCTTCTCGTAGACGGCGCCGGCCGCGGGCCAGGCCTTCTGCCGCCAGAGGATTTCCGAGCGGGCGTCGGTGGCGTCGGGGCTGTTGTCGGTTCCCAGCATCTCCAGCGCGGTGTCGTACTGGCCCAGGCCGGTCAGCGCGCGGGCGGTGACGATGCGGCGCTGGGCGTTCACCGCCTGCGGCAGCACTGTGGTGCGCGACTCGTTGATAGCGTCGAGGGCGTCCTCGGGCTTGCGGTCCATCAGGTCGATGACCGCCAGGTCGGAGGCGACCTGCGCCTTGGGCACGCCGTCCAGCCGGTTCTCGACCTGGTACTTGAGCAGCTCCTCGGCCTGCGGCAGCAGATCGACGTCGACCAGCCGGCGGGCAAGGTTGCGCACCATGGCGTCGCCGTCGGCGCCCACCGGCGTCAGCTCCTTGAAGTCGTAGAACAGGCCCAGCGCCTGCACCGGCTGCAGACCGTCGGCCTGGCCGTCGAGGAAGAGGGCCTTGAACGCCGCCGCCAGGTCCGCCTGCAGTTGCACCGCCTCCGGCAGGTCGGGCAGATCGTGGCCGGCGGACCGGAAGGTCTCCAGCGCCTCGCGATAGCGGCCTTGCGACAGATAGAGCTGACCCAGGGTGCGAATGGTCGCCAGCTCGAACACGCCGCCGCGCCAGCGGTAGCGCAGCGAGTCGTAGACACCGATGGCCTGATCCGGCGTCACGCTGGCCTGGGTGAGCTGGATCTCGGTGGCGTGCAGCGTCGCCGGCCCGCTGATCCAGTCCATGTCGCTGCCTTCCAGCGCCTGGTACTTGCCGAGCGCGCCGGCCGCATCGCCCTGCGCCTGCTGCACTTCGGCGTCGATCAGGCGCGCGTCGGCGTCTTCCTCCGGCGCGGCGACCGTCTGCAGCGCGTAGTTGACCCAGCTGCGGGCCCCGGCGGTGTCGCCCAGCGCCAGCGCCGTCTCCGCCGCGGCGCGTGCGAAGCGTGATTTCCACAGCGCCGGGAACTGCGACAGCGCCGAGGCGCCGCCCGCGAAGGCTTTCTTGGCGTCTGCCCACTGGCTGGACTTGGCCAGCACATAGCCGCGCCAGAGGCTGGCGGCGGGATTGTCTTCCAGCTGCGGCGCGGCCAGGTCGGTCTCGGCTTCCTGGTAGCGGCCGGCCATGGCGCGGGCCATGCCGCGCAGCACGCGGAACTCGGCCTCGCTGCCCAGCGCCGGGTGGGTGCGGAACGCGTCCGACAAGACGCCGATGGCCTCGAACGACAGCTGCTGGCCGATCAGGTAGCGGGCCAGCGCCATGTGCGCCTCGCTGCCGCCCTCTGGACCCGCGGCTTCTTCGTCAGCGACCGGTGACACCAGCGCGTCGTAGCGGGCCATGTAGCCGGCGCCGCCGGTCTGCGCCCAGCTGTCGTCGATCAGGCCGGGCAGCGCGGCGGCCTTGGGCGCGCCCAGTTGCGAGGCGTCGCCGCGCGCGACGTCGGCCGACAGCGTCAGGCCCTTGGGCCGGCTCAGCGTGACGATGTCGCCGTTGTAGGCCACCGAAAGGTCGTCGACGTGGCTCTCGACCGCCAAGCCCTGAGCGGACTGCAGCAGCGAGAACTGCACGAAGGCGTGCGGGTTCGGCAGGCCTTTGGCGGGGCCTTCCGCGGTGACCACCGCCACCTTGTCGCCCACCACCGGGTCGGCGACCCAGAAGACGCCGGTCGAGCCCGCCATGGCGGTGGTGAGGCTGGCGGGTCCGGCGGAATCGTCGCGCGTCAGCTTCAGTGGGCTGAACAATGATTGGCTCAGCGGCTCCAGCATCAGGCCCCAGTCGGAGCCATCTGCGACCGCCGTGAACGCCACCGGCGCGCGGGTGGCGATGCGCACCGCGGTGTAGCCGGAGCCGTTGAAGGTCTGCATCCCGGCGTACTGGACGACGTCCTTGGGCGCGCTGGAGAGGTCGATCTTGGCCGAGGCGTCGAACACCACCCAGATGGCGTCGCCGCGCCGGAACACGGCCGCGCCGCAGGGATTGCGCCAGGGGAAGTCGAAGCGCAGCTGCGGCCCGGTCATCGTCGACTTCATCGTCACCACGCCGCCGAACGGCGTCGGATCCGGGCGTGAGGTCGAGGGCTGCTGCGAGCGACCGGCCGCGCTGGCGGGCGTGTCCTTCTTGGCAAACAGGTTGACGAAATCAGCGCCGTCGGCCTCGCCGGTGGTGGCGTCGGCATCGTCGGTGAGGGTGAGCGCGAAGACGATCTCGCCCTTCTGGTGGCGCACGTCGACGCTCTTCAGCCACTTCAGCGGCACCGAATGCAGGGTCGAGAGGTCCGGCGCGGCGTCTTTGTTGAAGGTCAGCGTCAGCACCTGGCCGTCGCGCCGCGCGCCCATCACGGCGCCGGATGACCAATGAAATTCGACCCGAGAGAAGTCGTCGGCCTGGCCGACGCGGATGATGAGGCCAGGCGCCGCGGCGGCGGGGTCAGGCGCCTGGGCCATCACCGGCGCCGCGGCGATGCTGAGCGCGCACAGGGCCGCTATCGCCTGGCGCAGAGCGCCGAACGCCAGCGCGCTGGCGCTGGCGGCGAGGCTGCGGCGATGGCGCGCGCCGGTCACGGACTAGCCGGTTTTCGCCGGCGTGGCGGCGGCGGCGGCCGGCGCCGGCGGCGGCGCGGCGGGGGACTTGGGCGGCGCGGCGGCGGCGCTGGCGGCGGGCGCGGGGGCCGGGCTCGCGCCTGGACTGCCGGCGCCGGCGGCCGTGGGCGCCCCGTTGGCGGCGAGCGCCGGCGCGGCCTTCGGCTTCGGCTTGCGATGGACCACCGGCTTCGGCTTGGCCGGCGGCGTCTGCGCCTGAGCGAGCTTGGCCGGCGGAGCCGCGGCTGGCGGCGTGGCGGTGGCCTGAGCCGGGGGTGCGGGCGGTGCAGTGGGCTTACCGGCGGGCGCGGCCGGCGGCGCGTTGGCGGCCAGGGCCGGCGGCGGCGTGATAGCGTTCTGGATTTGCTGCGCCTGAGCGACGTAGCGAGCGGCCAGCGACTCGGTGAGGCGCTTGGCCTCGGCCGGCGGCATCTTGGCGATCATCGCCGAGAGCGTTCGCTCTTTCATCTGCTCGGCGATCGGCAAGCGCACGTCGTCGGTGAGCAGCACGAAGCGCTCGGCGGAGGCCTGCGGGTCCATGGCGCTGTAGACTTTCACCAGGCGCGCGACCTCGGCCGCCTGCTTGTCGTTCAGCTGACCCAACATGGTCTGCATGTCGCCCTTGAGGGCATTCATCTCGCCGATGCGCGCATCGACCTTGGCTTCGGCGGCCTGGATCAAAGCGAGCTGGGTGTCGAGGCCGGCTTCGCGCTGGTCGAGCTCGCCGCGGCGAGCGCCGAGGCTCTGGATCACCTGCAGTTCGGCGGGCGACAGGCCGGCGTCCTTGGCCAGTTGCGCGGGACTCTCGGCGCAGATCGGCGCCGGCTTGGCGGCGACGGCCTGGTCGGCGGGCGGCGCGACGGCGTTGGTGTCGGCCGGCAGAGCGGAGGCGCTGGCGGCGGCTGGCGCGATCTTGCCCTCGGCGAAGGCCCGCGCGGCCCCGTAGATGCCGGGGCCGTTCTCGACGGCGTTGATGGCCAGGACGCCGCCGGCGGCGATAGCCAGCAGTGGCAGGATGCGCGGCGGCCTCATCGGGCGCCCCCGGCAGCGCGGTGGGGCTGAGCGTCGAACAACTCGTCGTCATCCAACCGGCGGGCAGCGGCGGGCGCCGGACGCGCTTCGGGGCGCGGGCGGGCCGCCAGAGCGCGCAGGCGATCCAGCCTCGGGTTGGGCGCCTCGACCGGCCGGACGGCCGGCTCCAGGCCGGGCTCGTCTTCGAGGATGAGGTCGTTGCGGGCCGCGGCCTGAGCGATGGCGCTGGCCGGCATGGCGTTCTTGCCCGCGCCGGCGAAGCGGGCGGCGAAACGCTGGGCCGCGGCTTCGCGCACCGAAACGCCGGTCTCCAGCCGCGACGTGGTCGGGCGCGGCGCGACCGCCAGCCGCGACTCGGCGCTGACCGCCTCGTCGGTGAGCTTCTCCAGCCGGCCGGCGAGCTGGCTGGCGCGCTCGATGCGGCCGGCCAGACTTTCGGCGGCCTCGTCGGTAGCGGCGCGCAGGTCGGCAAGGCCCTGCTCGGCGCGCCCGGCGGCGCGGTCGAGGTCGGCCACCGCCTGGGTAAAGCTCTGGTGCGACTCGCGCAGCGTCTTCAGCCGGCGTTCCAGCCGCCAGCCCATGTAGAGCGCGCCAAGCAGCAGCACGCCCAGGAGCGCGTTCATGATCAGTCCGATGTCGCTCATGCGATCCTCTGCACGGCTTGTTTGGCCGAAGGCGAAAGCGGCGCCTCGACCTTGACGGCGATGTGGTGGTTGCGGCGGCCCATGCGGCCGATGGTCAGCGGGATCTGGCCGGCGCGAAGCTGCACCAGCGTGTCCGGCGTGGCGTTCAGCATCAGCGTGTCGCCGATCTTCAGGTCCAGCACCTTCGAGAGCGACACCTGCTGCTCGTCGAGCACGGCGCGGACCTCCATCTGCGTGGTCCACAGCTCGGTGGCGAGGTGGCTTTCCCAGATGTTGTCGCGGCCGAACTTCTCGCCCATGAACTGCTGCAGCAGCATCTTGCGGATCGGCTCGAGCGTGGCGTAGGGCAGCAACAGTTCGATGCGCCCGCCGCGGTCTTCCATGTCGATGCGCAGCTTCACCAGGATCGCCGCGTTGGCGGGTCGCGCGATGGCCGCGAAGCGCGGGTTGGTCTCCAGCCGGTCGAGGGTGAAGGTGACCGGGGTCAGCGGCTCGAAAGCCACGTGGCAGTCGTGCAGCACCACTTCGACCATGCGTTCGACCAGCACCCGCTCGATGGTGGTGTAGGGCCGGCCCTCGATGCGCATCGCCGCGGTGCCGCGGCGCCCGCCCAGCAGCACGTCGACGATCGAGTAGATCAGGTTGGAGTCGACGGTGAGCAGGCCGAGGTTGTCGAGTTCCTCGCAACGGAACACCGAGAGGATCGCCGGCAGCGGGATCGAGTTCAGATAGTCGCCGAAGCGGATCGAGGAGATGTTGTCGAGGCTGACTTCGACGTTGTCGGACGTGAAGTTGCGCAAGGACGTCGTCATCAACCGCACCAGGCGGTCGAAGACGATTTCGAGCATCGGCAGGCGCTCGTAGGAGACCAGCGCCGAGTTGATGATGGCGCGGATGCCGGTGCGCTCGGCGGCGTCCTCGTCGGAAAGGTCGAAGCCCAGCAGGCTGTCGATCTCGTCCTGATTGAGGATGCGCTCGGCGCCGACCAGCGAATCGGCGTCGCCGGCGGCGTCCCAGCCGTCCGCGTCGTCGGACGCTTCGGTGTCGGGCTTTTCGATGTCTTCGACGTCTTCGGCCATGGTGTTCCGGTCGCCCAGCCTCGCGGCTAGTTGATCAGCATCTCCTCGATGAGCACGCCGGAGACCTTGGAGGGTGCGATGACCAGGTTGACGCGCCGCTGCAGTTCGGTGCGCAGCATCAGCGTGCCTTCGCTGCCCGACAGGTCTTCGGGACGCAGCTCGCGCAGGAAGGTCTGGAAGATGTCCTGCAGGCGCGGGCCCTCAGCGTCGAGGATCTCGGCGGTGTCGTGGTCGGGCAGCTCTAACGACAGCTTCAGCTTCAGGAAGGTCGGCTTGCCGTCCGGCGTCTGCATGTTCACGACGATGTCGGGCATCGTGTAGAAGACGACGCCGTCGGGGCCGTCCTGCACCTGCGCGGCGTTGGGATCGGCCTTGCCGTCCTTCTTGTCGCCCTTGGCCGCCGGCGGCAGCTTATGCGCTGGTTTGGCCGCGGCATGGTGCGGCGCCAGGAACAGGAACGCGGCCGTGCCGCCGCCGCCCAGGATCACCAGGGCGCCGACGCCCGCGGCGATCAGCATCATCAGCGGCGGCTTCTTCTTGCCACCGCCCTCGGCAGACTCTTCCCCCTCGGCGCCGGCTTCGGCTTCCGTCTCGGGCGCTTCGTCCTTGCCCTTTTTCTTGTCCTTCTTGTCCGCCACGCGCGCGAATCCTTACAGACCGTGTGAGCGGAGGTTCGGCCTCGGTTGGTTAAGGAGTGGTTGTTAACACCCCTTAACGGCGGCAAACCTTGCCTGGAGTTTTCCGCCGGGCGGCGCCCGTTAACCTTTTTATATACTGATTTTGTTGAGTTTTTCGGCTGGCCCGAAGCTTGCAGCGGGGGGCGCGACCTTTTGGCCTCAGCCGGACCCGAATTCTTAACGCCATGGACAACGCAATTTACGTCGGCTTGTCGCGTCAGATGATGCTGGAGCGCGAGCTCGACATCGTCGCCAACAACCTCGCCAACGTCGACACCAACGGCTTCAAGTTCGAAGACCTGATCTCCAGCGCCGACAAAGTCTCGACGCCGCGCGCCGGGGGCCCCTCGCAGGCGCTGACCTTCGTGCAGGACGGCGGCGTCGCCCGCGACTACAGCCAGGGCGCCTTCACGCAGACCGGCGGGCCGCTGGACGTGGCCATCGACGGCAAGGGCTTCTTCCAGATCTCCACCGCGTCGGGGACCCGCTACACCCGCGACGGCCGCTTCAAGCTCGACTCCACCGGCAAGCTGGTCACCCAGGACGGCGACCCGGTGCAAGGCGCAGGCGGCGACATTCAGATCGACCCGACCAAGGGCCAGGTCTCCATCGCCAAGAACGGGGTGATCAGCCAGTCCGGCAACCAGGTCGGCAAGCTGCAGGTGGTCTCCTTCGACAGCCTGGCCGCCCTGTCCAAGGACGGCGCCAACCTGTTCGAGAACGTCTCCAACGTGACGCCTACCCCATCGACCGACGCGGTCCTCGAGCAGGGCATGCTCGAAGGCTCCAACGTTCAGCCCATCAACCAGATCACCCGGCTCATCGAGATCAACCGCGCCTACGACGCGATCACCACGATGATGTCCCAGACCAGCTCGCTCTCCACCACCGCCATCCAGCGGCTGGGCGCGGTCAACCCCTCCTAGGAAAGCCCTGACGCATGCAAGCCCTGAGAACCGCCGCCACCGGCATGGCCGCCCAGCAGCTCAACGTGGAGGTCATCTCCAACAACATCGCCAACATGAACACCGTCGGCTTCAAGAAGCAGCGGGCGGAGTTCGAAGACCTACTCTACCAGACCATCGTGCAGCCCGGCTCGCAGTCGTCGGACTCTGGCACCGTGGTGCCGACGGGCGTGCAGATCGGCGCCGGCGTGAAAGCCGGCTCGGTCTACCGCATCACCGGCCAGGGCACGCTCAGCAACACCGGCAACTCCTTCGACATGGCCATCAACGGCGCCGGCTACTTCCAGGTGCAGATGCCTGACGGCACCACCGCTTACACCCGCGCCGGCAACTTCTCGGTCAACGACCAGGGCCAGCTGGTCACCGAGGACGGCTACCTGGTGCAGCCCTCCATCACCATCCCGCAGAACGTCACCAACGTGACCATCTCGCAGCAGGGCCAGGTGCAGGTGACCACGGCTGGGACCACCGCGCCGACCACCGTCGGCCAGGTCCAGCTGGCGACGTTCCTCAACGACGCCGGCCTGGAAGCCATGGGCAACAACCTGTTCACCGAGAGCGGCGCCTCGGGGCCGGCCACCGCCGGCAACCCCGGCGCCACCGGCTACGGCGTGGTCATGCAGGGCTACACCGAAGCCTCCAACGTCGACCCGGTCAGCGAGATCACCGACCTGATCGTGGCCCAGCGCGCCTACGAGATGAATTCCAAGGTGGTCACCACCGCCGACCAGATGCTCTCCACCGCCGTCAACACCAAGTCGTAAGATGACCCGGAACTCCCCCTTCTCCGCTCTTCCCCGCGAAAGCGGGGACCCAGGCTTTTTCTGGAGAGCACTGCGTCTCACGATAAAACACCTGGGCCCCCGCTTTCGCGGGGGAGAGCGGGTGTTTGTAACCGTCGCCGCGCTCCTCGTTGCGCCACCGGTCTTCGCCGGCACGCCGGTGATGCTGAACCCGGAGCTGGTGGACACCACCGGCCACGTGACGCTCGGCGAGCTCTTCGACGACGCCGGGCCCGCCCGCGACGTGGTGGTGGCCGACCGCGCCGGCCGCACCGTGGTGCTGGACGCCGACGCCGTGCAGGCCTTCGCGCGCCGCTACGGGCTCGACTGGTCCAACCCGCAAGGCATCCGCCGCCTGATCGTGCGCAGCGACGAAGGGCCGGCCGCTCAGCCGCGCAACGTCGAGGCGCTGACCTACGCCCGCAGCCTCGCCGCCGGCGAAATCCTGCAGCCCAGCGACATCGTCTGGTCCAAGGTCGCCGCCGCCGCAGGCGACGCCGCGCCCAGCGCCGACTCCGTCATCGGCCTGGCCGAGCGCCGGCCGGTGCGCGAGGGCGACCCGGTGATGTCCCACGACGTCACCGCGCCGATCGTGATCAAGGCTGGCGACACCGTCGCCGTCACCTACGCCGACGACGGCATGATCCTCACCATGACCGGCCGGGCAATGACCACCGCCGCCGCCGGCGACACGCTCAACGTCCAGAACACCACCTCGAAGAAACTGATCGAGGTCGTGGCGTCGGGACCCGACCAGGCCGTGGTCGGACCCGAGGCCGACCGGCTGAAGGCCGCGCGCCCCACCACCCAGATCGCCCTTCGCTAGGAGCCTCCATGCGCCGCCGCGCCGCCCATTTCGTCGCCATAGCCTTGCCCGCCCTCGCCCTCCTCACCGCCTGCGATTCCGTCCGCGAAGCCGCCCTGGGTCCGAAGATGGGGCCGATGGCCTACCCAGCGCCGCTGGTGGGCGAGACCCAGCCGGACTTCGCCTCGGCCCGCACGCCGCCGCCCGACCCGGCCACGCCCAACTCGCTGTGGCGCGTCGGCGCCCGCACCTTCTTCTCCGACCAGCGCGCCGGCCGCGTCGGCGACATCCTCACCGTGCTGGTGTCGATCACCGACAGCGCCAAGACCTCGAACACCACCAACACCTCACTGCAGACCGGCAATGCCGTGGGCGTGCCCAACCTGTTCGGGCTGGAGTCCACCCTCGGCAAGGTGCTGCCGGGCGTCGATCCGTCGAAGCTGATCACCACCACCACCGCCGACACCTCGGCCGGCGCCGGCGGCGTCAACCGCTCGGAGCAGATCAACCTGACCATCGCCGCGGTCGTCACCCAGGTGCTGCCCAACGGCAACATGGTCATCCAGGGCACCCAGGAGGTGAAGACCAACGACGAGGTGCGTCAGCTCTCCGTCGCCGGCATCGTGCGGCCGGAGGACATCTCCTCGTCCAACACCGTGCTCTCCAGCCAGATCGCCGAAGCCCGCATCGAATACGGCGGCCACGGCGACATCTCCGCCGTCCAGAAAACCCCGGTCGGCACCAGCCTGATGCAACGGTTCTGGCCGTTCTAGCAGATCTCCCTCCCCTTCATGGGTAGGGCAGACCGCGCAGCGGTCGGGTGGGATGTCTGAAGCGTCAACGCACGTCGTCAGGCAGCGACTGCGGGCGTCATCTGACTCCCCCACCCGCCCCTTCGGGCCACCCTCCCCATGAAGGGGAGGGAGAACTTAGGCGCGGATGCCTTTAACTGTCCGGCCGGCGCCCAGCGCTTCGAGCGCGGCCCGGACGATGCCTTCGCTATCGATGCCCGCCTGCACGTTCATCGCTTCCGGCTTGTCCTGGTCCTGGAAGACGTCCGGCAGGGTCAGCGTGCGGATCTTCAGGCCGCGGTCCAGCACGCCGTGCGCCGCCAGCGCGTGCAGCACGAAGGCGCCGAAGCCGCCCTGCGCGCCTTCTTCCACCGTGATCAGCGCCTCGTGCTCGCGGGCCAGCCGCAGCAGCAGGTCGATGTCGAGCGGCTTGGCGAAGCGGGCGTCGGCCACCGTGGTCGAATAGCCGCGCGCCGCCAGCAGGTCGGCGGCCTTCAGCGAATCGAACAGGCGTGTGCCGAACGACAGGATGGCGACCGAATTGCCTTCGCGGACGATGCGGCCCTTGCCGATCTCCAGCGGCGCGGCGAAGTCGGGCACGGCGACGCCGGTGCCGTTGCCGCGCGGATAGCGGAAGGCGCTCGGACGGTCGTCGATGGCGACCGACGTCGCCACCATATGCGCCAGCTCGGCCTCGTCGGCGGCGGCCATGATCACGAACCCAGGCAGCTGGCCCAGATAGCCGATGTCGAAGCTGCCGGCGTGGGTGGGGCCGTCGTCGCCCACGAGGCCCGCGCGGTCGATGGCGAAGCGCACCGGCAGTCGCTGGATGGCCACGTCGTGCACCACCTGGTCGTAGCCGCGCTGCAGGAAGGTCGAATAGATCGCCGCGAACGGCTTCATGCCGTCGGCCGCCAGGCCCGCGGCGAAGGTGACCGCGTGCTGCTCGGCGATCCCCACGTCGAACATCCGCTTGGGGAAGCGCTTGGCGAAGGCGTCGAGGCTGGTGCCCGACGGCATCGCCGCAGTGATGGCGACGATTTTCTCGTCCTTCTCGGCGTGCTTGATCAGCTCGTCGGCGAACACGCTCTGGTACTTCGGCGCATTGGACGCGCTCTTCACCTGCTCGCCGGTGACGACGTTGAACTTCTGCACGCCGTGGTACTTGTCGGCGGCGCTCTCGGCCGGCTTGTAGCCGTGGCCCTTCTCGGTGACGACGTGGATCAGCACCGGCCGGTCCTTGATGCCCTTCACGTTCTTCAGCACGGGCAGCAGGTGGTCGAGGTTGTGACCGTCGATGGGCCCCACGTAGTAGAAGCCCAGCTCCTCGAAGAAGGTGCCGCCGGTGACCATGCCGCGGCCGTACTCCTCGGCGCGCTTGGCCATGATCTTCAAGGGGCGCGGCAGGTGGTCGGCCACCTGCTTGCCGAAGCGCCGCACCGACTGGTAGGCGCCGCCGGACGCGAGACCGGCCAGATAGGCGCTCATGCCGCCCACCGGCGGGGCGATCGACATGTCGTTGTCGTTGAGGATGACGATCAGCTGCTTGGTCGATTCGGCGGCGTTGTTCATCGCCTCGTAGGCCATGCCGGCGCTCATCGAGCCGTCGCCGATCACCGCGATGACGCTGTTCGAATCACCGCGCATGTCGCGCGCCACGGCAAAGCCCAGCGCCGCCGAGATCGAGGTGGCCGCGTGCGCCGCGCCGAACGGGTCGTACTCGCTCTCGGCCCGCTTGGTGAAACCGGACAGGCCGCCGCCCTGGCGCAGCGTGCGCATGCGGTCGCGCCGGCCGGTGAGGATCTTGTGCGGATAGGCCTGGTGGCCGACGTCCCAGATGATGATGTCCTTGGGCGCATCGAACACGTGGTGCAGGCCCACGGTCAGCTCCACCACGCCCAGGCCCGCGCCCAGATGGCCGCCGGTCACCGACACCGCGTCGATCGTTTCCGCCCGCAGCTCGTCGGCGAGCTGGCGCAGCTCGGCAAGGCTGAAATTGTGAACGTCGGCGGGGCTGGACACGCGGTCCAGCAGGGGGGTCACAGGAGGCATGCGGCGACTTCGGTCCGACTCTGCGGCGGGGTTGTTTCCCACGCCCGATGAAAGTTCGCTAGCTCGTACGGTCTAGCACGAAATCAACGCCAGCCCGCAAAAATTGAGCACGCTCACCGAACGGTTCAAGATGCGCCTTGGTCTGCCCGATCAGCAGGCTGAGGCGTTCGCGGGCTTGCTCGACACCGAGCAGCGTGACGTAGTTGGCCTTGCCCTTCTCGGCGTCCTTGCCCCCGGCCGCTTTGCCGAGCAGGGCCGGATCGCCCTCGACGTCGAGCAGATCGTCGACGATCTGGTAGGCCAGGCCGAGGTCCTGCGCAAAGCCCGCCAGGGCGTGGCGTTCCGCCGCGGGCGCCCGGGCCATCACCGCGGGCAGCTCGAAGGCCACCGCGATCAGCGCACCAGTTTTCATCCGTTGCATTCGCGCCACGGTGCCGAGGTCGTCGCGCACGCCCAGCAGGTCGATCATCTGCCCGCCCGCCATGCCCTTGGCGCCGGACGCCAGCGCCAGACGCAGCACCAGCTCGGCGCGCACGTCGCCGTCCGGATGAGTGTCCGGATGGGCCATGATCTCGAAGGCCACGGTCTGCAGCGAATCGCCGGCCAGAATCGCGGTGGCTTCGTCGTAGGCGATATGCGCGGTCGGCCGGCCGCGCCGCAGGTCGTCGTCGTCCATCGCCGGCAGGTCGTCGTGCACCAGGCTGTAGGCGTGGACGCACTCCAGTGCGCAGGCCGCCCGCAGCAGCGAGCGCTCCGGCAGGTCGAACATGCGCCCCGCTTCGATGACGAAGAACGGCCGCAGCCGCTTGCCGGGGCCCAGCGCGGCGTAGCGCATCGCTTCGGTCAGCCGCTGCTCGGGCCCGTCGGCTCGCGGCAGCAGCTCATCCAGCGCCACGGTCACCGTGTCGGCGATCTCCGACACCCGGCCCGCCAGCACCGCGCGGATGTTGTGATCAGAATTCGGCTGGCTCGACACCGGCAGGCCCTGCGGTTCCAACAATGATCCTCTCGACACGAAGCTGCGCCTCTTTGAGCTTGGTCTCGCAATGCGCCTTCAGCATCGACCCGCGCTCATAGGCGCCGATCGACTGCTCCAGGTCGGTCTTGCCGGATTCCAGCTCGGCGACAATCCGCTCCAGCTCGGCGAGCGCCGCCTCGAAACTCATGGACGCGATGTCTTCGCCGCCCGTCATCATGCGCTCGCAAACTGGCCCCGCCCGGCCGACCCGCAACCTAGTCAGCCCGGCCCTCCGGGGCAACCTGCGCCGGCGCCCTACCTCCCCCGCGAAGCGGCGGGAGGGGGACCGGAGGCCGAGCGCAGCGAAGAGCCGAGGGTGGAGGGGGCGAGCTGGCGACGCGTCCTGTCCATGACGGACAACGCCAAAGCCGTCAGGGCATCAGCGCCCGGTGGCTTGCCCCCTCCACCACCCGCTCTTCGGCGGGTGGTCCCCCTCCCGCCGCTTCGCGGGGGAGGTAGAGACTCACCCGCGCGGCGGCTCGAACCGGCGGGTTTCCCAGTAGGGCCAGACCATCCGCAGCGAGCCGCCGCGAACCGGGCGCCAGCCGAGGCGGGTCAGCGCCAGGCCGACCATGGTGTTGAAGAAACCGTGCGCCACCACCAGCACGTCCTGACCGCCGGCGGCCAGCTCGATCAGCAGGCGCGCGGCTTCCTCGGCGCGGGCCTGGGCTTCGGCGCGGGTTTCCTGCTGGTCGTGATGGTTGAACGCCCACCACCAGACGCGGGCGACGAAGCCCCAGACGCGGGGGCTGAGCTTCAGCCAGCCGGGCCAGTGCGGCGGCGGCAGCGGCGCCTCGATGAACATCGGGTCCTCGGCGAAGGCGCGGTCGGCCGAGATGGCGCGGGCAGTCTCCACCGAGCGCAAGCGGGTCGAGGCGATAATGAAGCCGGCGCGCTCGGCGATCTCTTTCAGCCGGTCCGGCGGCGTCTGGCCTTCGAGCAGGCCGCCCATCTCGTAGTCGGCCCACCACTCGCGGTACTGGTCGGCCGACAGCCGGCACTTGCGCGACAGCGCCGGCTCGCCGTGCCGCGCCAGGATTACCGCGCCTGGCTGGTCCCCCGCTTCCAGGAAGCCGCCCACGTCGCCCTCAGCCATCGCGGCCTTCAGTCGGCATCGCCCCTTATGCCCCCTGCAACGCCCGAACGTGCGCCAGGGCGGACTCGCCCAAGGCCCCAAGGTGGTAGCCGCCCTCCAGCGACGAAACAACCCGGCCCCCCGCGCGTGCTTTCGACGCGGCGACGATGGCGCGGGTGGCCCAGGCGTAGTCCGCCGCCTCCAGCTGCTGCTCGCCGATCGGGTCCCTGGCGTGGGCGTCGAAGCCGGCCGAGACGATGATCAGCTCCGGCCCGAAGTCGGCCACTCGCGCCATCAGCCCCTCGAAGGCCGCGCGCCAGACCAGCGGCGCGGCGAAGGCCGGCACCGTGGCGTTGGCGATGTTGCCGAGCCCGCGCTCCTCCGGATCGCCGGTGCCGGGCCAGAACGGGGCCTGGTGCACGGAGGCCAGGAACAGGTCCGGGTCGCGCTCGAACACTTCCTGGGTGCCGTTGCCGTGGTGCACGTCGAAATCCACCACCGCGACGCGCTGCAAGCCGGCCGCCAGCGCCACCCGCGCGCCGATGGCCACGTTGGAATAGAGGCAAAAGCCCATGTGGCTCTCAGGCCCGGCGTGATGGCCCGGCGGCCGCACTGCGCAGAACGCCCGGTCCGCTTCGCCCGCCGCCACATGCCGCACCGCCGCCACCACCGCCCCGGCAGCTCGCGACGCCGCGCGCAGCGACCCCGGCGACAGCCAGGTGTCGACGTCCAGAGGCCGCACGTAGCCGGGCCGCGGCGCGTTAGCCGCCAGGAAGGCGCGGTAACGGGGCGAGTGCACGCGGTCGAGGTCGGCCTCGTCGGCCAGCGGCGCCTCCAGCCGCTGCAAGTCCAGCCCCGAGGCCTCGTCCAGCGCGGCCGTCACCGCCGCCAGCCTGGCCGGCGACTCGTCGTGCCCGCCGGGCGGCGTGTGGCCCAGCATGTCGGGGTGCGAAAACAGCGCGAGGCTCATCGGCCGCCGTCATACGCGAACGGGCTCCGCGCAGATACCGCGCGCCCCGCCATACCGCCGCGATCAAGGCTGGACATGGAACGCCGCCGCCCTCATCCTCGCTTAAACAACCGTTAGACTCCCGCGCGAGAGAGTGCCGCCCATGTTCCTGACGTTCTTCAATGAGCTGAAAGCGGCCAAGATCCCGGTGACGCTCAAGGAATACCTGATGCTCATGGAGGGCATGGACCGCTCCGTGATCGAGCGTCGCGTGGAGGATTTCTACTACCTGTCGCGCAGCGTGCTGGTGAAGGACGAGAAGTACCTCGACCGCTTCGACGTGGTGTTCGGGCACGTGTTCAAGGGCCTGGAGCTGCTCCAGATCGAGCAGATGAAGGACATCCCCACCGAGTGGCTGAAGCGCCTCACCGACAGCTTCCTTTCCGAAGAGGACAAGAAGCAGATCGAGGAGATGGGCGGCTTCGAGAAGTTCATGGAGATGCTGCAGGAGCAGATGCGCCGCGCCCAGGAGGGCGATGGCGACGGCGAGGAAGGCGACGAGAACCGCCGCGGCAACGGCCGCAACTTCCCCATCGGCGCCAACGGCTATCACCCGGAAGGCATCCGCATCGGCCAGGACAAGGGCCGGCACGGCAAGGCCATCAAGGTGTGGGACAAGCGCGAGTACAAGAACCTCGACGACCACGTCGAGCTCGGCACCCGCAACATCAAGGTCGCCCTGCGGCGCCTGCGCAAGTTCGCCCGCACCGGCCAGCCGGACGAGCTGGACATGAAGGGCACCATCAAGGAGACGGCCAACAAGGGCTATCTCGACCTGGTGATGCAGCCGGAGCGGCGCAACACCATCAAGGTGCTGCTGTTCTTCGACATCGGTGGCTCGATGGATAGCCACATCAAGGTCTGCGAGGAGCTGTTCAGCGCCGCCAAGACCGAATTCAAGCACATGGAATTCTACTACTTCCACAACTGCCTCTACGAGACCGTGTGGAAGGACAACCGGCGCCGCCACGCCGAGAAGCTCGAGACCTGGGACCTGCTGAACACCTTCGGCAAGGACTACAAGGTGATCTTCGTCGGCGACGCCACCATGAGCCCCTACGAAATCACCTATCCGGGTGGCTCGGTGGAGCACTGGAACGAAGAGCCGGGCGCCGTCTGGATCGACCGCGTCGCCCACCACTGGAACAGCATCGCCTGGCTCAACCCGACGCCGCAGCGCCACTGGGACCACACCCCCTCGATCGGCGTGATGCGCGAACTGGTCGGCGGCCGCATGTTCCCGCTGACCCTGGAGGGCCTGGAGAGCGCCATGCGCGAACTGGTCCGCGGCGGCGGCTCCAACTCCCAGCGCCCGATGCTGTCGTAGGAGGGGCCGTGCCAGCCCCGCTCGAGATCGGCTGGCGGCTTACCTACAAGGGCCGGGTCCACACCTCCGCCGTGCTGGAAAGGCCGGGAGATGGCGGGGCGGTATCGCGGCTGCGCCAGCCCTCCGCCGAGGGCCCGCCGACATGGCGCTCATTTCTGGGCGTGATCGCGGGCGGCGCGAAGGCGCGGCTGTTCAAGTAGCCGCTAGGCCTAACGAACCGCGTCCGCTGCGGCGAGGACGGCGTCGATCTGGGTGTCCCAGGTGTGGGCCTGGAGGGCCAGGGCCTTGGCCGAGCGGCCGTAGGCAAAGCAGCGTTCGGGGTCGCCGGCCAGGGACACCAGGGCGTCCATGCCGGCGTCGAGCTGCTTCCATTGGAAAAGCTCGATGTTCTCGCCCGGCCGGAACACCTGCGCATAGTAGCGGCTGACGTCCGAGAAGGTCGCGGCGCCGGCAAGAGAGGCGCTGAACGGCCGCTCGTGCGATCCGGCGCCGAAATTGCCGTTGGTGTTCAGCACCAGGCGGCTCTGCGCCATCAGCTCGGCGACGCGGGTCATGTCAACCGCGCCTTCGTAGACGGCGTTGCTGAAGCGGCTGAGCTGGTTCTCCCACCACGCGCCGCAGATGCGCAGCGGCAGGCCGGTCTTGGCCACCGCGACGAGGAACTCCATCCGGCGCACCTTGCGCACTTCGGAATCGACGAGGCGCGCCGCTTCGCGGGTCTCGGCGGCGGTCGGGCTGGAGAGATCGAGGCCGCGGGCGGCGAGAACCCGGTCCAGAACCTCGTGTGGGGGCGCCCACTCGACGCTGAGCGCCTCATCCACCGCATCGCGCAGGATGCGCCGCGAGGCTTCCTGCAGCTGGTCCCACGGCAGGTCCGGCGGCGTGTAGCTGCCCGACCACAGAATCTCGATGGGCCGGCGCTCGCAGAACGCAGCGACGCTGGCGTCGTCCGCCGCCGCCTGGCCGATCGCGGGGTGCGGAAGAAAGCCGAGGTAGGCGAAGCGCCCGGCGCCGTACACCTGCCGGATCGCCTCCAGCTGCGTCGGGTCGACGACCAGGATCGCCGTCGAGGCCGGCGTGCCCCTGATCCGCGGGCCCTGGCTCAGCACATAGTCGACGAACCAGACCACGTGCGGGCCGCCGAAGAGGTCCCTGAGGCTGCGCCCAAGGCCATCCTTGAAGTCGCCCAGGATGTTGATGCTGAAAATCAGGTCGAACGAACCGGCTGTGGCGGCGACCTGCAGGATGGTCGCGGCGACATCGCGGTTTTCCAGGTCGAGCAGGGCGACCTGCCATCCCCGCTGCGCCAGCGCCGCCGCGGCGTTGTCGCAGAAGAGCCGCGTGCCGCCGTACATGGACGGCCCCTTGAGAATCAACGCGCGCAACAGACGGGACCTCGCCGCGGATACCACTTCTGATAGACGATTCCGCCCGGCCGCGAAACGCGTCAGCCGCCGAGATACGCCACCAGTTCCTGCGCCCGGTGCGTCCACAGCGCCGCGCGCATCGCCTTGCGATGCCCGCCTTCGGCGATCGCCTCGCCCTTGCCGCTCTCCAGCAGGCGCCCGACGACGTCAACGACGTGGCCCGGCTTGGCGCGGTTGAAAAACGCCGCCTCCTCGCCCAGCGCGAACAGGCCCGCCAGCTGTTCGCTGTGGTCGGAAACGGCCGTGGCGCCGGCCAGCGCCGCCTGGATGGCGCGCTCGCAGCCGCCGTTGCCGGCGTTGAGATTGAGCACGAGCTTGGCGCTGCCGTAGAGGCTGGGCAGATCGCTGAACGCGACCCATTCGTCGATGTACTCGACGTTGGGCCGCTCTCCGAGAAACCCGCGCCAGCCGGCGCCGCAGACCGTCATCGGAAAGCCGGCGTCGGCGAGCGCCTGAACGACGCCGATGCGGTCGACGTGCCGGACGTAGGTCAGCGGGTCGCGCAGAAAGGCGATCATCTGGTCGTCGAACGCGGGCGAGGCGCCCAGTTGCGCCGGCAGGCGGAGCTTCGCCGCCGTCTGGTTGAAGGCGTCGACGAGCGACGCTTCACGGTCAGCGAGGAGCCGGTCGATCACGCCAACCAGCAACTTTTTGGCTGGCGTATCCGGCAGGCCCTCCCACGGCGCTTGAGGCACACCATTCCAGGTCGCGGCGACGAGCAGAGTGCGGGGCCGGTCGCGCCATTCACGAACCGGCTCGCCCAAAGGCTCCCCCGCCGGGAGCATCGCCTTGCCCCGCCCGGGAAGCTTGATCGCCTGCGCGAAGCGTACGTGGTTGTGGTTCGAATAGATTGAGTAGCGGGCCTGAAGACGACGATCGAGGGCCTGAGGCGTATAGATCGGGTGGTCGAGCTGCCAACCCAGGAACTTCACGCCTAACGCGTCGAATAGCGAGACGCCCGATTGCAGTGTGACGGCGCCGAAGAACGAGCTGAACGACATCACGACATCGAAGTGGCCGCGTTGCAGCTCTGCGACCAGGTGGCTGACGTCGGCGGCGCGATCTACCACGTGGACGTGCTGGTCCGACACCACAGTTTCGTGGCCCAGCCCAGTCAGCGCGCGATCGAGCGAATTGACGAACTGGCTGTAGCAGTGTGCCTCGGGCATCGTCTTGACGAGCAGGAATCTCACGTGCGCTCGCCTTTCGCCGAATGGCCAACAGTCTGTGGCGGCCGTCTAGAGAGGCGCCGAGCCGGTATCCAGGAGCCCTGCCATATGAAGGTCTCTCGCGAAGACGAAATCCGAAGCTGGGTCCGCCCTGAGGCCATTGATCAGGACCAGCTGAATCTCAATCTCCCCCGGTCCTGAGCTAAAACAACTTGCCTTGTAGCGGGCGAAATCTTCCGGATACCACGTAGACAAGTGCGCTTCGGAGTCGTGACCCTGCCAGGCTCCTTGAATGTAGTCAACTGGGATTACCAAGATAATATACTTCGTTCTATAGTATAGATAGTCCACGAGATCGACACCTCGAGACTTCCTGAAGTGCTCCAGAACGTCGCCCAGAATGACGAGGTCCCACTGAGCGTCCGCGCCTATGTCTGGCAACGAGGAAGCGTCACCGAGTTGGACGGAATCGTAAATTTCATTCAACTTGAACGCTTCGATATAGCTTGGGTCTACTTCGAGTGCGACCGAGAACGGAAGATCGACCCCGCTTTCGCGTAACGCCTTGACGATCTTGCCGTACTTGCCCGCCCCAGGACCGATGTCGAGGATCGACTTGGGCCGCATTCGCTCGATGAGAGCGGCGACGTGCTGATCGAAAGCCGAAACTGAAAATGGCATCGGGCCGGCGAGCTCCAGGCGGCGCAGATTCGCCAGCCGCGAGCCTCTTCGGAGCAGGCACACCTGTCAATTGAAGCATGGTGACACACTCGCGCCACCGGAGCGGAGACTGCCGCCGCCCCACCCCTTGCGCCCGTCCTCGGACTCCCTGACACTCCGTTCCCCGACGAAGGGTCAATGACACGTGTCCGACGCCGCCACCCCCGCCCCTGACATCGATCCCGAGCGGGAGGCCGCGACCAAGGCGCAGGTGCTGGCGGCGGCGGAACGGCTGTTCGCGCTGCACGGGTTCCAGAACGTCTCGGTGCGCGACATCACCGCCGAGGCGGGCGTCAACCTGGCCTCGGTGAACTACCATTTCGGCTCCAAGGACGCGTTGCTGTTCGAGATCTTCCGCCGGCGCACCGCCGAGCTGAACCGCGACCGCGCCCGGATGCTGCACGAGGCCTCGGACCGCAATGACGGCAAGCCGCCGGTGCGCGAGATATTGCAGGCGCTGTTCGAGCCGCCGCTGCGCTGGTCCTCGCCGGCCAACGAGCGGCGCGTCTCCATGCAGTTCATCATCCGCGCCCGCTCCGAGGGCACCGAGCAGATGCGCGAAGTGCTGCGCACCGACGTTTCGCACCTGCGCCGCTTCGCCGACGCGCTGATGGGCGCCCGGCCGGACCTGCCGCCGGAGGAGGTGTACTGGCGCCTGCACTTCTGCCTCGGCATGATCCACAACAACCGCTTCGCCGAGTTCGACCGCCTGCACACGCTCTCCGACGGCGCGACGCGGGAGAGCGACGTGGAGGCGCTGCTGCGCCGCATGCTCGATTTCGCCGAAGCCGGCTTCATGCGTTAGGTCATGGCCCAGCCTGAGGGGGCGAAGCCCGCGAGCGCGGGCTTTTTGGCGCGCGTCTACGCCTTCAAGTTCGCCGACGCCTTCATCCTGATCTACCCGCTCTATGCGGTGATGTTCGTCGACGCCGGGATGACCGCTGGCGAGATCGGCATGGGCCTCGCCGTGTGGTCGGTGACCGCCTTCGTGGTCGAGGTGCCGGCGGGAGTCTGGGCCGACCGCTGGTCGCGGCGCGGCATTCTGGCCATCGCCCAGCTGGTGCGGCTGGCGGGGTTCGCGCTGTGGCTGGCGTGGCCGCACCTCTGGGGCTTTTTCGGCGGCTTCCTGCTCTGGGGCATCAAGAGCGGGCTGACCGGGGGCTGCTTCGAGGCGCTGGTCTACGACGAGCTGAAGGCGGCGGGGCGTGAGGGCGACTACACCCGCGTCGCCGGCCGCGCCGAGGCGGTGCAGTCCGTCGGCATCCTGGCGGCGTCGGCCGCCGCGGCCGCTGTCGCGCCGCTGGGCTACGGGGCGTTGCTGGTCTGCTCGGTGGCGGCCTGCGCGCTCGGGGCGGCGAGCGCCATGGCCTTCCCCAAGGCGCCGCGCGCCGAGCTGACCGGCGACGTCGCCTACCTGGCCCACCTGCGTCTCGGACTATCGCAGACGCTGCGCACACCCGGCCTGCTGGGGCTCGTCGTGTTCATCGCGGTGACCCTGGCGCTGGGCGGGGCGCTGGACGAGTTCTGGTCGATCTTCGCCAGCCGCGCCGGGCTGAACCACAGCGCCGTCGCGCTCTTCATCGCGGCGATGAGCGCCGGCCAGGCGGTGGCGGCGTCGCTTGCCCACCGCATCCGGGCCCTGGCCACCAGCTGGTGGTACGCGCTCTTCGCGCTCAACGGCGCGATCCTGGCGGTGGCCGCGGCGCTGTTCCGGCCAGCGGCGGTGCTGCTGCTGGTGCTGTTCAGCGGCGGCTTCAAGGTGATCGACATCGTGTTCGAGGGCCGGCTGCAAGCGACCCTGCCGTCGGAGACCCGCGCCACCATCGCCTCGGTGAAAGGCTTCGTGGTCGAGGCGGCGGTGACCTTGCTCTACCTGGGCTTCGGCCCGCTGGCGCAAGTGACCAGCTACCGCACCGCGTTCCTGGCGACGGGCGGGGTTATCGGGGCTGTTGGGCTGGGGCTGCTGGGGTGGCGACTGTCGCCGCGGGTTTCGCGGCGCGCAGCGTAACCCCTCACCCTCCCACTCGCTCCGCGAGCGGGTCCCTCCCTCTCCCTTTGGGAGAGGTAGAAAAGCGAGCGCCTTCAAATACTTCTCCCGGAGGGAGAAGGAGGGGCCCGCGATGCAAAGCATCGTGGGAGGACGAGGGGTTACGTCGCCCGCCGACTAGCCCCTCGCCATCTCCCAAGCCGTCCGCAGATCGCTGACGAACTCGCGGAACGCCGCTTTCTTCGCCGCCTCGTCCGGCAGGCGCAGCAGGTAGCTCGGGTGATAGGTGACGAAGCCCTGGGATCGGCCGCCGTCCAGGCTGATCGGCTTGCCGCGGTTGGCGCCCACCGGGGTCGCCTTGCCGAACACACCCAGCGCCGCCGTCGCCCCCATCGCCACCACCACCTTCGGCTTTACCAGCCGGCGCTCGGCGTCCAGCCACCAGCGGCAGGCCTCGACATGGCCCACGCCCGGCGTCTTGTGAATCCGCCGCTTGCCGCGCAGCTCGTGGCGGAAGTGCTTCACTGCGTTGGTGATGAACACCTTGTCCCGCGGCGCGCCGGCCCGCTCCAGCCCGGCGTCCAAAACCCTCCCAGCCGGACCCACGAACGGGGCGCCGGCGATGTCTTCCTGGTCACCCGGCTGCTCGCCCACCAGCATCAGCGCCGCATGCGCCGGCCCACGGCCCGGCACCCCTTGTGTCGCCCCGCGCCAGAGCTCGCACCGCCGGCAGAGCTCCACGCCGGCCGCCACTTCCGCCAGCGAAGTCGGCGCATCGCCGTTCCACGACCCGTCCCGCGCCGCCTTGCGGGCCGCGTCGCCGGCGCGCGCGGATATCGGCAGATCCTGGTCGGTCATGCGATTGCTCCGACTGTTCCCTTTTTGTTCTAGTTCCGACAACCTCACGGCGCAAGCGATTTCCGAAGCCTGGCCGAGGCCACCGTCGCCCACGCTTCCCGGGTCAACGCATCCACTTCACCGTCGTCCAACGCGCCCAGGTCGACGAAGCTCCAGATCCGTCCGACCGTGCAGGGCTGGAAGATCTCCGGCCGCACTTCGAAGAGCAGCGCCTGGTGGCCGCGCTCCAGCTTCATGATCGTGCGACCCTGCCACCAGAGCGCAAAGGTCTTGCCAGCGACGTAGAACGCCGGCTCGCCGCGATGCACGCCTTCAACGGCGCCCGGCAACCTCAGCGCCGTCTGGCGCAACCGCTCGAAGTCTGACATTTGGCCCTCCCCGCCGCGTCGCCACGCTAGCCCGCGGCGCCGACATGGGAGTCAGCAATGAACCTCTGCGTCTACTGTGGCTCGGGCTTCGGCGACGATCCGGCCTATCTGGCGGCGACGGTCGAGACCGGGCGTCTGCTGGCCGCCGAGGGCGTCGGCGTGATCTACGGCGGCGCGAAGATCGGGCTGATGGGGGCGCTGGCCGACGCAGCGCTGGCCGCCGGCGGTCAGGTGACCGGCGTCATCCCCACCGTGCTGGTGGAGCGCGAGATTGCTCACGGCGGCCTCACCCAGAGCCACGTCGTCGAAGGCATGCACCAGCGCAAGGCGCTGATGGCCGATTTGAGCGACGGCTTCGTCGCGCTGCCCGGCGGCCCCGGCACCCTCGACGAGATCGCCGAACAGTGGGTCTGGGCGCTGCTGGGCATCCACAAGAAGCCGGTGGGGTTCCTCAACATCAAAGGCTACTTCGATCCGCTGCGGGCGATGGCCGAGCGCATGGCCGCGGAGGGCTTCGTCTCCGCCACGCACACCGGCATGCTGATCTTCGCGGAGACACCGGCCGAGCTCCTGGCCCGTTTCCGGGCCTATGTGGCGCCGCCCCCGAAGTTCGAGGCCGCCGCAGAAGCCTGAGGACTTGCGGAACCGGGTGAAGAGGGCGCCGTTGGAGCCCCATGAGCCGTTTCACCATCCGCCACGAGACCCGCTACGACTACGACAACGCCGTGGCGTTCGGGCCGCACAGCCTGTTGCTGCGGCCGCGCGACAGCCACGCCATCCGCCTGCACTCGGCTAACCTGACGCTCTCGCCACCGGGCGAGACGCGATGGTCGTACGACGCTCTCGGCAACTGCGTCTGCCGCTTCACGCCCCAGGGCGAGGCCACCAGTTTTTCGGTGGTGAGCGAGCTGGTGCTGGAGCGCTTCCCGGCGCCCATCGACCTCTATCCGGTGCGCGATCCGCAGAGCGCCATGCCGGTGGACTATGCGCTGACCGACCGCATCGCCCTGGCGCCGTTCATGACCCCAACCAGCGACGACATCGAGGGCGTGCTGCCGTGGCTGCGCGACCAGCTGGGCGCCATCGGCGAGCCGGCGATGTCGTTCCTGCTTCGCCTCACCCAGCACATCTGCGGCCACTTCGACTACCAGGCCCGCGAGGCCGAGGGCGTGCAGACGCCGGCCCAGACACTGGCCTTTCGCTCGGGTAGCTGCCGCGACTACGCCTGGCTGATGGTGGAGGCGCTGCGCCACGTCGGCTTCGCCGCGCGGTTCGTGACCGGCTACCTCTATTCGGCCGGCATCGCCGACGTGCGCGGCGCCGGGGCCACCCACGCCTGGGCCGAGGTGTTCCTGCCGGACCTCGGCTGGCTGCAGTTCGACCCCACCAACGGCATCGCCGAAAGCCCTGACCTGATCGCCGTGGCCGCCGCCCGCACCCCGGCCGAGGCCGCGCCGGTGGCCGGCACGATCATCGGCAATCCGGGCGGCTCGCGCCTGACCGTCGCCGTGGACGTGCGGCTGGAGGAACCGCAACCGGCCTGACGCGCTGGAGCCAGGACGAGCGGGAGCAACGTCCATGTCCAGCGGCTTCCAGCACCAGGAAACGGTCCGCAACCTCAACCTGCCCAGGTCCGCGCCCCAGCCCCAGCACGGCGCAAAACCCGACAAGGACACGCTGAAACGCGAAGTGGCCCGCTCGTTCCAGCCGCGAACGCCGTCGCACTGACGCCGCTTCCCCTTGAGGGCGGAGCCGAGCCTGCGCACCCCCGAGATGGCGCCTTCAGTCCTTGCCGCTTTCCGGCCCTGGTTCCCCGGGATGAGGTGGGAACGCGGTCCGATCCCGCGCGCTTTCCCAGCCGGCGGCGCGGGGCCGCGGCGGGACGGCGCAGATGGAAGGTCCGATCAATCCGCCCGACGTCGGCGCGGGCGCTCCCGGTGAACTCCCCGCCTATGTCTCCAACGGTGTCATCGGCCTGCGCGTCCGGCCCAACGCGATGGTCGCCGGCATGACGCTGGTCACCGGATTCACAGGCGAACATCCGGTGCGTCAGATCGAGGCCGCAGCCGTCGCGCCCTATCCGCTCGCCGCCGACCTTCGACTGGCCGGAGTCTGGATGTCGGATCTCCCTGAAGCGGTGACGCTCCTAGGGCAGTCCTATGACTTCTCCGGCGGTGAACTGACGACCCGGCTACGCTTCGGCGTCGGCGAGGTGCGGGCTGACATCGAGGTGCTGACCTTCCTCAGTCGCAGCGAGCCCACCATCGCGTGCCAGCAGTTGAGCGTTACTGTCTCCCAGGACTGCGATTTGGCGCTCCGAGCCATCGTCGATACGCGTGGCATTGCGGGGCGCGCCCTGAAGTCCGGCGGCCGGGCTCCCGGCGGCGGGGATATTGGCGATGGCCGGCTCCTCTGGGAATCGGCCGGCGGCCTCAGCGTCGTTGGCGTGGCCTATGCGACACAGCTGATCGGCGGCCAGTCTGAGCCTGAGACCTCCCCGCTGGACGGCGCCGGCCTGCGCACGGAGCATGCCTTGAGCGCGCTCGGCGGCGTCACCTATCGCCTTCGCCAAGTCGCCAGCCTCATCCCCAGTGCAATGCACCGGCAGCCTGACCTGGAGGCGGCGCGGCTCGCGTTCTGGGCGAAGAGCCTTGGCTTCGATGAGTTGCGCAGGCGTAACCGCGCTTGCTGGACCGAGATGTGGAAGAGCCGCATCCGGATCGTCGGCGACGAACGGTGGCAGGCGATGGCCGACGCCGCGTTCTACTATCTGATGAGTTCCGTGCACGTAGGGTCGAGCGCGTCCACGTCGATCTTCGGTCTCGCGACCTGGCACGACTATCACTACTACTACGGGCACGTGATGTGGGACATTGAGACGTTCTGCATCCCGCCGCTCGCGGTGCTGCAGCCCCCCGTCGCAGCGGGCCTGCTCGACTATCGCCTGCGAAGCTTGCCGGGCGCGGCGAGCAACGCGCGATTGCGGGGCCGCCACGGCCTGCAATTTCCCTGGGAGAGCGCGCCGCGCAGTGGCGAGGAGGCGACGCCGCTTCCGGCGACGGCCGCGTGGCACGAGGACCATGTATCCCTGGATGTCGCCCTGGCGTTCGCCACTTACGCGAACGTCCGCGGGAACGAGCGCTTCTTGCGCGAGCGTGCGTGGCCGGTGCTATCGGGCGTGGCGGAGTGGGTCCAAAGCCGCGTCACACGCACATCGCGCGGCTACGAAATCCGCGAGTCGATGGGCATCGCCGAGCGTGAAACCCCGGTCGACAATCCGATCTTCACCAATCTCTCCGCCCGAAAGGTTCTGAGCGCCGCGATACGTGTGGCTTCTACTCTCGGCTTTGCCGCCGATCCCGCATGGGCTGAGATCGCCGCGCGCCTAGTGATCCCGGAAGCTGGCGGTGTGCTGGTGTCCCACGACGGATTCAGGCCGGAGGAGGACAAGGGCGAGACCCCTGACCCGCTGATGGGCATCTTCCCCCTCGACGTGCCGTTTCCCGCGGACATAGAGCAGGCCACGCTGCGCGCCTGGCTGGGACGGGCCGGCGACTACGTCGGGGCGCCCATGCTGTCGGCGCTGCTCGGCGCCTGGGCGGCCCGCACCGGTGATCGAAAGGCCGCGCGCCACTGGCTCGAGGAGGGCTACGCCAAGTTCTGCGTCGGGCGGTTCGCCCAGACGCTCGAATACCGCAAGGACAAATTTCCGGAGCAGACGCCGGCCGGACCGTTCTTCGCCAATCTCGGCGGCTTTCTGATGAGCCTGATCTACGGCTTTCCCCGCATCGCCCCATCGGACGCGCCACCCGAAACCTGGCCCTCCGGCGACGTGGTGCTGCCGCAAGGATGGGACGCCATCGAAGTCGATCAGCTTTGGATTGGCGAAGCGGCGTGGCGCCTGCGAGCGACCCATGGTCGGCCCGCGGAGCTGGTCCGCGCCTGACGTCGGCTTGGCCGAGCTGAGGCCGTCACCGGCCTTTGACCGGCAAAGGGCTAAGGGCGGAACAATCGGCCGCGCATGGGATTCTGCTCGAAAAGCCACAGCGACAGGAGACCATCGTGGCCAAACGCGAAGAAATCGCCCCCAAGGGCGACAAGCGCTACATCCGCCGGGACGACAAAGGCCGGATCGAGACGTCGGTGGAGGAAAGCGCATCGCTTTCGGCGGACAGCCGTCACAAGGCCAAGGCTGACGCCAAGCCGGGCCAGGGCGACCGCGGCGACCATCACGCCAGGTAGCCATGGCGAAGCCCCGGGCGCGCCGACTGAAGGTGTTTCAGGCGCAATTCGGTTTCTACGACACCGTTGTGGCAGTTCCGAGCCAGGCCGCCGCCCTTCGCGCCTGGGGCGTTCGGCAGGATCTGTTCGCCAGCGGCGAGGCCAAAGTCGCGACCGACGGCGCGGCCGTGAAGGCGGCGCTGGCGCACCCGGGTGAAACCCTGCGCCGCGCGGTCGGATCGAAGGATCCGTTTGCGTTGCAGCCGGGCAGCCTGCCGAAAGTTCCTGACGCGCTGAAGAAGAAAGCGACCGCGACGTCGCCGGCGGCGCCTAAGCCCGCGGCTGAGCGGAAGCCGCCGGCGGACCGGTCCAAACTCGACGCCGCCGAGGCGGCGCTTCGCAAGGTCGACGAACGGCGCAAGACCGAAGAGGCCGACCTGCGCCGGGAGGAAGATGCGCTCGAGGCGCGCAAGTCGACCGCCCAGGCAGCCTATGTGGAGGCGCGCAAGGCAGCCACGGCCAAGGTCGTCCAGGCCCGGACCCAGTACCGCAAAGCCGGCGGTCGCGACTGACGTCAGCCGGCCTTCCGGGCCCTGGCCTTGTGGGCGGCCGGTTTGGCGGCCTTCGCCTTTGCGGCGGGCTTGGCCGCGGCCTTGTCCTTGCCGGCAAGACTGGCGCGCAGCGCCGACATCAGGTCGACGACGTTGGTGTCGTCGGGTTCGGCGACCTTTGCCGGCTTGTGGCCCTTCTTCTTCTCGTCGATCAGCGCCTTCAGCGCTTCTTCGTAGCGGTCGACGAACTGGCTGGGATCGAAGGGGCCCTCCTGCTGCTCGATGATCTTCTCGGCAATGGAGATCATGGCGGCGTCCGGCTTCGTGTCGCTGATCGAGTCGAAAACCTCGTCAGGTTTCCGCACCTCGGCGTCGGTGCGGATCGTGTAGGCGAGGATGCCTTTGCCGCGGGGCTCCAGGGCCAGGATGCGTTCGCGCGTGCCGATGACCACGCGTCCAAGGGCGATCTGGCCGGACTTCTCCATGGCGGTGCGGATGACCGCGAAGGCCTCCTGGGCCAGCTTGCCATCGGGCGCCAGGAAGTAGGGGGTGTCCCAGTAGAGGCGGTCGATCTCGTCCTCGGCGACGAAACGCTCGATGTCGATGGTCTTGGTGCTCTCCAGCTTGACCGAATTGATCTCGTCCTGGGTCAAGAGGATGTATTCGCCCTTGGAGACCTCGTAGCCCTTCACCAGATCCGACCGGTCAATCGGCCCGGTGTCGGGGTCGGTCGTGATCATCTTGATCCGGTTGTTGGTCTTCGGATTGATCAGATTGAAGTGGACATCGCCCCCGGAATTGACGGCCGTGTAGAGCGCGACCGGGCAGGTGACGAGCGAGAGTTTCAGGTGTCCTTGCCAGGTCGGACGATAGGCCACGGTCGATCTCCAGGCGGTCGGTGCGTCGGTGCGGTGACTCAACGAGTCTGAAAATGATTCGTTCGTCTTACGTGCAGGGCGAGGCTTCGCCGCTCTCCAGGTCGATCCGGAAGCAGTGCTGTCGCCCCGTCTCGACCTCCTGCACGATCACGCTGATCTCACCGCCGTCGCCCGGCAACTGGTGCAGGTCCTCAAGGTAGGCCACGGCGGCCGCCTCGAACGATACTTCCGCAACGGTGTGGGCGTGGTGCGCATCGACATGTCGGGCATGGACGCGGAAGGCGTGAGTCTCGGTGGCGGCTTGGGGCATGGCGGTCTCCGACGACGATAACGCCCGAGCCTCAAAATGGATTCGGCGAGTGGCCCGGATCGTCCAGAGACGCTGTTCGTTGATTCCCGCCAGGAAGACCGGGGTCAGACCATGGCCGCTAGCAAACTCGCCAAGTACCAGGAGATGCGCGACTTCGGCGCAACGGCGGAGCCGTCCGGCCGCGACGCCAAGGTCGTGCCGTCCGAAGCGTTGCGCTTCGTCATCCAGAAGCACGCCGCCAGCCACCTGCATTTCGACCTGCGGCTGGAATACGAAGGGACGTTTCGATCCTGGGCCGTACCGAAGGGGCCATCGCTGGACCCGAAAGACCGCCGCATGGCCATGGAGGTCGAGGACCATCCGCTCGACTACGGCGACTTCGAAGGGACCATTCCCAAGGGCCAGTACGGCGGCGGGACCGTGATGCTGTGGGATCGAGGCTACTGGGCGCCCGAAAAGGGCTTCGAGAAGATCGGACAGGCTCTGGCCAAGGGCGAGCTGAAGTTCGTCATGGAAGGCGAGCGGATGCACGGCTCGTGGGTCCTGGTCCGCATCAAGCGCGACAGCCGCGGCAAGGCCGCCTGGCTCTTGATCAAGCATCGCGACGAGGGCGCGGCCCACGGCGACACGACGGGTCCGAGCGACGATGACCGGTCCGTGGCCTCAGGCCGCGACATGGCTGAGATCACCAACGGCAAGGGCAAAGCGGCGACACCGTTCATGACCGCCAAGGGCGCGGCCGCGGGCTCGGTGTGGCAGAGCAACCGCGACGACAGCGCGCCAGCCGGCCTGATCGCGCCGGGCGGCGGCAAGCGGACCGCGACCAAGCCGAAGACCGTGGCCAGCCTGCCAGAGTTCATCGAGCCACAGCTGACCAGGCTGATGGCGAAGCCGCCTTCGGGTCCCGGCTGGGCGCACGAGATCAAGTTCGACGGCTACCGGATGCAGCTGCGCACCGTGGGCGGCAAGGCCAGCCTGCGCACCCGCAAGGGCCTCGACTGGTCGGCGAAGTTCCCCGAGATCGTCGCGGCCGGCGCCAAGCTCGCCGATGGCATAATCGACGGCGAGGTCTGCGCGCTCGACGCCAGCGGCGCCCCGGACTTCGCCGCGCTGCAGGCGGCCATTGCCGAAGGCAAGACCAAGGACCTGGTGTTCTTCGTCTTCGACCAGCTGTTCGCCGGCAAGGAGGACCTGCGGCCGCTGCCGCTCGCCGATCGCAAGGCGCGGCTCGAAGCCAACGTGGCCGATGCGCCACCGGTCATCCGCTACGTCGATCACTTCATCACCGCCGGCGACGCCGTGCTGCTGTCGGCCTGCCGCATGGACCTGGAAGGCATCGTCTCCAAACGGCTGGACGCGCCCTATCAGTCCGGGCGCGGCGAGAGCTGGGGCAAGTCGAAGTGCCGGGCTGGCCACGAGGTGGTGATCGGCGGCTGGACCACGACGGGTGAGAAATTCCGCTCCTTGATCGCTGGGGTCTACCGGGACGGCCAGCTGGCGCATGTCGGCCGCATCGGCACGGGATTCGGTCGAGACGTCGTCAGCCGCCTGTTGCCGAAGCTGAAGGCCCTGGAGAGCGACGCCAATCCGTTCAAAGGCAAGACCGCGCCCAAGAAGGGCGCTGGCGTCCACTGGGTGAAGCCAGAGCTGGTGGCGGAGATCGAGTACGCCGGGTTCACCGGCGACGGCACGCTGCGCCAGGCCGCGTTCAAAGGCCTGCGCGAGGACAAGCCGGCCGCGGAGGTGGATACGGTCGAGCCGGCGCCCGCGTCTTCGACCGAACTGGCTGCGCCCGCTCCCGCGACCGTCCGCACCAAGACTGTCATGGCGCGCGGGTCGAGCGTGGTGATGGGCGTGACCATCTCGCACGCAGGCAAACCGCTCTGGCCGGACGCCGGCGACGGCAAGCCGGTGACCAAGCTGGAACTGGCCCGATATTATGAGGCCGTCGGCGAATGGATGCTGCCGCATGTGAAGGGCCGGCCGTGCTCGATGATCCGCATGCCCGACGGCATCGACGGCGCGCAGAAATTCTTCCAGCGCCATGCCGCCAAGGGCCAGTCGTCGCTGATCACCGAGGTCGAGGTGTGGGGCGACCGCAAGCCTTACATCCAGTTCGACCGGGTCGAGGCGCTGGTCGCCGCCGCTCAGGTCGGCGCGCTGGAGCTGCATCCCTGGAACAGCGAGCCGTTCTCGCCGGAGCAGCCGGGCCGGCTGGTGTTCGACCTCGACCCGGCGCCCGACGTGCCCTTCGACCTGGTGATCGAGGGCGCGCGTGAAATCCGCGATCGGCTGGAGGCGCTGGGGCTGGTCGGGTTTTGCAAGACCACCGGCGGCAAGGGCCTGCACGTGGTGACGCCGCTGGAGGCCGAGGGCCTCGACTGGGACGTCGCCAAGGCATTCGCGCGCGACGTCTGCAAGGCCATGGCCGCTGACACGCCGGATCGCTACCTGATCAACATGGCCAAGAAGCAGCGCACCGGGCGCATCTTCCTGGACTACCTGCGCAACGACCGCATGGCGACGGCGGTGGCGCCGCTCTCGCCGCGTGGCCGACCCGGCGCGCCGGTGTCGATGCCGCTCGCGTGGACCCAGGTGAAGAAGGGCCTCGATCCCCAGGCCTACACCGTTCGCACGGTCCCATCCCTGGTGAAGAAGCTGAAGGCCTGGGACGACTACTGCGATGGCGAGCGCCCGCTGGCCGCGGCCATCGAACGCCTCGGCAAGGTCTGAAGCCGCGGGGGCGCTAGCCCTTCGCCGCCGCGATGCGTTCCTTGGCCATGCGCCCCGCCACCTGATCCGCCGGCGTACGCTCGGCCACCGAGCGGTCCAGCACCTCGCCCAGGGTGGCGATCATGCCGGCCACTTTGCCCTCCACCCACGCCGGGTCGAAGCGCTCGCCGCGTTCCAGGGCGCGGATTTCGCCGGCGACGTTGATGATGCCGCCGCCGTTGATGACGAAGTCCGGCGCGTACGTGATCCCGCGTTCGAACGCCTCGCGGCCGATCGCCGCCGTCTGCAGCTGATTGTTGGCGCCGCCGGCGATCACCTTGGCTTTCAGCCGCGGCAGCGTCGTCGCTGAGATCGCGCCGCCGAGGGCGCAAGGCGCGAAGACGTCGGCGTCGACGTCGAAGATGGCGTCGGTGGAAACGAGGCGGGCCCCGGTGCGCGTCGCCACCGCCTCGGCGTGCGCCGCGTCCACGTCGCAGATCACCAGCCGCGCGCCCTCGGCCGCCAGCTTGTCCGCCAGGATCGCGCCGACGTGGCCGACGCCCTGGATCGCCACGGTCAACTCGCCCACCGCCTTGCCCAGCGCGCGCTGGGCGCAAAGCGCGATGCCCCGCCGCACGCCCTCGGCGGTGACCGGGCTGGGGTCGCCCGAGGCGGCCGGATGGCCATCGAGGCCAGCCATGTAGCGGGTGAACTTGTGGGCATGCGCCAGGTCCGCCGGGCTGACGCCGACGTCCTCCGCGCCCCAGTAGCGGCCGCCCAGGCTTTCGACCGCGCGGCCCAGCGCCTCGAACAGCGCCGGCGTCTTGGCCGTGCGAGAGTCGCCGATGATCACCGTCTTGCCGCCGCCGAAATCGATGCCGGCCATGGCGTTCTTGTGGCTCATGGCCCGCGACAGCATGAGCGCGTCGTCCAGCGCCGCCTGCTCGTCCGGATAGGCCCACATGCGCACGCCGCCGGCAGCCGGTCCCCGCGCCGTGGAGTGGATGGCGATGAAGCAGGAGAGACCGGCCTCGGCATCACGGAAGGCGTGGACGCCCTCGTGGTCCTCGAAGGCGGGAGAGGAGAAGACGCTCATGCGGGGGTCCTCGAGAGGCGCGCGCTCTAGCGGCTGGCCGCCGCGCCGTCCAGCGGATGGATGGGAGGGACGCCAGACGGCAGCGGCGCGGTCGGGTCGCGGATGAACGCGGCGACGTCGGCCCAGACCTTCGGCCCTTCCTTGTCGCGCATCAGCAGATGCCAGCCGTCAGCGTAGTCGCCGGTGCGGGCGCCTGGCGGAAGCCGGCGCACGGCTGCCATCGCCGGACCTCGGGTAATCACCTGGTCGTGGTCGCCGGCGAGGTAGAGCACCGGCCCTTTCAGCTTCCCGATCTGTTCGGAGGCGTGCTGCATGGTGTCCACGAGACCGTAGAGCGCGTCGACCCGCGCGCCCCAGATCATCAGCGGATCGCGGCCCATGGCTTCCAGTTCTTCGAGGTTGTCGCTGGCGGCGATGTTGTCGGTGACGATGCTGGGCGGGGTCAGCACGCTGTGCGGGAAAAGCCACGCGGCGACGGCCAGCGCGGTCTTGTAGGCCACCGGCTGCGTCGACCAGCCCCACACCGCCGGCGCCAGCAGCACCAGCCGGTCGGCGGCGGGCGGCCGGTCGGACGCGAAGGTCTCGATCGCCACCGCCCCGCCCAGGCTCTCGCCAACCACGGCGAGCGTCGCGCTCGGGTAGCGGGCCCGCACCAGCGCCACCACCGTACGCAGGTCCTCGGTCATCAGCGCGTCGCCGCCCCAGACGCCGCGCTCCGGCGAGCGGCCGAATCCGCGCTGGTCGTAGGCATAGGTGGCGACGCCCTGGCTCGCCCACCACGGCGCGGCGAGGTGGAAGGCGTTGGCGTAGTCGTCCATGCCGTGCACGCCGACGATCACCGCCCACGGCTGGCCCGACGCCGGCTGCCACGTGGTGAGGCCGAGCGAGGCGCCGTCGAAGCTGATGACCCGGTCGGCGTCCAGGCGCGGGCCGGCGAAGGCCGGGCCAGCGACCTGCGGCTCCTGCACCTGAACGCTGGCGCATCCGGTCAGCAGGGCGACAAACGCCAGAGCGGCGAGGCGCCTCATCGGGCCAGGATCTCCGCCACGCGTCCCTTCACATAAGGCGCGACCTCGGCCTCGAACCACGGATTGCGCTTCAGCCAGCCGGTGTTGCGCCACGAGGGATGCGGCAGCGCCAGGACGGCCGGCAGGAAGCTCTTCCAGTCGCGCACGGTGTCAGCCACCGAACGGGCGCGATTGCGCCGCAGCCACCAGTCGTGGGCGTAGCTGCCGACCAGCAGCGTCAGCTCCACGTTCGGCAGCTCGGCGGTGAGCTTCGCCTGCCAGAGCTCGGCGCAGCGCCTGGGCGGTGGGATGTCGCCGCCGCCGGGCACGGTGCCCGGATAGCAGAACGCCATGCCCGCCACCCCGATGCGCTCGTCGCCGTAGAAGGTCGCGCGATCGACGCCCATCCAGGCGCGCAGCCGGTCGCCGGAGGGGTCGTCGAACGGCAGCCCGCTCTCGTGCACCCGCCGCCCCGGCGCCTGGCCACGGATCAGGATGCGCGTCGCCTCCGAGACCTGCACCACCGGGCGCGGCTCTGGTATCTCCCCGGCGCAGGCCCGGCAGGCGCGTATCTCGGTGAGCAGGGGGGCGAGCGACATCGCCTCTAGATAGGGCGACTCAACGGCCGAGTTGAACCTCGACGCCGAAATCCCCGTCCAGCCAACGACGATCGGTGGTGAGCACCGTGGCGCCGCGCTCTCGTGCAAGGGCGAGGCAGACCCTGTCACCGAGGGACAATCCCAGCGACCGGCTCAACGGTCTCAACCTGGCGACATCCCGGGCCTGCGCTTCCGTCAATGGCTCAACCGAGACACCGAGCAGCCGAATTTCGTCGGCGTAGAGATCAGGGTCCTCGCCCCGCTCGGCAAGCTTGCTCAGCACTTCCGCCAGGTTTGCGCTGGACATCAGCGCGCCGTTTAAGTGCGGCTCGATTACGTCGTCACCCGGTTCGCGCAGCAGCACCGCCAGCAGCGCCGACGCGTCGAGGACAATCAAGGCTCCCAATCCCGACCGCGTTCGTTCAGGAAGGTCTCGACGGCGCCAACCTTGGCGTCCGGCCCACCAAACGCAGCGATGGCGCGATCCTGCAGGCGTCGCAGCCGGCTTGCATCGGGCTCACTGCGGGGTGTTGCAAGCGACTGACTGAGCAGCGCCCGAGCTTCAGCTTCCATCGAACGCCTGTTGTCGGCCGCGCGTCGGCGCAACGCATCGTGCACGGCGTCAGGCAAATTGCGGATCGTCAGATTAGCCATACGAGCAATGTAGGCATTGCATGCAATGCACGCAACGCCTCGGCGGGGAGCGACACGCGTGCGTCACAGCGATGGCTGCTGCATAAGACGTCGAACAGCAGCGGTTGGGACAGGTGACATGCGCGGGCAGAGAACAGCGCTCATTCTGGGGGCCTTTGGCGCGCTAGCGGCCGGGCCGGCCGGCGCGGCGCCTGCCTACGACCCCATCGCCGCGTTCGCCTCGCTGCCCATGCCCGATCCGGTGAACGGCGACCATGGCGCCAGCGGCGCGCCGGGGCCGGGCTACTGGCAGAACCGCGCCGACTACACCATCGCCGCCAACCTCGACGCTGCCGCCAAGACCCTCACCGGCGAAGAGACCATCACCTACACCAACAACAGCCCCGACACGCTGGATGTGCTCTGGCTGCAGCTGGACCAGAACACCTACCGCCGCGACGCCCGCTCCGGCCCCGCCTCCGGCCGCGCCCGCGCCCAGTTCACTGACGGCGACGTGTTGGACGCGGTGGAGGTGGAGGCTGGCGGCAAGTTCGCGCCGGCCAAGTACCTGGTCAGCGACACGCGCCTGCAGATCACCCTGCCCGCCGCCCTGGCGCCCGCCGGCGGCCACGTCCGGCTGCATATCCGCTGGCACTATACCGTGCCCGGCATGTTCGGCGGCCGCACCGCCTGGGCCCCGACCAAGAACGGCGACATCTACGACATCGCCCAGTGGTACCCGCGCATGGCGGTCTACGACGACGTGCGCGGCTGGGATCCGACGCCCTACCTCGGCAACGAGTTCTATCTCGACTACGGGAATTTCGACTTCGCGGTGACCGCCCCGGCGGACATGCTGGTGGCCGGCTCCGGCGAGTTGCTGAACCCGAAAGAGGTGCTCAGCCCCGACCAGCAGGCGCGCCTCGTCCAGGCCCGCGCCAGCGACGCCACCGTGGTGATCCGCAGCGCCGACGAGGCCGCCGCGACCCCGCCCGCCGGCGCTGCCACCAAGACCTGGCGCTTCCACATCGACCACGCCCGCGACGTCTCCTTCGCCGCCTCCCGCGCCTTCATCTGGGACGCCGCCCGCATGAACCTGCCCGACGGCAAGACCGCCCTGGCGCAGTCGGTTTACCCCGTCGAGAGCGTCACCGAGAACGGCTGGCAGCGCTCGACCGAGTATCTGAAGTTCGCCGTCGAGGATTTTTCGCGCCGCTGGTACCCCTACCCTTGGCCGAACGCGATCAACGTCGGAGGGCCGGTCGGCGGCATGGAGTACCCGGCCATCCTGTTCGACAGCATGGCCGACAAAGGCAAGAACCTCTTCTACCTGACCGCCCACGAGATCGGGCACAGCTACTTCCCGATGATCGTCGGCACCGACGAGCGCCGCTATCAGTGGATGGACGAGGGCCTCAACAGCTTCATCGACGTCTACGAATCCGACGCCTTCAACAAGGGTGAGTGGGGGCCGAAGCGCGACGCCGAGTTCGCACCCGGCGAGGGCCCGCCGGCCGACCAGATCGCCGCGCTGATCGCCGACCCGGCCGCGCCGCCGATCATGACCCGCGCCGACTCCATCCCTGGCAAGTACGGGCACCCGATCAGCTACTTCAAGACCGCCTACGGGCTCGTCTTGCTGCGCGAGGACATCCTGGGGCCGGACCGGTTCGACCCCGCGTTCCGCAAGTTCATCCGCGACTGGGCCTACAAGCACCCGCAGCCGTCGGATTTCTTCCGCACCATGGACAGCGAAGCCGGCGAGGACCTGTCGTGGTTCTGGCGCGGCTGGTTCTTCAACAACTGGCAGCTCGACCTGGCGGTGAGTGGTGTGACGTACACGGACAATGACCCCGCCAAGGGCGCGCTGGTCACCGTCAGCAACCTCGGCCAGATGGCCCTGCCGGCTGTTGCGAAGGTCAGCTTCAAGGACGGGACGACGCGCGAGCTGGCCATGCCAGCCGAGACCTGGATCCAGGCGGGCCAGCGAGTCTTCGCGATCGACTCCACCCAGCCCATCGCCAGCGTGGTCATCGACCCCGACCATCGCCTCCCCGACTCCGACCGCTCGAACAACATCTGGACCGCGCCGGCAGCCCCCGGAGCGCCGGCGCCGACGACGACCCAGCACTAGAAGCTCTTGGTGACCCCGCCGAAGAAGCCGCGGCTAGGGCCGAACTGCGGCGCGCCGACGCCGACGCCGGTGCCGTCGCGAATCTCGTACTGGGCGCCGGCGACGTTGATCACGTCGAAGCGCAAGGTGAGCGGACCGGCTTTGCCGAGGTCGATCTTGTAGGCGGCCGAGAGGTTCACCTGCACGTAGCCCGGCACGTGACCGCCGTTGGGGATGTCCTCGCCGTCCGCCAGGACGAGGTCGTTGCGCAGGCCGCTGCCGTAGAGCAGATCAGTCGAGAGCTTCAGATGGCCCCAGGTGTACGAGGCGCCGCCGGAGGCGGTGTACGTCTGGTCGTGATCCAGATGGATGAAATTGGCCGCGATGTAAGCCAATTCGTCCGGGCTGAAGTTGAATTGGCTGGAGACGATGTCCCGGCCCTCGGCCTCGGAGATGGCGAGGTTGGTCCAGGCCGAGAACGGACCCTTGGCATAGGTGGCGCTGAGTTCGACGCCGCGGATGCGCCCGACCGCGTAGTTGAACGGCGTCTGGATGATCGGCGCGCCGAACTGTCCCTCGTCGATCAGGTTCTTGGCGTCGCGCCAGTAGCCGTCGAGGCCTAGCAGGACGTGGCCGACCCGCTGCTGCGCGCCGACGTCGTAGTAGTCGTCCGTCTCGGCGAAGGGCAGCGTGTCCTGAGTGACCGCCGGCGCGGCCGTGGTGCCGGCGAACCTCGCCACCGACTCGGCGCCCACCAGCTCGAACGGCGGCGGCGTGAAGTAGTGGGCGTAGCCGATGTGCAGCGTCGTGCCGCTCAGCGGCTTCCACACCACGTTGACGCGCGGGCTCAGCTGGTTCTGGTCGCGATAGGCGTTCACCTGGTCGAAGCGCAGGCCGTAGTTCACCGTGACGCCGTCGATCGGCTTCCACTCATCCTGAGCGTAGACGCTGGCCTCGACCTCGGTGGCGGCGGTGTCGTCGACGATGGTCTCGGGGCTGGTGGAGGTTTGCGCGCCGCTGGCGTCGGTCGGCAGCACCTGCGAGGCCGTGTCGCTGATCGCCCGATCCGCCTGAACGATGACGCCGCCGCGCAGGGTGTGCTGGTCGCTGAGGTCGTACACGCCCTCCGCCTGCAGGCCGGTGGCCAGGTCGCTCTTCTGGGCGCTCTCAGCGATGCCGTTGAACAGCAGGTCGCCGACCGGGTCCGGGGTAAAGTCCAGCGTCGAGTAGCGGGTGAAGACCGAGAGCTGCAGCGTGGTCTTCTCGGTGGCGCGCAGGTAGCTAAGCGCGCCGAACTGGGTGTCCTCGCGCTGGTTCTCGTTCAGCGTCTCGCTGGCGAAGCTGGTCTGGCCGTTCACGTCGAGGCCAAGGCCGCCGGGATCGCCGGCGTTGAGGCCGTGCCGGTCGGGGATCTGGAAGTTCTCGTCCGACGTGCCCAGCATCAGCGACAGCCGGCTATCCGGGTCGATGATGTGATCGAGGTAGGCGAAGCCCTGGTACTGGTCAGTGTGGTCGTGCAGCGGATCGGCGCTGCCGTCCGGGCTCTCGATGCCGAGGTTGTCGCCAAGGTAGCTGCCGGAGACGAAGTAATTGTCGCCGCCGCTGGAGCCGCCGTAGGAGCCGCTGGGCTCGATCTCGTCGTGGCTGCCGCCGTAGACGCCCGCCTCGCCGCCGTTCGCGAGGCCGCTCTTGGTGGTGATGTTGATCACGCCGGCCGTGTCGAGGCCGTACTGCGCCGGCAAAGCGCCAGTGATCAGCTCGGTGGAGTCCGCCAGACGAGGGCTCAGCACCTGGCCGAAGGCCGACGGGCCCTCGGGCAGGATGACGTTGTTGATGCGGTACTGGATGTCGGCGTGGTCGCCGCGGATGTGCAGCTGGCCGAACGAGTCCTGCACCACGCCCGGAGCCTGCAAGATCACCTGGTTGAGGCTGGTGTTCTCGCCGCCCGGCAGCGCGTTCACCGTCGCGGCGGAGAGCGAATAGGTCGAGGCGCCGAGACTGGGCTCGACGGTGGCGCGCGCCACGTCCAGCCGCTGCGCGGTGACCACCACTTCGGGCGCTGCGGCTGAGTCGGCCGGCGCGGCATCGTTGGCGCGGGCCAGCGCCGGCGCCGCCAGCGCCGCTACGGCGGCGCAAGCTTCCAGCCATGCGCTTCGGCGCGCCATCGACTCCCCTCGTGCTGCGGTGCGGCAGGCAATGCGCGAGGCGTGGAATCGGCGCCAGAGGCGCGCTTCCCTAAGGGCTCGGGAAAAATTCCCGATCGCGGTTTTGGCTTGGCGGCGTGGCCGGCCGGGTACAGACCTTGCCGGATGTCGCTGCGCTTCCGCATTGTCGTGGCCGTGGTGCTGGTGCTCGTGCTGGGCGCCGGGTTCGGGCTCGCACTGGCTGGCTGGCACGCCCGCCAATGGCTGCGCGAGGAGCTGACCAGCGCCCAGGAGAGCGGGCGGTTGGCGGTGCTGCGCGACTACGCCGACCTGCGCCGCGACCCTTCCATCGAGCTCACCGGCCTCGTCGCCACCTTCGACGGCAACCGGCACCTGAAAGCGGTGCTGACCAACCCGGACGGCAGCGTTGCGGCGGTGTCGCGTCCCACCGCCGCCGTCCCGGCGCCGGCCTGGTTTGGCGCGCTGCTGCACCAGGACATCGCGACCATCCACCTGGCTGCCCCCGGCGGCGACGGCGCGGCCATCGCGCTCGTCCCCATGCCCGACGACGACGTCGCCGCGGTGTGGGCCGAGTTCCTCGACCTGGCGCTTGTGCTAACGCTGGCCTCGGTTGGCGGCGCGGCGCTGGTCTATGTGGTGGTCGGGCGGGCGCTGCGGCCGCTCAGCGCCGTCGGCAGGGTGCTGCCCCGCATCGGGGCCGGCGACTATGCGGCGCGCGCCTCCGAGCGCGGCCCGCCGGAGCTGGCGGCGCTCAGCCACGGCGTCAACGAGATGGCGGCGCGCCTGGGCGCCATGCGGGCCCGCAATCGCGCCCTGGAAGAGCAGATCCTGACCCTGCAGGACGAAGAGCGCGCCGACATCGCCCGCGACCTGCACGACGAGATCGGGCCCCATCTCTTCGCCGCCAGCGTCGACGCCGCCATGACCGCCAGCCTGATCGGCGCTGGCCGGCCCGACGAGGCGCTGGAGCAGGTGCGCGCCATCTCCGGCGCCGTCGCTCACATCCAGCGGCTGGTGCGCGACATCCTGGGGCGTCTCAGGCCCACGCGCCTGGCCGAACTCGGCCTTGCCAGCGCCGTCGTCGAGCTGACCCGCTTCTGGGGCGCGCGCCGGCCCGACCTCGCCTTCGAGACCGAGCTGCCCGCGGACGACGAGGCCCTCAGCGAAGCCGTGCAGGAGACGCTCTACCGTTTGGTGCAGGAGAGCCTTTCCAACGCCGTGCGCCATGGCGCGCCGACGCGTATCCGCATCGCTGTGCTGCGGCGCGGCGATCGAGTGATCGTTGACGTCACCAACGACGGCGCCGCCAACGCCTCGGCCGATAGCGGCGGCTATGGCCTCGCCGGCATGAAGGAGCGTGTGGCGGCGCTCGGCGGCACGCTCACCGCCGGGCCCATGGACGGCGCCGGCTGGCGGGTGGCGGCGGTCCTGCCCATCGCTGCGCCGGCCCACGAAGAGGCTGCATGAAGATCCTGATCGTCGACGACCACGCCATCGTCCGCGACGGGCTGGCGCGGCTGCTGGTTGCCGACGGCGGCCACGAGGTGCGCCCCGCCGCCACGGGGCGCGAGGCGCTGGCGCTGGCCCGCAGCTTCCGGCCCGACCTGGTGGTGCTCGACCTCAACCTGCCGGGTCTCGGCGGCCTGGAGCTGGTGCGGCGCATGGCGCAGGCGCAGACCGGCAAGGTGCTGGTGCTCTCCATGCACGCCGAGCCACTCTACGCCCGCCGCTCGCTGGAAGCCGGCGCGCAGGGCTACGTCAGCAAGAACGCCGCGCCGGAGGAGCTACTGCTGGCGGTGCGCCGCGTCGGCGCCGGCGGCCGCTACGTTGAGGCCGAGATCGCCCAGGCGCTCGCCCTGGGCGCCGGCGCGGAGGCGCTGGATGCGCTCAGCCCCCGCGAGCTGGAGATCATGCGCCTCTTGGCCAGCGGCTCCAGCCTGGCCGAGATCGCCGATGCCCTGGGCGCCTCGTACAAGACCATCGCCAACACCTGCACCCTGATCAAATCCAAGCTCGGCGTCGCCCGCACCGCCGACCTGGTGCGCCTGGCGATCGAGAGCGGCGTGTCGTGATCAGACCGCGATGGTGGGCACGCCGTATCTGGACATCCAGGCGTCGCGGGTGACGATCGTCATGTCCTCAACCATCGCCTGAGCGATCAGTAGTCGATCGAACGGATCGCGGTGGATCGGTGGAAGGTCGCGGACCTGCCAGACGTGCGCGACTTCGATCGGCAGAAGGCGAAAGTCACCGTGCCGCTGGACGATCTCAGGCAGGTTCGCCGGGGCGTTGAGCTTTCCGAGCCCCGACTTGATGGCCGCTTCCCATAAACAGACGACGCTGACGAGCGTGGTGTTACGCGGCGACGCCAGGGCGGCGGCGACGTGCTGCGGCACCCGCCACGGCTCCGCGACGCCCCACAGCAGCACGTGCGTGTCGAGGAGCAGCCTCAGGACTTCGGCTCGTCGGGCGGAAATATCGGCCCATCCTCGAACAGCCGGATGAGCTCTTCGTCCGGCTCGTCGAAATCCGGGCTGATCCATATCTGGCCTTTGAGAGCCCCGAACCAGGACGGGACATCGGGATCGGGCGCCGGCGCCAACGATGCGCTGGCGGGCGCCTCCGCCACGCCGCTGGCCGCGGTACCGACCAACGTCAGCCGCACAACAGGCTTGCCGTTGCGCGCAATGACGACCTCCTCGCCGGCTTCCGCCTTCTCGATGAGCTTTGAAAGGTTGGTCTTGGCGGCGTGGATGTTCACCATCATAGCTTAGCCAAGCTAAGCTCGACGCGTTGCGACTTCAAGCCCCAAACCGGGCTTAGCTAAGTCGAACCTTTGGCAGTCGGCTTCAACCCCCGCGCTTCAGCGTCTCGCGGGCAATGACCACCTGCTGGATTTGGCTGGTGCCTTCGTAGATGCGGAAGATGCGCACGTCGCGGTAGAGGCGCTCAATGCCGTGGTCGGCGACATAGCCAGAGCCGCCGAAGATCTGCACCGCGCGGTCCGCCACGCGGCCGACCATCTCCGAGGCGAAGTACTTGGCCGCCGCGGCTTCCAGAGTGACGCTGTCGCCAGCGTCGCGCTGACGGGCGGTCTGCAGGGTCAGCGCCTTGGCCGCCATAGCCTCGGTCTTCGAGTCCGCGATCATGCCCTGGATCAGCTGGAAGCCCGAGATCGGCTGGCCGAACTGCTTGCGTTCCGTCGCATAGCCCACGCAGTCGGCGATCAGTCGCTCGGCCACCCCGACGCACACCGCCGAGATATGCAGGCGGCCACGGTCCAGCACCTGCATCGCCACCTTGAACCCCTCGCCCTCGCCGCCCAGGCGATTGGCCACCGGCACCCGGACGTTGTCGAAGATCACGTCGCAGATGTTGGCGCCGTGCTGGCCCATCTTCTTTTCCGGCTTGCCCACCGACAGCCCCGGCAGGTTGCGCGGGACCAGGAACGCGGTGACGCCGGACGCGCCTTTCTTCTCCGGGTCCGAGCGGGTCATCACCGTGAACAGGCTGGCCTTGTCGGCGTTGGTGATGAACCGCTTCATCCCGTTCAACACATAGGCGTCGCCGTCGCGGGCCGCTCTGGTCTGCACCGCCGCCGAGTCCGACCCGGCCTCCGGCTCGGTCAGCGCGAACGAGGTAATGGTCTCGCCCGAGGCGATGCCCGGCAGGTAGCGCTGCTTCTGCTCGGTGGTGCCGAACATCACCAGGCCCTGGCTGCCGATGCCGACGTTGGTGCCGAAGGCCGAGCGGAACGCCGGGCTGGTGCGCCCCAGCTCCACCGCCACCAGGCACTCGTCCTCCATGGAAAGGTCGAGCCCGCCGTATTCCTCCGGGATCGAGAGGCCGTAGAGGCCGAGCTCGCGCATCTCCGCGATCACGTCGTCGGGCACGCAGTTCTCGTCGGCGACCTGCGCCTCCAGCGGCCGCAGGCGCTCGCTGACAAACCGGCGCACCGTGTCGATCAGCTGATCGCGGGTCTCGATATCCAACGCCATGTCCGCCTCCCTCTTTTTTTGGAGACGCACGAAAAGCACGAAAGCGGCGGCTCGGGTAGCGCGGCGGTGAGCCAGGCGCTAAGGCGGCCGCATGGCGACTTTCATCGAAGGCGGCTGCCGCTGTGGCCGATTGCGCTACCGGCTGGAGCGCGAGGCGCCGCCGAAGGCTTACGCCTGCCACTGCCATGACTGCCAGACCTGGTCCGGCAGCGCCTTCTCCCTGCAGATCTTCGTCCCCGAAGGCGACCTGGAGATCACCGGCCAGTCGCCGGACCTCTACAGCCGCCCGTCCCTCGACGGGCAGCACACCTCGCACCAGCGCGGCTGCGCCGTGTGCTTCACCCGCATCTTCAACACCAACACCCGCCGCCCGGGCATCGCGGTGCTCCGCGCCGGCACGCTGGACCGCTCCGACGAAGTGCCGGTCGTCGCTCACATCTGGACCAAGCGTAAGATGCCGGGCATCGCCATCCCCGACGGCGTCCCGTCATGGCCGGAAGGCGCGCCGCCAATGGACCTGCTGGCCGCGGTAAGCTGAGCTCCTACCTCCCCCTCGCCCCGCTGCGCGGGGGAGGTCAGGCCCTAGACTTTCGCCAGCGCCAGGGCCGAGCCCTGGCCGACGCCGACGCACATGGTGGCCAGCGCCCGCGCCCCGCCACGTTCCTTCATCGCCCGCGCCGCGGTCAGCGCCAGCCGCGCGCCCGACATGCCCAGCGGGTGGCCCAGCGCAATGGCGCCGCCGTGCGGATTGACGTGCTCGGCGTCGTCCTGAAGGCCCCAGGCGCGGGTGCAGGCCAGGGCCTGGGCCGCGAACGCCTCGTTGAGGTCCACCACGTCGAAGTCGCGCGGACTGATCCCGAGCCGGGCGCAGAGTTTCTCCACCGCCGGCACCGGCCCCACGCCCATCACTCGCGGCGCGACGCCGCCCGAGGCGCCGCCGTCGAAGCGCGCCAGCGGCTCAAGCCCGTACCGCTTCACCGCGTCCTCCGAAGCCAGCAGCAGCGCCGCCGCACCGTCGTTGACGCCGGAGGCGTTGCCGGCGGTCACCGTGCCGTCGGGCCGCACGATCGGACGCAGCGCCGCCAGCGCTTCCAGCGTGGTGTCGGCGCGCGGGTGCTCGTCCTTCGCCACCACCACGTCGCCGCGGCGGTCGGGGATGGTCACCGGCGCGATCTCGCCGTCGAAGAACCCGCGCCCCTGCGCCGCCGCCGCCCGCTGCTGGCTGCGATAGGCGAAGGCGTCCTGGTCGGCGCGGCTCACCTGATACTGCTCGGCGACGTTCTCGGCCGTCTCCGGCATGGCATCGACACCGTAAGCCTTCTGCATCGCCGGATTGACGAAGCGCCAGCCGATGGTGGTGTCGTAGATCTCGGCGTTGCGCGAGAAGGCGCTGTCCGCCTTGCCCATTACGAACGGGGCGCGGCTCATGCTCTCCACCCCGCCGGTCACCACCAGATCGGCCTCGCCGGCGGCGATGGCCCGGGCCCCGGTGATGGTCGCGTCGAGGCCGGAGGCGCAGAGGCGGTTGACGGTCATGCCGGGCGTGCGCTCCGGCAAGCCGGCCAGCAGCAGGGCCATGCGCGCCACGTTGCGGTTGTCCTCACCGGCCTGGTTGGCGCAGCCGTAGACGACCTCGTCGATGGCGTCCCAGTCCACCTGGGTCAGCTCGGCCTTGAGCGCCTTCAAGGGATGCGCGGCCAGATCGTCGGCGCGCACCTTGGCCAGGGCCCCGCCGTAGCGGCCGATCGGCGTGCGCTTGCCGGCGACGAGGTAGACGGCGCGTCCTTGCATCGGCTTGGGCTCCCTGCTTTTTGCGGCCGCGAACCTAGTCGGCGCGGTGGGCGCGGGCAAACCCTATGGAGCCACCATGAGCGACGGCGTCGAACAACCCTGGCGCCCGCAGCTGGTGACCGCGGGCCCGTGGGCCGGCTGGGGCCGCTACGACACCGACCCGTTCGAGACCCTGACCGGTCCGTTCTACGCCCGCCGGGGCGACGACGGCGCCCTGGTCTGCGCCTTCCGCGCCGAGAAGAAGCACATGAACGGCGGCGGCTTCATGCACGGCGGCTGCATGGTCACCTTCGCCGACTACGCCATCTTCATGATCGCCGAGGCCGAGCTGGAAGGCGCCGGCTCGGTCACCGCCTCGCTCACCGCCGATTTCGTCGACTCAGCCCGCGAAGGCGAACTGATCGAGTGCCGCGGCGACGTGGTCCGCGCCACCGGCTCGATGGTCTTCCTGCGCGGCATCGTCTCAGCCGAGACCCGCCCCCTCCTCAACTTCACCGCCATCATCAAGAAGCTGCGGCGAAGAGAGCACCGGGCTTAGACGAGTCGGGGGGACAGTCCGTCTAGCATAGCGCCAGCTTCCTCCCGTTCGTATTCAGAGGTGTACAACGACGTTTTCGCAATCGCGAGGCATTGCAACGCCGCTTGTGAATCCTTTCGAACGCCGCACCCCGTGAGGTAACACTTCGCCATCTCAAGGTGAGCGCTACCGTCCCCAGCCGCAGCCACTCGTTTGAACCACGGAACATCATCCCGAATTTGCCTTGTTCCTGGTAGAGAATGGCGATGTTGGTCCCCGCTGCGTGGCTGCCTCGCCGCCAAGCTTTGCGGTACAGCTTCATGGCGAGCGATTTGTCTACGGCGACGCCCTCGCCGACATCGTACATGTAGCCAAGCGCCTGCAGACACTCAGCATCGCCAATGGCCGCGCCCTGTTCGTAGCATTGCCGCGCCCGAGCGAAATTTCCTTCCTCGTTGGCAGCATGGGCAATCCGAAGAAGAGCGTCGGTGTTCAGCATTTCTCTTGATCACGGACTTTGATCGCCTGGTCGTCGTTCATCTAGCAAGCTTAGCTAGGCTGAACGCCTCCGACACCCCCGCCCGCGCCGTTGTCTCCGCTACGCCCGCGCCACCTGGCTCGCCTTCGCCAGCGCGACCGCCTCGCGGCTCAGGAACTGTTGCTTGATGCGCATCAGGCGGGGCTGTTCGCGGCAGTTGCGGGCGACGGCGTGGAGCAGGAGCGGATCGCAGAACACCATGTCGCCGGGCTCGCCGGTGAGTTCGACCACGCGCAGCGGCACGCCGTCCACCTTGCCGCCGTCCCGCATGAAGGCCTGGACGCGGTCCGTCGGGCTCTCCGCGCAGCCGGTGAGCGCCGCCAGCCACGGATCGCTGCGCCAGAGCCGGTCCCGGCGCCAGGTCTCGCCGTAAGCGCGCTGCGCCGCCGGCAAAGCGCGGTATTGCCGCCGCACCAGCTCCTGCGAGCCGGCCAGCGCGGTGGTGCCGCCGCCGCCGGCTTCCACCGCGCCCACGAAGGCGACGATGAAGAGCGAGGTCAGGTGGTCCAGGTTCCAGGCCGTGGCGCCGTCCCAGTGCCAGACGTCGGCCGGCACGTCCCAGGCGTCCAGCGACGCGCCGCTAGGGAAGCCGGCGATGGCGCGACCCCAGTCGCGCGGCCAGTCCCAGCCGCCCTTGCCGAGCAGCTGGTCGATCACCTCGCCCGCCGCCGCCGAGCCGAACGCCGCCTGGCTGGGGGCGGTCTTCGGCCGCTTCAGGTCACCGCGGACCGGCCGCCAGGTGGCGGGATCCTCGCGCCGCACGCCGTGGTCGTCGGCCAGCTCGGCCCACCACTCGTCCTGCATGCTCAGCGCCGCCGCGTGCGGAAACGCGCCGCGCACGGCCACGAAGCCGTCGCGGGCGAAGCTCTGCAGCTGGTCGGGCGTGAGCGCCATGGGGCGGCCCTATACCTCACCCCGCCGTAGCGCCGCTGCCGCACCGGCCAGAATTTCTGCAGTGGCCGCGCCTGGACCCACTGCCGCCAGCGGGCCATCTACCGGCGGTTGGCGTTGCGTCGGGGGCCCCGCCGTCCGTTGGGAGCCTGTGTCCGATGTCCAGCCCCGCCACGCCCGCCGCGCCCTCGCCGCTCACCGGCGGCCGCCTGGCGTTCATCGCCCTGGCGCTGGCGCTCGGCACCTTCATGCAGGTGCTGGACTCGACCATCGCCAACGTCTCGCTGCCCACCATCGCCGGCAATCTCGGCGTCAGCACCGACCAGGGCACCTGGGTGATCACCCTTTTCGCCATGGCCAACGGCGTCTCGGTGCCGCTCACCGGCTGGCTGATGGGCCGCTACGGGGTGGTGAAGACCTTCTGCTTTTCCGTGGCGGCGTTCACGGCGGCCTCGTTCCTCTGCGGCGTCGCCTGGGACCTGCCCTCGCTGCTGCTGTTCCGGGTGCTGCAGGGCGCGGTCTCCGGGCCGATGATCCCAGGCTCGCAGGCGCTGCTGATCTCCATCTTCAAGCCGGCCAGCCGCGGCCTCGCGCTGGCGATCTGGTCGATGACCACCCTGGTGGCGCCCATCTGCGGCCCGATCCTCGGCGGCTGGATCAGCGACAACACCACCTGGCGCTGGATCTTCTTCATCAACGTGCCGGTGGGGATCTTCTGCACCCTGGTCTGCTACCGCGGCCTGATCTCGCGCGAGACGCCCACCTTCAAGCGGCCGGTCGACACAGTCGGCTTCCTGATCCTGCTGGCCTGGGTCGGCGCGCTGCAGGTGGCGCTGGACCGCGGCGCCAACGAGGACTGGCTGGCCTCGCCGCTGATCCTCAGCCTCTTCGCCATCGCCGTCGTCGGCTTCGCCGCCTGGCTGATCTGGGAGCTGACCGAGAAGAACCCCATCGTCGATCTGTCGCTGTTCAGGTCGCGCAACTTCGCCTTCGGCACCCTGGTGTTCTGCCTGGTCTATGCCGTGTTCTTCGGCGGCAACGTGCTGCAGCCGCTCTGGCTGCAGACCCGCATGGGCTACATCGCCACCTGGGCCGGGCTGGTCGCGGCGCCCAGCGGCGTGGTCGCGGTGATGCTGACGCCACTCTTCGCCCGCTGGGGCGGCAGCGTCGACGCGCGGCTGACCGGTACGGTGGCGCTGGTGGCCTTCGCTCTCTCGTTCCTGATGCGCGCCGGCTGGGCGCCCAACGCCAGCTTCGGGGTGCTGGTGCTGCCGATGCTGGTGCAAGGCGTCGCCATGAGCACCTTCTTCGTTTCGATGATCACCATCCAGCTGCGCGACGTGCCGGCGGCGCAGACGCCGTCCGCCAGCGGTCTCTCCAACTTCGTGCGCATCACCGGCGGCGGCTTCGCCGCCTCCCTCACCACCGCCTTCTGGGACCGGCGCGCGACTCTGCAGCAGACCCACATCGTCGACGCCCAGGCCGCGCACCAGAACACCTGGACCCAGACGATGCAGGCGCTGCACGCCCAGGGTCTCAGCGCCCAGCAGTCGGTGGGCGCGCTGGCGGCGCAGGTGACCAACCAGGCCTCCACCCTGGCGGCGGTGGAGCTGTTCTGGCTGTTCGGCATACTCTCGGCGGTGATGATCCCTCTGATCTGGATTTCGCGGCGGTCCGTGGCCGGCGCCGGGGCGACTGCGGCGGCGGACTGACTCGTTCAGCGAGATAGCGCACGGCCTCCCTTCCCCCTTGCGGGGAAGGGTCGGGGATGGGGGTGTGAGCTCGGTGCTTGTGATTGGCCGGCGCCAGCCGGAAGCGCTGAGTTCGCACCCCCACCCCTAACCCCTCCCCGCAAGGGGGAGGGGAACGTGAGCGCGCCGCCGGAAGATCGCCGCGTCTCGAACTACCCACAGCTTGGCGCCGAGGGACATCGCGGCCATATCGACCTCGTGCCTTACTCCGCTCTCGATCTCTCCCCCAAACCCCTCGACGGCCCGCAGGCGCAGGGGGTGCGCGAGACCATCGAGGTCGCGCAAGCCGCCGAGCGGCTCGGCTACCGGCGCTTCTGGCTGGCCGAGCACCACTCCATCCCGCACCTCTCCAGCGCCGCGCCGGAGGTGCTGATCGCGGCGCTGACCCAGGCCACCCACTCGATCCGCCTCGGCTCCGGCGGCGTCATGCTGCCCAACTACTCGCCGCTGAAGGTGGCCGAGGTGTTCATGGCGCTGGAGGCGCTGGCGCCAGGCCGCATCGACCTCGGCCTCGGCCGCGCGCTGGGGGCCGACGGCATCACCGGCCGGGCGCTGGGCTCGGCGACGTCGGAGGTGTTCCCGCAGTACTTCGCCTTGCTCTCGGCCTGGATGCTGGACGCGGCGGGCAAGGAGCCTTTCCCCTCGCCGCATCCCTTCGAGCGGGTGAAGGCGAGCCCCGCGGGTCCCTCGCACCCTGACCTCTTCATCCTTTGCTCGTCGCCCGAGAGCGCGCGGTTCGCGGGCCTCGCCGGCGTCGGCATGGTGTTCGCCGAGTTCATCGCCCGCGGCGACGGCGCGCCGGCGGTGAAGGCCTACCGCGAAGCCTTCCAGCCCTCGATCTATCGCAGCGAGCCCTTCGCCGGCGTCGCCACCATTGCGCTGGCCGCCGACACCGAAGCCGAAGCCCAGCGCCTTGTGGACCTGAGCCCACGTCCCCCTCGCCGCCCGGGCGAACCGCCCGAAGGCGAAGGCGGCTTCATCCGCCGCTTCCGCGGCGACGGCCCACAGGTCCGCGCCTATCTGGCCGAAAAGCAGGCCCACACGGCGGCGGACGAAGTGTTCGTGATGAGCGCCGGGCCCACGCTGGAATCGCGGATCAGATCGTTGGAGCTGATCGCCGATGAATGGACGGATGTCTCCTCCCTCGCCCGCAGAGGCGGGGGAGGTGGATTCGAGCGCGAAGCGGTCGAAGACGGAGGGGGCGCTTAGCGCCGCTTGGGCCGGACGCCCCCTCCGTCAGCCGGCTCCGCCGTCTGCCACCTCCCCCGCCTCTGCGGGCGGGTGAGGAGGATCAAGGCGCGGTCTTCACCGCGATCGCGACCACGTGCTTGACCGCGCGCCAGGGCTTAAGGTCGTCGGTGATGACCAGGCGGTAGGGGCCCTCCGACTTCAGGTCCAGCGAGGCGCCGTTCGAGGAGTCGGCGAGGACGATGGGGTTGGGGCGGAACTCCGGGTCGGTCTCGGCCAGTGACAGCACCACGCGATAGCCGTCAGCGCCGGTCACCTCGACGTAGGCGTGCATCGGCGCGCCGTGCGCCCGGGGTCCGACCGGCGTGCCCGAGGCCCGCAGGATCGCGCTCAGCACCACGCCGTCGTACGTCGTCGCCTTGTCGCCGTTGTGCAGCGTCGCGGTGGCGCGCGGCAGGTCGGCGAGATCCTTGTCGGTCATGGTGGTGACCTGGCCGTTGAGCGCGGTGACGGTGATGTCGGCCAGCGCGGCGACCGGGGCCAGCGCCAGCGCCAGCGCGAGGAGGAGCGCCTTCATGCGCCAGCCGCCGCCGACGCCCGCTCGCGCATCGCCGCTTGCCATTTTACCAGGTGCGGCAGCTCCCCTGGGATGGCGAAGCGCACCAGCCGGGCGAACTCCGTGCCCATGAACATCACCCCGTCGGCGATGGTGACGCGCTCGGCGGCCACCCACGGGCTCTCGGACAGCCGCCGCTCGAACAGCTTCAGCGACCGGTCGGCCTGCTCGCGGTTGTTCTGCGCCACCTCGCGCACCTGCGTCTCCAGCACCGCCAGCGCCGGGTGGCCGTGGCGCACCGCCATCATCAGCGGCGTCGCCACCATCATCTCGGCGCGCCGCGTCCACATCTCGATCACCGCCGTCTCCCTCGCGTCGCGCCCGAACATGTTGGGCTGAGGATAGACGCTTTCGAGGTAGCGGCAGATGGCCAGCGATTCGGTGATGGTGGTCCCGTCGTCGAGGGTGAGCGCCGGCGCCTGGGAGATCCCGGCGCGGGCGATGTACTCCGGCGTCTTGTGCTCGCCCTTCAGGAGGTCGACGTCGACGATATCGATGTCGGTGACGCCTTTCTCGGCCAGGAACCAGCGCACGCGGCGCGGGTTGGGGGCGCGGCGGCTGTCGTAGAGCTTCATGCGAGTCTCCAGGCGGGGCGTCCGGACCATCGCCCATTCGGTTGCCGAACAAAACCCGCTTCGGCGCCCAGCGCATAGGAAATCGGCTGAGCGTTTCGTTGGCAATCGCCACAGCGGCGGGCGCCAACGCTGCGTCGCAGCAATGTGACTGTCATGGCGCTGGCGAAATGGCGTGTGCAGCGCAACATTGATGACAGCCGCAAGACGCGGCGAAACGTTGCGGAGGCTTCCGGTGACGGAGCCGATCGTCCCCATCACCGGTCGCCGGCTGACGCTGCCGGACGGCCCGATCTTCCGACTTCAGCGCGCCGCCGAGGCGGAGCATGAGCTCGGCGAATTCCGCGCCTGGGCCGGCTACAAGAACCTTGGCGCCGACAAGGCCACGAACGGCCTCGCCGACTTCCAGCACGTGATCAGCTTCGCCGGGACCGACCAAGCCGGCCGCACCGGTATCCACGCCCATTTCGCTCACGTTCACATCGTCATCCCGACCTCGGGGCGCGGCGTCTTCTCCTATGACGGCGTGGTCACCGAGGCCGTTCCGGGCGGCGTCATCGTCCAGCACGGCGGCACCGTGCACGACCAGTTCGAGTACAGCTACGCGCCGGCCAGCGAGGCCGAGACGCGGGCAACGCCGGTGCAGCTGGAGCCACGCCCCGCGGGTGCGCCGCCGCAGTCGTTCAGCTTCCTGGAGCTGTTCGTGCCGGAGAAGATCGCCAACGTGGAGATCGTGCCGCCGGGCGAGGTGACCGAGGACTTGCAGGCCAGCGCCTGGGACCACCCCTATCACGCCGCCGGCGCGCGCTTCGCTCTGCAAGCGCCGGATGACGCCGGCGCGGCGTGGCGTCCGGTGGCCGGACGCGCCGACCTGGAGGCCCGCGATTGCGAGACCTGGGGACCCAGCGGCGGGCTCGTCGCCACCTGGTTCGTGCGGCCGGCGCAAGGCACGGCCGCCGGCGCGCCGCTGACGCTCTCCATGTCGGGCGAGCGCGGCGGCGTGGAAATCCTCTACATCGCGCAAGGCTCGGCGCGGTTCCTGCGCGCCTACGGCGCCGGCTTCCGGCTGGCGGCGGGCGACGCGTTGACCTGCAGCCAGGGGCTGGTGGGCGCGCCGTTCGAGGCCTCGCCCGACCTGCGGCTGGTGCGTCTCTTCATCTCCGCCCGCGCCCAGCAGCTGCGCGAACGCACGGCCGACGAGATCGCCAGGCTTGAAGCGCTGGGCCCGGCGATCATCACCCGCCGCGAGGTGCGTCCCGAAGGCGACGCCCGCCCAGTGAACGTCCTGCACGCAGAGGCCTCGGCGGCGACGGCGGCGGAGTAGCGGCGGCGCCGTCACCCCTCACTTCCCACGATGCTGCGCATCGCGGGCCCCTCCCTCTCCCCTCCGGGAGAGGTAGAAGAGGGCGCGGCGCTCAAATACTTCTCCCGGAGGGGAGAAGGAGGGGCCCGACCGCGAAGCGGTTGGGAGGGTGAGGGGTTACGCTGCCGCCGCCCTACCCCGCCCCGAACAGCCCCGCCGGCATCGCGCCGACCACCGAGGCGGTCATGCAGGTGGCGAGGAAGCCGACCAGCATCGCTTTCCACACCATGCCCATCACTTCCTTCCGCCGGTCCGGCGCCAGCACCGAGTAGCCGGCGACGTTGATGCCCACCGAAGCGACGTTGGCGAAGCCGCAGAGCGCATAGGTCATGATCACCCGGGTGCGCTCCGACACCACGCCGGGCGCCAGCTTGGCCAGATCGATGAAGGCGGTGAACTCGGTCAGCATCAGCTTGACGCCCAAGAGCTGTCCCGCCGCCTGCGCCTCGCTCCAGGGGATGCCC
>DASXZG010000074.1:0-15231 GCA_036502045.1 Caulobacteraceae bacterium | reverse complement strand
CGCGCGGCGGCCTCCAGCGCGGCCCAGGCGGCGTCCTTGTCGGCCATCGATGCTCTCCGGTGTGGTCTCGCCCGCGCGCTCTAACGCGGCAGACGCGAAAAAGCCCCAGCGGTTTCCCGCCGGGGCTCTTCGTCTGGCGTCAAACCTGCTCGCGCGCTTAGCGGCGCGAACCGCCCATGAAGTAGAGCAGGAAGCGGAACAGGTTGATGAAGTCGAGATAGAGGCTCAGCGCGCCGTAGCTGGTGGCGACGCTCATCGCCGCCTGATCGCCGCCCATCTGATGGTACATCAGCTTCAGCCGCTGGGTGTCGTAGGCGATGAGGCCCGCGAAGATCAGCGCGCCGATCAGGTTGAAGGCGAAATAGACCGCCGGCGACTGGAAGAAGAACATCGCCACGCCGGCGAAGATCAGGCCCCAGACGCCCATGATCAGGAAGCTGCCCATGGCGGTGAGGTCGCGCTTGGTGGTGTAGCCCACCAGGCTGAGCCCGCCGAACGCCGCCGCGGTGACCAGGAAGGTCTGGAAGATGCCGACGCCGCTGTAGACGAGGAACAGCAGGCCCATCGAAGCGCCCATCAGCGTGACGATGGCCCAGTAGGTGACCGCCGCCATGCCAGGCGAGGTGCGGCGCATGAACATCTGCGTCAGCAGGATCACCAGCGGCGCGAACGCCACCACCATGCCGAGGATGGTGTAGTTGAGATGGCCATAGCCATCGACGGTGAACAGCAGGCGCTGCACCGGCTCGTAGGTGCCCGTCACCCAGGCGACGACGGCCGAGAGCGCGAGGCCCAGGCCGACCTTGTTGTAGACGCCCAGCATAAAGGCGCGCAGGCCGGCGTCGACACCCATGTCCGTAACGATGGACTGGGGCGGCTGCCAGGCTCCGCGATTGAAATCGCTCATAGAAGAGACCCTTTCAGATGCGCCGCCGTCTCCACGGAAGCGCGTTGCAGCAAATATCGTCTCTGCCGCCACCCTATGCAAGGCCGCTCAGGTGAAGCTTCCGTTAGCCGCGGCTGCGCTTGGAACCACGAAAAACCCGAAAAACACGAACGGGTTATGCCCCTCCCGGTCCCGCTCATCCCGACGCAGGTCGGGACCCAGGCAGGAAGACGTTGCGAGGCTGGGTTTGAAGAGGTGACACGAAGAACACGAAGCTAGCGAAGGACACGAAGGCGCGCTTCGCGCGCGGCAAAAAACACCCAGGGTCCTTGAGATCAGCCGTCGCGCAAGGCGCGACCTTCGTGTGCTTCGCGCCGCCTTGGTCTTCCTTCGTGTGAGTTTCTTCCAACGCCTGCCTGGTCCCGGCATTCAGCCGGATGAGCGGGATTGTTGGGGTTCGTGCTTTTCGTGTTTTTCGTGGTTCCTACCGCGCCCGCAGCACAGGCGCGGGGCGCTGGGCCAACGCCACAGCGGCCGCCAATAGCCCGCCGGCGCCCGTCAGCAGGGCGGCGCCGGCGATCAGGGCGGCGACGCCGGTCCAGTCGACGCTCCAGCTGGCCTCGAACACCTTGGTCACCACCGGCCACGCCGCCGCGAAGCCCAGCGCCACGCCGGCGAGGCCCGCCACCGCGCCCACCGCGCCGTATTCCACCCCGTACGCCGCCAGGATCTGCCAGCGCGCCGCGCCCAGCACCTTCAGCGTCGCCGCTTCCCGCGCCCTGGCCCGCGCCCCGGCGGCGATGGCGCCCGCCAGCACCAGCAAGCCCGCCAGCCCAGCCACAGCGGCGGCTGCCCGCACCGCCAGTGTCAGTCGGTCGAACAGCCCAGCGGCGGCCTCCAGCTGCTCGCGCACGCTGATCGCGTTCACCGCCGGGAACGGGCCGCCGAGCGCGCGGACGATGCGCTGCTCCTGCGCTGGGCTCGCCTTGGCGATGGCCAGCTGCTGCAGGTTCGCGCCCGCCAGCGCCGTCGGGTCGACGATGAGCACGAAGCTCGGCCCGAAGGCGCCGAAGTCGACCTTGCGCAGCACCGCGACTCGGGCGTCGATGTCCCGCCCCAGGATGGAGAGCGTCAGCGTGTCGCCCAGCTTCACCCCGGCAGCCGCGGCCACGTCGCGATCCAGCGCGACCAGGGGCGGTCCGGCGTAGCCCGCCGGCCACCAGCGGCCGGCCGTCACCCCCGCGCCCGGCGGCTCGGCGCCCACGGCGGAGAGGTCGATGTCCGCATCGAAAGCCCAGCGGCCGCGCCCGTCGATCCGCTTGGCCTGCACCGGCGCGCCGTCGATGGCGGTGATGCGGCCGGTGGCGAAGGGATAGCGCTGATAGATGTCCGCCGTCAGCGGCTGGCTCATGGCGCCGGCCACCACCGAGTCGAACTGGGCGGCGCGCTCGCCCGGAATGTCGGTGAACACCAGCGCCGGCGCGGCCTTGGGCGCGGCGACGGTGACCTCGGCGATCAGACTCGACTGGATCAGCACCACTGCCGCCAGCAGCGCCACGCCGAGGCCGATGGCGGGCGCGGCGGTGTGCGCCGCCGAGCGCGGGCCAGCGAGGTTGGCGAGGCCGACGCGCACTGGGCCACGGGTCAGGCCCCGGAGCGCGCCCGCCGCCTTGGCGCCGGCGAGGCCTATGGCGAACAGCGCCGCGAACGCGACAACCACCCCCGCGATCATTATGGCGGCGGCCAGCTTGGTGGGCGCGGTGACGACGGCGAGCGCGGCCAGCGCCACGGCCGCCAGCAGCGCCCCGATCAGCTCCAGTCCGAACGGGACCCGCGCCTTCAGCTCCTGGCGGAACAGCGCCGCCGGCGGCGTCGCCCGCGCCCGCCCCAGCGGCGCCAGCGAGAAGGCGGCGGCGGCCAGCAGGCCGAAGCTCGCCGCGCGGATCAGCGGGGCCGGGTAGATCGCGAACAGCGCCGGGACCGGCAGTTGGTCCTTGATCAGCGCGCCCAGGATCAGCGGCGCAGCGGCCCCGACGACCAGCCCGATGCCGACGCCGAGCGCGGCCAGGAGGCCGATCTGGATCAGGTAGACGTTGCGCGCCAACGCCCCGTCGGCCCCCAGCGCCTTCAGCGTGGCGATCGGGCCGGTGCGGGCGTCGAGATAGGCGCCGACCGCGCCGGACACGCCGAGCCCGCCGGCGATCAGCGAGGCCAGGCCGATGAAGCCCAGGAAGTACTCCAGCTGGTCGATCAGCCGCTTAAAGCCAGGCGCGGCGTCGTTGCGGTCGCGGACCTGGTAGCTGTGCGGCGGTAGCGCATGGGCGATGGCGGCCCTGGCGGCGGCGAGGCTGACGCCAGGCGCCAAGGCGATGCGCGCGGTCTCGCCGAAGGGGATGCCCGAGCCCAGGAAACCGCCGGCGCGCACAACGCTGAGCCGCGTCAGCACCCGGGGGCCCAAGTCGAAGCCGCGCGACAGCCGATCCGGCTCGCTGACCAGCACGGCGCGGGCCACCACCGGCACGTTGCCCACCAGGAACCGCTGCCCCAGCTTCACCCCCAGACGGTCGAAGAGGGATTGCTCCGCCACGACGCCGGCCGCGTCGCCGTTCGGCGCCAGCGCTGCGCGCAGGTCGCCGCCACCGGCCAGCTCGACCTGCCCGGCCAGCGGGTAGGAGTCGCTGACCCCGCGCAGCTCCACCAACTTGCGCGCCCCGGACGGCGCCTGCGCCATCGCCCGGCTGGCGGCGGCCATGGAGACGCGCCCCAGCTTGCCCAGCGCCGCCTGCTCGGCGGCCGTGAACTCGCGTCCTTCCAGGCCAACAGCGATGTCGCCGCCCAGAATCTCCCCGGCCTGCGCCGCCAGCCCAGCCCGGAACGCCTCCGCCGTCGACCCCGCCGCCGCGATCGCCGCGACGCCCAGCGCCAGGCACGCCAGGAAGATGCGAAAGCCCCGAACGCCGGATCGCAGCTCGCGGGCCGCGAAGCGGAGGGAGAGTGGCCATCTCAAGTTCCTTCTCCCCCTGCGGGAGAAGGTGGCCCGAAGGGCCGGATGAGGGGTCGACGAGAGGTCTGAGATTGGCGTCGGACGGGCAAGTCACCGCCGCCGGCGCGACCCCTCATCCGTCGGCTCCGCCGACACCTTCTCCCGCAGGGGGAGAAGGAACACATCGTGCCCCTCATTCCACGATCCGCCCGCCAGCCATGCGGGCGACGCGGTCAGCGCGCGACGCCAGGGCCTCGTCGTGCGTCACCACCACCAGGGCCGCGCCGGTCTCGGTGGCCAGCGCGAAGATCAGGTCGGCGACGTGGTGGGCGTTGCCTGAGTCGAGGTTGCCGGTGGGCTCGTCGGCGAAAAGCAGGGCCGGCCGGGTCGCCAGCGCCCGGGCCAGCGCCACCCGCTGCTGCTCGCCGCCGGAGAGCTGGTGCGGATAGTGGCTGCGGCGGTCAGCCAGCCCGACGCGCTCCAGCCAGTCGCGGGCGGTGCGGGCGGCCTGCGCGGCGCCGGCGATTTCCAGCGGGACGGCGACGTTCTCCTCCGCTGTCATGTTGGGCAGCAGGTGGAAAGCCTGGAACACCAGCGAGACGCGGCCGCGCCGCAGTCGCGCCCGCCCATCCTCGTTCAGCCGCCCGAGGTCCTGGCCCAGCAGCCGCACGTGTCCCCGGCTCGGCCGCTCCAGCCCCGCGCCGACCGCGATCAGCGTCGACTTGCCGGAGCCCGACGGCCCCACCACCGCCACCCGCTCGCCGGGCGCGACGGTGAAGTCGAGCCCGCGCAGAATCTCCACCGGCCCGGCCGCCGAAGGCAGCGTGAGCCAGACGTCATCGAGGGCGAGCGGCGCGAGAGGCTGGGCGGCGTCGTACATGGGTCTCGCGACGGCGGGCGGGTTTCGCCTACATAGGGCCCTTGCATGGCCCGCACACCTGATCGTTTCGTCATCCGCCGAGCATTGCTGGCGGCGCTCGCCGCCAGCGCGGCGGCGCCGGTCCTCGCCGGACCGCGCCCGAAGGTGGTCACCATCCTCGGCGACTCGATCACCGCCGGCCTTGGCCTGCCAGCCGCGCAGGCGTTGCCGGCGCAGCTCGCCGCGGCGCTGGTGAAGGCCGGCACGCCGGCGATCGTGCGCGGCGCTGGCGTTTCCGGCGACACCACCGCCGGCGGCCTGGCGCGGCTGGACTTCTCGGTGCAGGCCGACACCGCTGTCTGCCTGGTGGCGCTGGGCGGCAACGACCTGCTGCAGGGCCTCGACCCGATGGACACCCGCGCCAACCTCGCCGCCATCGTGTCGCGGCTGCAGGCGCGGCGGATCGGCGTGGTGCTGGCCGGCCAGCACGCCCCGGCCGCCGTGGGCGCCGGCTATGCGCGGGACTTCGACGCGGTGTTCCCGGCCGTGGCCGCCGCGGCGCGCGTGGCGCTCTATCCCGATCTGCTCGCCGGCGTCGGCCCGGCGCTACGCCAAGGCGACGGCCTGCACCCGAACGCGGCTGGCGTGGTGGTCATGGCGACGCATCTGGCGCCGGTCGTGGCCCGGGCGTTGAGGGCGCACGCATGATCCGCCTCTTCGCCGCCATCGCCGTCCCGCCGGACCTCGCCGAGGGGCTGGTGCGCCGCCAGCAGGGCCTGCCAGGCGCCGACTGGCGGCCGACCGAGGCCTTCCACATCACCCTGCGCTTCTTCGGCGAGATCGACGAAGCGGCCGCCGACGACCTCGACGGCGAGCTCTCGGTGGTGACCGGCGCGCCGCTGACCCTGACGCTGGCAGGCGTCGGCTTGTTCGGCGAGGGCGCCGACATCCACGCCGTCTGGGCCGGCGTCGCCGACAACCCGGCCCTGCGCCAGCTGCAACGCCGCTGCGAGGCGGCGGCCCGTAGAGCAGGCCTGCCCCCTGACCGCCGCGCCTGGAAACCGCACGTGACGCTGGCTTACCTGCGCCGCCCCGAGCCGGCCCGCGTCGCCGAGTGGATCCAGACCCACAACCTGCTCAAATCCCCCGACTTCCGCGTCACCCGCTTCGGCCTCTACTCCAGCTGGCTCGGCGACGGCGGCGCGACCTACCGGCTGGAGCGGGAATATCCGCTGGGGTGAGGGCGCCGCCGACCCTCCGCCCCATTCCCCTAGCCGTCATGGCCGACCGTCAGTGTCGGCCACCCAGGAACACCCTTTGAGCCATGGCCGTGCTCTGGCACGGCCACCCGCCGCCGTTCGCGTTCCTGGGTCGCCGGGACTGACGCCCGGCGATGACGGAGTTTGGAGGGTTTAAATAGCGAGGCTCAACAGCGCGCCTGCGCCGCCGGCAGCGGCCTGCCCCGGCGCGCCAGGCGCCGCCGAGGTCCCAGTCAGCAACCCGCCAAAGCTCACCGCGTTGGTCCCCGTCTTATTCGCAGACGCCGCCACCTGGTCCGGGGTCTCACCTGGCTGCACGGTGGCCGGATTCACGCCCTTCTTGGCGTCGGCGACCTGGCTGCAGTTCCAGCACAGGTAGCCGTCGACGCTGACGGGCTGAGCATAGTTGCCGGCGATGGTGGTGATGGCGCGGCTCCCGAGCGGGCCGCCAGTGTCGCCGCGCAAGCTTGCGAAACCGTTGCGGCGCGTCAGTCGCCCCAGCTGATCTCCAGCAGCCGGTGGCGGGTCAGGAAGCCGGCGTTTTCCAGGGTGCGCCGGGAAGCGACGTTCTCCACCGCGCAGCCGCAGACCGGGCGCGCCTTCAACGTGTGCAGGCAATGGACTTTGAGATGGCGGACGATCTGCTCGCCCAGACCCCGTCCACGCCAGTCCGGCAGCACGCCGACGCCGACATCCAGCACGTCCGAGCCTTCGCGCACCGGCGACAGGACACCTGCGCCGACGGGCGCGCCGTCGACTTCGTAGATGGTGATGCGGCCGCCGGCGAGGTCGGGCGCGATCTCCTCGGGGCCGCTGAACAGGCCCGGGCCGATGGCGGCGACGGTCTCCACATCGGCGGGCGTCCCAGGCCGAGGGATGAAGCGTGGCGGCGGCTCGTAGCGCTCGTCCGACCAGGCGGTGCAGTTGACGCCAATGGTGGCGATACGCGCCGGCCGGCCGGTGGCGGCGACCAGCGCCAGCGTGTCGTAGCTCTTCAGCACCGCTGACGTCGCGCCCGTCTCCGCCGCTGCGGCTTCGAACGCCTGGCTCAGCTGCGGCAGCCAGGATGCCTCGGCGAAGAACTCCACCACCGCGCCCTCGTGCACGGCGAGGTAACCGCCGCCGTCCCCGAAGCGGAACACCCGCGCGGCCGACACCAGCCGCTCCATGTGGTGGATCTGCGGCTCCGGCAGCGACGCGAAGTAGGCCTCGCGCAACTCGGCTGGCGGAGCGTCGCAGGCGACGAGATCGAGCTTCATCGCTCCGCGCCCACCGCGTGGTCCTTGAGAATGCCGAGCGGGGTGATCGCCAGCGTCTCTTCGTGCGTGGCTTCCAGCACCACCGGCGGGGCGACGCCCGCGTCGAGCGCTTCTTTCCAGCGCGGGGCGCACAGGCACCAGCGGTCGCCGGGCTTGAGGCCTGGAAAGCCGAGCAGCGGTTGCGGGGTGGTCAGGTCGTTGCCGGCCGCCTTCGAGAAGGCCAGGAACTCGGCGGTGACCACGGCGCAGACGGTGTGCAGGCCGGCGTCCTCCGGCCCGGTCTCGCAGCAGCCGTTGCGGAACCAGCCGGTGCGCGCCGCGCAGGGCATGAGCTCGCCGCCCAGCACGTTGCGCGCTTCGGGGTCGTACCGCTCGGTCATGCCTGCCTCCCGCCCGCATTTTAGGGCTTGCCCGGCGCGCCCGGCCAGGGGAGCTTTCGCGCCCCATGCAAGCCCCTGCCCGACCGCGCCGCAGCGCTCTCTACATGCCGGCTTCCAACGCCCGTGCGGTGGAGAAGGCGCGCACCCTGGCGTGCGACGTGGTGATCCTCGACCTGGAGGACGCGGTGGCGCCAGAAGCCAAGCCCGACGCTCGCGCCGCGGCGGTGGCTGCGGTGAGAGCCGGCGGCTTTGGCCGGCGCGAAGTGGCGATCCGCGTCAATGGGCTCGGCACACCTTGGGGCGCGGACGACCTGGCGGCGGCAGCCGAAGCCGGCCCCGACGCGGTGGTGGTCCCGAAGGTGAACGGCCCCGCGGACGTGGCCGCCTACCACGCGGCGCTGGCCGGCGCGCCCGCCACGACCCAGCTCTGGGCGATGATCGAGACCTGCGCGGCGATGTTCGCGCTGGACCCCATCGCGGCGACATCGGCCACGACGCGGCTCTCGGCCTTCGTCATGGGCATCAACGACCTCGCCAAGGAGATGCGCGCCCGGCAGACGCCCGACCGCGCGGCGTTCGTGCCGTTCATGGCCCTGGCGGTGGCGGCGGCGCGAGCGCATGGCCTTGTCGCCCTCGACGGCGTGCACAACGAGATCGACGATCTCGCGGCGCTGGAAGCGGTCTGCCACCAAGGCGCCGACCTGGGTTTCGACGGCAAGAGCCTGGTCCATCCCAGCCACCTCGATCTCTGCAACCGCGCCTTCGCGCCACCCGGGGCCGAAGTGAGCTGGTCGCGGGCCGTGGTCGCGGCCTTCGAGGCGCCGGAGAACGCCGGCAAGGGCGCGCTGCGCGTCGAGGGGCGGCTGGCCGAGCACCTGCACCTGGCCGAAGCGCGGCGGCTGATCGCGCTCAGCAACCTGATCGCCGAGGCGGACGCGGCGTGATCGCGCTCCTGTTCGCGGCGATGCTGGCGCAAGCGGCGCCGGACGCGGCGGCGAGCCCGGCTGCGACTCCCGCCCCCGCGACGCCCGACACGAGCGCCGTGCAACCGGCCGCAGCCAGCGCGTCTCCGCCGCCTCAAGTTGCCGATCCCGCTCAGCCTCCGACGACGCCGTCCGCGCCGTCAGCCCGCCCCATGGGGCCCGGGCCGGACGCCGACGACATGCTGGGGCAGCGCATCGGCGCCTCATACCAGGCGGTCGAAGCCTTGCAGGGCCCGCTCGACGGCAGCTGGACGCTGGTCGCGGCCAGCGACGGGCGCCCGATCTTCGCCTTCCAGCTGGTCGACCGGCCGGGCGGGCGCGATCCGCTTGAGGGCATGTGGCGCGACTTGCGCCAACCAGCGGTGGCCGGCGACATCAACCCCATCGATGCCCTGCAACGCGGCGGCGCGTCGCTCACCATCACCATCGCCGCCCGGGTGGACGCGCCGGCCGACGCCATCGCGCTGACCCTGGGCGCCGACGGCGCCTGGACCGGTCAGCTCACGGAAGCCGGGCAGGTGACCCAGGTCAGACTGCGGCGGAGCTGAGCGCGGCGATCGCCGCCGCCATCGCCCGCTCCAGCGCGGCTGGCGCATAGGGCTCGGCGACGCCCTGCCCCCATACCGGCCCCGGCCAGCACGTGTCGTCCGTGCGCCGACCGACGACGTGCACGTGCAGCTGGCGGGTGATGTTGCCCAGCTGGCCGACGTTGAGCTTCTGCACCGGGCGGCCCAGCGCATCGCCGATGGCGCGCACCGCCCGTCCCGCGGCCAGGATCTCATCCATCAGCCGGCGCCGGGCATAGGCGTCCAGGTCCTCCAGCTCGGTCGCCGCGTCGACGCGGGGCGCGAGCACGATCCAGGCGAAACGCGCGTCGAGCTGCAGCCGCGCCTCGCAAAGCGGCAACGCCATCAGGCCGCGCGAGGTGGCCAGGAAGGCTGGGTCCAGCTCGAACATGGCCGAGCTTTGCGGGGGGCTCGGCTGGCGACTTAGGCCAGCAGGTCCTTCACGGTGTCGCGCTCGCCGACCAGTTCGTCGTTGGTGAGGGCGATCTTCGACTTGGCGAAGTCGTCCATGGCGTAGCTGTCGATGACCTCGTAGCTGCCGGGTGTGGTGGTCTTCACCGGCATGCCGGCCCAGACGCCGTCGGCGAAGCCGTAGCGACCCTTGCTCTCGACCGCCACGGAGTGAACGGCGCCAGGCGTCACCAGATCGCGGACATGGTCGATCAAGGCGTTTGCGGCAGAGGCGGCGGAGCTGAGACCCCGCGCGTCGATGATCGCTGCGCCGCGCTTTCCAACGGTCGGCAGGAAGTCGTTCTTCAGCCAGGCCTCGTCGCCAATCACCTCGGCGGCGGCCTTGCCGCCGATCTTGGCGTGAGTGAAGTCGGCGAACATCGTCGGCGAGTGGTTGCCGTAGATGAAGGTGTCGCTGACCGTGGCGATGTCCACCCCTGCCTTCTTGGCCAGCTGGGCGCGGGCGCGGTTCTCGTCCAGGCGGACCATGGCGGTGAAGCGGTCCTTCGGCAGTCGCCGGGCTTGACTGGCCGCGATCATGACATTGGTGTTGCAGGGGTTCCCGACGACGGCGACGCGACAGTCGTCGGCCGCGACCTTGTCGATCGACTGGCCCTGGGCAATGAAAATCTTGCCGTTGTCCTTCAGCAGATCTGCGCGCTCCATGCCTGGACCGCGCGGCTTGGATCCGACCAGCAAGGCCCAGTTCACGTCCTTGAAAGCGACGTCGGGCTCGCCGGTCAGCACCACGTCCTGGACGAGCGGGAAGGCGCAGTCGTCGATCTCCATGGCCACGCCCCCCAGCGCCTTCTGCGGGCCTTCGACCGGGATTTCGAGCAGCTGCAGGATCAGAGGCTGGTCGGCGCCGAACATCTGCCCTGAGGCGATGCGGAACAGCAGCGCGTAACCAATGTTGCCCGCGGCGCCGGTGACTGCCACGCGGATGGGCGACTTGGCCATGTGTCTCTCCTGCTGTTGCGGCGGCTCGTTAGACCACGCGGCAGCACGGGGCAATGCCAGCGGCCGGCGGACCGGCAGGCCCGGATTAGGAAGGCCACGGCGCGTACTGCGTGTCCGCGAATTCATTCTCGCCTTCGCCGGACCCGGGCTAACCTCGCCGCAAACGCGGGGGACGCGATGAAGAAGGCCGGCATCTGGCTCTGGCTCGTGGCGGTGACATCCGTCGGCGTGGGGCTGTTCTCCTACCGCTACCTGCTGCCGAGCATCCCGGTGGAAGCGCCGATCGTGGCGGCCAACCGGCTGGCGTCCACAGGCGCGCTGATGGCTCATGCCGGCGTGGCGGCGACGGCGCTGATCCTGGGCGCGATCCAGTTCTTCCCCGAGGTGCGGCGACGCTGGCCGGCGTGGCACCGGCGCGCCGGCACAGTCTACGTGATCTGCTGCCTGGCGGGCGGGATCGCTGGCCTGGCGCTGGCGTTCGGAACCGCGGCGGGGCCTGTCGCCAGCCTGGGGTTCGGCGCGCTGGCGGTCTTCTGGCTCTTCGCCACCGTCCAGGCCTGGCGCTACGCCAAAGCGCGGGATTTCGTCCGTCACCAGCGCTGGATGACCCGCAGCTACGCGCTGGCCTTCGGCGCGGTGACCTTGCGCATCTACCTGCCGCTGTTCGCCTTGGCGCACGTCAGCTTCATCGACGGCTACCGCATCGACAGCTGGCTGGCCTGGGTTCCCAACCTGATCTTTGTCGAGCTGGTGCTGCTGCGGCCGCGCGCAGCGGCGCCGGCGCCTACCGCGCCCCGAGCTGCCTGAGCAACGTTCGCCGAACACGCGATTGGCGCTGGAGTCGTCCGCCCGCGCTCCTTAAAAGCCTCACCATGAGCGGGATCGGTCCCGCGACCAGATGCGGGGCTATCCCATGAAGCAGTTTCGAGGCGCGTTCCTGGCCACGGCCCTGGCCGCGGCGACCCTGACCAGCGCCACGTTCACCGCCGCGCCGGCCTATGCCGACTCGGCCGCCGACATCAGCGCCAGCTCCGACGCGGCGCTGCAGCAGCTCTACGCGACGAACCCCTTCGCCGCCGACCTGGCCAAGCACGCCAAGGCGATCCTGATCTTCCCGAAGATCGTCAAAGGCGGCTTCATCATCGCCGGCGCAGTGGGCGACGGCGAACTGAAGCAGGACGGCAAGGTGGCCGGCTACTACAACTCCGCCGCCGGCTCCTGGGGCCTGCAGGCGGGCGCGCAGTCGTTCTCGTATGTGATGTTCCTGATGAGCGACAACGCCGTCAGCTACCTGCACAACTCCGACGGCTGGAAGATCGGCGCCGGCCCCACCGTGGTGGTGGTCGACAAGGGCGCCGAGGCGGACATGACCACGTCGAACCTTAAGGACGACGCTTACGCCTTCGTGTTCGGCCAAGCCGGACTGATGGCCGGCATCAGCCTGGAAGGCTCGAAGATCACCCAGATCCACCCGGACTGAGATCCGGCCCGACGACCCCTCACCTCACCTCTCCCCACTTCGTGGGGCGAGGGCTACTGAGAGAGCGAGGTCGCGGAAAAGTGCTGAAGCCGCCGTCCCCCTATCCGTAGCCCTCGCCCCGCGTCAGCGGGGAGAGGTGAGGTGAGGGGTCGCGCCGGCCGCTCAAAACCAACCCGCCTGCCGCAGCGCGCGAGCAAAGCCGCGGCTGACGGGGACTTCGGCGCCGTCCTTGAGCTTCAGCGTGGCGCGGCCTTCGAAGCGCTCGGCCGACGCCACCGCCGCCTTCGCGACCCACCACGAGCGGTGGGTCTGCGCGCCTTCCAGGCCTTCGAGTTCGGCCACGGCGTCGCCGAGGCGCATGAGGATCAGGTCCTGGCCGGCGCTGGTGTGCAGGCGAAGGTAGTGGTCCTCGGCCTCGACCGCATAGAGGTCGGCACCCTGCAGCCGAGCCGGCAGCCGGGCCAGAAACTTCGGCGGCGGCGCGCCCGGCGGGGCGGCGTGGGTCTCCATCAGCGGATTGCGAACCAGGAACGCCAGCGCGGTCATCACCGTGGTCACCGCGGCGACCTGCGGCGTGACGCTCAGCACCAGGGCGCCGTTCAGCGCGTCACCATGCAATAGCACCTGGCAGGCCAGCACCACGCCGGTGAGCGGAACCACGATCGCCGCGATGATGAGCAGGAACGCCGCCCACAGTCGTTCCTTGCAATACCAGCTCTGCGGCACGAGCCAGCGGCCGGTGGCGACGCCGACAGTTGCGCCAAACAAGGTCTCGCCGGTCCATTCGGCGGCCTGGCTCAACGAGCGACCGGAGATGCCGATAACCACCGCCACAGCCAGGCAGGCGAGCACGATCCGCACGTAGCGACCGAGTTCGCGGCTGCGAGGCGCATCGGCGGCGGCGGCGTCAGCCAAGCGGCAGGCTCCCTTGAGGGGCGCCCAGACATCGCGGCGCGCCCACCTCAAGTCAATGCGCGCACGGCGCCGCTGTGCGACCGATTGCACCGGGCGCTTGCATCGCGCTTGCCTTCCGCCAAATTCCGGCGCGACGCATCGTCACCGAACTGCAAAAGAGCCCCAAGGCCGCATGGCCGATTTCATCTTCCACGACCCCACCGGCCGCCGCGCCCGCCGCACCGGCATGGGCGCGGGGCTGCTGGTGTCTTTGGCCGCGCTGGTGGTGGCCTTCTTCTTCGCCACGCTGGCGTTCGCGCCGCGCCTGCCGATCCTGTCGCTGAAGGACCCGCGCACGCTGCAGGCGCTGCACGTGGAAACCGTGCACCGCTTGCGGGGCAAGCCGGACTGGACCCATGTGCCCCGCCGGGCCCGGGCCGGCGAGACCGGCGAGCCTACCAAGCCGCTCTCGGTGGGCTTCTACGACCCCACCGACGCGTCCTCGCGGGACTCGCTGGCGCGCCACATCGACCAACTGGACGTAGTCTCGCCGCAGTGGGTGTTCCTCAACGGCTCCGGCGGCCCGGTGACGGTGACCCCCGACCCGCAGACCGAAGCCATCATCGCCGCGGCCAAGAACGCGCCCTCGGTGCTGCCGATGGTGCACAATTTCCACGACCGCGCCGCCGACGGCCCGCTGGCCGACGCGCTGCTGGCCAACCCGGCCGCCCGCGCGGCGCTGATCACCAATCTGGTCAATCTGGCCAAGGCGCGCGGCTACGGCGGCTATGTGTTCGACCTGGAGAACCTGTCGCCGCAGGGCCTGGCGCTCTATCCGAGGCTGCTGGCCGAGGCGCGGGCGGCGTTCAAGCCGCTGAGCCGCGAAGTGTGGGTGGCGCTGCCGTTCGCCAACGACGACTACAATCTGAAGACCTTCCAGGCCGTGTCCGACACGGTGATTCTGATGGCCTACGACCAGCACTGGGGCGGCGGCCAGGGCGCGTCCGGCCAGCCGGGGCCGATCGCCGGCGAGGACTGGTTCGAAACCAGTCTCGAGCGCGACATGCGCCAGCTGGACCCGGACCGCACCGTGGTGGCGCTGGGCGCGTACGGCTACGACTGGACCCTCGACGCCAAGGGCCACGCCACCGACGGCCAGACGGTGCTCTACTACGAGGCCACCCAGGAGGCGCGCGATAGCGAGGCCCAGGTCAACTTCGACGACGACGCGCTGAACTCCACCTTCGGCTACGTCAACGACGACGGCTCGCACCACGTCGTGTGGTTTCTCGACGCCGCCACCATTTTCAACGAGGTCAAGGTCGCCGACGACTACCGGCCGCGCGGCTATGCGCTGTGGCGCATGGGCGAGGAGGACCCCTCGCTCTGGAAGTTCTTCGGCCAGCCCTACGGGACCATCAAGCCCAACGACCTCGACGTGGTCGCGCCCGGCACCGACGTCGACTTCAACGGCCAGGGCGAAGTGCTGCACGTCAGCGCCACCCCAACCCCTGGCAAGCGCCAGATCGAGATCGACCCCGACAACGGCCTGATCTCCACCGAGACCTACACGGTGATGCCCACCTCCTACGTGCTCGACCGCTACGGCTGGCGGCCCGGCTGGGTGGCTTTGACCTTCGACGACGGGCCGGACGGGCGCTGGACGCCGAAGATTCTCGACATCCTGAAAGCCAAGGGCGTCCACGCCACCTTCTTCGACATCGGCGAGAACATGCAGAGCCGGCCCGACCTGGTGCAGCGCGAGGTGCGCGAAGGCAACATGGTCGGCAACCACACCTGGACCCACCCCAACATCGGGGTGACGCCGCTGGCGCAGACCGATCTGGAGCTGAACACCACCCAGCGCCTGTTCGAGGTGCTGACCGGGCGGTCCATGCGGCTCTTCCGGCCACCCTACTTCGGCGACGCCGAACCAAGCACGCCGGGCGAAGTCGACCCGCTGCTGATCGCCCAGAAGCTGGGCTACCTGATCGTCGGCCTGCGCGTCGACGCCGAGGACTGGCAGCGCCAGCCGAACGGCAAGATGCCGGCGCCTGGCGCCATCGTGGACCGGGTGATGACCGGCCTCGCGGTCAACAATCCGCCGGGCCAGGTGGTGCTGCTGCACGACGCCGGCGGCGACCGCAGCGAGACCGTGGCGGCGCTGCCCGGCCTCATCGATGCGATCCGCGCCAAGGGCTACCAGATCGTCACCGTCGACCAGCTGGCCGGCATGAGCGCGGCCCAGGCGATGCCGCCGACCTCGCGCTCG
>DASXZG010000073.1:0-73855 GCA_036502045.1 Caulobacteraceae bacterium | reverse complement strand
GTCCCGGCCTTCGCCGGGATGAGCGGGTTGGTGGGGTAGGGGCGTGTCCGTGTTTTCCGTGTTTTCCGTGGCCCCTTAAGTCCCCTGGGTCACCGCATGCAGCCGGGCATACGTCCCGCCTTTGGCCACCAACTCGCCGTGGCGGCCTTCTTCGACGATGCGGCCGTTTTCGAACACCAGGATGCGGTCGGCGCCTCGGATGGTGGAGAGCCGGTGGGCGATGACGATGGTGGTGCGGCCGGCCATCAGTTCCTCGGTCGCCGCCTGCACCTGCACCTCGGTCTCCACGTCGAGCGATGAGGTGGCTTCGTCCAAAACGAGGATCGGCGCATCCGCCAGGAAGGCTCTCGCGATCGCCACCCGCTGCCGCTCGCCGCCAGAGAGTTTCACTCCCCGCTCGCCGACCAGCGTGTCGTAGCCCTTGGGCAGAGCGGCGATGAAGTCGTGGGCGCGCGCTCGCTTCGCGGCCAGCGCAATCTCCTCCAGCGTCGCATCGGGCCGCGCATAGCCGATGTTCTCGGCGATGGAGCGGTGGAACAATGCCGGGTCCTGCGGCACCACCGCGATGGCCCGCCGCAGCTCGTTCTGGCGAACGCTGGCGATGTCGGTCCCGTCGATCAGGATGCGGCCGTCCTGCACGTCATAGAGCCGCTGCAGCAGCTTCACGAACGTCGACTTGCCGGAGCCCGTCGGTCCCACCAGAGCGACGCGCTCGCCAGGGCGGATGGTGAGGTCGAAGCTCTGGTAGAGGTCGCGGCCCACCGAGCCATAGCCGAAGCGCACGGCGTCGAAGCGCACCTCGCCCAGGTCCGCAGCCAGCGCGCCGGCGTCCGGCCGGTCGGCCAGCTGCGGCGGCGTCTGCATGTAAGCAGCGACGTCCATGGTGTCGTCGAGGCCCTTCTGCAGCATGCGGGTGATGTCGCCGAAGTTGCGCATGTAACCGGCCAGCACCACGAACGAGGTGATGGCGAAGGCTACGCCGCCGGCGGTGGCTTTGCCCTGGCTCCATGCCTGCACCAGGAAGCCGGTGAGGCCCAGCTGCAGGGTGAAGACGAAGATGTTCTGGCCGACGCCGACGATGTTGAAGCGGTCCCAGGTGTCGTTCACCGCTCGCCGCCAGGCCTGCACGGTGAGATCGAAGCGCGCTTCCTCGCGGGCCTCGGCGCCGAAGCTCTTGACCACGGTGTTGCCGCCGATCGCGTCGGCCAGGGCCGCGCCGATGCGCGAATCCAGCGCATTCGACTTCAGGTTCGCCGGGCGGATGAAGCGGGTGGAAAGCACGATGTTGTAGACGCCGAAGGCGACCACCAGCACGCCCACGAAGATCCCGGCGGGGCGCCAGCGCAGCCCGACCTCGATGGCAAGGCCGCTCATCACGATCAGCGTCGGCGCCAACATCAGCAGCAAGGCGTCGGAGGCCGAGTCGTAGCCCCACATGGCCCGGCTCACCCGCCGCACCGTGGCGCCGGCGAAGTTGGAGGCGTGCCAGTCGGTGGAGAACGACTGCACCCGCTGGAAGCCTTCGCTGACCATGCGGGCCATGATCCGGCTGTAGAAGCCGTTCATCAGCCGGAAGGTGCTGGAGCGGGTGAGGTAGAACGTCAGGTACAGGCCAGACAGCATCGCCCAGGCCCGCCACGCGGCGGCGGTGACGTGCTGCGGGGCGGCGACGGCGTCCATCAGCCGGCCGGTGGCGACTGGGATGGTGAGGTCGCAGGCGGCGGCCAGCAGGATCAGCACCCAGCAGAAGGCGAAGCGCACCGGCTCCTTCAGCCAATGGCGGGTGATGTAGGCCAGCACGCCGAGGTTGGAGAGCGTGCGCGGACGACCGGCGTCGTCGTCATCGTCGAGAATGTCGGTGGTCATCGGAGGTGTCCGAAGTCGAATGGGTTGCGGCATGGCGCGGCGAGGCGCGCGGATGTGGCGATGGCGGCGCGCATGGCGGACCACGGGCGTAGCCGCGGCGGCGCGCGATGGAATGGCGATAGGGGATGCACGGAAGACGTCCTTCGGTCGGGGAACTGCCGACCGGGGCGACCTTCCTAGGTCAGAATCGGACGGCGGGCGGAAGCGGGCGCGGCGCGATCACGCGCGGTCCCTTGAGGGCGTGACAAATGTGCTTTCGCATCGTGGCAGCCCTCCTTTCCTCGAATCCGATGGTGGACGATCCGCGCAAGGTGAGCCCGGCCGGCGCGAGCGTCAAGGAATTGTCCTTGCCTGCCGCGAAGTCGGCCGCTTGAAGTGGCGGCAAAACATCAGGAGACGCCCGTGCCGATCTTTTACCCCGACATCCTCGACCAGCGCACCGCCGCGCGCACCTTCACCTACGGCGACAAGGACGTGATGCTTTACGCGCTGGGCATCGGCCTGGGCGCCGACCCCATGAACGAGAAGGAGCTGCCGTTCGTCTACGAGCGCGGGCTGAAGGTGGTGCCGACCGCCGCCACGGTGCTGGCCGCCGCTGGCGGAGGCGGACGCGCCGCCGCCGGGCGTGAGGGCCCGCCGCTGCCGGCCGGCCACCGCCCCAGCCAGATCAACTTCCTGATGGTGGTGCACGGCGAGCAGAAAGTGGAGCTGCACAAGCCCCTCGTCGCCGGCGGGACCTACACCGCGGAGGGCCGCACCATCGGCGCCTACGACAAGGGCGAGGGCAAGGGCGCGGTGATCTACAACGAAACGGTCTGGACCGACGACAAGGGCGAGAAGGCGGTGACGCTGGTCGGCTCGACCTTCGCGCGCGGCGACGGCGGCTTCGGCGGCCCCTCGGAAGGCGCACCAGAGCCGCACGTGGTGCCGACCCGGACGGCGGACCTCTCGGTGGACATCGCCACCAGCGAGGACCAGGCGCTGATCTACCGGCTCAACGGCGACCGCAACCCGCTGCACTCCGACCCCGACGTGGCCAAGCGCGCCGGCTTCCCGCGCCCCATCCTGCACGGCCTTTGCACCTACGGCATCACCTGCCGCGCGGTGCTGCAGGCGGTGCTCGACTACGACGCCGACCAGATTCTCAGCCACCAGGCGCGGTTCTCCGCCCCGGTGTTCCCGGGCGACACCATCACCGTGGACATCTGGAAAGACGGCAAGGCGATCTCATTCGAAGCCCGCGTAAAAGCCCGCAACGCCGTGGTGATCCGCAACGGCCTGACCATGCTGCGCTAGCGCCCGCCATCCAGGAGAAGACCGAGCTTATGGGCGGGCGTTGATAGAAGTTCACACGAAGGAAGACGAAGGAGTCGCGAAGCACACGAAGGTCGCGCGTTGCGCGACGGCTAGTCCCGACGGTCGTTGGTGATTTGCTGCGCGCGAAGCGCGCCTCCGTGTCCTTCGCTGGCTTCGTGCCTTCGTGTTGATGTGGGCCTTTGACAACACACGCCTGCCCGCCGCGTTCGTCGGGAGGAGCTGAACTATTGGTGATCCCGCCCGATCACGAACACAACGTGTGGACCCAGCGGATCGTCGGCATCGCGGCCTGGCTGGAGGAAATCGCGTTCCGCTACGCGGCGCATGCCGAGGCGGCGCATCACGGCCTGGGAGCGGACGTTCACCTGCGTGGTCCAGCTGAAGATCTGCGGCACGCCGAGGGTCTCGAAGCCCCAGGCCAGCGCGGCGCGGGCGGCTTCGGTGGCGTAGCCTTCGCCCCAGGCAGGGCGGGCGAGCATCCAGCCGACCTCGACTTCGCCCATCATCGGATGCGCCCATTCCGGCGGCTGCCGTCGGATGCCGACACGGCCGATCAGCGCCCCGTCGGACCGCCGAAGCAGAGCGAGGGGCCCATGCCCGTAGGTCGCCCAGAAGGTGAGCACGCCGTCGAAGTAGTCCGGCGCCTGGATGCGGGCGCCGCCGAGCGGTTCGGCCACCTCCGGGTCGGTGACCATGGCCATCCAGTCGGCCCGGTCCGCCTCGACGAAGGGCCGCAGCGTCAGCCGTTCGGTCTCGATCATGGCTTCGGGGCGCCGGTGAGCGCGCCGTAGAGGTCGGGGCGGCGGTCGCGGAAGAAGCCCCAGGCAGCGCGGTGGGCGGCGAGGAAGTCGAGATCGACGCTGGCCAGGATCACGCCCTCGTCGTCGCGGCCCAGTTCGGCGACCAGATCGCCCCGGTGGTCGGCGATGAACGACGAGCCGTAGAAGCGCTGGCCGCCGCCGGGATAGCCGGCCCACGGCTCGAAGCCGGTGCGGTTGGCGCCCACCACCGGGATCACGTTGGAAACCGCGTGGCCCTGCATGGCGCGCCGCCACGGCAAGGCGGTGTCCAGGCTCGGGTCATGCGGCTCCGAGCCGATGGCGGTGGGGTAGAGCAGCGCCTCGGCGCCCATCAGCGTCATCGCCCGCGCCGCTTCCGGGAACCACTGGTCCCAGCAGATGCCGACGCCGAGCTTGCCGAAGCGCGTGTCCCAGACCCGAAAGCCGGTGTCGCCAGGGCGGAAATAGTACTTCTCCTGGTAGCCGGGCCCGTCGGGGATGTGGCTCTTGCGGTAGAGGCCCAGCAGCGCGCCATCGGCGTCGGCCATCACCAGGCTGTTGAAGTACTGCGGCCCGTCGCGCTCGAAGATCGAGATCGGCAAAACGACGCCCAGCTCGCCCGCCAGCGGCGCTAGCGCCGTGACACAAGGATGCTCGCGCCAGGGGTGGGCGGTGGCGAACCAGCGCTCTTCCTGGCTGACGCAGAAGTAGGGGCCCTGCAGCAGCTCCGAGGGCAAAATCACCTGCGCGCCACGCGCCGCCGCCTCGCGGATCAGCGCCGCGGTCCTGGCGATGTTGGCGCTCATGTCGTCGCCGTAGGACGTCTGGAGCGCCGCCAGGGTGAGGGTGCGCGCCATCAGGCCGGCTCCTGCTGGCTGATGCAGTGGAACGAGCCGCCGCCGGTCAGCAACGCCGTGGACGGCAGGCCGATCGCCGCGCGGCCAGGGAACAGCGCCTCGAAGGCCTTGCGCGCCATCGCCGCCGGCGCGGCGTTGTAGGTGGGATAGATCACCGCGCGGTTGGCGATGATGAAGTTCATGTGCGAGGCGGGCGCCCAGGTCCCGTCCTCGCCAGGGACGCGGCCCGGGGCGGGGATACGAACCACACGGATCGGCCGGCCGGCGGCGTCTGTAGCGCCCGCCAGAGCCCGCGCCGCATCGTCGAACACTTGCGCATGCGGGTCTTCAGCTCCGAACGCGATGGGGATCGCCACCACGCCGGGCGCGATGAACCGGGCCAGGTTGTCGACGTGGCCATCGGTGTGGTCGTTCAGCAGGCCCCGCTCCAGCCAGATCACTTTCTTCGCGCCCAGCGCCTCGGCCAGCGCCGCTTCGGCGACCGCCTGAGTCCAGCCGCGATTGCGGTTGGGGTTGAGCAGGCACTCGCGGGTGGTCAGCACCGTGCCTTCGCCGTCGTGGTCGAGAGCGCCGCCTTCCAGCACGAAGTCGTGGGAGGTGAGCGCCGCGCCGGCGTGGGCGGCCAGCTGCGCGGCCACGGTCTCGTCGCCCTCGAGCACGTATTTGCCGCCCCAGCCGTTGAAGCGGAAGCCGCCGGCCGCGGCGCCTGGCGCGCCGAAGATCGGCCCGGTGTCGCGCAGCCAGATGTCGCCGAAGCGCCCGGGCGTGATCTCGATGCCGGCGACCTCGCCCAGCAGCGCTTTCGCGGCGGCTTCGGCGTCCGCGCCGCAGACCAGCAGCCGCACGTGCTCGCCGCCCGGCCCGGCAAGCGCCCGCGCCAGCGCCGCGGCCTCGGCCTGGGCGGCGGCCAGATCGTCCAGCCACAGCTCCGCATGGCTCGGAAACCCGAGCCACATCGCCCGATGCGGCGAGAATTCGGCGGGGACGGCGGCGGTCATGGCCCGCTTAGATAGGAAGCTTTCCCACAAGAAAAGGGGCGGACCAGCGGCCCGCCCCTTCCCGACTTTCGGCAGAGCCTGGCGCTAGAACTTGTAGCGCACGCCCAGCTTGATCACCCACGTCGGCACCTGCGGCAGCGCCGTCGCGCTGGTCTGCACCTGCGTGTAGTTGTTCTGCAGCGGACCGCGGAACGCTTGGTATTGGTAGAAGTTACCCTTGCCGGCGACGCAGGTCGGCATGGTGAAGCTGTTGGTCGTGCCCGCGTTGAAGGTCTGGCCTGACCACTGGCAGTTATAGGCCACCACCGGTGCGTAAGTGTAGGGGAACGGGACTTCGTTATCGATGCCCCAGTTCTTGTCGATCAGGTTCAGGAAGTTGATGACGTCGAAGTAGAATTCGCCCTTGGCGCCCTTCGGATAGAGCGCTGGCAGTTCCTGCGACACCTGCAAGTCGCCGGTACCGTAGTCGCCGGAGCGGAAGGCGTTCCGGGGCGCGATCTGGCCGGAGTACTTCAGCAGCCCGGACGACTTCAGGAAGTCGTTGAAGCCCGCCAGGTCGAAGCCGGGCGCGAAGGTGACCGCCGGGTCGCTGGTGGCCGTGACCACGCCACCGGAGGTTTTCGGCACATAGAGCAACTGGTTGGAGGTGCCGTTCTCGTACTGGCCGAACAACTCTTCTACGGGCGCGGTGCTCGCGCTCGCGGCGCCGTTGAGGGCGCAAGCGTTGGATGAAGCCCCCGTGGTGCAGAACGAGTAGCTGAACGGCAGGCCGGCGCGCTCGTAGAGACCGACCCGCACCGCGGTCCGGTAGTTCGGGATGAAGTTGTGCTCGAAGTCGAAGGTCAGCCGGTGCTCGAACAGGATCTGGTAGTTCGAGGTGGCCAGGTCCGGATTGGTCGGGTCGGCGACGATGTTGTTGTTGAGGTTGCTCGACGCCACCGAACTGCCGGCCAGGGTCACGTCGCGGACGTGCTGACCTGTGAAGGTGTAGTCGATGTCGAGGCCGAAGGGCCAATGCTTGCCGAGGCCGATGGCCCACAGCAGCGAGTCGCCCTTGTTGGTGTCGGTGAGCTCGATGTCGAAGGCGCCGCCGGAGCGGACCTGCGCCGCCAGCGTGGTGCCGGGGCCGGTCCCGGGGACCGTCATGCCGTAGCGCGCCGGGCTGAACAGCGGCCGCCCGTCGGGCGCGAGGCCGGTGGGGGAGGCGATGCCGAGCGCCGCCGCGGAGGACGCGGTCAGTTTGTTCTGCTGCTCGAACAGGTCGATCCACTCAACGGAGTCCACCGTCTTGGTGATCAGCAAGTCGCCGTGGATGCGCCAGCCGTCGCCCAGCCACTTCATCCGATCCCAGCCGCCGCCCATGTCGGTGAAGTCGACCAGCTTGACGATGCTGAGCGAGCCTTTCCAGGCCTGCGGCGGCTTGAAGTTCGGGTCGAGGGCGTTGGCGTTGCCGCTGCCGGCCAGGGTGCTGTTGGCGATGTCGGTCTGCGCCGCCGCCGGGATCGAGGAGCCGGTGACGCCGACCAGCACCGGGGTGAGCGCCGTGGCGCCCGTTGAGGTTTCGGCGCCGATCGGGCCGGAGCCCACCACGCCGGCGGTGCCGCAGTTGGCGACAATGCACTTGTAGGTGATCGGGCCGCCCACCAGGTTACCGGTGGTGTCGTAACTGTTGTAGGTGTAGACTTCCGGGTTGCCGCCGGAGAACAGGCCGAAGCCGCCGGTAACGGTCAGGCTCGGGTCCGGTTTCCAGTTGAAGCCGAACCGCGGCATGATCACGTTCTCGCCGTTGATCGTGCCGGCGTTCGAAAACCCGTACTGCTTCACGAAGCGCGGGTTGGTGATCGGGATGCTGCCGGTGTTGTAGACCTCGTAGCGGACGCCGCCGGTCACCGTGAGGCCCGGCATGGCGTGCCACTCGTCTTCGATGTAGCCGGTCGTCGTGTCGTTATATGCGGTCTGCGCCGCGTCCAGCGGGTTGCCCGAAGCGGTGTTGGCGTAGGCGAACTGGCAGGCCACGTGCGCGGCGAGGTTGATGAACTCGCCGTTGGCGTTGCCCAGGCCCGGACCGCAGGTGTTGTTGAAGGTGTAGACGCCCGTGGAGCGCTGCAGGAACAGGTCGAACGTGGCGAGCTGCTCCCACTCGACCCCGCCGGTGATCACGTTGTCGCCGAGCGTGTAGTGGCCGCGTAGTTTGACCTGCTGGTCCTTGACGCCAAGATTGTTCGACTGACGGCTGATGTCGGGGCCCAGGTCGATCGTGCCGCCGGTGCCCGCCGGGTTGCCACTGACGGTCGGGATCACGATCGAGAAGTTCGCGAACGGTCCGGTCAGCAGCTGGCTGGGACTCTCGACGTCTCGGTTCACATACTCCGCTTCGGTCGAGAAATTGTGCGTCCACTGCGACGTGAGGTCGGCCGTGTAAGCCGTCAGATTCTGCGCTTGCAGGTAGTCGCTCGAGGCGAAGTTCAACTCGCCCCGAGGGAACGAGGAACTGCCCGCTGTGCCATCCGGCGTATTGTAGGCTGTGCCGTCGGTCTGCAGGTAGGTGACGAACAGGTGCTGCTTGTCAGTCAGGTACCAGTCGATCTTGGCGAAGTAGTCCGAGTTCAGCGCCGGAGCGGAGCCGCCGAAGTTCAGCGGGTTGTAGCCGTAGCCGTTGCCGCTGGTGACGCCGTTGCCCGCCGCCGAGGTGAGCGCCGTGCCGGACGCGGTCGACAGCACCGTCTGCACGGTGGCCGCTTCCGACGAGTTCACGCCCGCTACCACGTTCGCGCCAGGAAGGTCGACCGGCGTGAACGACGATGAGGCCAGCGACTGGTAGCGGTCGTAGGAGAAGAAGAAGAAGATGTGGTCGCCCCAGATCGGTCCGCCGATGGTGACGGCCGAGTCCTGGTCTTCGAACTTGGTGGTCACCGCGCGGTCGGTCGCGCCCGGAATGGCGATGGCGTTGGCGCCCACCACTTTACCGTCGAGCGAGGAGGAGTCGTACTCGTAGTCGGCCGAACCGTGCAGCACGTTGGTGCCGGACTTGGTGACGACGTTGAGCAGGCCGCCGGTGAAGTCGCCGTACTGCACGTCGTAGGGCGCGATCTCGAGGTTCAGGGCGCCGACGATGCCGAGCGAGAACGGCGAGCGCTGTGTGGGGTAGCCGTTGTTGTTGAGGCCGAAGTCGTCCGACACCCGCACGCCGTCGACGTAGAGCGTGTTGGTGTGGTTGTTGCTGCCGGCGATGATCAGCGCGTTGGAGTTGGCTTCGTCGACGGTGACGAAGGGGTTCATCCGCACCAGGTCGTGGATGTCGCGCGCGAACGACGGCGACAGCGAGATGTCCTTGGCCGAGAAGGTCTCGCGCGGGCCAGTGGCCACGGCCGCGTTGCGGACCACCGGGGTGCGCGCGCCGGTCACCGTGACCGTCGTCACCGCGGCGCCGAGGTTGATGTTGACGTCGTAGGGCGCGCCGATCGGCACCTGGTCGACGTCCTCGGTCTGCACATTGTTGTCAGGCGCCGTGGCGGTCACCGTATACGGACCACCGGGGGGCAGGCCGAGGACGCTGTAGAAGCCGTTCGGCGCGGTCTTGGTGGAGACGGTGACCCCAGTGCCGGTGTTCTTGACGTCGACCTGAGCGTTCGCGACCGGCTTGCCGTCCTCCGTCACGCGGCCGGCGACGCCGCCAGTGATTTCCTGTGCGAAGGCAGACGACGCGGCGAGCGTAAGCACACCGATCGCAGCGCCAGCGGCGAGCGTTCTGATTGACATTCTATGCCCCTCTTGAGGGTGCTCCGGCGCCCCACGCGCGGTGCATCCTCAGGGCACGATTTAACTTCGCCTTGGGACGGTTCCACAACAGAAATGTAATGGTTTTGTAACGTGACCTGAATCGCACACAGGCGATTTGCCGCAGTGCAAAACCGAACGCCCGGCGCCTCGTCCGTAAGCGGAGCGCCACGCAGCTGTGGATAGGTCGGCCTCAGGCGGTGACGGCGAAGGCCGCTTCGGTCTTGGCGCGCACCTCGTCCAGGCTGGCGCCGGCGGCCAGTTCGGTCAGCCGCACCCCCGCCGCGTCGATCTCGAACACCCCGAGGTCGGTGATCAGCAGGTCCACCACGCCCGCGCCGGTGAGCGGCAGCGAGCAGCGCTTCACCAGTTTCGGCGCGCCCGACTTCTCGGTGTGCTCCATCACCACCACCACGCGCCCGACGCCGGCCACCAGGTCCATGGCCCCGCCCATGCCCTTCACCATCTTGCCCGGCACCATCCAGTTGGCGAGGTCGCCGTTCTCGGCCACCTGCATGCCGCCGAGGATGGAAAGGTTGATGTGGCCGCCGCGGATCATCGCGAACGAGTCCGACGACGAGAAATACGACGACGACGGCAGCTCGGTGATGGTCTGCTTGCCGGCGTTGATCAGGTCCGGGTCAGCCTCGCCCTCATACGGGAACGGGCCCATGCCCAGCATCCCGTTCTCGCTCTGCAGCGTCACCGACACGCCGCCGGGGATATAGTTGGCCACCAGCGTCGGGATGCCGATGCCGAGGTTGACGTAGTAGCCGTCCTTGAGTTCAAGGGCGGCGCGGGCCGCCATGTCCTCGCGCGTCCAGGCCATCACGCAGCTCCTTGTTCGGCCACGGCTTTTTCGTGCGGCCGGGTGGTGACGCGCTCGATCCGTTTCTCGAACGACGCCCCCTCGAAGATCATGTCGACGAAGATGCCAGGGGTGACGATGTGGTCGGCGTCGAGGGCGCCGGTGGGCGCCAGCTCTTCCACTTCGGCGATGGTCACCGAGCCCGCCGTCGCCATCATTGGATTGAAGTTCCGCGCCGTCTTTCGATAGATGAGGTTGCCCTCGTGGTCGCCCTTCCAGGCCTTGACGATGGCGAGGTCGGCCTTCAGCCCACGCTCCATCACATAGAGCTCGCCGTCGAACTCGCGCACTTCCTTGCCCTCCGCCACCAGCGTGCCGACGCCGGTCTTGGTGAAGAAGGCGGGGATGCCGGCGCCGCCGGCGCGGATGCGCTCGGCCAGGGTGCCCTGCGGGTTGAACTCCAGCTCCAATTCGCCGGAGAGATAGAGCTGCTCGAACAGTTTGTTCTCGCCCACGTACGACGAGATCATCTTCTTGATCTGGCCGCCGGCGAGCAGCACGCCCAGGCCGAAATCGTCGATCCCGCAGTTGTTGGAGACCACCGTCAGGTCTTTCACGCCGGCCTCGCGGACGGCGGCGATCAGGTTCTCGGCGATCCCACAGAGGCCGAAGCCGCCGGCCATGATGGTCATGCCGTCGAAGAGCACGCCCTGCAGGGCGGCGGCGGCGTCCTTGCGAACCTTGTCGAACATGAGCGGTCCTCCCGCAGTGCACAATATCGGCCGTCTGTGGCGCCGATATGTAGCGAATTCAACCGCCGTCCGCCTCTGGCCGCCGCCAGGTTTTTGTGACGCCCGCGTATCGCGCTAGAAGTAGGCGCAAGGAGGCCCGCCGTGCCGCAAACGCTCGCCAAAGACGCCGCTCCCGGCGGCGCCATCGCTCCGGTGTCCTTCGCCCTCGCCGGGCGCGATTTCCAGGCCTTCGCCGACGCCCTGGGGGCCTCGTTCGCTCGCTACGGCTTCGCGGTGATCGGCGACCACGGTCTGGACCAGGCGCGCATCGACGCGGCGCTGGCGGACGCCAAGACCTTCTTCGCCCTGCCAGACGCGGGGAAGCGCCGCTACAAGATCGAAGGCGTCTCCGGCCAGCGCGGCTACACGCCGTTCGGCGTCGAGACCGCCAAGGGCGCCGCGCATTTCGACCTCAAGGAATTCTGGCACGTCGGCCGCGAGCTGCCCCCTGGCCACCCGTTCCGGGCCCGCATGCCCGACAACGTCTGGCCCGCCGAGGTGCCGCGCTTCCGCCCCAGCGAGACCTGGCTCTACGAGGCGCTGGAGGATCTGGGCGACACGGTGCTGGCCGCCATCGCCCGCTACCTCGGCCTCGCCGACGACTTCTTCGTCCCCACGACCCGCCTCGGCAACAGCGTGCTGCGCCTGCTGCACTATCCGCCGGCGCCGTTCGATGGCCCCAACGTGCGCGCCGCGGCCCACGAGGACATCAACACCATCACGCTCCTGCTGGGCGCCGAGGAAGCCGGGCTGGAGCTGCTCGACCGGGACGGCGCCTGGTTGCCGGTGAACCCCCCGGCCGGCAGCGTCGTCTGCAACATCGGCGACATGCTGCAGCGCCTGACCAACGACGCGCTGCCCTCGACCACGCACCGGGTGGTCAACCCGCCGCCCGAGCGCCGCGGCGTGCCGCGCTACTCGACCCCGTTCTTCCTGCACTTCGCGCCGGACTATCTGATCCAGACCCTGCCCAGCTGCGTCACGCCCGAGCGGCCGGACCGCTACCCGGTCCCGATCACCGCCAACGACTACCTCGAAGAGCGCCTGGAAGAGATCAAGCTGAAGTAGTCCGCGCGGGCCCTCACCTCACCTCTCCCACTGACGTGGGAGAGGGCTACTGAGAGGTCGGTGACGCGGATAGTCTGAGGAGGTCGACCACCGGTATCCCTCGCCCCGCACAGCGGGGAGAGGTCGAGCGAAGGCGAAGCCTTCGACCGGGTGAGGGGCCTCTTCCCCCTACAGCCGCTCCACGATCGTCACGTTGGCGAGGCCGCCGCCTTCGCACATGGTCTGCAGGCCCCACTTCTTGCCGCGGTTCTTCAGCGCGTAGAGCAGCGTGGTCATCAGCTTGGTCCCGGACGCGCCCAGCGGGTGGCCGAGCGCGATGGCGCCGCCGTTGACGTTCAGCTTCGACGGGTCGGCGTGCAGCGTCTTCAGCCACGCCACCGGCACCGAGCCGAACGCCTCGTTGACTTCGAAGAGGTCGATGTCGTCGACGCTCATGCCGGCCTTCTTCAGCGCCCGCTCCGTCGCCGGCAGCGGCGTTTCCAGCATGATCACCGGGTCGCCGCCGATCACCGACAGGTGGTGGATGCGGGCGATCGGATCGACGCCGAGGTCTTTCAGGCCCTTTTCCGACACCACCATCACCGCCGAGGCGCCGTCGCAGATCTGGCTGGACGAAGCGGCGGTGATGTAGCCGCCTTCCCGCAGCAGCTTCACGCCCTTGATGGCGTCCAGCGAGGAGTCGAAGCGGATGCCTTCGTCCACCATGTGCTCGCTCTCGTTGCCCTCGGCGTCCTTGATCTTGATCGGGGTCAGCTCGTCCTTGAAGGCGCCCGCTTGCGTCGCGGCGATGGCCCGCTGGTGGCTGCCGTAGGCGAAGGCGTCGATCTCGTCCTTCGTCAGCCCGTACTTCTGCGCCATCATCTCGGCGCCCATGAACTGGCTGAACTGGATGTTGGGGTAGCGGGCCTGCTGCGCCGGGCTCATCGGCGTGCCGAAGCCGTTCTGCGCCGGCAGCGACACCGACAGGCCCATCGGCACGCGGGTCATGCTCTCGACGCCGCCGGCGATGACGATGTCCTGAGTGCCGCTCATGATCGCCTGCGCGGCGAACTGCAGCGCCTGTTGCGAGGAGCCGCACTGGCGGTCGACGCTGGTGGCCGGCACGCTCTCCGGCATCCGCGAGGCCAGCACCGCGCCGCGGGCGACGTTGGTGGCCTGCTCGCCAGTCTGCATCACGCAGCCGAAGATCACGTCCTCCACCAGCTTCGGATCGGCGCCGGTGCGGTCGAGGATCGAGTTCAGCACTTCGCCGCCGAGATCGGCGGGGTGCCAGCCGGCCAGCTTGCCGCCTTTGCGGCCTCCGGCGGTGCGGGTGGCGGCAACGATGTAAGCGGCGTCAGCCATGGGGTGTCTCCTGACGAGAGCTGCGATGTTGGCTGCCTCTATCGCTCCGGACGCCGCGTCAGCCAAATCCCGTTTCCGCGCGGTGCTGGCGTCCGCCCGCCGCGATCCGATATGAGGGCGCATCGCGAGAGGAGACTGAAGACGTGCGCCTGCCGCAGGCCAGGCTCGATCAGGTGCTGATGCGCTTTCAGGAAGTCGAGGCGCGCATGGCCGCGGCCTCCGACGGCCAGGAAGTCGTGCGCCTGGGCAAGGAGTACGCCGAGCTGAAGCCGGTGGCCGACACGGTGCTGGCGCTGGAGAAGGCGCGCGCTCAGCGCCCGGAGCTGGAGGAGATGGCCGCCAGCGACGACGCCGACATCTCCGAACTGGCCCGCGACGAGCTGGAGCAGCTGGACGCCGGGCTGCCGGAGCTGGAGCGCGAGGTGGCGCTGCTGCTGGCCCCCCGCGACGCCGACGAGAACGCCTCGGCCATCCTGGAGGTGCGCGCCGGCACCGGCGGCGACGAAGCGGCGCTGTTCGCTGGCGATCTCTTCCGCATGTACCAGCGCTACGCTCAGACTCACGGCTGGCGGCTCGAGGTGGAAAGCGCCTCGGAAGGCGAAATGGGCGGCTTCAAGGAGATCATCGCCTCGATCAGCGGCGACGGCGTCTTCGGCCGGCTGAAGTTCGAGAGCGGCGTGCACCGGGTGCAGCGGGTGCCGGAGACCGAGGCGCAAGGGCGCATCCACACCTCCGCCGCCACCGTGGCAGTCCTGCCCGAGCCCGAGGACATCGACATCGAGGTCAACGACGCCGACATCCGCATCGACACCTACCGCTCGTCCGGCGCCGGCGGTCAGCACGTCAACAAGACCGACTCGGCCGTCCGCATCACGCACCTGCCCACCGGTATCGTCGTTACCTCGTCGGAGAAGTCGCAGCACCAGAACCGGGCGCGGGCGATGAAGGTGCTGAAGGCCAAACTCTACGAGCAGAAGCGCGACGCCCTGGCCACCGAGCGCTCTGAGGCCCGCAAGAGCCAGGTCGGCTCCGGCGACCGCTCCGAGCGCATCCGCACTTACAACTTCCCGCAAGGCCGGGTCACCGACCACCGCATCAACCTGACCCTCTACAACCTGCCCAAAGTGGTCGCCGGCGAAGCCCTGGACGATGTGATCGACCCGCTGATCGCCGAGGACCAGGCGGCCCGGCTGGCGACGCTGGAGGAGAGTTTTGGCTAGCGCGCGGCCCACCGGCCCCTCACCTCACCTCTCCCCGCTGCACGGGGAGAGGGCTACTGACAGGGCGGGGGTGTGGGTGGATGCTTGAAGCCGCCGCCAGCCTCTCCGTAGCCCTCGCCCCGACCGAAGGTTGGGGAGAGGTGAGGTGAGGGGTCTCCGCCGCAGGCGACGATGGTTCCAAGGGAGCGCAGCATGAAGCCACTCGACATCGACACCATCGCCGCCCTGCTGGATGGGCAGGTCGACGTGCGGCGGCGGCCAGGCGCGATCCAGCCGCTGCGCTATCCGTTCGCCGACACCCTGTTCCTCGACGACTTCACCCGCTGGGTCGCCTCTTGCGCGGCCGGCGTGCGGCTGAGGCTGAGGTCAGACACGCGCAGCGTGCGCCTCGCCGTCACCCAGCGCAGCATCGGCGACCGGCCGGTCAACTACGAGCTCTACGTCGGCGGCAAGCTCTTCGAGCGGAAGGCCGCGAGCGGCGGCGCCAAGATCGCCGACGGCAGGGTCGAGGGCGACGAGCGGGCGGACGTGCGCTTCGATGGCCTTCCCGCCGGCGAGAAAGACTTGGAGCTGTGGCTGCCGCAGACCGCCACGGTGTCGATTACCGGACTCGAGGTCGACGACGGCGCGCACGTCGCGCCCTGGCCGGACGAGCGCCCGACCGTCATCTTCCACGGCAGCTCGATCTCCCACTGCAACGAGGCGGACGGCAGCTCGGGCGCATGGCCCGCGGTGGCGGCGGCCCTGGGCGACCTTCGCGTCGTCAACATGGGCTGGGCCGGCTCTTGCCTGCTCTCTGGCCTGGCGGCGCGGGCGATCCGCGACCGGCCGGCCGACGCCATCGTGCTCAAGCTGGGCATCAACGTCCACGGCGGCGGCGCCCTCAAGGAGCGGACGTTCGCCGACTCGGCCCACGCCATGATCTCGATCATCCGCGAGAAGCACGCCGAGACCCCGCTGATGGTGATCTCGCCGATCTATTCGCCATCTCGCGAGGCGGAAGGCGATGGCGGCGGCCTGTCGCTGAGGAGCATGCGCGACCTGCTGGAGCGCGTCGTGCAGGCGCGGCGACGCGCCGGCGACGCCCACATCAGCTATCTCTCGGGCCTCACGCTCTTCGATGCAGCCGACGAAGCCGATCTGCCCGACGGCCTGCACCCCAACGCCGCCGGCTACCGCCGCATGGGCGAGCGCTTCCACGCCCAGGTGCTGGCGCCGGGCCGGTGGATGGCGGGGGAAATGGTGGGGTAGCCACCTCTCCCGGAGGGAGAGGGGGGGGCCCGCGATGCGCCAGCATCGTGGGAGGGTGAGGGGTTACGCTGCTGCGGGACTGTCGAATCTGAGGGGTCCGACGCCGTAACCCCTCATCCTCCCACGCCTACGGCGCGGGCCCCTCCTTCTCCCTCCGGGAGAAGGTTACAGCTGCCCTGCGCTCGCAAGCCCCACCAGCCGGCGCAGGAAGCCGCGCACGTAGCCCACCTGCCGGCCGCAGAAGGCGGCGAACCAGTCGGCGGCTTCCTGCGGCGAGGTGGTGAAGGCCTTGCCCAGGGTGTCGGCCATCACCGCGCCGCGCTCGCCCATCACCCGCTTCTTGCCGATGGTGGTGTCGACGGCGGTCTGGTGCTCGACCTCGGAGTTCAGCTCCGAGCCGGTCAGCACCACCATGGCCGAGAACCACACCCACAGCATGTACGCGATCACCGCGCCGATGGAGCCGTAGGTCACGCCCAGGTGGACGACGTTGTTGACGTACCAGGAGAAGGCCAGCGAGACGCCGAGCCAGGCCAGCGCCGCGATCATCCCGCCGAACAGCACCCATCGCCAGCGGGCGTGCTGGCGGCTGGGGCCATAGCGATAGAGCAGCGAAAAGGCGCCGGCGGCGACCACGTAGACGGCGAGCCAGCGCACCGGGCCCAGCCAGCCGCCGAAGCCGTGCAGGCCTATGCCGCGCAGCCAGAACGGTGCGCCCACCAGCACCGCCACCACCAGCGCCAGGAACACCAGAGCCAGGAAGGTGGCGAAATAGGTGATCAGGCTGCGGCGCAGGTAGTCGCGCTTCTCCACCTCGCCGTAGGTGATGTTCAGCCCGTCGAACATCGCCTTCATGCCGGCGTTGGCGCTCCAGATGGAGAGCAAGGTCGAGATCACGAACGCGGCGCTCAAGGTGGCGTGCTTCTGCGTCGCCAGGTGCTGCATCTGCACGCTCATCATCGACACCGCGTCGCGCGGCAGGATCACCGCCAGGTGGCCGATCCAGCGCTGCAGGGTGCCGACGTCGAAGTAGAGGCTGTAGAGCGACACGAAGGCCGCGATGGCCGGGAACGTGGCCAGCAGCACATAGTAGGTGACGCCGCCGGCCAGCGCCGGCAGCCGGTGGCGACCCATCTCACGATAGGTGCGCCAGACGATGTCCTTCCAGCCTAGGCGGGGAATCTGCAGCGGCCACTCGGCGCAGCGGCCACGCTTGGGCTCGCAAGCGTCGTATTCAGAGGGAGTCAGCGCTCTTGGAGCGCGCGCCGCCAACGGCGAGCGGCGTCCCTTCGGCCAGAGCGCGGCGACGGCCATAGCCGCCATCGCCACCCAGGGCGCCAGATGGATCGGCGCCGTGCCTCGGCTGCGGCCGGAGTCTCGCCCCGCCGCCGTCGGATCGCTCATGCGTTCGGTACCACGCTTGAGTTTGCCCACCCGGCCCGGCGGGGGAGCGCCAAGACCAGCCCTATCGCCGCACTTTTTCGACGCGCGATCAAGTAGCCCTACGCCAAAAAGGTCAAGCTTCCGCAACCAGCCGGCAATCTCGCCCGCACTGTGCATCACTTCTTTGCTCACGAACACTTGACCAGGCCTTGGACACGCACAGGTGCGGGCCAGCAACGCGGGGAGGCCGCGCCGCGATCCGTTTCGCTGATATTTCAGGTGGCGGGCGCCAGCGCTTTGTCGATCAGGGCGATGGTCTCGGTCAGCCCGAAAATCGCCGCGAACGAGCCGAATCTCGGCCCCTGGCTCTGTCCCAGCAGCACTTCGTACAGCGCCTGGAACCAGGCGCGCAGCGGTTCGAAGCCGCCGGCCTTGCCGGCCTCGTAGACCTCGTTCTGGATCAGCTCGGCGTCCTGGCAACCCGCGGGCAGCGCCTGGAAGCGCGCCTTCAGGTCGGCGAACGCGGCGCGCTCGGTGTCGGTGGCTGGCCGGAACTTCTTCGCCGGCAGCACGAAGTCCTCGTAGTAGTTGATGGCGTAGCCGGCGAGGTGATCGAGCATCGGCTCGCTGGCCGGGCTGGCCCCCGGAAGGTAGCGCGACAGGAAGCCCCACAGGATGGTCTTGTCGGAGGCGTTGGCCGCCTCGACCAGGGTCAGCAGCAGGCTGAACGACACTGGCGAGCTTCTGGCCGGCGGCGCGCCGCCGGCCACGCTCCACACTGGATTGTCGAGCGGATTGACGCTGCTGGCGCCATCCGCGCGCGCCGCGTTGTAGCTCTGCAGGTGCTGCAGATACTCGTCCGTCGCCTTCGGAATGACGTCGAAATAGAGCCGCTTGGCCGTCTTCGGCGAGGTGAACATGTAGTAGGCGAGGCTCTCCGGCGCGCCATAGCGCAGCCATTCCTCCATGGTCAGGCCGTTGCCCTTGGTCTTGGAGATCTTCTGGTTGTGCTCGTCCATGAAGAGCTCGTAGTGCGGCGTCTCCGGCGGCGATCCGCCCAGCACCCGCGTCAGCCGGCCCGACACCCGGAAGGAATCGACGAGGTCCTTGCCGGACATCTCGAAGTCGACGCCCAGCGCCACCCAGCGCGCCGCCCAGTCCGGCCGCCACTGCAGCTTCACGTAGCCGCCGGTGACCGGGACCTCGGTCAGCGTCCCGTCCTCGTCGGGGAAGACGATGGTGCCGCGGTCCACATGCCGCTCCACGGTCGGCGCCTGCAGCACCTTCCCCGTCCTGGGGCTGATCGGCAGGAAGGGCGAATAGGTGGCCGCGCGCTCCTCGCGCAGGGTCGCCAGCATGATCGCCTGCACCTCGTCGAAGCGCTCCAGGATGAGGCGCAGCACCGCATCCATCCGGCCCGCCTTGTAGAACTCGGTCGAGGAGATGAACTCGTAGTCGAAGCCGAATGAATCGAAGAAGGCGCGCGCCTTGGCGTTGTTGTAGGCCCCGAAGCTCTCGGCTTCCTCGAACGGGTCGCGCACCGCGGAGACCGGCTTGTCGCGGTCTTCCTCCAGCCAGTCCTGGTGCGGCAGGCCCGGCGGGATTTTCCTCAGGCCGTCCATGTCGTCGGAGAACACCACCAGCTTGGTCGGCATGGCGTCGTCGGTCAGCGCGCGGAAGGCGTTGCGCACCATCGTCGGCCGCGCCGCCTCGCCGAAGGTGCCGACATGCGGCAGGCCCGACGCGCCATAGCCGCACTGGAACACCACTGGCCTGGCGAGCGTCGGGAACGTCGCCAGCGCCTCGCCGATCTTGTCGTTGTCGATCAGCGTGGCCGCGAGGTCGCGCTCGGCGTCGCTCTCCAGGCGCGTCTTCAGCACCCGGGCCAGCACGTTGCGCGCCTCGGCAAAGGTCCACGGCCGCGCCTGGCGCGCCAGATGGGTGAGGCCTTGAAGCATGGGGCCAGCGGCGTAATGGGTGCGCCTCTGCGGGTCAACGGCGGGCGGATCAGGCGATGGCGAGCGATGTGAAGCCCTACGGGTCCTGGCCCTCGCCGATCTCGGCCGCCAGCCTCGCCGAATCCGCCATCGGCCTTGGCGAACTGAAGGTCGCCGACGGCAGGCTCTACTGGCTGGAGAGCCGCCCGACCGAGGGCGGCCGCATGGTGATCATGACCTTCGGGGCGGACGGCGCGCCGAAGCAGCTGACGCCCGAGGGTTTCAACGTCCGCACCCGCGTCCACGAATACGGCGGCGGCGCCTACTGCGTCGCGCCGGACGGGGTCTGGTTCGCCAACTTCCGCGACCAGCTGCTTTATCGCCAGGTGGGCGACGCCGCGCCCCAGCCGATGACGCCGGCCGGCTATCGTTACGCCGACGCGGTTCCCGCCCCCGGCGGCGGCCTCATTGCCGTGCGCGAGGACCACACCGATCCGGCTCACGTGAAGAATGCCGTGGTGCGGCTCTCCGGCCAGCCGGGCGATTCTGGCGCGGTGCTCTATGGCGACAGCGACTTCGTCGCCTATCCGCGGCTTTCCGCCGATGGCGCGCGCCTCGCCTGGATCGCCTGGAACTTCCCGGCCATGCCCTGGGACGCGACCCACCTCTACGTCGCCGACTATGCTGACGGCGCGCTGCATCATCGTCGCCAGGTCGCCGGCGGCCACGACACCGCGGCGCTGGAGCCGCAGTGGAGCGCTGGCGAGCACCTCACCTGGATCTCCGACGAGAGCGGCTGGTGGAACCTCTACGATGACGCCGGCGGCGCCCCGCGCCCGCTCTGCCCGCGCCCGGCCGAGTTCGCCGGACCGCTCTGGGGCCTCGGCCAGGCCAACTACGTCCTCATCGGCGACGGCCGCATCGTCGCGGCGTCGCGCGAGGCCGACGGCGAGGCGCTGCTGGTGATCTCCAATGGCGCCGCGCACCGCCTCGACAGCCCCTACATCGCCTTCGGCTCGCTGAAGCGCCTGGACGCGCGCCGCATCGCCGCGCTGGCCTATTCCGCCGACAAGAGCGCGGCCATCGTCGCCATCGACGTCGAGACCGGCGCCTCCGAAGAGCTGCGCCGCCCGTCGCCGGAACGCCTGGCGCTCGCCACGATCAGCCGCGCCGAGCAGATCAGCTTCCCGAGCGCGAACGGCCGCACCGCTCACGCGCTCTTCTATCCGCCGACGAACGACGGCTTCGCGGCCCCCGCCGGCGAGCTGCCACCGCTGATTGTGCAGGCGCACGGCGGACCCACTGGCGGCGCCTCGCCCACCTTCAGCCTCTCCAACCAGTTCTGGACCAGCCGCGGCTTCGCCCTCGTCGACGTCGACTACGGTGGATCGTCCGGGTACGGACGGGCTTACCGCAAGCTGCTTGACGGCCAGTGGGGCGTCGTCGACGTCGAGGACGTCATCGCGGCGGCGCGCCACCTCGCCGCCGCCGGCAAGGTCGATCCCAAGCGCATCGCCATCCACGGCGGCAGCGCCGGCGGCTTCACGGTGCTCGCCGCCCTCAGCCAGAGCGACGTCTTCGCCGCCGGCGGCGACTTCTACGGCGTCGCCGACCTCGAGGCGCTGGCCCGCGACACCCACAAGTTCGAGAGCCGCTACCTCGACGGCCTGATCGGCCCCTGGCCCGCCGCCAAGGCCGTCTACGACGCCCGCTCGCCGATCCAGCACCTGGACGGCTTCACCGCCCCGCTGATCATCCTGCAAGGCGCCGAAGACCCCATCGTGCCGCCCAACCAGGCCCACATGATCCGCGACGCGCTGAAGGCCAAGGGCGTCCCCGTCGCGTACCTGGAGTTCGCCGGCGAGGGCCACGGCTTCCGCCGCTCCGAGAACATGATCCGCGCCAAGGAAGCGGAACTCGCCTTCTACGGCCGCGTCTTCCGCTTCCAGCCGGCCGACGATCTGCCGCCAGTCGAAATCGAGAACGAGGCGGCGCTGGGGTAGTTCGCTCGCAGCCGCTCATGCCAGCGAAGGCCTGGACCCAGGCAGGGAGGCGTTGAGGGGGCGGGGTCGAAGGGTGACACGAAGAGCACGAAGCTAGCGAAGGACACGAAGGCGCGCTTCGCGCGCAGCAAATCACCTTCGGTCCTGGTGGTTAGCCGTCGCGCAAAGTGCGACCTTCGTGTGCATCGCGCCTCCTTCGTCTTCCTTCGTGTGACCTTTTCAAACGGCTGCCTTAAGTCCCGGCCTCCGCCGGGATGAGCGGTGTCCTGAGGACGGCTGAAACACCTACCCACTCACCATGAAGTGCCCCCGCATCGCCGCCACCGGGCTGGCGCGGTCTTCCTGCCAGGCTTCCACGGCGACGTTCGCCACCCGGCGGCCGCGTTTCAGCACGCGGACGGTGGCGTAGGTGGTCAGCGGGCGGGCGGGGCGGAGGTAGTCGACCGTCATGTCGATGGTGCGGGGGCGGCCGCCGCCGGCGCCCAGCTCGGCCAGCGCCGCCAGCTCCAGGAACGCCGCCACCGCGCCGCCGTGCAGCGCCGGCAGCACCGGGTTGCCGATCAGCGGCTGAGCGAAGGGCAGCACGGCGACGCGCCCTTCCGGTCCCGCCTCGACCCGGAAGCCCAGGAACCGGGCATAGGGCGAGGCCTCGGCGGCCGACACGCCGGTGGGAGGTGCGACGTCGCTCATGCCGGAACCGGCGGCCCGGTGAGCATGAACGCTGCCTGGGCGGCGGCGATGGGGTCGGCCGGGTCGTCGTCCCAGGCGATGGCGCGCACGACGGCGAGGTCGCCGGTGATGCTGAGGCTGGCGGCTTCGCCGGTCACCGCCAGCCCCGGCTTCGGCGGGCGGATGTGGTCGATGCGGAAGTCCAGCGTCGCCATGCCGGCCGGGCGCAGCGCGCGCCCCTCCGCCTCGGCCCGCGCCCGCAACGCGAGGCTGATGGCCATGCCGCAGGTCTGGTCCAGCAGCGTGAAGATCACCCCGCCCGCCAGCCCGCCTTGCGCCGGATCGACCACCAGGTCGGCGCGGAACGGCGCGCGCATGGCGCAGTTGTCCACGCTCTGGCCGACCGTCTCCAGGCCCAGCGCCAGCGACTGTGGGGTGCCGCGCGCCGCCAGGTCGCCGCGCACGGCGTCGCTCATCGGTTCGCTGGCGGCATCGCTCATGGCCGCTTCTATAGGGTGCTGACGCGGCGTGACGAAAGCCGCGCCTATATTGCAGGCGTGATCCGACCTGAATCCCTGCTCTGTCCGAAGCCCGCCGGCCTCTATTGCCCGCCCGGCGACTTCTACATCGACCCGGTGCGCCCGGTGGCGCGCGCCGTCGTCACCCACGGCCACTCCGACCACGCCCGCGCCGGCCACGACACCGTCGCCGCCACCCCGGAGACCCTGGCCATCATGGCCGCGCGCTACGGCGAGGGCTTTGCCGGCTCCGCCCGCCCGCTGGCTTACGGCGAGACGCTCGCCCGCGACGGGGTTGAGGTGACGCTGGTCCCCGCTGGTCACGTGCTGGGTTCGGCCCAGGTGGTGGTGCGCTGGCAGGGCCTGACCATCGTCGTCAGCGGCGACTACAAGCGCCGGCGCGATCCCACCTGTCCGCGCTTCGAGCCGGTTCCCTGCGATGTGTTCGTCACCGAAGCCACCTTCGGCCTGCCGGTGTTCCGCCATCCGGACGATGGGGGCGAGGTGCGCAAGCTGCTGCGCTCGGTGGAGCAGTTTCCCGAGCGCACCCACCTCGTCGGCGCTTACGCCCTCGGCAAGGCGCAGCGCCTCATCCGCCTGCTGCGCGAAGCCGGCTGGGACCGGCCAATCTATGTCCACGGCGCCTTCGAGCGCCTGAACGGGCTCTACGAGAGCTTCGGCGTCGACCTCGGGCCGCTGCTGCCCGCCACCACCGACGCCAAGAAGGCCGAGTTCGCCGGCGAGATCGTGCTGGCGCCGCCAGGCGCGCTGGCCGACCGCTGGTCGCGCCGCTTCGCCGACCCGGTGGACGCTTTCGCCAGCGGCTGGATGCGGGTCCGGGCCCGCGCCCGCCAACGCGCTGTCGAACTCCCCCTGGTGATCTCCGACCACGCCGACTGGGACGAACTCACCAGCACCCTGGCGGAGCTGGCCCCGGGCGAAGTGTGGATCACCCACGGCCGGGAAGAAGCGCTGGCGCGGTGGTGCGAACTCAACGGGCTCGCCGCGCGAGCGCTGGCGATCGTCGGCTACGAAGACGAGGAAGACTGAACTCCTTCTCCCCAGAGGGAGAAGGAGGGGCCCGACCGCGTAGCGGTTGGGAAGATGAGGGGTTACGGCGCCGGCCGCGAAGAAGCGCCGACCGACCAACAGCGTAACCCCTCACCTTCCCACTCGCTCACGCTCGCGGGCCCCTCCCTCTCCCTCCGGGAGAGGTCTGCTGGCCGGCGCCGCGTTGCTGGCCCTCGCCGACGGCGATGATCTACGTCGCGGCGCTGCTGGGACCGTGGGCGCTCATCGTGGCGCTGATGGTGTGGCTCATGCGGCGCAGAGCCATCCGACGGTCCGCAGTGGCGCCGCGAGCTACCGCCGCAACACCGTGATCCGTTCATCCCGGCGAAGCCGAGACTTGAGGCAGGCGTTTCAAGAGGTCACACGAAGGAAGAATAGGGGGCACGAAGCACACGAAGGTCGCGCTTTGCGCGACAGCCAATCCCAAAGATCGTTGGTGATTTGCTGCGCGCGAAGCGCGCCTTCGTGTCCTTCGCTAGCTTCGTGATCTTCGTGTCACCCCTTCAAACCCTGCAACGTCTCCCCGCCTGGGGTCCCGGCTTCCTGTCGTGATGGCCGGCACGGTTGGTGGATACGCGCCGGCTACGCCGCCAGCGCCTCGGCCGCCTCCAGCGCACCCTTGACCGCACGCTCGCGGTGTTCCGGCCCCGCCATGACGCCGTCGATGGCGACGAACTGGACGTCAGTGACACCGATGAAGCCGAACACCGTGCGCAGGTAGCTCTCGGCGTGCTCTGCGGGTGCGTTGGGGGTGTCCGCGCCGTAAAAGCCGCCGCGGGAGATGGCGACGATCACCCGCTTGCCGCCCGCCAGGCCCTGCGGCACGCCCTCGGCGCTGTAGCGGAAGGTCTTGCCGGCGACCAGCACCCGGTCGATCCAGGCCTTGAGCTGGCTGGGCAGGGTGAAGTTGTACATCGGCGCGCCGATCACCACGGTGTCGGCGGCCAGGAACTCGGCCAGCGCCGCCTGACCTTCGGCGACGTCGGGATCGTCCGCCGCGCCGGCGCCCAGGTGGGCCGTGGTCAGGTGGCCGAGCGGTTTTGCCGCCAGGTCGCGATAGGTGACGGTGAGCGCCGGGTCGGTGGCCCGCAGCCGCGCCACCACGGCGGCGGACACCTGGCGGCTGACGGAGTTGGCGCCCAGCACGCTGGCGTCGATATGGAGCACGTTCATGAGAGGTCACGCCTTTCAGTCGGACCGCCGGAAATGGCGGTATAAAAAAGTGACTGACGCTAGATGGGTGACCATTGCCCCGGCCCGCAAGAAGGCACATCTAGGGTACTGGAGAACACCGAAGTGACCCTGCCCCTCGACCACAACAGCTCCGAGTGCCGCGCCGTCAGCGGCGTGCTGGCGCGCATCGGCGACAAGTGGAGCGTGCTGATCGTGGCGCTGCTGGGCGACGGCCCCAAGCGCTTCAGCGAGATCAAGCGGGCGGTCGACGGCATCTCACAGCGGATGCTGACGCTGAGCCTGCGCGGGCTGGAGCGCGACGGCCTCGTCACCCGCACCGTCTTCCCCACCATCCCGCCGCGGGTGGACTATGAACTCACCGATCTTGGCCGCTCGCTATGGGGCCCGGTCGAGGCGCTGGGCGCCTGGGCCCGCGCCAACCAGCCGCGGATCGAGACCGCGCGCCGCCAGTTCGACGCCCGCGCCGCCGCGCCCGCCGAGGGCTGACGCCGCGAAGCGGGAACGAATTTGACCACGAACCTCACGAACAGGGCCGGCCATGGCGACCACCGTGCGAACGCACTGACATGTTCGTGCGGTTCGTGTGGTTCGTGGTCAAACCTTCGGCGGCTGACGCCGCCACGCTCGTCACGATAGCCCGCCGATGCGCGCCTTCGCTCGTCTCCTCGACCGGCTTTCGCTCACCCAAGGGCGCAACGCCAAGCTCACCTTGGTGCGCGACTTCCTGCGCGAGACGCCGGACCCGGACCGCGGCTGGGCGCTCGCGTGCCTGACCGGCGCGCTCACCTTCGACGCCGCCAAGCCCGCCGCCATCCGCAAGGCGGTGGAAGCGCGGCTCGACCCGATCCTGTTCCGCTGGAGCTACGACTTCGTCGGCGACCTGGCCGAGACGGTCGCTCTGGTCTGGCCCGCCGCGCCTGGCGCCAATCGCGAACCGGAGCTGTCGGAGGTGGTGGACACGCTGCGCGGCGCCTTGCGCGGCGACGTCCAGGGCCTGATCGAGGGCTGGCTCGACGCGCTGGATTCCGACGGCCGCTGGGCGCTCTTGAAGCTGCTCACCGGCGCCTTGCGCGTCGGCCTCTCCGCCCGCCTCGCCAAGCAGGCCGCCGCCGACATGGGCGGCAAGGACGTCGCCGAGATCGAGGAGATCTGGCACGCGCTGCGTCCGCCCTACGAGGACCTGTTCGCCTGGCTGGAGGGCCGCGCCGAGCGCCCCTCGCCAGACACCCCCGGTCGCTTCCGCCCGGTGATGCTGGCCCAGGCCATCGATGAAGCCGTCGACTTCGCCAAACTGGACCCCGCCGACTATGCGGCCGAGTGGAAGTGGGACGGCATCCGCGTGCAGGCGGTGAACGAGCGCGGGCATCGGCGGCTCTGGAGCCGCACTGGCGAGGACGTCTCGGCCGCCTTCCCGGACGTGGTGGCGGCGCTCAACTTCGACGGCGTCATCGACGGCGAGCTCTTGGTGCTGCGCGAGGGCCGCGTCGCCCCCTTCGGCGACCTACAACAGCGGCTCAACCGCAAGAGCGCCGACGCCAAGGTCGTCGCCGCCTATCCCGCCGGCATCCGCGCCTACGACCTGCTGCTCGAAGGCGAGACCGACCTGCGCGCGCTGCCCTTCGCCGAGCGCCGGGCGCGGCTGGAAGCGTTTGTGGCGAAGATCGGCGGCGGTCGCATCGACCTTTCCCCCATGCAGCCGTTCGACAGCTGGGACGCGCTGGCGAAGCTGCGCGCCGCCCCGCCGCCAGGCGACCCCAGCAATGCCGAGGGCCTGATGCTGAAACGCTGGGACTCGATCTACGAAGCCGGCCGGCCCAAGGGCCCCTGGTTCAAATGGAAGCGCGACCCGCACCTGATTGACGCGGTGCTGATGTACGCCCAGCGCGGCCACGGCAAGCGCTCCAGCTTCTATTCCGACTACACCTTCGGCGTCTGGCGGGAGGACGAGGCCGGCGCGCGCAGCCTGACCCCCGTCGGCAAGGCCTACTTCGGCTTCACCGACGAGGAGCTGAAGCAGCTCGACAAGTTCGTCCGCGACAACACCGTGGAACGCTTCGGCCCGGTGCGGTCGGTGCGCGCGTCGATGGACTTCGGCCTGGTGCTGGAAGTGGCGTTCGAGGGGCTCCAGCGCTCGACCAGGCACCGCTCAGGGGTGGCCATGCGCTTCCCAAGGATCAACCGCATCCGCTGGGACAAGCCGGCGCGCGAGGCGGACGAGTTGGCGACGCTGGAGGCGATGCTGGAAAGGGAGACGCGGTAGGCCAGTCCCCGGCTAATTTCCCGTCGCCAAGGGTGTCGAGTGGAGGGCGGCGGCTCCTGGACGCCATAGGAAACCGATGGCGTGGCGCGCGTCGGCGAGGCCTCTGTCCGAGACGGCGTCAATCCGCAGATATCGCGCTATGACACCGCATTTCGCTGCAAGGTCAGCGTTCTGGTCTGACGAAAAGCTGACTTCGAACATGCAGTCCAGCTTGTCGCAATTGACCCGGCTGTAGACCGTACCGCCATCGACTTTCGTTACGCTGGCCCGGGCCAACGGAATCGACCCAATGACGTCGGTGGGGCTGTCTTCAATTCGAGCTCCGAGCCTCCGAATGCTGGTTTTGCTCGGGTGCCATGGTTTGCCGTTGCGGACGATTTGGATGATCCCGCCGGGCTCAGTCACGGGCCCTTAGGCTGGGGGAATCTCAAACTGCCCACCACCTACGGCATGCTCGCCGCAGTAGAATCTGAAGGTCGCGATCTGATGTCCAATCTGCGCGCGCGCTCCCAGCCAACAGAGCCAAACCCGCACAGGTAGCGATGCAGAGCTTTGGGACGTGTCTTTTCACCGGGTGTGCCATCACCACTCGCTACGCAGGCGCACTTGGTAAGCGACGCCGTCTTCCATGTCGGGTCGGATACCGAACGCCGCTGTAAGAGCATCGCGCAGGGCGTCCCGCTTCTCTGAAGCAAGTAAGTCGGCGATGGCTTGGCGGATCAAGGCGGCGCGGGACACGCCGTCACGCTCGGCGAGGCGGGTCAGCACGGCGAATTGGTCGTTGGGGATGTCGACGCTGATGCGCATGGCGCTGATGTTGGCGCGGGACGCGGCGCCGTCAACATCCCCAATCTCCGTCATCGCCGGGCGTCAGTCCCGGCGACCCATGACCGCGAGCGGTGGCGGGTGCCTGGTGGGGTGTTCCTGGGTGGCCGGCACTGACGGCCGGCCATGACGGATGTGGGGTAGGGGCTTGAAAAAGACAGTCACCATCAGTAATTATTTATTGCAATCGCTGCGAAGCTAACCCCGCGCTCTTTGACATCGTGCAGAAAAACTGCCCGCAGGCATCGGCCGCGCGCGCGGCGCCACAATTCGGGCGCCGTTGTTATCGGTGATTTACGGTGCAGGTCTCACGGCTGAAACATCGCCGCGGTGAGATTTGCTGATGGCCGGCCGGCCCACCCCGCGAAGGCCGGCGCTTGAGGCAGGCGTTTGAAGAGGTTCACACGAAGGAAGCCAAGGAGGCGCGAAGCACACGAAGGTCGCGCTTCGCGCGACGGCCAATCAAACAGGTCGAAGGTGAGTTGCAGCGCGCGGAGCGCGCCTTCGTGTCCTTCGCTGGCTTAGTGCCTTCGTGTTAGCCCTTTGACAGTCCGGCTATCGCAACTGCGTCTTGCCTGGTCCCGGCCTTCGCCGGGATGAGCGGAGATATTGGGGTGTAGGCCCTACCCGTTGTACCCGCGCACGCCGTCGATGATCAGGTCCTGCACGTCTTCGCTCAGGTAGGCGTGCATCGGCAGGGCCAGCACCTTCGCCGCCTTGTCGTCGGAGACCGGCAGGCCGCCGGGGCCTTGCGGGAAGAGCGCGTAGGGCGACTGGCGGTGCATCGGGACCGGGTAGTAGACGGCGGTGGGCACGCCCAGGGTCTTCAGGTGGGCGGCGAGGCCGTCGCGGTCGCGGTGTTCGATCACGTACTGGGCCCACACCGAAATGCCGCCCGGGATGACTTGCGGCGTCGTGAGCACGTGGCCCTCCAGGCCGTCGTTGTAGCGCAGCGCCACGTCCTGGCGCCGCTCGACCTCTTCGGGGAACACCGCCAGCTTCTCGATCAGGATCGCGGCCTGGAGGGTATCGAGCCGCGAGTTGATCCCGATCCGCGCGTTGAAGTACTTCGGGTCGTGGTCGAAGCTGTGGCCGGCCAGGTCGCTCTTCACCACCTTGCCGTGGATGCGAAGGCTATCCATCCGCTCCAGCAGCTCGGCGTCGTTGGTCAGGACCGCGCCGCCGTCGCCGTAAGCGCCGAGCGGCTTGGCCGGGAAGAAGCTGGTGGTCACCGCGTCGGCCCAGCGGATCGGGTGCTGCCCCATCAGCGTGCAGCCGAAACCCTGCGCGCAGTCGCTGATCAGCTTCAGGCCGTGGCGGCGGCAGATCTGGGCGATGCGCGGATAGTCCACCGGCTGGCCGAACAGGTCGACGGCGATCACCACCTTGGGCGTCAGCTGGCCCTTGGCCTTCACCGCCTCAATGGTCGCTTCCAGATGGTCCGGGTCGAGGTTGTAAGTGTCCGGCAGGATGTCGACGAACACCGGCGTCGCGCCCACCCAGGGGATCACTTCCGGCGTCGCCGCGAAGGTGAACGAGGGGCAGAACACCGCGTCGCCCGGTCCGATCTCCCAGGCCATCAGCGGCAGCGCCAGCGCGTCGGTGCCGTTGCCGCAGGAGAGCGCGTAGCGAGCGCCGCCGAACACCGCCAGCTGCTCTTCCAGCTGGCCCACCTCGGGGCCCATCACATAGCCGCCGTGGTCGAGCACGCGGGCGATGGCGGCGTCGAGACGCGGGCGCAGGCGCGACTGCTGGGCGGCAAGGTCGATGAATGGGATCATGCTGCCCTTACGGAAACTGGCGCGGCTGTTGATTCCGGCCGTAGGGCGGTTCTTGCCGCAGTGCGATACAATCCTCGTAACCCAATGTTTCGCCTGGGCTTGTGCGCGCCTTTGAGGCGGCGGGCGGTGCGACTATGTTGGACCTGACCGCCAGGGAACCCACCTTGTCCGAAGACGCGATCCGCCACGCCTCCGACGCCGATGCCGCCGCCTCCGCGGCGCGCACGCTGGCGGCCGAGATCGAGGGGCTGAAGGCGCTTTCCGCCGCGCTGCAAACCGATTTGCGCGGCGCGTTCGGCGCCGCGGTGGCGATGCTGCTGGCCTGCAAGGGCCGGGTGGTGGTCACCGGCATGGGCAAGAGCGGCCACATCGCCCGCAAGCTCGCCGCGACGCTGGCGTCCACCGGCACGCCGGCGTTCTTCCTGCACCCGGCCGAGGCCAGCCACGGCGACCTCGGCATGATCACACCGGAGGACGTGGTGTTGGCGCTGTCGCTCTCCGGCGACACCTCGGAGCTGCGCGACGTGCTGCACTACTGCAAGCGCTTCGGGGTGTCGCTGATCGCTGTAACCTCGGGCCCCGAGAGCGCGCTGGTGAAGGCCGCGTCGCTGGCCTTCGTGCTGCCGGCGGCCGAGGAGGCCTGTCCCAACAAGCTGGCGCCCACCACCTCCACCACGATGCAGCTGGCCTTCGGCGACGCGCTGGCCATGGCGTTGCTGGAGGCCCGCGGTTTCACGGCGCGCGACTTTCAGACTTTCCACCCCGGCGGCAAGCTGGGCGCGCAACTGCTGACCGTGGCCGAGCTGATGGGCGAGCCGGCGACTGTGGCCGCCGACGCCACCTTCGAAGCGGCGATCGCCGCCATCACCGGCAAGGTCTGGTACGGCGGCGTCGCCATCGTCGACGCGGCCGGCCGGCTGATCGGCGCGCTGACCGACGGCGACGTGCGCCGCTCCCTCGGCCGCGCCGCGCTGACCTCCCCGGTCAGCGAGTTCATGACCCGCACGCCGGTGTCGGTGACCCCGGACACCCTGGCCGGCGAGGCCATGCGCGTGATGAACGAGCGCGACCGTCCCTTCCAGCTGATGTTCGTCTGCGAGGGCGACAAGCTGGTGGGCGCCGTCCACATGCACGACCTGCTGCGGGCCGGGGTGGCGTGAGGCGCGGCGCGACCCCTCACCTCTCCTTGCTTCGCGGGGCGAGGGCTCCTGAAAGAGCGAGGTCGCGTCGAGGATGCTGAAGCCGCCGCTCACCCATCCGTAGCCCTCGCCCCGCGCCAGCGGGGAGAGGTGAGGTGAGGGGCTACGCCGGCCTCGCTAGCCGCCGATCTCCATGATCTCGCGCCACCTGGCCATCACCGCTGGGTAGTCGGTCGCGCCGTCCTCGAACAGCAGGGTGTCGTCCGGCATGCGCACCCAGGGCTGGGCGCTTTTCATCCAGATGGAGCTGGCCGGGTGTAGCCAGCTGGTGTCGTCGAGGGAGCCGAGGCGCAGGGTCTTGGTGCCTGGCGCCTGCGGGGCTTCGGTGAAGATGCGCACGCCGCACTTGGCGCAGACGTGCTGGGGAATCTGGTTGCCGGAATCGGCGGTGCGGACCCAGGTCTTCAGCTCGCCCTGCAGGATCTCCAGCGCCTCGCCGCGCAGCAAGGCATTGAGGCTGAACACCGACGTGGTCAGCGTCTGGCAGTCGGTGCAGTGGCAGGCGTAGACGTAGGCCGGCGGCGCGGTGACGCGGTAGCGCACGGCGCCGCAGGCGCAGCCGCCTTCGATGGGGAATGTCGGCAGCTTGCTCATCGGGTTCTCGCGCTCATGGGGCCATCTCGGGAAACTGCGGCAGGCCGTCGGCGATGACGTCCCAGCCGATCTTGTAGTCCACCATCATGTGGCACGCGGGCGCCAGCGCCTCCGGATCGTCCAGCGCCGCCAGCGCCACCGCGATGCGGTCGGCGCTCGTCCGCTCGGCCCCGACGCGCGTGCCGCAAGTCGGGCAGAAAAGCCGCATGAGCAGCGGCGACGACGGGTAGCGCGCCACTGGTCCTTCGAACGTCACTTGCTCGGTGGCGTAGAGGGCGCGAGCGAACGAAGGCGATCCCATGGCGCGCTGGCAAAGCCGGCAGTGGCAGACCCGCACGTTGACCGGCGCGCCCTTGGCGGTGAAGCGCACCGCCCCGCAAAAGCAGCCGCCCTCCCGACTTTCACCCATGTGAACCTGCGCGTCCGCCATCGCACTTAGCCTCCCGCCTTCTGGACGCAGGTAGGGGCGAGGCACTACATCCGCCACATGTCCGGCAAGACCCTCTACGACAAGATCTGGGACGCCCACGTCGTCTCCGCCGAACCGAACGGCGAGAGCGTGCTCTACATCGACCTACACCTGATCCACGAGGTGACCACCCCGCAGGCGTTCGCGGGCCTGCGCGCCGCGGGCCGGGGCGTGCGCCGACCCGACCGCACGCTCGCTGTCGCCGACCATAACGTGCCCACTGAAGGCCAGGCCAAGGGCGTCGGCGCGGTGGCGGACGACGAGGCGCGGCTGCAGCTGCAGACGCTGGAGCGCAACGTGGCGGCCGCGAAGATCGAGTTTTTCGCCATGGGCGACGTGCGCAACGGCATCGTCCATGTGGTGGGGCCCGAACAGGGCCGCACCCAGCCCGGCATGACCGTCGTCTGCGGCGACAGCCACACCTCCACCCACGGCGCCTTCGGGGCCTTGGCGCATGGCATCGGCACCTCGGAAGTCGAGCACGTGCTGGCGACGCAGACCCTGCGCCAGATCAAGTCCAAGAACATGCGGGTGACTTTCGAGGGCGAGCCCGCGCCCGGCGTCGGCGCCAAGGACTATGCGCTGGCGATGATCGGCGAGATCGGCACCGCCGGCGGCACCGGCCACGTCATCGAGTACGCCGGCGACGCGGTGCGGGCGCTCTCGATGGAAGCGCGGATGACGCTCTGCAACATGACCATCGAGGCCGGCGCCCGCGCCGGGATCGTCGCGCCGGACGAGGCGACGTTCGCCTACATCATGGGCCGTCCCGCGGCCCCCAAAGGCGGCGCCTGGGAGATGGCGCTGAGCTACTGGAAGAGCTTCTTCAGCGATCCGGACGCCCACTTCGACCGCGAGCTGACCATCGACGTCGCGAAGATCGTCCCGACGGTCACCTGGGGCACCAGCCCGGAGGATGTGGTGCCCATTGACGGTCGCGTGCCCGACCCCGCGGACTTCGACGACGAGCGTGCGACGCGGATGCGCCGGATGCTGGACTACATGGGGCTCCAGCCCGGGCAGGCCATCGCCGACGCCAGGGTGGACCGCGTCTTCATCGGCTCGTGCACCAACAGCCGCATCGAGGATCTGCGCAGCGCCGCCGCCATCGCCCAAAAGGCCCTGGACGCCGGCCGCAAGGTCGCGCCGCACGTCACCGCCATGGTGGTGCCAGGCTCCGGCCTGGTAAAAGAGCAGGCCGAGTCCGAGGGGCTCGACGAGGTGTTCCGCGCCGCGGGTTTCGACTGGCGCGAGCCCGGCTGCTCGATGTGCCTGGGCATGAACCCCGACAAGCTCGCGCCTGGCGAGCGCTGCGCCTCGACCTCGAACCGCAACTTCGAAGGGCGCCAGGGCCGTGGCGGCCGCACCCACCTGATGAGCCCCGCCATGGCCGCCGCCTCGGCCATCGAGGGCCATATTGCGGACGTGCGAAAGTTCCTGTAATGTTCTCGTTCGTGAGCGAGGCCTTTGGGGGGCGAGCCATCGGACTTTTCGGCCCATCGCGCTTCCTCGACGCCGACATCGAGGACTGGTTGCTGGAGACCTGGGCCTGGCTGATGGCCAACCTCGGCGGCATGGCGCGGATTCAGGGAACGCCGCTGGTGCTGCCCACGCGCGAGTTCTACCCGCCCACCGACGCGGTCGGGCACGAGCGCGCCCTCTATGTTTTCGAGCAGACCAAGCGGCTGATGGGCATCGCCGAGCGGGCCTGCCGGCTGGAGGCGCTCGACAGCCCGCGCGAAGATCAGTTCATCGGGACCTACGCCAAACTGGCGCCTGGCAAGCGCGCCAACGGCACTTTCAGGATCGAGGACGGCGAGGTGATCATCAGTTACGCCAGCAAGCTGGTGGACGATCCGCGCGGGCTGATCGCCACGCTGGCGCATGAGCTCTCGCACTATCTGCTGGCGACGATCCGCAAGCCGATGCCGGGTGGCATGCAACTGCACGAGCTTGCCACCGATCTCACCGTAGCGTTCGCGGGCTTCGGCGTCTTCGGCGCCAACCACGCCTTCACCTTCGCCCAACATCAGGACGCGTTCGGGCAGGGCTGGCAGGCAGGGCGCAACGGCTATCTGTCCGAGCGCTCCTGGGCCTTCGCGCTGGCGCTGTTCGCGGCGCTGAAAGATGTCGAGGTTCCGCGCGAGCAGCTGAAGGGCAGCGTGGCCGACTTGACCCGCAAAGCCACGCGCTATCTTGCTGGCAACCCGGCGCGCCTCGCGCCGCTGCAGGCCATCGCATCATGATCGACGCCATCGACCACATCGCCGTCGCCACGAACGACTTGGACGCCGCCAGCGCCGGCTTCGCCGCGCTATTCGGCATCGCCGCCACCCCGATCGAGCGCGCCGACGGCGCGGCGACGACCCGTTTCCAGCTCGCCAACATGGCGCTGGTGCTGGCCGCGCCTGACGGCGAGGGCGCTGAGGGCGACGCGGTGCGCGCCAAGCTAGAAGCTGGCGACGGCATTCTTCGCCTCGCCTTCGCCGCGCGCGACCTCGCCGAAACCAGCCGCCTGCTGGGCCGGCGCGGCCTGCCGTCGCGCCCCGCCGGCGATGGCGCTGTCGACCTCGACCTCGAAGCGACGCACGGCGCCGCCATCCGCGTGATCGAGCGCGATGCCGCGCCTCGCCCAAGCCTCTCGTCGGACGCCGTGCAGGCGCTGGATCACATCGTCATCGGCACGCCGAACCCGGATCGCGCGGTGGCGATCTACGGCGCGCGGCTCGGTCTCGACTTCCGGCTGGACCGCTCCAACCCGCAGTGGGGCGCCCGGCAGATCTTCTTCCGTTGCGGCGGCGCGGTGGTGGAGATCGGCGCGCGCATCGGCGCCGAAGCCACCGATGGCCCCGACCGGCTCTCCGGCCTTGCCTGGCGGGTCACCGATCCGGACGCCGCGCAGGCCCGTATCGCCAAGGCCGGCTTCGACGTCTCCGAAGTGCGCGTCGGCCGCAAGCCCGGCACCAAGATCTTCACCATCCGCTCGGGTGTCCCCGGCGCGCCGACGGTGATGCTGAGCGCCGAACCGCAGACCGAGGATGCTTGACCAACTTGGTCAAGCTGCCCATCTTCAGATCATGAAACAGGTCAATCTCTACGAGGCGAAGACCACGCTCTCGGCCCTGGTGGAGGAGGCGGCGGCGGGCGAAGAAATTGTCATCGCCAAGAATGGCAAAGCGCGCGCGAGGTTGGTCGCGATCTCCCCTCAGACGAGGGCAGCGTCGCCAAAGCGCGAGTTTGGCTTCTGGGATCACTACGGCTGGTCGCCGCCAGTCAACTTCGACGATCCCGATCCGGAGATCGAAGCTCTATTTTATGGCGACGGCACCGTTTGACCCGCTACCTGTTCGACACCAACGCGCTGCTCTTTGCCGTGTCGCGATCGGATCGGCTGGCCGCCGGTCGACTAGATGCTTTGGCGTTGGAGCCGCTGCTCGTGAGCCAAGTCTGCGCCATCGAAATCGCTATCAAACAAGCGGTGGGAAAACTCTCGCTGCCACCACCGTTTGCAACGGGCTTCGCGCACGCATTTGCGGAATTGGTGGATCGCCTGAGAGCTGACTTGCTGCCGATATCGATGACGCACGTGGAGGCGCTGAGCCATCTGCCGTTGCACCACCGCGACCCGTTTGATCGGCTCATCATCGCGCAGGCAGTCGCCGAGAACCTGACCGTCGTGACGCGCGACCGCTCGTTCGCGCTATACCCCGGCCTCGCCATCTACGAGATCTGACCATGCAGCCGTTCACCGAGCTTCACGCCAAGGCCGCGCCGCTGGACGTGGCCAACCTCGACACCGACCAGATCATCCCGGCGCAGTTCCTGAAGACGGTGGAGCGCGACGGGCTGGGGCGAGGGCTGTTCTACGCCATGCGCTTCGACGACGCAGGGCGGCCGCGCCCAGAGTTCGTGCTCAACGAGCCGCGCTATGCGGGCGCCGGCGTGCTGATCGCGGGCGACAACTTCGGCTGCGGCTCGTCGCGGGAGCACGCGCCGTGGGCGCTGCTGGATTACGGTATCCGCTGCGTCATCGCCCCCAGCTTCGCCGACATCTTCTACGGCAACTGCTTCCAGAACGGCCTGCTGCCCATTGCACTGCCCGATGCTGAGGTGAAGGCGCTGATGGGCGAGGCCAAAGGCGGCAATCACGTGTTCTCGGTGGATCTGGCGGCACAGACAGTGACCGCGCCTTCCGGCGCCCAGTTCCGCTTCGAGATCGACGCGGCGCGCAAGGAGAAGCTGCTGAAAGGCCTCGACGCCATCGGCGAGACGCTGCAGCGCGCGCCGCAAATCGACGTATTCGAGAGCCGCCAGGCGCTGATGCAGCCGTGGCTGGAGCCCGCGTGATGCTGATTGTCGCCGGCACGGTTCGTGTGCCGCCCGAAAACCTCGACGGCCTGCGCCCCCACATGGCCGCGATGACCGCCGCCACCCGCGCCGAGGACGGCTGCCTCGACTACGGCTATGCCGAAGACGTGGCGACGCCCGGCCTCATCCACGTGTTCGAGCGCTGGCGCGATCAGGCGGCGCTGGACGCCCACTTCAAGGCGCCCCACCTGGCGGCGTGGCGCGCCGCGTGGCCGGCGTTTGGGGTTTCCGACCGCAACCTCGTCGCTTACGAGGTCGCCTCTCACCGCCAGACCTGAAGGCCCCTAAATGCCCAAGCTGCTGCTGCTCCCCGGCGACTACATCGGGCCGGAGATCATCGCCGAGGTGAAGCGGGTGGCCGAGCGGCTGACCAACGACCTGGTCATCGATGAGCGCCCGTTCGGCGGCGCCAGCATCGATGCGCATGGGGCGCCGCTTACCGACGAGATCCTGGCCGACGCCAAAGCGTCCGATGCGGTGCTGATGGGCGCGGTCGGCGGCGCGGTGGGCGCCTCGCCCTGGGAGCACGTGCCGCGTCACCTGCGCCCGGAAGCCGGGCTGCTGGCGCTCCGCTCGGGCATGGAGGTGTTCGCCAACCTGCGTCCGGCGGTGTGCTTCGGCCCGCTCGCCGACGCTTCAAGCCTGAAGCGCGAGATCGTCGAGGGCCTGGATCTGATGATCGTGCGCGAGCTGACCGGCGGGGTCTATTTTGGCAAGCCGCGGGGGATCGAGACCCTGGCGGACGGCTCCAAGCGCGGCGTCGACACCCAGGTCTACACCACCCACGAGATCGAGCGGGTGGCGCGGGTGGCGTTCGAGCTGGCGCGCGGGCGCCGCAACAAGGTGACCTCGGCCGAGAAGGCCAATGTCATGGAAACCGGCGTGCTCTGGCGCGAGACGGTGAGCGCGCTGCACGCCCGTGAGTACGCCGACGTCACGCTGGAGCACATGCTGGCCGACAACGCCGCCATGCAGCTGGTGAAGAACCCCAAGCAGTTCGACGTTCTGGTCACCGACAACCTGTTCGGCGACGTGCTCTCCGACGAGGCGGCGCAGCTCACCGGCTCTCTGGGCATGCTGCCTTCGGCGGCGCTGGGCGAGGCGGGCAAGCCGGGACTTTACGAGCCGATCCACGGCTCGGCGCCCGACATCGCCGGCAAGCAGCTGGCCAACCCGCTGGCGGCGATCCTGTCGTTCGAGATGGCGCTGCGCTGGTCGCTGGGCCGGCCGGACCTGGCGGATCGGCTCAGCAAGGCGGTGGCGGCGGCGCTGGAGGGCGGCGCTCGCACCCGCGACCTCGGCGGCTCGATGACCACCGGCGAGATGACAGGGGCGGTGCTGGCCGGGCTATAGTCGTGGCCGACACCGGCGTGGTCCACGAAGCGGTCGGACCGCCGATGACGCCGCTCGAGGCCGGCGGCGCGATCAGCGTCGGGGTCAACTCGCTGCTGGTGCTGGGCGTGCTGCCGGTGCTGCTGGGCGCCCTGGCGGCGGAGCACCGGCTGACCGACGCGGGCATCGGCCTGGCGGCGATGACCGAAGTGCTGAGCATGGGCGTGGTCACTGGCCTCGCCGGCGCGGTGCTCAAGCCCCGGCGCCTGAAGACGATCGGCGTCATCGCCTCGCTGGTGCTGGCTCTGATCGATGCCGCCAGCGCCAACACCTCCGGCGTGGCGGTGTTCGTGGCGCGCGGTGCGGCTGGCGCAGTCGAGGGCGTGCTGCTCTGGATCACCGTGGCGATGATCGCGCGCACCGCGACGCCGGAGCGCTGGGCCGGCGTTTTCTTCACTGCCCAGACCCTGGGGCAGCTGCTGCTGGCGCTGGCCTTCGCGGTCTGGGTGCTGCCGCTGTGGAGCGCCAGCGGCGCGTTCCTAGCGCTGGCGGCCTGCGCCGTCGCCGGCGCGCTGCCGGCGCTGATCGGCCCTAGCCGCCTGGCCGACCTCAATCCGGACGCCGAGATCGCCGGCGCGCCACCCCTGCGCGGCTGGATCGCTCTCGTCGGTACGGGGGTCTTCGTCAGCGGCGCCGGCGCCGTTTCCGTCTACCTGCAGCCGCTGGCGGCGCAGGTGGGCCTGGACGCTGGCGTGGCCCGCACCGCGCTCTGGGTGTCGCTGGCCGGACAGGTGGCGGGCGGGGCGCTGGCGACGCTCGTCGCTGGCCGCATCCGCTGGCTGACCGTGTTCGTGGTCGTCACCGTGATCAACTTCGCGGTCTGGCGGCTCTTCGCGCTGCACATTCCCGGCTGTCTGTTCGTCGGCGCCAACGCCGCCAGCGGTCTCTCCAGCGTCTTCCTGGCCCCGTTCCTGGTGCCGATGACGATCGAGGCCGACCCCTCGCGCCGCGCGGCGATGCAGAGCGGCGCGGCCCAGCTGGTCGGCGGGGCGGCGGGCCCTCTGCTCGCCGCTTTCGCCGTCAGCGACGCCGACGTGCACGGCGCGTTGTGGCTGGGCGTGGGGCTGACGCTGGTGGGGCTGGCGCCGCTGGCCTGGCTGCATTTCAGCCATCGGCGGACTCACTAATCCCGCTCTCCCCCGCGAAGGGGGGGCCCAGGCTTTTTCTGCAAAGCCAGAGCCCTCCGACAAAACGCCTGGGTCCCCGCTTGCGCGGGGAAAAGCGGAAGAAAGCTTAGGCCTCCAGCGTCATCTGCGTCTGCGTGACCATCGCCAGCAGCTTGCCATCCGCATTGGTGATCCGGGTCTGCCAGACACTGGAGCGGCGGCCGACGTGCAGCGGCACAGACTCGCCGGTGATGGTCTCGCCGACCTGGGCGCTGCCGAGGAAGTTGGTCTTGCTTTCCAGCGTGGTGGTGCGCGCACCGCCGCGCAGGTTCAGCACCGCGCCGATGGCGCCCAACGTGTCGGCGAAGGCCATGTAGGCGCCCCCGTGCAGGATGTGGCCGCCGGTGGTGATCTCCTCGCGCACCGTCAGCCGGCCGACCACCTTGTCCTTCTCCGCCGCCGCCAGCTCGATCCCGAGCAGCGTCGCCAGCGGCAATGTGGCGATGTCGAAGTCCATGGTCGTTCACCCTCTGTTGCGACGTTGCGGCGAGGCTGGCGCGGTTGCTTCGGCGCCCGGCTGGGCGTACGGAGCCCCTTCGCTGAAAAGGAGACAATCGATGGGTTACCGGGTCGCCGTCGTCGGCGCCACGGGCAACGTGGGCCGTGAGATGCTGAACATCCTCGAGGAATTGGAATTCCCCGTGGACGAAATTCACGCGATCGCGTCGCGCAAATCCATCGGCGTCGAAGTCGGCTGGAAGAACGGCGTCATCAAGTGCCAGGACATCGAGCAGTTCGATTTCTCGCGCGTCGATGTGGTGTTGATGAGCGTCTCGGGCGCGTTCTCGAAGGAATGGTCGGCCAAGATCGGCCGCGCTGGCCCGTTGGTCATCGACAACTCGTCGGGCTGGCGCATGGACCCCGACGTACCGCTGATCGTGCCGGAGGTGAATCCGGACGCCATCGAGCTGGCCACTAAGAAGAACATCGTCGCCAATCCCAACTGCTCCACCATCCAGCTTGTGGTGGCGCTGAAGCCGCTGCACGACGCGGCCAAAATCACCCGCGCCGTGGTGGCCACCTACCAATCGGTTTCCGGCGCCGGCAAGGCGGCCATGGACGAGCTGTGGGACCAGACCAAGGCGGTGTTCGTGCTGGGACCGGACGAACCGAAGGTGCTGCCCAAGCAGATCGCCTTCAACGTCATCCCCTTCATCGGCCAGTTCATGGACGACGGTTACACCGACGAAGAGCACAAGATGTGGAACGAGACCCACAAGATTCTCGACCCGGCGATCAAGCTGAGCGTCACTTGCGTGCGGGCGCCGGTGTTCGTGAGCCATGCGGAAGCCGTGCACCTGGAGTTCGAGCGCGCGATCGATGCCGACGAGGCGCGCGAAATCCTCCGTGACGCGCCAGGCGTAATGGTGATCGATAAGCACGAGCCGACGGGCTATATCACCCCGAAGGAAGCTCAGGGCGAGTTCTCGGTGTTCGTCAGCCGCATCCGCAAGGACCCGACGGTGGAGAACGGCCTGGCGCTGTGGGTCGTGGCCGACAACTTGCGCAAAGGCGCGGCGCTCAACGCCGTGCAGATCGCGCAACTGGCGGCCGAGCGCGGCATGATCGGCCGCAAAGTTCTTGCCTAGCGACGCTTAGAGGCTCGCGTACGCCGCTTCGATGAGGCGGCGGGCGCGGGCGTCGGCGATCAATTCGGCCGACTGGCGGTTCATCACATAGGCGCCGGAGACGCCGCGCTCCGGGTCGGCGAAGCAGCATGAGCCGCCCCAGCCGGAGTGGCCGAAGGTCTGTTGACCGGGGCCGTAGATGCCGAGCCCCTGGTTGCGGATGAACCCCGCGCCCCAGCTCATGTCGTAGGGCAGCACCAGGTCCTGGCCGGCGATGCGCTCTCGGCTGGCTTCGGCGGCGAGGCCGGGTGAGAACACTCGGCTGACGCCAAGCTCGCCAACGCTGGCCAGCGCCGCCATCATCAGCGCCAGCGCCGGCGCGGTGGCGTGGCCGTTGGCGGAGGGGATTTCCGCACGGCGGTAGGTCGCGGCGTCGACGCCGCCGGGGCTTGACCATTTGGTGAAGAACGCCAGCCGCTTGGGCTCGGTCATCGGCCCGAGGTCGGGCATCGCCGGTGGGCGCCGCACGTCTGCGACCCGGTGGTGCTCAGAGTCCGGGAGGCCGATCCAGAGATCGAGCCCCAGGGGCTCGGCGAGGTCTTCGCGAAGCGCATGGCCGAGGCTGCGCCCGTCGGCGCGGCGGAAGATCTCGCCGGCAAGGTAGCCGAAGGTGACAGGGTGGTAGCCGCTGGCGGTTCCTGGCGGCCACAGCGGCGCCATCGCCGCGAGCCGGGCGCAGACGCCGCCCCAATCCAGCCAGCCGGCCGGCGTCATAGGGCCTGGAAGGCCGCAGAGCCCCGCCTGGTGCGAAAGCACCTGCGCCACCGTCAGCCGCTCCTTCCCCTCGGCGTCAAATTCTGGCCAGAGGTCGGTTACGCGCTGGTCGTAGGCGAGGCGGCCGGCGTCGACGAGGCGGGCGATCATGAAGCTCGCGATAGCCTTGGTGGTGGAGAAGATCACGGTCAGCGTGTCCTCGGCGAAGGGCCGGGTCATGTCGCGGTCGGCCCAGCCGCCGATCAGGTCGACGACGATCTCGCCTTCCACCGCGAAGGCGAAGCGCGCGCCAAGTTCCAGGCCTTGCGCGAAGTTGGCCTCGAACGCGGCGCGCACGGCGGCGAACTTCGGCGGGCAGAGGCCGCCCATCGGCGGCGCGTCAGCCATGGACCGCTTCCAGCGTGACGCGCGGCGAGGCGGCGAGCGCCGTCGGTAGCGCGTCGATCGACAGCTCGTCCGCGCCCGCCGCCAACGCCACCGCTTCGGCGACAGCGCTGGTGGCCAGTTGCAGCGCGTCGGGCGCTGCGTTGCCAGCGATGAGAGCGGCGGTGAAGGCGACGGTGAGCAGGTCGCCCGTGCCCTTCGGCGCGACCGCCGAGAGCGCATGACGCGCCAGCCACGCATGGCCCGCGTCGGCGTGCAGGACGCCGATCTCTTCGCTCGCCGGAACGGAGGACACCAGCACGGCGCAGTCCAGCGCCCGCGCCGCCGCGACGGCGCTCGCGACATCCAGCACGGCGCGTCCCGAGAGCCGCTGCAGCTCCCAGGCGTTGGGCGCGACCAGATCGGCCAGCGGAACCAGCTCCTGCGCCAGCGCCTCGGCCACGGGTTCGCGCACGTAGAGGCCCTTGTCCGCGTCGCCCATCACCGGATCGACAACCAAGCGGACGCCCGGTTGCGACGCCTTCAGCGCGGCCAACGTCTCGGCGGCGATGGCGACCTGCTCGGCGGACGAGAAATGCCCGGTGATCGTCCCGTCGAACGCCAGATTCTGCGCCAGCACCCCGGCAATCATGGCTTCGAAGACGCCGGCCTCCACCGCCGCGCCGCCCGGCGGGCCATAGCCGGGATGGCGCCCCAGGATCACCGTCGGGACCAGCACCGGCTCGATCCCCAGCCTGGCCAGCGCCAATGCCTGCGCCCCGCCGCCGACGCGACTCGAGGCGACATAGCTGGAAAGGATCAGCACGCGGGCCATGCCCGCTCACTTAAGCGCCTACTCGACCATGCTCCAGTCGAGGGGCTCGCCGAACTTGAGGTCTCGCGCCGCTTTGCGGCCCAGCACCTGCGGCAGGTGCTTGGGCGGCAGGCCATAGCCAGGGCGCACCGAGCGGACGTTGGCGTCGGTCAGCGTCTCGCCGGCTTTCACGGCCGCGGCGACGTAAAGCGAGCGGCGGTGGCCGGCGGCGGCGCGCTCGCTGCCCAGTTCGTCGTATGCAGCCGAGCCGAGGGCGCGCCAGGCGTCCTTGCAATCTCGCACCAGAGCGGTGAATTCGGCCGGCTCCAGGCTGAAGGCGGCGTCTGGGCCACCGTCGGCGCGGGCCAGCGTGAAGTGCTTCTCGATCACGGCCGCGCCCAGCGCCACCGCGGCGACCGAGGCGGCGGTTCCCGGCGTGTGGTCCGAGAGCCCGGCGATCACGCCGAAACGCGCGGCAATGTCGGGCACGGTGCGCACGTTCGCCTCTTCGATCGGCGCCGGATAGGACGAGACGCAGTGCAGCAGCACCACGCCCGCCGCGCCGCCGGAGCGCGCCGTCTCCAGCGATTCGCCCATTTCGGCGAGGCTGGCGAGGCCGGTGGAGATGATCATCGGCTTGCCGCACGCCGCCACGCGAGCGATCAGCGGCAGATCCACCGCCTCGAACGAGGCGATCTTGTAGGCCGGCGCGCCCAGTCTTTCGAGCAGGTCGACGGCTGTGGCGTCGAAGGGTGTGGAGAAGATGGTGACGCCGCGCTGGCGGGCGCGATCGAACAGCGCTCCGTGCCAGTCGTAGGGCGTGTAGGCCTCGGCGTAGAGGTCGTGCAGCGTGCGCCCCGCCCAGGGACCATCCTCGATGCGAAAGCCGGGCCCGTCACAGGCCAGGGTGAGGGTGTCGGCCGTGTAGGTCTGCAGCTTGATGGCGTCGGCGCCGGTGGCGGCGGCGGCGTCGATCATGGTCAGCGCCCGCTCCAGGCTGCCGTTGTGGTTGCCGCTCAGCTCGCAGATCACATAGGGCGGATGCCCCGGCCCGATCCTGCGGCCGGCGATCGTGATTTCCTGATCCATCAGCTCTGCTCCCCTTCTCCCCCCGCGGGAGAAGGTGGCCCCGAAGGGGTCGGATGAGGGGTCGGCGCGGCGTCCGTAGCTGGCATTGCGCAAGCAAGTCTCATCAGTCGGCGCGACCCCTCATCCGTCGGCTCCGCCGACACCTTCTCCCGCAAGGGGAGAAGGGACGTCATAGTGACAGCCCCACCGCGTGAGCGAGCGCAGCGGCCACGCGGTCGACATCGCTGTCGGCCATGGTCGGATAGAGCGGCAGGGAGAGGCAGCGGGCGTACCAGGCTTCGGCGCCGGGCAGGCGGGGGTGGCCGTAGCGGTCGGTGTAGTAGGGCTGGGTGTGAACCGGGATGTAGTGCACCTGGCTGCCGACGCCGCGGTCCTTCAGCGCCGCCATCACCGCCGCGCGGCTGCGGCCCGCGGCCTCGAAGTCGATCAGCATCGTCATCAGGTGCAGCGCCGGGTCGGACCAGGCGGGCGTCGCGGCGATGCGCACCGTCGGCGCCAGCGGCGCCAGCGCTTCGACGTAGCGCGTGGCCAGCGCCCGGCGTCGGGCGACGAAGCCCGGCAGCTTCTTCAGCTGAGATTGCCCCAGGGCGCAGAGCACGTCCGGCAGGCGGTAGTTGAAGCCCAGCTCCGGCATTTCGTAAATCCACGGGTCGGCCCCTTCGGGGCGCAGCATGCCGTGGGCGCGCAACGCCTTCAGCCGCGCCGCCAGGTGCGGGTCCGCGGTGGTGATCATGCCGCCCTCGGCCGTGGTCAGGGTCTTCACCGGGTGAAACGAGAACACCGCCAGGTCGCTCCAGCGGTTGTCGCCGATGCGCGCCGGCTGGTTGTCGAAGGTCGTGGTCGTGCCCACCGCGTGGCAGGCGTCTTCCACCAGCGCCGCGCCGAGGTTGTTCGCGATCTCGCGCAGCGCCGGCAGCTCGCAGGCGTCGCCGCGCAGGTGCACCGGCAGCACGGCGGCGATGTGCGCCTCGCCGGCTCGCACGATGGCGTCGCCCAGGGTCTGCGGGGTCATCAGGCCGGTCAGCGGATCGACGTCGGCGAACACCACCTCGGCCCCGACGTAGCGGGCGCAGTTGGCGGTGGCGAGGAAGGTGATCGACGGCACGATGCAGACGTCGCCTTCAACGACCCCCAGCGCCAGCATGGCCAGGTGCAGCGCCGCGGTGCCGTTGGCGCAGGCCACGGCGTGCTGCGCGCCCACCGCGGCGGCGAAGTCGGCCTCGAAGGCGTCGACCCGCGGGCCGGTGGTCAGGAATTCATCGCGCAGCGCCGCCGCCACCGCCGCCACGTCATCGTCGTCGATGCTCTGGCGGCCGTAGGGGAGGAAATCGCTCACGCCGCCGCCTTTTCCTCCACCATGGCTATCAGCGCCGCGGCGGAGAGCCAGTCGGAATTGGTGTCGCTGGCGTAAAAGAAGTCTTCGGCGACGCTGAGCGGGCCGCCGGCGACGCGGAACGGCTCGCGTGGATATTCCACGAACGCCGGCTCGATGGCGAAGCGATCGCTGAGGTCGGCGGTGGAGCGCGCGTCGTCGGCCGAGATCATCATCTCGTGCAGTTTCTCGCCGGGACGGATGCCGACCACATCGATCTCGGCGCCCGGGCTCATTGCCGAGACCAGGTCGGTCATCTTCATCGACGGAATCTTCGGCACGAAAACCTCGCCGCCGCGCATGATCGAGAGGCTTGAGAGCACGAAGTCGACGCCTTCGGCCAGGGTGATCCAGAAACGGGTCATGCGCAGGTCGGTGATCGGCAGGCGCGTCGCCCCATTGGCCAGGAGCCGCTGGAAGAGCGGCACCACGGAGCCCCGCGAGCCCACCACGTTGCCGTAGCGCACCACCGAAAAGCGGGTGCCGATGTCGCCGGAGAGGTTGTTGGCGGCGACGAAGGTCTTGTCGGACGCCAGCTTGGTCGCGCCGTAAAGATTGATCGGGTTACAGGCCTTGTCGGTGGAGAGCGCGACCACTTGCCGCACGCGGTTGGAGAGGCACGCCCACACCACGTTCTCCGCCCCCATGACGTTGGTGGCGATGCATTCGGAGGGATTGTACTCGGCCGCCGGCACCTGCTTCAGCGCCGCCGCGTGGATCACGATGTCGACCCCGCGCAGCGCCAGCGTCAGCCGGGCGCGGTCGCGCACGTCGCCCAGGAAGAAGCGCATCTTCGCCACCTTCTCGGGCGCGAACTTCTCGCGCAGGTCCTGCTGCATCTCGCTCTGTTTCAGCTCGTCGCGCGAATAGACGATCACCTTGCGCGGATCGTAGCGGCAGAGCACGGTCTCGATGAACCGGCGTCCGAACGAGCCGGTGCCGCCGGTGACCAGGATGACCTTGCCGTCGAGGTTGAGATTGTTCGGCGCGAAACGTCCCACGCGCGCATCCTTGCGTTCGCCCGGATCAGCTCGGGCGCGAACATGGTTAATCGCGTGTTCGTAAATGGACCCCTAAGCCCGCTGCCCGGAGGCCGCCGATGATCGATCGCCGCCAAGCCCTGGCTCTCATGCTCGCCGCCGCGCCGGCGCTGGCGCACGGGCAGGACAAAGGCGCGCGCAAGAAAGGCGGCGGCGCCTCGTTCATCCAGCTCGATCCCGTCACGGCGACGATCATCCGGGCCGACGGCACGCACGGCGTGCTGACCGTGGAGTTGGGCGTCGACGTGCCGGACGCGGCGCTCCACGCCCGGGCCGAGTCGTCCATCCCGCTGCTTTCCGCGGCCTTTGGGGAGATGGTGCGCACCTACGCCGCCGGACTTGGCCCCAAGGCGGTCCCCAATGTCGACTACATCTCGATGCAGCTGCAGCGGCAGACCGACCAGACGCTGGGGCGGCCCGGCGCGCGTCTGCTGCTGGGCAACGTGCTGATGAACTAGCCCCGCCGCGCCCCGCATTGCCGGCGCCGGCCCGATCGGTTAGACCGCCCGCCTTCCCGCGACAGCCTATCGGAACCCCATGGCCATCCCTCCCGCGCCGCAGCCGCCGCAACCGTCCGCCGACTTCGCCGGCAACGTGCTGTTCTACTCGCAGCCGGAGCCGCTTTCGCGCGAACGGCATGCCAAGCTGGGCCTGCGCCGCGTCGACAAGCCGTTCGGATTCGCCGCGGTCAGCAATGTGGTGCCGCTGACGGTGGCCGAGTTTCCGATCGCCGGGCTCTCCTACCCGATCATCTTCGCGGGCGAGCGCCACCAGCCGCTGGCGGTGATGGGCATCAACACGGGCCATAACCTCTACGTCAGCCAGGACGGCAGCTTCGAGATCGGCTCCTACATCCCGGCCTACATCCGCCGCTATCCGTTCGTGCTGGCCAACGATGGCGCGCGCCAGCAGATGGTGGTGTGCATCGACCGCGCCGCCACCATGCTGGGCGAGGACTACGACTTGGCCTTCTTCGACGAGAAGGGCGAAGCCACCGACTACACCAACGGCTGCATCCAGTTCTGCAACGAGTTCGAGACCGAGGGCCGGCGCACCGAGAGCTTCGTCAAGCTGCTCACCGATCTCGATCTCTTCGAAACCCGCCGCTCGCTCTACACGCCCACCCTGCCCGACGGCACGCCCGGCGAGCAGCAGACCATCGCCGAGTACTTCGCGATCTCGGAGGACAAGGTGAAGGCGCTGCCGGACGCCAAGCTGCGCGAACTCACCGACAACGGCGCCATCGCCCAGATCTACGCCCACCTGATGTCGCTGGGCGGCTGGGACCGCCTGATCGCACTGGCCATTTCCCGCCCTACGGAAACCGTCCCCGCCGCCAACGCGAACTAAGGGCGCGCAAGGTCCTCCATTCGCCGTCATCGCCGGGCGTCAGTCCCGGCGACCCAGGAACGCGAACGGTAGCGGGTGGCCGTGCTCTGGCACGGCCATGGCTCACTGCTGTGTTCATGGGTGGCCGACACTGACGGTCGGCCATGACGGACGTTGGAGAGATCGTGCGGCGGCGACCTATCGCGCGTAGACGCTGCGGGTGAGGCAGGAGAAGACCAGGCGGCCGGCTTCATCGAGGAGGTCGTGCTGGGCGAAGACGATGCCTTTGTCGTCGCCGACGGCGTCCTTGCCCATGATGGTCATGCGGCCGCGGATCAGTTCGCCCACCGGCGGATTGCGCATCCAGCGCAGGGCGTCGACGCCCAGACGCTTGGTCTGCGGCCATGCCGTCGAGGCTTCGGCATCCAGCTTCGACCACAGCGCGTAGATCATCGCGTCCGGCGCGCCGCGATCGGGCGTCCAGCCCGGCGCGAACGCGGCGATGAAGGCGGCCAGCGGCGCGTCCTCGATGCGCACGGCGCCCAACGTGGCCACCTGGCCGATCTCGATGTCGTCGAAGTGGGCGGGCATGGGCGCCTCGGAATGCGAATCAGGGCTGTGGCGCCGAGTCTTCGGCGGTCCTTCGCTAAGGGTCCAGCCAGCAAAAGCCGTTTCCACCGCGCCCCGATCTGAACTAGACGCCGCAGTGATTTGCTCATGCGCCATTTCATTTCCTTCGCTCGATTTTTCGCCTGCTTCTGCACGCTGACCCTTGCCGGCGCCGCGGCGGCGCAAGGGCTCGGCCAGCCGCACGTGCAGGCCCAACTGGCGGCTGAGACCGCCGGCGCGACGCCAGGTTCGACGCTCTGGGTCGTCGTCGACCAGAAGATCGACAAGGGCTGGCACACCTATTGGCGCAATCCCGGTGACGCCGGCGAGGCCACCACCATCGCCTGGACGCTGCCGACCGGCTGGAGCGCCGGCGACATCGTCTGGCCGGCGCCCAAGCGACTGCCGGTCGGACCGCTGATGAACTACGGCTTCGAGACCGAGGCGCTGCTGGCGGCGCCGCTGGCGATCCCGGCGGACATCAAGCCAGGGCAGACCGCTCACATCGCCGCCAAGGTGGAGATGCTGGTCTGCGCCGACGTCTGCGTGCCGCAGGACGCGAGCCTGACTCTGGACGTGCCGGTGGTGGCCGGCGCCGCGCCGGCCGACCCGGTCTGGGGCCCGAAGATCGCGGCCGCGCTTGCCGCCGCGCCGAAGCCGAGCGGACTTGCGGCCACCTACCAGCTGGCCGGCGGCAAACTGCGCATCGCCGTCGCCGGCGCGGCGGTGGCCGGGCACGGCGGCGCCGACGCCTATTTCTATCCGCAGGATCCCGGCCTGATCGATCAGGCGCAGCCGCAGAGCGTCGAACTCGGCCCGCAAGGCCTGACGCTGGTCGCAACGCCCGGCACGGCGTTCAAAGGCGCGGCGCCAGCGAGCGTGGCGGGCGTGGTCGAGACTGGCGATGGCGGCGCTTACGAGGTGAGCGCGGCCGCCGGGCCGCCGCCGGCTGGCGCCAGCGGCCTCGGCGCGCCGACGGCGTCCAGTGACACCATCAGCCTCGGCGTGGCGCTGCTGGGCGCCTTCGCGGGCGGCCTGATCCTCAACCTGATGCCGTGCGTGTTCCCGATCCTGTCGATGAAAGCCGCGGCGCTGATCCGCAAGCCGCACGAAGTGGGCGCGGCGCGGGCCGAGGGCCTGGCGTTCCTGGCCGGCGTGATGGCGGCGTTCCTGGGTCTCGCTGGCGCGATCCTGGCGTTGCGCGGCGCCGGACAGGCGGTGGGCTGGGGCGCGCAGCTGCAGCCAGCCATCGTCACCGCCAGCCTCGCTTTGGTGCTGCTGGCCGCGGCGCTGGACCTGTCGGGAGTCTTCGAAGTGGGCGCTTCGCTGCAAGGTCTGGGCGGTGGGCTCGCGTCACGCGCCGGCTTGCTGGGCAGCGCTTTTACCGGCGCGCTGTCGGTGGTGGTGGCCGCGCCTTGCACCGCGCCGTTCATGGGGCCGGCGCTGGGCTACGCGCTGACGCAGAGCGCGCCTGTGGCCCTGCTGGTGTTCGCGGCGCTGGCGCTGGGCTTCGCCGCGCCGTTCGTGGCGCTGGCGTTCAGCCCGGCGCTGCTGCGGCTGATGCCCCGGCCAGGCCCCTGGATGGACGTGCTGAAGAAGCTGCTGGCGTTCCCGATGTACGGCGCGGCGGCATGGCTGGTCTGGGTGCTCTCGCAGCAGACCGATTCCACCAGCCTGGCGCTGGCTTTCACCGCCGCGGTGCTGGTTGGCCTTGCCGCATGGATCTTCGGCGCGGCGCAGCGGCGCTCGGCGTCGGGCCAGCGCGCGCGCCTGGTGTTCGGCCTTTCCGCCTTGACCGCGGCCCTTGCCGTGGCCGCGGTGGCGGGCGCGCCCTACAAGGCGCCGCCGTCAGCCGCTGGCGCGGACGTCTCCATCGCCGCGGGCGTGCCCGCCGAGGTCTGGAGCCCGGACAAGGTCACGGCGCTGCGGGCGCAGGGCAAGCCGGTGTTCGTCGACTTCACCGCCGCCTGGTGCGTCACCTGCAAGTTCAACGAGCAACTGGCGCTGAATACGACGGAGGCGGCCGACGCCTTCCGCCGCTCCGGCGCGGTCTACCTGAAAGCCGATTGGACCAACCGCGACACCACCATCGCCGAGGCGCTGCAGGCGCAGGGCCGCGCCGGCGTGCCGCTCTACCTCGTCTACGGCAAGGACGGCGGCCCCCCGAAGGTGCTGCCGCAACTGCTGACCTCCGGCCTGGTGGCGGCGGCGCTGGATGCGGCGGCGAAGCCGGCGGGCTGAGTACAATCTGCGAAGCCGGCGCGCGCCGCCGGCGCCTTAAGAATCTACCGCAGAGGTCGCAGAGGTCGCAGAGAAGAGCAGAGAACGCAGAGGGCCTCTGCGCACTCTGCGAAAAACCTCCGCGTCCTCTGCGGTTAAATAGGGCTTCGCCCCGTCTCTACGCCCGCAAGCCGAGGCTCAGGCCGCGGGCTGCGGGGGGGCGGTGATGACTTCGACGTTGTCGCGCAGCAGGTAGAACATGTCGTCGAGGGCCTGGTGGCGGGCCTTCGGGTCGGCGGCGGCCTCAAGGGCCTGCAGCTTGACCGGCAGATCCTGCGAGATGCCTTTCAGGATGCACTTCAGGTCGTCCTGATAGCCACGCGAAACCAGGTTCACGTGGCCCTGCATGTCGAGGTCGGACAGCTGCTTCACCTCGTCTTCGAAGGACGAGGCGCCGTTCATCTGGGCGAAGCCGGTGTTGAGCTGGCCGGTCTCGAAAGCCTGCGTCTCGCTCTTCAGCTTGCCGGCGCGGTGCACGATGTCGAGGAACAGCGGCTCGGAGGCCACCGATGGGGGCGTCACGGCGCTGGTGTTGGGCTGGATGGCGTCGGGAGTGGCGCTGGTGGAAGCGAGCCACAGGGTGGCGGCGAAGGCGACGGCGTCGCAGGACATGGCTTGTAGTCTCCGGAGGGCTGCCCCGAAGGTCGCGCTTCAGGGTAAACGATCGCCTACCAAGGAGAGCAAGTTCCATGCCGAGCGGGATCGAGCTGTCGCGCGGCTTCTACGAGTCGTTGGTGGGGCCGTGGCTGGCGCGCGCCTATCCCGGATTGCGCCACGCCGCGGCCCTGGTTGGCTACGGCTCGGAGCTGCTCGGCTTCGACGACGAGATGTCGCAGGACCACAACTGGGGCCCGCGGGTGCTGCTGTTCGTCAGCGCCGCCGACTTCGGCTGGGTGGGCCGCGAAGTGGTCGAGGATTTCGGTGTGGCGGCGCCAGCGACGTTCCACGGCGTGCCGATCGGCTGGGCCAGCCGCGAGCATCCCGCGCCGCACGCCAACGGCGGTTGGAGTGACGACCGGCACGGGCTGGAGGTCTGGACGGTCGATGCCTTCGCCAACCACTGGCTCGGCGGTCCGCCGCCTGCGGACAATCTCGCCTGGCTGGGTCTCGCGGAGCAGCGCCTGCTCTCGGTCACCGCCGGTGCGGTATTCCGCGACGACGACGGGGCGCTGACGGATCTGCGCGCCCGGCTGGCGAGCCCGCCGCGCGACGTGGCGCTCTACAAGCTGGCCTGCCAGTGGCGGCGCATCGGCGAAGAGCAGGCGTTCGTCGGCCGCACCGGCGACCGGGGCGACGAGCTCGGCTCGCGGGTGATCGCCGCGCGGCTGGCGCGCGATGGCATGCGCCTCGCCTTCCTGATCGAGGGCCGCTACGCGCCATATCCGAAGTGGTTCGGCAGTGCGTTTGCCCAGCTGCCATGCGCCGCCGAGCTATCGCCGCTGCTGCAGCGCGCACTGGTCGCCGCCGACTGGCAGGCCCGCGAGGCGGCGCTGGCCGAGGCTTATCTGGTCCTGGCGCAGCTGCAGATCGCGCGCGGCTGGCCCTGCGCCCCGCCAATCGTGAGCCCGTACCACGAGCGCCCGTTCACGGTGATCAACGCCGAGCCCATCTGGCAGGCGGTCCGCGCCGAGATCGTCGACCCGGCGTTGCGCGCGCTGCCCGTGATCGGGGCGCTGGATCAGGTGACTGGCGCGACCGCCGTGATTGAGGCGCCGGCCCGCGCCCGGGCGGCAATGGCCGCGCTACTCGACGACGGAGAACCTGGCGCGCTCGAAAAAGCGTAGCACCTGCTCCAGCTCATGGCCGCGGCGCAGGGTGACGTCGCCCTGGCCCAGGATCGACCACGCGCCCTGGCGCTTGGCCAGCGCCGGCCGCTTTTCGATCCGGTACAGCGGGGACTCAGAGGCGCGGCGGAAGACCGAGAACACCGCGGCGTCAGCCAGACCGTCGATGGCGTAGTCGCGCCACTCGCCGGCGGCCACCATGCGCCCGTAGAGCTGCATCAGGCGATCGAGCTCGCGGCGCTCGAAAAAGGTGACGGCCCGACTGGGCTGAGATTCGACCGACATGCGCCTGAAAAGCTAGCGGCTCCGTTCGCGCCTGGCGAGCGTCCGCCGTGCAACAGGTGCGGGAAAGATGAAACAAGCTTCATGATGGGCCTTGAAAAGACCTCATTTCCGTCGCGCCGCCGCCTGTATGCCCCGCCAAATTCACACCGTCGGCTGATCGGACGGCCCGGTGGTTCCGGATCCTGAACAGCCCCCCCAGCCCCCCGGATCATGGGTCGCCGGTCAGCCGACAATGCCCTCTAAGACACCCCCGCGGCCCGCCCCCTCCGGCCGCGGGGGTCGTTGTTTGTGGGCTCGTGTATTGGCGGCGCCGGCCGCCTACGGCGTCTGCGCCACGGCGCCCAGGATGTGGCCGCCGCCCGCGCCTTGCACCAGCACCAGCGTCGAGAGGCCACTCTGGGGCGCGGCGGGCAGGCGCAGCAGCAGCGGGTGGCCCTTCCAGGCGCCCAGGCGCTCCAGCTGCATCACCACATTGCGCTCCACCACCTTGTGGCCGCGGTTGTCGCCGTCCTTGACCTCGACGTCCTGTTCCCTGGGGTCGTAGCGCACCAGCCAGACCTCGGCGCCGCCGGCCGGCGCACGGCCGGACCCGATGGCGACGCGGTCGTCGGCGCGGAAGCGCATCTGCGGCGGGTCAGCGGGGTAGTGGCGCGCGCCACGCACCAGCTTGTCGACGTCGTCGCCTTTCACCGCGGGCGTCTGCGCGCGGCCGTCGACCACCACTTGCGGGGTGTAGACCTCGGCCACGCCCAGCTTGTCGGCGTACGCGCGCTGACGGTCGGCGAAAGGTCCCTGAGCGAAGGTGTCTTTCCAGCCGAGGTAGTCCCAGTAGTCGACGCTGAACGTCAGTGGGATGACGTCTTTCTGGTCGGCAAGCGCACTGGCCAGATGGGCGCTGGCGGCGCCGCAGGAAGCGCAGCCTTGCGCCGTATAGAGCTCGACCACCACGGGCGGGCGCGCCGCGGCGACCGACGCCCATGCGCAAAGGCCCAGCAAGGCCGCGAAAAAGCCGCCGCGGATCATCAGGTCGGGATTAATGAAAGATGCGGCGGGCGCCGCTTCACTAAGCCGTGAGCGCCCGCCGCCCTCATTCAACGCGCCGCGGTCAGCCGGCCTTCGCCAGGTTGCGCAGCACGAAGTTCAACACGCCACCGTTGTGGAAATATTCCAGCTCGGTGGGCGTATCGATGCGGCAGCGCACCGGGAAGCGAGCGATCTTGCCGTCCGACGGCCGGTAAATCTCCACCATCAGCTGCTTGCGCGGCGCGACGTCGGCCAGATCGCGGATGGAGACGATCTCTTCGCCAGTCAGGCCCATGCGCTGCCAGCCGTCGTGGATGAACTGCAGCGGCAGCACACCCATGCCCACGAGGTTGGAGCGGTGGATGCGCTCGAAGCTTTCAGCGATCACCGCGCGCACGCCCAGCAGCTTGGTGCCCTTGGCCGCCCAGTCACGCGACGAACCGGTGCCGTACTCCTTGCCGGCGATGATCACCGCCGGACGGCCCTCGGCCTTGTAGCGCATGGCCGCGTCGTAGATCGACATCACCTCGCCGGAGGGGAAGTGCTTGGTCACCCCCCCTTCGATGTCGGCGGTGATCTTGTTGCGGATGCGGATGTTGGCAAAGGTGCCGCGCATCATGATCTCGTGGTTGCCGCGCCGGGCCCCGTACGAGTTGAAGTCGGCCTGGCTGACCTGGTGCTGCGACAGGTATTCGCCCGCCGGCGAGGCCTTGCGGATGTTGCCGGCCGGCGAGATGTGATCGGTGGTGATCGAGTCGCCGAAGATGCCGAGGATGCGCGCTTCGAGGACGTCGGTGACCGGATCGGGGGTCATCGTCAGGCCCTCGAAGTAGGGCGGGTTTTGCACGTAGGTCGAGCCGATGTCCCAGGCGTAGGTCTGGCCGCCGGCGACGTCGATGCCCTGCCAGTGCTTGTCGCCCTTGAACACATCGCCATAGCGCTTGGCGAACATGTCCTCGTTGACCACTTTCTTCTGCAGCGCCTGCACGTCCTTGGTCGTCGGCCAGATGTCCTTCAGGAACACCGGCTTGCCGCCCTTGCCTTCGCCCAGCGGCTCGTTGACCAGGTCGATGTTCATCGAACCAGCCAGCGCGTAGGCCACCACCAGCGGCGGCGAGGCCAGGTAGTTGGCGCGGGTGTCGGGGTTCACCCGGCCTTCGAAGTTACGATTGCCCGACAGCACCGAGACGGCCACCAGGTCGCCGTCGGTCACCGCCTTGGAGATCGCCTCCGGCAGGGGGCCGGAGTTGCCGATACAGGTGGTGCAGCCGTAGCCCACGAGGTTGAAGCCGAGGGTGTCCAGCGCCTTGGTCACGCCGGCCTTGGCCAGATAGTCGGTGACCACCTGCGAGCCGGGCGCCAGCGAGGTCTTCACCCATGGCTTCACCTTCAGACCCTTGGCGACGGCGTTCTTGGCCACCAGACCGGCCGCCAGCAGCACGCCCGGGTTTGAGGTGTTGGTGCAGGAGGTGATGGCGGCGATCACCACGTCGCCGTTGCCGACGTCATGCTTCTCGCCGGTGACGGCTACGCGCTGGCCGAGGGTCTCCTCGGTTTTGCCGAACTCGCCCGTGAGGGCGCTTTTGAACGCGGCGGCCGCGTCGGTGAGCGGCACCCGGTCCTGCGGCCGTTTCGGCCCGGCCATCGACGGCGACACCGTGGCGAGGTCGAGTTCGAGGATGTCGGTGAACTCGGGGTCGGGCTGGCCCGGCTCGCTCCACAGACCTTGTTCCTTGGCGTAGGCCTCCACCAGCGCCACGCGGGCTTTGTCGCGCCCGGTGTTGGCCAGATAGTCGATAGTCGACTGGGTGACCGGGAAGAAGCCGCAGGTGGCGCCATATTCCGGGGCCATGTTGGCGATGGTGGCCTGGTCCTCGATGGTGAGGTTGGCGAGTCCGCCGCCGAAGTACTCGACGAACTTGCCCACCACGCCCTTCTTGCGCAGCATCTGGGTCACGGTCAGCACCATGTCGGTGGCCGTGGCGCCTTCGGGCAGCGCGCCCGTCAGGCGGAAGCCGATGACTTCAGGGATCAGCATCGGGATCGGCTGGCCCAGCATGGCCGCCTCGGCCTCAATGCCGCCGACGCCCCAGCCCAGCACCGAGAGGCCGTTGACCATGGTGGTGTGGCTGTCGGTGCCGACCACGGTGTCCGGATAGGCCTCGGTCTCGCCGCCGGCCTCGTTGGTCCACACGGTCTGCGCCAGGTATTCCAGGTTCACCTGGTGGCAAATGCCGGTGCCGGGCGGCACCACGCGGAAGTTGTTGAAGGCCGACGAACCCCAGCGCAGGAAGCGATAGCGCTCCAGATTGCGCTCATATTCCTTGCCGACGTTCCGCTCGAAGGCGGTGGCGGCGCCGAAGTAGTCCACCATCACCGAGTGGTCGATGACGAGGTCGACAGGCACCAGCGGATTGATCTTCTCGGCGTTGGCGCCGAGCTTGGCCAGCGCATCGCGCATCGCCGCCAGGTCCACCACCGCCGGAACGCCGGTGAAGTCCTGCATCAGCACCCGCGCCGGGCGGAAGCTGATCTCGTGCTCGCTGGCGCCCTTGTTCTGCAGCCAGGCCGAGACCGCCTTGAGGTCGTCCTCGCCGACCGAGACGCCGTCTTCGAACCGCAGCAGGTTCTCCAGCAGCACCTTCAGCGACACCGGCAGGCGCGAGACGCCGGCCAGACCAGCGTCTTCCGCCGCGCGCAGGCTATAGTAATGGTAGGTCTTGCCGCCGGCGCTAAGCTCCCGGCGGGTCTTCAGGCTATCGATTGACGCCATGTCGAGGGTCCTTCCCTGTTCAAGGCCGCCCGAAAATCGGTTCCGAGGTCGCGCGCTCTGGCGGGACACACAGCGTCCCGACCCGCGCCGCGCAAAGCCGATGAAAGCCCCCGGACTGCGGCCGCGCGTGTCTTAGCCCTGGGGGGCTTTACAGTCCATGCGCGCGCCGGCCGCGCCGGCGGATTGCCCGCGTGATTGTAGCGCTGGAGATCGAGACCCTGGCCGTGCGGCGGGGCGAGCGGCGCCTGTTCGACGATTTGTCGCTGACCTTGGCGGCCGGCGAGGCGCTGACGCTGGGGGGCGCCAACGGCGCGGGCAAGACGACTTTGCTGCGCGCCATCGCTGGTCTGATCGCGCCCAGCGCCGGGACCATCGGCTTCGCAGGCGTCGCCGGACCTCTCGATCCCGACGACGCGCGTCGCGCCGATCTGCACCTGGTCGGCCACCTGGACGCGCTGAAGACCACCCGCACCGCTGGCGACGAACTGGCGTTCCAGGCCGCCTGGTGCGGCGGCGATGCCGCCAGCGCGGCCGCCGCGGCCGAGACGCTGGGGCTAACGCGGCTGCTTGGCCTGGCGGTGCGCCAGCTCTCCGCCGGTCAGCGCCGCCGTCTGGCGCTCGCCCGGTTGCTGGCCGCGCCGCGCAAGCTCTGGCTGCTCGACGAGCCGCTGGCGCCGCTCGACGCCGCGCACCGCGCGCTCCTCGGTGAGCTGATGGCGCGGCACCTGGACGGCGGCGGCCTGATCGTCGCCGCCACGCACGACCCGCTGCCCCTGCCCGCCCGGCGGCTCGACCTGTGAGCGCGCTTCTCCGCCTTTATCGGCGCGAACTGGCGCTGGCCTGGAACGGCGGCGGCGGGCCGCTGCTGGCGCTGGGGTTCTACGCGGCGGTGACCGCGCTGGCGCCGCTGGCCATCGGGCCGGAACCCGAACGGCTGCGCGTGATCGCCCCCGGCTTCGCCTGGATCGCGCTGGCGCTGGCCTCGCTCCTCTCTCTCGACAGGCTCTACGAACGCGACTTCGAAGATGGCGCCCTCGACCTCCTGGCGCTGGGCCCGCTGCCGCTGGAGGCGGTGGCCGCGATCAAGGCGCTGGCACAGTGGACCGCCGCCGGCGCGCCGCTGGCGCTGGCAGCGCCGTTCGCCGCCACCGCGCTGGGCGCGCCGCCAGCGCTCAGCGGCATGGTGCTGGCGACCGCGGCGATCGGCGCGCTCGCCTTCGCCTTCGTCGGCGGTCTCGGCGCGGCGCTGGCGCTGGGCAGCCGGCGCGGCGGACTGATCATCGCGGTGATTGTGCTGCCGTTGATCACGCCGCCGGTGATCTTCGGCGGGGGGGCGCTGTCGGCCTTCACCGGGGGCCTGCCGTGGCTCTCCGGCTTCCTCGCCCTGATCGCCTATGCGCTCGCCGCGGCGGCGCTCTGCCCGCTGTTCGCCGCCATGGCTTGCCGGACAGCGGTGTCATGATGCGGGCGCAAGCCGCGCAAGTCTGAAACAAACCAAGCGTTGCCGGAAATCAGCGCGACACGCGACGCGGTCAAATAATGGCGTTCCCTCAACCAGGAACGTCCCACTACATGAAACTCTCGTCCCTTCGCATGGGGCTCATCGCCGGGCTGGCGCTGCCACTGGGCTTTGCAACCATCGCGACCGCGCAAAATGCGCCGTCGCCAGCCGGCGGTCCGCCTGCCGCCCACGACCAGCGCTGGGGCGACCCGGCGCAGCGCCAGGCCATGATGGCTCAGCATGAAGCCATGCGGGCCCAGCGCCTGAACGACATCCTGCAGCTCACCCCGGCTCAGCAGCCGGCGTTGCAGACCTTCCTCGCGGCGATGAAGCCGGCCGAACACGATCACACGGGCGCAAGGGACGGCGACCATGGCGATCGTGGCGGGGCTGGCGGACAACAAGCCGAGCACCTGACCGCGCCGCAGCGCATGGATCGCATGCTGGCGCGCTTCGACAAGATGCGGACCCAGCTGCAGGCGCGCGCCGACGCCACCAAGGCGTTCTACGCGCAGCTGAGCCCCACGCAGCAGAAAGCCTTCGACGACCTCGGCCCGATGGGCGGCGATCGTCACGGCGGTTTCGGCGGCGGGATGCACGGGGGCCCCGGCGGTGGCTGGGGACATCATCCGATGGGTCCAGACGGACAGCCGGCTAACGGCTGACCTTCCGGGCCTTGGCCTGGGCGACTTGCCCCCTGTCGCCCAGGCCTTTAATTCCCGACCATGTTCGCGGCGCTGGCCAATCCGCACCGGTTCATGGCGTTCTCACGCTGGGCGGCGCCGCTGTGCGGCGTCATTGCGCTGGCTTTGATCGTGCCTGGGCTGTGGCTGGGGCTCACCGCGCCCCCGGATTACCAGCAGGGCACCACGGTCCGGATCATGTTCATCCACGTGCCCGCCGCGTGGACCTCCATGTTCGCCTACGCCTGCCTCGGCGGCGCCAGCTTCTTCTCCCTGGTGTTCCGCCACGCGCTGGCTGACGCCGCGGCCAAGGCCGCCGCGCCGCTGGGCGCCGCGTTCACGCTGCTGGCGCTGGTCACCGGCTCGCTCTGGGGCCGGCCCGAATGGGGCGCCTGGTGGGTGTGGGATGCGCGCCTCACGTCAGTGCTGGTGCTGTTCCTGCTCTTCCTTGGCTACATGGCCCTGCGCTCGGCCATCGACGACGAGACCAAAGGCGCCCGCAACGCCGCCATCCTGGCGCTGGTCGGCCTGATCAACCTGCCGGTGATCGAGTTCTCCGTCGACTGGTGGAACAGCCTGCACCAGGGCGAGTCGATCCTGCGCCCCGGCGGGCCGGCCATCGCGCCGGTGTTCCTGATCCCGCTGCTGTTGATGGGGGCGGGCTACTTGTTCGCATTCGGCGCGCTCTGGCAGGTGCGCACCCGGGCCGAGGTGTACCGCCGCCGCGCCATCTCGCTGGAAGCTCAGCTGGCGCTGGCATGATGCGTCGCCCCTGATGCACGACAAGTATGCCGTTTACGTCTGGCCGGCCTACGCGGTCACCGCGCTGGGCTTCGCCTGGATGGTGCTGGATACTTGGCTGCGGTCGCGGCGCTGGCGCAAGCGCGCCGAAGCGCTGGAGAAGGAGCGGCGGCCGTGAACCGGCTGGCGGCCGCTGTGCCGCTGCTGGCGCTGGCGCTGCTGGTGGTGGTCTTCGGCGCCTACGCCCTGCACCACAATCCGCAGGTGATCCCCCGGGCCACCGTCGGCCACGCCGCGCCCGCCGACGCGTTGCCGACGCTGGACGGCGCCGCGCCCGCCCCCATCCTCGGTGCGCTGAAGGGGACGACGCTGGTCAACTTCTTCGCCTCCTGGTGCGGCCCCTGCGCCGAGGAGACCCCGACGCTGGCGGCGCTGAAGGCTGAGGGCGTGCGCATCGTCGGCGTCGCCTACAAGGACGATCCGGCCAGAACCCGCGGCTTCCTGGCCGCTTACGGCAACCCCTATCAGACCGTCTTCGTGGACCGGGACGGCCGCGCCGGCATCGACTTCGGCGTCACAGGCGTCCCGGAGACCTATCTGGTCGGCGCCGACGGCCGTATCCTCGACAAGCAGGCTCAGCCGTTGTCGCCCGCCGACGCCGAAGCGCTGCTGAGCCGCGCTGGTTCCTGACCCAGCATCAGGTGAGCGCCTTAAGTCGCGCCGGCGCTTAACCTCTCGTTGACCGTAACGGGCAACGCTCCCATCTTCTATTAACCATGTTGCTGGTTCGCGCCTGACGATGGCTTCGCCGCCGATCCAACGCCCCTCCTGGGCGGTCGTGCCGCCGCAGACCCCTGCGGTGACGCCGGCGCGGCCGGATCCGCGCGCCGCGGCGCAGAGGGCGTTCTTCGAAGCCGCGCTCGCCGGCCGCACCGCCACCGCCGCCAACGAAACCACGGCCGCCGAAGCCGCCGCGCCGCGCGCGTCTGCCGCGCAGGCCACCCGCGCCGTCGCCGCCACCGAAGCTCGCGCCGACGACAAGCTGCCGCGGCCAGGCTCGATCATCGACATCTACGTCTAGCGTTCGCGCGCTAGGCCGAGCCGTCCAGCATGCGGTCCAGCATCGCGTGCAGCGTCGTTCTTCCTGTCTGCGCCGCGGCCGGATCGCGCGCCGTCATCAGCGCCACTTCGGTCAGCGACGCCAACAGCATGTGCGCGAACGGCTCGACCATCGCCGCCGGCAGCGCGCCGGCCTCGCTGGCCCGGGCGAGGGTGGCTTTCATCAGGCCAAACCCGTGCCGCGCCTCGATCTCGCGCCACTTCGCCCAGCCGAGCACGGACGGCGCGTCGACCAGCACGATTTGACGGACAGCCTGCTCGGCCGTCAGGTCGAGGAACGCGTCGCAGCCGGCGGTCAGCGCCACCCGCATCTCGCGGGCCCCGGCGGAGCGAGCGGTGACCTTGGCCGCGATGTCGGCCTCCATGGCCTCGAACACCGCCTCGAACAGCGCTTCCTTGCTGTCGAAATGGTGATAGAGGGCGCCGCGGCTGACGCCTGAGGCGCGCAGCACCGCCTCGATCGACACGTCGGCGTAGCCCAGCTCGGCGAAAAGCTGCGCAGCGGCCTCGACGAGGCGGCCGCGCGTGGCCAAGCCCTTCTCCAATTTCTGGTTCAAAGCGTGTTCGCCGTTGACATACCGCCAGTCGGTTTTGTATCAGACCGACCATCGGTATGTAATCGAACCGAGGAGCTGCCGCCATGGCCAAGAAGCATGTGACGACCCCGTTCGGCGAGGTCGCCTACGTCGAGCGCGGCGAGGGGCCGGTGGCGCTCTTCGTGCACGGCGTCTTCGTCAACAGCCATCTGTGGCGTCATGTGATCGACCGCGTCTGCGGTGTCCGGCGCTGCATCGCCATCGATCTCCTGTCGCACGGCGACTCGCCCGTGCCGACGACCCAGGATATCTCGTTCCGCGCCCAGGCGCAGATGCTGGAAGCGTTCTGCGCGGCGCTGGGTCTGGACCAGGTCGACCTGGTGGCCAACGACAGCGGCGGCGCGGTGGCGCAGATATTCGCGGCGGCCCATCCGGAACGCCTGCGCACGCTGACGCTGACCAACTGCGACGTGCACGACAACTATCCGCCCGCGGCCTTCGCGCCGACCAGAGCCGCCGCCGACGCCGGCGTCTTCTCCGCCCAGCGGCAGGCTTACTACGACGACCCCACCACGGAAAACACGGAAAACACGGACTGGCACGTCTGCGATTGGCCGGCGCGGCCGGCGAGAAACGTCCTCGCGCCTCTGGCGCGCTCGATCGTCGGGGCAGCCGCGGCTTCCGTGTTCTCCGTGTTTTCCGTGGCCAACTTAGGCTGATCCGTCGTCCTCAGCCGGCGGCGCGATCACCACGACGCCGTCGGCGATCCGCACGTCCGGGACAGCCTCGCGCGTGAACGGCAGCCACCAGGTCGGGCCGGCCTCCGGCGCGATCTCCAAGAGGTCGCCAGCGCCGAAGTTCTGCACGTTCTTGATGCGGCCCACTGGCGCGCCGCCCACGTCCACCGCCGCCAGCCCGATCAGGTCGGCGAGGTAAAACTCGTCTTCCTCCGGCGGCGGCAGCGCCGAGCGCGGCACATAGAGCGCCAGGCCCTTCAGCGCCTCCGCCGCTTCCCGGGTGGCGACTTCTCGTGCCGTGGTGATGAGCGCGCCCTTCTGCGCCCGGCCGCCGGCCAGGGTCAGCGCGGGCGAACCATCCTCGCGCAGCAGCGTCTTGTAACGCTTCAGCGCCAGCGGATCGTCGCCATACGCCGTGATCCTGATCTCGCCGCGCACGCCGAACGCACCGGCGACACGGCCCACCAGGATCAGGCGCTCGGTCACTGACATCGCTCCCCTCCCCCTTGCGGGGAGGGGGTGGGGGCGGGGGTGCGTCCCCGATGATCGCCGCCTGGCGAGGGGCGAGTCTCAGGCGACGGCGCTGACACCCCCATCCCCAACCCCTTCCCCGCAAGGGGGAAGGGGTTCGCGGCCCACGTCATGCTCAGTCCTCGGAGGCCTGGTCCTGCGCGCCGTCCGCGCCTTCCTCAGCGACCTCGGCGGCGGTCTGGACTTCGGCCGGGGTCTCGTCCGCCACCGGCGCTTCGTCGGCGGGCGCGGCCGCCGCGACAGTGTCCTCAGCGGCTTCGGCGGCGGCTTCCTGCGGCGCTTCCTCCACCGAGGTCGGCTCGGCCGCGGCTTCGGGCGGCGCTTCCTCAGCGGGGGTCGGCTCGGCCGCGGTGGCGGCGCGCTCGGCGCGGGCCTCGGCGCGTTCCTTGGCCTTGGCGTGCGGCTCGCCCTTCTTCGGGTTGTTGCCGTGCTCCCACTTGGCCAGGCCCTGGGTGGAGAGGAAGCGGGCCACGCGGTCGGTGGGCTGGGCGCCCTTGCCGAGCCACTCGCCGATGCGCTCGCTGTTCAGGCTGATCCGCTTGGGATCTTCGCGCTTCAGCAGCGGGTTGTAGGCGCCCACCTTCTCGATGAAGCGGCCGTCGCGCGGCGAATGGCTGTCGGCCACCACGATCGAGTAGTACGGGCGCTTCTTGGTGCCGCCACGGGCAAGGCGAATCTTCAGCATACGGAATAGAGCTTTCTAGGGTTTCTTGAAGGGGTTGAAGCCGCCGCCGCCCAGACCGGGCAGGGCGTTCGGCCGGGGCGCGCCCAGGCCGGGAAGGGTGGGGGCCTGGCCCCCGGTGAGCATCGGCGGCAGCTGCGGGGCGGCCGCCTCGTCGGCCTCGGGCATGCGCCCGCCGCCAAGGTTCTTCAGCCGGTCCGCGCCGCCGCCCATCATGCCGGCAAGGCGGGCCATGTTGCGCCCGCCGTCCTTGGCCATGAACTTGAAGGCGTCCTGCATCTGACGGTGCTGTTTCAGCAGCCGGTTGATCTCGGCCACGTCGACGCCTGCGCCGGCGGCAATGCGGCGCTTGCGCGAGGCCTGCAGCACGTCGGGCTTGCGCCGCTCGGTCTTGGTCATCGACGAGATGATGGCGCGCTGGCGGCGGATCTGCTTGTCGCCGATGTTGGCTTCGGCCATCTGTTTCTTGATCTTCTGCACGCCGGGCAGCAGGCCCATCAGGCCTTCGACGCCGCCCATCCGCTCCATCTGCGCCAACTGTTCGGAGAGGTCGTCGAGGTCGAACTTGCCCTTGGCCAGCTTGCGGGCCATCGCCTCGGCCTTGGCGTGGTCGAGCTCGGCCGTGGCCTTCTCCACCAGCGCCACCACGTCGCCCTGGCCCAGGATGCGGCCGGCGACGCGCCGGGCGTCGAACACGTCGAGGGCGTCGATGCGCTCGCCGGTGCCCAGGAACTTGATCGGCAGGCCGGTAGCCGCCCGCATGGAGAGCGCCGCGCCGCCGCGCGCATCGCCGTCGGCGCGGGTGAGGATCAGGCCGGTGAGCGGCAGCCGCTCGTGGAAGGCGGTCGCCGTGCGCACTGCGTCCTGGCCGGTCAGGCTGTCGGCCACCAGCAGCGTCTCGGTGGGGCTGGCGATGCGGGCGATCTCGGCCGCCTCACGCATCATCGCCTCGTCCAGCGTGGTGCGCCCGGCAGTGTCGAGGAAGAGCACGTCGTAGCCGCCGAGCCGGGCCGCCGAGAGCGCGCGTTTGGCGATGTCGGTGGCGGTCTGACCGGCCACGATCGGCAGGCTGTCAACCTCGGCCTGCTTGGCCAGCACCGCCAGCTGCTCCATGGCGGCTGGCCGGCGGGTGTCGAGCGAGGCGACCAGCACCTTCTTGCGCTCGGTCCGCGCCAACCGCAGCGCCAGCTTGCCGGTCATGGTGGTCTTGCCCGAACCCTGCAGCCCGGCCATCAGGATCACCGTCGGCGGGTTGAGCGCCAGGTTGAGGCCTTCGGGGACCTCGCCGCCCAGCATCTCGATCAGGCCGTCGTAGACGATCTTGACCACCTGGTCGGCCGGCTTGACCGAGCGGATCACCGCTTCGCCGCCCGCCGCCTCGCGCGCCTTGGCGACGAACTCGCGCACCACCGGCAGCGCGACGTCGGCCTCCAGCAGCGCCACGCGCACTTCGCGCAGCGCCTCGTCGATGTCCTTCTCCGACAGCACCCCGCGACCGGAGAGCCGGTCGAAGACGGTGGAGAGTCGCTCGGTTAGCCCGTCGAACATCGAAACCTCACAAGCGCGCCCAGCAAAAGTGGGTACTGGTTTTGCGTCCGGGCGCGCGCCCACTCAAAACCGGCAAACACCAGCGGCCCCCGTGCGCGATCACGCGGACGGAGGTCCTCGCCGCCCTCGTCCCATATGGGTGTCGTGGCGGTGGAGGCGTAGCTGGCGCTGCGCCGGAAGGGCGCGCTTATGCGCTGAAGAGTGCGGCTAGGTCAAGGAAGGGGCGGCTCGCGCCAGCTCCGCCTGCTGCTTCTTCGTAAGCCCGGCGCGGACGAGGTCGTAAGCGGCGTCCGTCAGGCGATTGGTCTCCTCAGCCGGCACGTCGGCGTCCAGCTGGAAGCAGAGCCAGTGGCGGTGGTCCAGATGCGAGCGGTGGCCGACGCCGCTGTAGGTCTCCTTCAGCACCTCGATCAGGTGCGGGTCGCATTTCAGGATCACGAAGGGCTCGGCGGTCAGCGAGATGATGGCGAACATCTTGTCCGCCACCTTGTAGCGCCGGCTGAGCGGCTTGGGTGCGCCGCCCCGGGTCATGGCGGTGATCCAGCGGACGCCGGGCATGGCCTCGATGTGGGCGATCAGGGCGAGGGTCTGGGGCGGGAGGTCCATGGGTCCTCTTGAGGCGCGGTGTACGGTGGAGCTTGCGCCCGCCGCAGCGGCGCGATCAATGGCGGCGATAGCGCCAGCGCGCCAACCTTTGCGGAGCCGCCGCCATGACCGTCACCATCTACCACGCCGAGGCTCGCCGCTCGGAGCGCATCGTCTGGCTGCTGGAGGAGCTGGGGCTGCCCTACGAGCTGGTGTTCAAGGCCGGCGACGTCATGGGCTCGTTCGGGCCGCTCAGGGCCACCGGCCACAAGTTTCCGATGGCGCCGGTGGTGCAGGACGGCGACGACCTGATGATCGAGAGCGCCGCGATCATGGAGACGCTGCTCAACCGCTATGGCGAGGGCCGCCTGCGCCCCGCGTTCACCGCGCCGGAGCACCCGGCCTATCTTGAGTGGCTGCACTTCGCCGAGAGCAGCGCCTGGCCGCGTATCCAGCAGGAGTTCATCAACCGCGGCCTGCCGCCCAGCGACGACCCCGAGCGGCAGTCGCGCCGCTTCGGCGGCTCCCACCGGGTGCTGCGCTACATCGACGGCACGCTGGCGGCGCGGCCCTATCTCGCCGGCTCCGAGTTCACCGCCGCCGACATCCAGAACCACTTCATCGTCCGGCTCGGGGTCTCGTCCGCCGCCAACCGCCGCGGCGTGCCTTCGCTGCTGCTGCAGCCTGACGCCGAGTGTTTCGCGCCCTATCCGAACATCGCCGCCTGGATGCAGCGGCTGCAGGACCGGCCGGCGTTCCAGCGCATGATGGCGGCGACCATGCCGCAGGGCTGGCCCGCGATCTGAGCCGCTTGGCTGCGCGCCGCCCTCCAGCTTAAGCTCGTCGGAAAAGCAGGCAGGGGGCTGCAATGCGGGTGTTGATCGCGGGGATCCTGGGCGGGATCGCCATGTACGTCTGGGCGAGCGCGGCGCACCTGTCGCCGCTGGCGCAGATCGGTGTCCATTCCATGCCAAACGAAGGGGCGATGAACGCGGCGCTGTCGCTCAACCTCGGCGACCACGCTGGCGTCTACGTCTATCCGGGCCCCTCGGCCGACGGAAAGATGGCGAGCGCGCCCGGCAAGCCGGAGGGCCTGCTTTCCTACACGCCGCACGGCTCCGGCGGGCTCTCGCCGCGCCAGTTGGGCGTGGAGTTCGCCCTGGAGCTGGCCGAGTCGCTGCTGCTGGCCTTTGCTCTGGCCAACGTCGCCGGCTTCGGCGCCCGCTTCGGCGTCGCCGTGCTGGTCGGCCTGATCGCGGCGGTGGCCACCAACGTCTCCTACTGGAACTGGTACGGCTTCGGCGCCGACTACACCCTCGCCAACGCCTTCATCGAACTGATGAAGTTCGTGGTGGCGGGCCTGGTGATCGCGCTGCTGCTGCGGCGCCGACAGACGCCCTAGGACTTGCCCCCAGTCAGGTGCTCGCGCGCCGCGGCCGCACGCCTCGAGAGTTCCGCCGCGATCTCAGCTTTGCCACCAGGCGGCGTGTCGTTCATAACCGGCGTCCAGAAATTGTCGGGCAGACGAGCACAGCAGGCGAGCGCCTTCTCCTCGTCGCCGGCGCGCGCGTAAGTATCGGCCTGGTAAAGCAGCGGGATTTCGTCGTCTTGCCAGTTTTGAGGGTCCATCGCCTCGCCGGCGGCAAAATCGTCCAACGCTTTCCCGTACTCGCCGAGGTGGCGGCGCACTTGGCCGCGGCTCAACAAGGCGACAGGGCTGGGATCGAGTTCAACGCAGCGCGTAATGTCAGCGACCGCCTTCTGAGGTTCACCTCGGTCCATCCACAACAGATGCCTGCCGAAATATGCATGCGAGTTCGCCGGATTCGCGCGAATTCTCGCATTCACCAAGCGTAGGTATCTTTGAGGATCGGCTCGCCTCAAGCGATGCTCGGCAAGGACTTCTTCCGCCGTTTCCGGCTCCTTCATTGCTCGCATCACGCTGACCTCGTGTTTCCGCCGCAGTCTTGAGACACCCGCCCGCGCATGCATTCTCCGAGTGTCCTGCCCAGCGATTTGTAAGCGCTTTTTTTCCAGGACTTTGCGCTCTTGTAGGTCCCTGCAGAACGCCTCGGCGTCAGCCCATTCCTTCACGCACTCGGGTCTGTTTGGGTAGGGATTGCCGGCCGATGGGCCACTAATTGGCGGTGGAACGAGTTCAGACGGAATGCTGATGTCGGGCATTTCCGGGATCAGTTGCTCAATCAGCGGGCCAACCGGAACTGGGACGGCGATCTGACCGGCGATCAGCCGTGCGCTCGCCGGGCGGCTCACGGAACCACCCTCGCCCCCGGCCGGTGAGAACTGGCCCCCGACGCTGTTGGGAGATCCGGCCGGCCACCGCGGATGTTTCTCGGGATCGAAGTCCTTCGAAAGCAGTCCCGCTTGCCGCAGCCCTCGGACCAGCTTGAGCAGGTCGCTGTCGTCGATGCGCTTACCCAACGCCGACGGCTCCGGCATCCTGATGTGCAGCGCCACCAATTGGGCATGCGCGACATCGCCCGCGGTTGAGCGCATTTGCGACGGCGTCGAACGCTTTTGTCTTGGTGGTGACGTCAATTGGCAGGCCATAGCACCGGCTCAATTCGCCGTTGAGCTCCATGCGCGGCCGGACGCACCACGATCCGGCGTTTGCGAGAATTGCGACCCCGCCGACCCTTAAGCCGGTCTCGTCACAGGCAATGCCAGAGGGGTTGTTGGCGAGGTGGAGAGAATGGAACGTCAATGGCGGCTCCTGAATCGTGCCACCATATGTTCTCTGTTTGTTCATGTCAAGAGAAAATTACCGCCGGTGCCGGATCGGGCGCGCTTACCCCCGCAGCTCCAGCCCGTTTCCTTCCGGGTCGGTCAGGTACACCGACACCCCGAAGCCGCCGGCCCCGTACCGCCGGCCGCTCTCGCCGACAGCCACCCCATGCGCCTCCAGGTGCTTCACCACCTTGGCGAGGTCGAAGTCCTGCACGTTGAGGCAGAAGTGGCCCAGGTTGCGGCCGTGCTTGCCGGCCGCCGCGCCGCCCTCCTGGCCGAGCATGCCGGCGACGTCGACGAGGTCCACCAGCTGGGCGCCGGCGCGCAGCTGCACCATGCCGATGCGGTCGGCGCGGCGCGCCACCTCCAGGCCCAGCACGTCGACGTAGAACCGCTCCATCCGCTCCAGGTCGCTCACCCGCAGCACCAGGTGGTCGAGGCCGCGGATGGTCAGGCTCATGCGGTGGCGAAGCCGCGGTCGCGCATCAGCGCATCGATGCCGGCGTCGCGGCCGCGGAAGCGGCGGTAGGCCTCGCCCGGCTCCAGCGTGTTGCCGACGCTGAGCACCTCGGCGAGCAAGCGATCGGCCACCGCCTTGTCGTAGAAGCCGCCGGACGACTCGGCGAAGGCCTCCGCCGCGTCGGCGCTCAGCGTGTCGGCCCAGATGTAATTGTAGTAGCCGGCCGCGTAGCCCTCGCTGGAGAACATGTGCAGGAAGTGAGGCAGGCGGTGGCGCAGCACGATCTCGTGCGGCATGCCGATCTCTTCCAGCGCCTCGGCTTCGAACGTCGCCGCATCGATGGCCTCGGCGCCTTTCAGGTGGGCCTTCAGGTCGAGGATCGCGCAGGCCAGGTACTCGGTGGTCTTGAAGCCCTGGTGGAAGTTCTCGGCCCGCAGCAGCTTGTCCACCAGCGCCTGGGGCATCGGCTCGCCGGTTTCGGCGTGCACGGCGAACTTGCCCAGCATCTCCCGGGTCGGCAGCCAGTGTTCGAACAGCTGGCTCGGCAGCTCGACGAAGTCGCGCAGCACGGCGGTGCCGGCCAGCGACGGGTAGGTGACGTTGGAGTTGAGGCCGTGCAGGCCGTGGCCGAACTCGTGGAACAGCGTCACCGCGTCGGTCCAGCTGATCAGCGCCGGCTCGCCGGGCGCCGGCGGGATGTAGTTCTCGTTGTTGGAGACGATGGGCGTCACGTCGCCGTCGACGCGCTGCTGGGTGCGGTACTCGCTCATCCAGGCCCCGGAGCGCTTGCCGGCCCTGGCGAAGGGATCGAAGTACCACAGGCCCACCCGCTGGCCGTCCTTGGTCACTTCGTAGACGGTGACGTCGGGGTGGTAGACGGGCAGGTCGCTGAGCTTGGTGAAGCTGAGGCCGAAGAGCCGGTTGGCGGCCCAGAACATGCCCTCGACCAGCTTGGAAAGCTGCAGGTAGGGCTTCACCTCGCTCTCATCGAGGTCGTACTTCGCTTTGCGCACCTTCTCGCCGTAGTAGCGGTAGTCCCAGGGCGCGATCGGCTCGTTGGCGCCTTCGGCCGAGGCAAGGTCGGTCATTTCGGCCACCTCTTCGGCGACGCGGGCGCTGGCTGGGCCCCAGACGGCGGTGAGCAGCTTCATCGCCGCGTCCGGCGTCTTCGACATCTGCCCGTCGGCGATCCAGTGGGCGAAGGTCGGTTGGCCGAGGATCTTCGCCTTCTCGGCCCGCAGCGCCATGATCTCGGTGATCAGGGGCAGATTGTCGTTGTTGCCGCCGTCGCCGCGCCCGTTGAACAGCTTGAACGCCTTTTCCCGCAGCGCCCGGTTGTCGGCGAAGGTCAGGAACGGCTCCATCGCCGAGCGGGTGTTGGCGAAGGCCCACTTGCCCGCGAGGTCGCGCTTCTTGGCTTCCGCCGCCGCGGCGTCCTTCTGTTCGTCATCGAGACCGGCGAGGTCGGCTTCGCGGTCCACCACCAGCGCCTCGCCTTCCTCGTCGGCGAGCACGTTCTGGCCGAACTTGGTATAGAGGCCGGCCAGCCGCTGGTTGATCTGCGAGAGCTTGGCCTTGTCGGCGTCGCCCAGCGCCGCGCCTTGCCGCACGAACCGCTCGTAGATCACCGTCGCCAGCCGCTGCTGCTCCGGCGTCAGGCTGCCGCGCGCCTCATAGACGGACTTGATACGGGCGAAGAGCGCGCCGTTCTGCACCACCTCGTCGCGCAGCGCCGCCATTTTGGGCGCCGACCAGGTCTGCACCTCGCGCACATCGGCGGTATTCATGGTCGAGCCGTAGACGCCGAAGATGCGGCTTGCGCGATCCAGCAGCGGGCCGGCGGTCTCGAGCGCCGCCAGGGTGTTCTCGAAGGTCGGCGGCGCGGGGTTGGTGGCGATGGCCTCGACGTCGGCGCGCCGCTCGGCCATGCCGGCTTCCAGCGCCGGCTGGAAATGCGCGGTCTCGACCTTGTCGAAGGCTGGCGCGCCGCCGTGCGGCCCGGTCCAGGGGGCGAGAACGGGATTGTCGGTCGAGGGCATGGGCGGCTCCGGAAAAAGCTCCGGCCACCTCTAGCGCCGCGGGCCTAGCCCCGCCAGCGCGTCAGCCCTTCCAGCGCATGATCAGCGTGTCGCCCTTGAATTCGAACGACTGCAGGCGGCTGAGGAAGGTCATGCCGAGCAGCGAGGTGGAGAGCGGCGCGCCGTTCACCGAGCCAGCCACGCTGCCCATGTGGATCGGCCCCACCTCCAGCTGCGGGATCGTGTAGGCCGCGTTGTAGCCGACGCCGTTGGCGGTCTCGCCGGCCGCGTTGAACTTCAGCGCGTTGACATCGATGCCGGCGCGGGCGGCGTCCTGGCGGTTCAGCACCACGTCGCTGGCGCCGGTGTCTACGACGAAGCGCACCGGCGCGCCGTTCACCTGGCCCATCACGTAGAAGTGCCCGTCGCCCGCGGCGCGGACGGCGATCTCATGGTCGGCGTTGGCCACCGCGTAGCCTGGCGCGATCTCGGCCAGCACCCGGTTCGCCCCCGCTACGATGTCGCCTCGGAACGTGTAGACGGTGACGATGACGCCCACCGCCGTCGCCCAGATGGCGAGGTTGCGGATCACCTGCCCGGCCCGGTAGCGGCGGCTGTAGAGCAGGCCGCTGGAGGCCAGCGCCAGCCAGCCGATCAGCATCGCCGCCTGGGTCAGGTCCAGCTGGCTGGCCTGACCCGGGAAGACGGTCATCAGCACAACCAGCAGCAGCGCGGCCGCGCCCAGCAGACCTAGCCAGATCACTAGGCCGCGCGGGTTCGCCACGCGCAACCGCTCTGCTGGCGGCGGCGGCGTCGCCGGAGGCAGGTCCCAGGGTCCGTCGGCCAAGCGTTCCTCCTGAAGCCGCAGGCATAGCTGCGCGCGGCCGTCTTACCAATCGGTTCCGTCGATGGCATCTGGCGAGCGCATCGAGCGCGCCTATCTTGAGAGTCATGCTCCCGACCTTGCGCCAACTGCAGTACCTGAAGTTGCTGGCCGAGCACCGCTCGTTCAGCCGCGCCGCCGAGGCGGCGCACGTCACCCAGCCGACCCTGTCCGCCGGCGTGCAGGAACTGGAGAAGATCCTGGGCGCGCCGGTGGTGGACCGCGGCCGCGCCGGCGTCATCCTCACTGCCGCCGGCGAGGAGGCCGTGGCCCGCGCCGAGGCGATCCTGGCGCAGGCGGAAGATCTGGTGCAGGCGGCGAGAGGCGCCGGCCAGCCGCTCAGCGGACGCTTCCGGCTGGGCGTCATCCCCACCATCGCCCCGTTCCTGCTGCCGCTGGCGCTGCCGGTCCTGCGGCGGCGCTTCCCCAAGCTGCGGCTCTTCTTGCGCGAGGACCTGACCAGCCGGCTGATCGCGGCGCTCAAGGGCGGGGCGCTCGATGCGGCGCTGATCGCGCTGCCCTACGACATGACCGGGCTCGAATGGGCCGACGTCGCCGACGATGAGCTGCTGGCGGCGTTCCCCGCCAACCATCCGCTGTGCGCCGAAGCCCGCGTGACCCCGGAGCGGCTGGAGGCCGAGGATCTGATCCTGCTGGAAGACGGCCACTGCCTGCGCGACCACGCGCTGGCCGCCTGCGGCCTGGCGCCGGCGCGGCCTGGCGACGAAGCGGTGTTCGCCGCCACCTCGCTGCCGACGCTGGTGCAGATGGTGGGATCGGGCCTCGGCGTCTCCTTCCTGCCGGCGATGGCCGTTGAAGCGGGGCTGGCGGAGGCCGCGGCCGTGGCGGTCCGCCCGCTCGCCACCGAGCACGCCGCCCGCCAGATCGTCGTCGCCTGGCGCGCCGGCTCCAGCCGCGCCGCGGAAGGCCGGCTGCTGGCCGAGGTGCTGCGCGCCGAGAGCTAGTTGGTCATGCCCGCGCCCTGGCAGTCGTCGTAGGCCATGCTATGGCCGTCGGCGACGGTGTCGGCCTCCGACCACAGGACATCGCTCTTTTTGATGGCGACGTAGAACCAGGCGTAGCTGCGATAGTCGTCCGGCGCGTCAGGTTGTCGGTACTCGCCGCAAACGATGGAGATCGGCCCGGCGATGCGCTGGTCGAAGCCGCGGGTGACCGACGTGGCGATCCGCACGCGCTCGGCGCGAAACTTCAGTCCGTCGGAGCTGAAATAGCCGCGGATGGCGGTCTCGGCCTGCGTCTTGACGCCCGGTGTCGCGGGCGTCGAAGTTGCGCTGCCGTTGACGTAACCGCGCGGGGGGTCGACGTAGTCTTGCGCGACCGCCGCGCCGGCTATGCCGGTGATCGCTAGAGCCAGACTGAACCCCCGCACCGCCGCCCTCCCGTTCGCCGGCGCAATCATGAGCCAGAGCGCGGCCGATAGGAAGGTTCAGGCGACGGGCGCCGAGTCAAAACCCCGGCTTCAGCTTCACCGCTTTCAGCTCGCGGTCGAGCATCTGTTTGAAGATAACCTGGCCGGCAATCAGGTAGATCGCGGGCAGGAACCAGAGGCCGAAAGGGAGGAACAGCGCCACCAAGGCCAGGCGCAGCCAGATCGAGTAGGTCATCCGCCACCAGAGGCCCAGCAGCCAGCTCTGGCGGGTCTTGGCGCTGATCAGCAGGCGCAGCGCTTGGCGGCTGTCCGGACGCTGAGAGACCGCCCAGAGCGCGAAGTCCTTGGCTTCGGCGACGCGGCCGGCGCGCAGAGCCGCGTCGCCCCGCAGCAGCAGCACGCCGAGGTCTTCAGGCGCGGCGCGGCCAGCCGCATCGGCCACTTCCCCGGCTTCCTTGATGCGGCCCCGGGCCAGCAGGAAGTAGCCGCGGTGCACCAGCGTGTAGGCGATGTCGGGCGCTAGCTCGACGCCGCGCTTCAGCTCGGCGTCGGCGTCCTGCCAGAGCCGCTGGGCGGTCATCACGCGGCCGAGGATGGTGTGGTTGACCCCGTCGTCGGGCGTCAGGCGCACGGCTTCCGCCGCGTCGGCCCTGGCGCGTTTCAAGTCGCGCCGCTGCAGCCGGGCCAGCGCCAGCAGCCGGCGCACGGTGGCCGAGTTGGGCGCCTGCCGTTCGGCGTCGGCCAGCAGCTCCATCGCCGGCGCGGCTTTGCCCTGGTCGATGTAAGTGGCCGCCAGCTGGCTCAGCGCCGGCACGTACAGCGGGTCGATCGCCAGCGCCTGCTTGAACAGGTCGATGGCGCGGGCCTCGACGCCGGCGTTGCGATAGCGCAGCGCCTGGCGCACCAGCGCGTCCGCCGTGGGCGGCGCGGGCGCCAGCGCCGCGTCGGCGATGGTCATCGCGCGTTCTTGCCGAGGAAGCTCAGCACCTCGTCGTACTGCCCCCCGTCGTTGGCGTACTTGGCGTAGTTGCGAGCCGTGGAGAGCCACTCGGCGGTGGTTGGCTTCACCTCGCTCATCGCGCCGTCGAAGTGCTTGCGCGACAGCGGCTCGGGCGTGTCGGCCGAGAGGCTGTCGTCTATGGCGAGGTCGATGGCGGTCTCGACCAGATTGAGCAGGTCGGCGCCGGAGAAGCCGCTGGTGGCGGTGGCGTAGCGCTCCATGTCGAGGCCGGCCTGGGTCGGCTGGTCCTTCAAGAGCTGGCGCAGGATGTAGAGCCGCGCGTCGCGGTCCGGCGGCGGCACGAACAGCACCCGGTCGAAGCGGCCCGGCCGGCGGAACGCCGGGTCGATCATCCAGGGCACGTTGGTCGCCGCGATCACCAGCAGCTGCTCGGAGGCGGCCGCCAGGCCGTCGAACTCGCTGAGGAAGGTCGAGACCATGGTCGAGGTGTGGTCGTGGTCGCCGCCGCGCCGGCGCGACGCCAGCGCCTCAATCTCGTCGAAGAACAGGATCGACGGCTTGCGGGCCCGCGCTTCGGCGAAGGCCGCGGCGATGTGCTTCTCGCTCTCGCCCAGCCAGCGGTCGAGGATGTCGGGGATGCGCACCGCCAGGAACGAGACGTGCGCCTCGCCGGCCGCCGCCCGCGCCAGCATGGTCTTGCCGCAGCCGGGCGGGCCGTAGACCA
>DASXZG010000072.1:0-2567 GCA_036502045.1 Caulobacteraceae bacterium | reverse complement strand
ACTGGATCAATATCGCCGACGCCCGTTCCCTGGTCGACCTGGGGCTGGCCGAACGCAATCGCGAAGGCTGGAACATCACCGCCACCGGCGCCGCGGCCCTGGCCGAACTGGGGCCGCCCTCCAAGCCTGACAATCTGCGCTGATCCGGCTTCGCGCCGCGCGCCGCTCACGGGGGAGAGAGCCATGTGTTTCCGACGGATCATCATCCTCGCCCTCGCCGCTTCCGTCGTGGCCGCGACGGCCAGTGCCGACCCGCCGCCGGCCCGTTCGGTCGACCTGACCGACGGCGTCTCAATCGCCGACGTGCGCGCTATCGCCGCCGACGCCGGAGGCGAGGTGGAGCGGGTCAAGGAAACCGGTGACAACGGCTTCACCGTCGAAATGGCCTTTCCCGGCGACAACCATCCCTGGTTCGAGGGCCTGGAGTGCAAGGGCGACGGCGACGCCCGTCGCTGCCAGGAATACGAGTTCGGCATCGCCCTGCGGGCCCGCGACGCCGCCCAGGCCAAGGCCTTGGAACGCAAGCTCGCCTTCCTCTACATCGCCGCCCGCGCGGACGGCGACGTGCTCACCTTCACTCGCATGGACTTCACCTACGGCGGCGTGACGCGCGAACACCTGACCGAAAGCCTGAGGGTCATCCTCCAAATCGTCCACGATAACGTCGACCCGGTGGTCTGGCCCGAGACGCCGAAGGGCTGACGCCGCCAACCCGAACCGCCCTACCGCAGGTGCGGCCCCCCCCCCCCCCGCCTCGAGCAACTTCACCAGCGCCGGGTCCATGAAGGGCAACCGCTACCGTGGATGGAAAGCGGCCCTATTGGGTTTTGAGGTCGAACCAATCAAACTCGGGTGGTGGGTGACCTGACGGTCAATTCCGTGGCCTTCGATTGGGCGCGTGACGCTTGCCTCATGGTCGGCAGTCAGCATCGCGGCCTTTCAAGAGACTCTGCCGCCAATTCGCGCGCATAGCGGGCGCAGGGCGAGGTCAGGTGCGGTTTACTCTGAGATTATCCCCCGGCGTCATGAGACGACACTCGCCGATACCGGAAGGTGGTCGGACCACGTCGCCGCCTCGGAGCGATAGCGGGTGAGCGAAACGTGTCCGCCGCTGACAATATGATCGTAGTCCCACCGCGGTCGCCAGGACGGGAAGGTTTTCGGCGCCGACGGCGGAAGCTTGCCGCCCGACATCTCGCAAAACGTCGCGAACGGTGCGCTGCGAGCCCCGCAATAGAAATCTCCCATCGCCACCCAGGCGCGCGCCGCGCGCAGCGCGTCGGCGACGGCGGCAAGCTGGACCAGCTGGTCTGACGCGCCAAGGCTCAGGTGCAGGCAGGCCACCCGCAACCGAACCGGGCCTTCCACGTCGCCAAACAGGCATCCGCGCCCGGCGATCCGGCCGGGGAGTTTCATGTCCCGAAAATCGGTCAGCGGCCAGTGGCTGAGAATGGCGTTGCCGTGGCGCGATATGCCGGGAATGGTCCGGTTGTGCTGGACGGCCAGGTGATTGTGGCCGGACTGCGAGGCGATGGCGTCGACCTGGGAGCGATATCCCGCGCGCCGGCCGCCGAGATCGATTTCCTGAAGACAGACGACGTCGTACGGCGCGATCTCCGCGGCGATGTTCCGCAGAGACACCGTCTTGGACGGCGTGTGGATCATCTGTAGGTGGGCGCGGAGAAGGTAATCCCGGTAGCGGCCCATGCCGATGCCAGCCTGGATATTCCACGTCAGCAGGTTCACGGGCGGTCAGCTTTCGCCGCCGGCCAAGCGAGCGGGTCTGTCACTGCCGTCGCTTGGAGCGTCATGCTGGTCAGGGTTCCTGGTCTTCGCGAGATCGGCGATCGGTGATCTGGACCCATAACGGCTGAGGACCGCTTTGGGGTGGAAGGCGGACGTCAGCCAGACACCCGGGCCGCGCCTTCAGGAACCCGGCGCCGGCGCCTTGATCGATGCAAAGCGGATGACGCCGTGGGCGCCCGCCCCGCGATCGAAGACGGTGTAGTAGTTGTTGAGCAGCGGAAGGCCGAGGTTCGACTGGTTCGCCTCGGAAAGCGGCCCCGTGATGCGGAACGACGCCTGGCCGGGGGCGGGCGAATCCGATTGCCAATAGGTGGTGGGCGCGACGGTGAGCGCCACATCCTCGCCGGTTAGGTCCGAGAGCGTGAAGAGGATGTCCGGCCAGGCCGCCAGATCGAGCGCGGCCAGGGCGACGGGCTGGCCGCTCAGGGCCTTGTGGACGATCTGGCCGAAGGCCTGGTTCGCCTCGCTCAGGCCCGCCAGCACCGCCTGGTAGACGTCGGCCGCGAGCCTCAGGTGGTCGCTGCCGCTGTCGATCAGCGCGTTGGAGACGAGCGAAGCTTCATACGCCGGTTGCAGGGGCGCCGCCTTGACCGGGGCGCCGCCGCCGACACGGACCGAGCTCAGGCTCACGTTGTAGAAGACGTCGTGGACCACAGCGACGGAGACGAAGTCTCCTTCATAGAGGTCGTCCTCTTCCTCGCCGCCGCCCAGAACGAAGACGCCGTTGTTGAGCGGGTCCCTGGCCTGGGAGGCCGGATCGC
>DASXZG010000071.1:0-39383 GCA_036502045.1 Caulobacteraceae bacterium | reverse complement strand
CACCACGTCGAGAACTTCTTCTGTAAGCTCAAGCAGTTCCGCGCCGTCGCCACCCGCTACGACAAGCGAGCCATCAACTTCCTGGCCGGCATCTACGCCGCCGCAATCTTCGTCTGGCTCAATTGAGGACGCGCCCTAGCTCCTGGCGCGCGTTTCTAGCACAGCCCGCGACGTGGCGACGCGGGGCCGTTCGCGACTTGCCACGCGTCGGTGGTGCGATTAGTTAGGTAGCCTAACTACATCGTCCGGACGCCGATGAACGCTGTCATTCCCACCGCCAAGGAGGCCGCCGTCGCGCCGCTGGCCGATGCGCTGCGGACCGCGCTGCTGCGCGCGTCCCGCGCTCTGCGCCGCGAAGCTCAGCGCGCCGGTGTCTCCGCCCTCGACGCCCAGCTGCTGGGCGCGGTGAAGAAGAACGCCGGCATCGGGGTCAGCGCGCTGGCGGACCGTGAGCAGATGACCCGCGCCTCGATGAGCGGGCACGTGAAGCGGCTGGAGCAGGCGGGCTGGCTGGAGCGCTCGGCGCCCGACGGTGAGGACCGCCGCCGGTTCGGGCTGACGCTGACCGCCAAGGGCGCCAAGGCGCTGGACGCCATCCGCCGCCGCCGCAACGACTGGCTAGCCGCCCGTCTTGCCAAAATGTCCCCCGCCGACCGCGCCGCCCTGCTGGCCGCCGCCGGCCCCCTTGAACGCCTGGCGGAGGACCGCTGATGGCCGCTGACGATCTGGCGGTGTCCGCCGCTGCCTTGGAAGAGCGACGCGAGGCCGAGGCCGAGATCGCCGCCGGGATGGAAGGCGAGCCGATCGCCGAGCCGTTGCCTCTCGAGCCGGAGGTCAAGCCGTTCTCCAGCCTGGTGCCGGCGGTGATCGGCGCCGCCAATCTGATGGTGACGCTGAGCGCCACGGTGATCGCCAACGCGCTGCCGTCGATGGGGCGGGAATTTCACCTGGACCCGTTGTCGCTGAACACCACCATCAGCGTTTACATGCTGGCGACGGCGGTGTTCCTGCCGGTGAGCGGCTGGGCGGCGGATCGGTTCGGCGCCAAGCGCGTATTCCTGATCGCCATCGCGCTCTACGGCGCCGCCTGCGCCGCCTGCGGGTTCGCCACTAACCTCCCTGAGATGCTGCTGGCCAGAGCCGCCGAAGGCGCGGCGGGCGCGCTGATGGGCCCGGTCGGGCGGCTGGTGCTGCTGCGCTCGACGCCCAAGCACGACCTGGTGCGCGCGATGTCGGTGCTGACCATGCCCTCGCTGCTGGGGCCGGTGATCGGCCCGCCAATCGGCGGCTTCATCGTCACCTATCTCAACTGGCGCTGGATCTTCTTCCTCAACCTGCCGATCGCGGTGCTGGGACTGTTCCTGGTCGGGCGCTTCATCGCCGAGATCAAGGAGGAAGATGCGCCGAAGCTGGACTGGGTCGGGATGATCCTCAGCGGTATCGGTCTGGCGGCGGTGGTGTTCGGTTTCGAGGCCTTGAACCAGTCGCACGGGCCGCTGTGGCAGACGCCGGCCCTGCTCGGCGGCGGCGTCGTATTCCTGCTGCTCTACGCCTGGCACGCGCGCCGCACGCCCCATGCGATCCTTGATCTGAAGCTGTTCAGGATTCCGACCTTCTACGCCTCGATCGTCGGCGGCACGTTCATGCGCATGGGGGTCGGGGCGACGCCCTTCCTGCTGGCGCTGCTGCTGCAGGTCGCGTTCGGCATGTCGGCGTTCCAGGCCGGGCTGCTGACCTTGGCCAGCGCCGTCGCCGCGCTGGCGATGAAGACCTGCGCGCCGCCGATCCTGGAGCGGTTCGGCTTCCGCAACACGCTCAGCGTCAACGCGGTGATCGTCGGCGTGTCGTTCATGGCGTTCGCGATCCTGACCAAGCAGACGCCGCTGTGGGTCATGTACGCCATCCTGCTCACGGGTGGCTTCTTCCGCTCGCTGCAGTTCACGGCGCTGAACGGCCTGGGCTTCGCCGACATCGACCAGCCGCAGATGAGCCGCGCGTCCACCATGTCGACTATGGGCCAGCGCCTGGCGCAGAGCATCGGTGTCGGCTTCGCCGCGGTGCTGCTGCACTTCTTCGAGGCGCAAGCGCACCAGACGAAGGTCTCCGCGCCGGTGATCGCGCCGGTGTTCCTGATCCTGGGCGCGGTGGCCCTGATCTCGGGCATCTTCTTCATTCTGATGCCCGCCAACGCGGGGGCGGAACTCCACGGTCGCCCGCGTCGCATGCGCGCCTGAACGAGAGCAACGGGCGCCACGGTGGCTGATGCTTGTAGTTTAGACCGCTCACCAGGTTAGAAATAGCGGAGCTTGCGTCGCTGGATAAGCGCGGGAACGTCGCGTCGATGCGGGCGTTTCTATGACTGGTTACTGAAAATGTAGCCGATCTACAATCAAGCATAAGGAACCTGGACCATGAGGAAAGCCTTGATCGCGCTCGCCGCGGCGGGCGCCGTGGCCGCTGTCGCTCTGCCCGCCTTCGCTCAATCGTATGACGCCGATGCGGCGCAGCACGAGAGCAACCTGCGGGCGCGGATTTCCGACGGCGTGCAGGACGGCAACCTGACCTTCGACCAGGGCTCGCGACTGCGCAGCGAGCTGCGCCAGATCGTCGACCTCGATGAGCGCTACCAGTCGGAGGGCATGTCGGACTGGCAGGCCCGCGACCTGAACTCGCGCCTGTCGCTGCTCGACTCGCGCCTCAACTACGACCTGGGCATGACCCAGGACGAAGACAGCTCCTGGCAAAGCTACTAAGCCGCCAGCCTGAACCTGAAACGGCGGCCGCCCCTCGTGGGCGGCCGTTTTTCGTGCGCGATTTCGGGCGGGCGCGGCCGGCCCGGGTCGCTATAACGGCCGCTTCGTTCGCTTCAGGAGTGACAGCATGGCGGAGTGGTGGCGGGGCGCCGTTGTGTACCAGATTTACCCGCGCAGCTTTCGCGACACCAACGGCGACGGGATCGGCGACCTCGGCGGGGTTCGCCAGGGCCTGCCGTACCTGGCTTCGCTGGGCATCGACGCGATCTGGCTCTCGCCCTTCTACCGCTCGCCGATGAAGGATTTCGGCTACGACGTCAGCGACTACCGCGACGTCGATCCGATGTTCGGCACGCTGGCCGACTTCGACGCGCTGCTGGCGGAGGCGCACGCGCTGGGCCTCAAGGTGATCATCGACCAGGTGTGGTCGCACAGCTCCGACAAGCATTCGTGGTTCGTCGAGAGCGCGGCCTCGGCGGACAGCCCACGCGCCGACTGGTATGTGTGGGCGGACCCGAAGCCCGACGGCACGCCGCCCAACAACTGGCTCGCCTCGTTCGGCGGTCCGGCCTGGACCTGGTCGGCGCAGCGGCGGCAGTACTACCTGCACAACTTCCTGCCCGAGCAGCCCGACCTCAACTACTGGAACCCGGACGTTCAGGGGGCGGTGCTGGAGATCGCGCGCTTCTGGCTCGACCGCGGCGTCGACGGCTTCCGCCTCGACGTCATCAACTACCTGGTGCACGATCGGGCGCTGAGCGACAACCCGGCCGCCAACCGTCGGCGCACGCCGCGCATGGCCACCGACATGCAGCTGCATGTGCGCGATCGCTCGCAGCCGCAGACGCTGGACTTCATCGCCAAGCTGCGGGCGCTAATGGATGCCTACGAGGCGCGGATGACCGTCGGCGAGATCGGCGATGAGAAGCCGCTGGAGCGCCAGCAGGAGTACACCGAGCCCCCCGACCGCCTGCACACGGCCTACAGCTTCTATCTCCTCTCGGGCGTGGCGGGGACGCCGGATCTGTTCTGGTCGGCGATGGAGTCGTGGGCCGACGCCAGTGGCTGGCCTTCCTGGTCGCTGGGCAACCACGACGTGACCCGGTTTCCGACGCGGATGGCGGGCGGCGATCAGGCCAAGGCGCGGGCGCTGATGGCGGCGCTGATCTGCATGCGCGGCACGGTCTTCCTCTACCAGGGCGACGAGTTGGCGCTGCCGGACGCGCACGTGCCGTTCGAGCGGCTGCAGGATCCGTTCGCGATCGCCGCCTGGGCTGGCGGACCCGGCCGCGACGGCGCGCGCACGCCGATGCCGTGGACCAGCACCGCGCCGATGGGCGGGTTCACCGCCGGCGCCGACGCCTGGCTGCCGATGGACGCCGCGCACCTGCCACTGTCCATCGAGGCGCAAGAGCAGGCGCCGGACTCGATGCTGGCGTTCACGCGCCGGCTGATCGCGGTACGCAAGGCCTCGGCGGCGCTGAAGACCGGCGTGGCGCGGCGGCTGACGGCGCCTGACAACGTGCTGGCGTTCGAACGGCTCGTAGACGACGAGCGGGTGTGCTGCTTCTTCGAGATGGGCGGGACGGCGACCCAGGTGGCGGCGGCGCCGGGTCAGAAATCGATGTTGCTCGAAGGGGGCGCCAGCCTCTCGGCGGACGGTCTCAGCCTGCCGGCTTACGGCGTGGCGATCCTTGGCGCGTCTTAGCCCGGGCCAGCGGTTACCGGCGCCAGCCAGTAGCCGGTGAAGCTGAGCAGCCCGAGCAGGGCCGCTGCCAGCAACAGGCAGAAGACGATGTTGGTAATCGAGCGTTGGCCCATGGCGGCTACTTCCCCCGCGCCCGGCAAGGACTCGCCGGCAGCCCGACCTCTAATGGTTTCGCGCGAGACTTGCGACTCCCGTCTGGGCGCCGTCAAAGGGGGAAACTCACCTTGGGTCAGCGGGAGACGCAGATGGCGCGGCGTTGGTTGGCGGTCCTGGCGGCGCCGGGCCTGATCTGGGCGGCGACGCCCGCCTGGGCCAGCGACCTCGAGTTCTACACCGGGCAGACGCTGACCGCCGAGTGCGGCGTCACCGCCGACGCGCCTGACTACGCGGTCCATCACGCCCGCTGCGCCGCCTACGTGGTTGGCGTCAGCGACGCCCAGCAGGCCGCGCAAGGCGCCAGCCGCCGCGAGCGCGTCTGCCTTCCCACGTCAGCGGACTCTGATCGCCTGGCGGCCACCGTGGCGGCGTTCCTGACCGCGCACCCGGAAAAACAGCGGCTGGCGGCTCAGGACGTGGTGACCGAAGCGCTGGCCGGCCGATACCCGTGCAAGTGACGAAGACGCCCACGACCTGGGAGCTGTTCGTCGCCTTCTTCATCGTCGCCATCTCCGGCTTCGGCGGCACGCTGCCGTTCGCCCGGCGCATGCTGGTGGACCGGCGCCAGTGGCTGACGCCCGAGGACTTCACCGAGACGCTGTCGCTATGCCAGACGCTGCCGGGGCCCAATATCGTCAACATGTCGATTGTCATCGGCTCGCGGATGCGGGGCTGGCGCGGCTCGATCGCGGGGTTCCTGGGGCTGGTGGGCGCGCCGGTGATCATCGTCACCACGCTGGGGGCGCTCTATAGCCTCTGGGGGAACCTGCCGCAGGTGCGGGCGGCGTTGGTCGGGCTGGGCGCCGCGGCTTCGGGCCTGGTCATCGCCACGGCCGCGCGGATGGCCGAGCCGCTGCTGCGCAACCGGCCGCGCGCCGCGGCGCCGTTCATGCTGACGGGCTTCGCGGCGGTGGCGCTGCTCAGGTTGCCGCTGCCCTACGTGCTGCTGACCCTGGCGCCGATCAGCATCGGCCTTTCCTGGTGGCTGCGTAGCCGCGAGCGGGCCCGCGTATGAAGGCCAGCGACACTCTGGTTGCCCTGGGGCTGCAGTTCGTCGGCCTGTCGCTGGTGGCCTTCGGCGGCGCCAACGCGGTAATCCCGGAGATTCACCGCCAGGCGGTCGACGTGCACCACTGGATGACCGACCAGGACTTCGCTGCCCTGTTCGCCATCGCGCAGGCCGCGCCAGGACCGAACTTCCTGGTCACCACCCTGGTCGGGTGGAAGGCGGCGGGGCTGGCCGGCGCGCTGGTGGCCACGGCGGCGATGTGCGGGCCCTCGTGCGTGCTGACGTTCTGGGTGGCCAAGGCCTGGGACCGCTATCGCCACACCAACTGGCGCGCGGCGCTGGGCGCCGGGCTGGCGCCGGTGACGGTGGGCTTCGTCTTCTCCAGCGCCTTCGTGCTGGCCCGGGCGGCGGACACCGGCTGGCGGCTGGCCATCGTGACCGGCTCAAGCGCGGCGCTGGCCTACTTCACCAAGTTCAACCCGCTCTGGTTCCTGATGGCGGCTGGCGCGCTCGGCGTGGCGGGGATCGTCCGCTAGGGACCGGCCTCACTGGGCGCGGCTGGCGGTTGGACCGCCGCATGCGGCGGTTCAGCGGCATGCGGCGCCGCGGCGGGCTTGCGCCCAAGCCGGCTGACGGCGGCGACGATAGCCAGCACGCCCAGCGCCGCCGTCACCAGGATCAGCCACAGCGAAAGCTGCTTCTCGCGCGACTCGTCGCCCTGCATTTGGCTCTGCAGCTGCGAGACCTGGTTGGTGGCCGCCGCGATGGCGCCTTCGTCGCTCTTCAGGCGATCCTGCATCGTCTGGTCGGCCGCCGGCACGCAGGCGCCGTCGACCAGGGACGCGGGGCTGATCTGGGAATCGCTGAGGAACTGGATCAGCACCGACGAGCGGGTGGCGATGAACTGGCCCTGCGGGGCCGTCACCTGGCCGTCGCTGTCCAGCTGCGCGTTGGCGCCCCAGGTGTTGACGCCGATCACCCGCCCGCAGGCGTCGACGAGCGGGCCGCCGGAATTGCCGGGGTTGATCGGCGCGGTGTGAAAGATGGTGTCGACGCGGTTGCCGCCAGGCGCGATCGACGAGAACAGCGCGATCGAGCCGGGGGTGACGTAAGGCTCCTGCGGGCTGAGGATCTCCGTCAGCGAAAGGCCGCGCACCTGGTCGGTGATGCCGGGATAGCCGATGGCGCGCACCGTGGCGTCCTTGCCAGGGGAGACCCGGGCGATGGGGATCGGCGGCGAGGTCAGAGTGGGCGCGGACAGCAGCACCATGTCGGCGTCGGTCCAGGTCTGCGTGACGCTGGCGCGCACCGCCTGTCCGCCGGTGTCGCGTTCAGGGATGACGAAGGTATCGACTTCCGCCGCCTGCGCCGCACCCGCCACCACATGGTGGTTGGTCACCACCTCGCCCGGCGCCACGACGAAGCCGCTGCCGGTGTCGAGGTCAATGGGCTGACCGGTGTTGTCGAGGGAGACGGTGACCACGCGCACCACCGAGCGCTCGGCGTCGCGGAGCGGGTCGGTGTCATTGCCTGTCTGCGCGGGCGCCGGGCTCGCGGCGAGGCACGCCGTGGTCATGACGGCGGCCGCGGTCCAGGCTCGGATCGGTCCGCCGCGTTGGCGCATGCTGGGCTCCCCAAGACGCCGTCAGCCTAGCATCAATGGGGTCGCTCAGGAATCGGCGGCGTTCATGTCGATTCTTCATCGACTCTTGACCAACAGCGCGCACAACCGTCGGATAGGCGACTTAGCTGTTGCGCCGGGAAAACATCCTGGCGCGATATTCAGGCGTCGCTTTGTTGTCACTGGCGCGTTAGCGAACGCGCGTTATGGATTTGGCGCGATGAGGCGAGGGACGGTGCACATCGTCGACGACGACCCGGCGATCGGCCGGGCGTTGGCGCTTGTCGCCAAGGCGGCGGGGATCGAAGCCGAAGCGCACGTGAGCGCCGAAGCGTTCCTCGACCGATTCGATCCGGAGACCACCGGCTGCCTGGTGACCGACGTGCGCATGCCCGGCATGAACGGGCTGGAGCTGCAACGCGCAGTGAAGGCGCGCGACGCCGCGACCGCGGTGGTGATGATCAGCGGCCACGCCGCCGTCTCCATGGCGGTGGAGGCGCTGAAAGGGGGCGCCGTCGATTTCATCGAAAAGCCTTTCGACGAGACAGTGTTCCTGTCCGCGGTGCGCACGGCGATGGCGACCACGCAGGAGCAGTCCGAGCGGCGGCTTGAGCAGGAGCGGCAGCGCGATCGTCTGGGCCAGCTTTCGGCGCGCGAGCGTGAGGTGATGGATCTGATCGTTGCTGGCCGTTCGAGCCCGTCAATCGCCCGCGCGCTGGGGATCAGCGTGCGCACCGTCGAGACCCACCGGGCCCGGGTGATGGAGAAAATGGACGCCGGCTGCCTCGCCGACCTGGTGCGCCTGTCGGTGCGCTTCGCCGAGTAGCGTCAGTCGACGCCGAGCGCGGCGAACAGCTTCGGGATGTGCTTGGTGAACGGCTTCCAGCGGCCGATCGAGCTGTCGTAGATCGGCTGGCGCACCTGGAACATGCTGGCCGACTTCACCGGCCGGTGCGTCTCCCAGTACTTCAACACGTCCTGATCCCACTCCAGATCGCAGTGCGAGAGCATGCGTCGGCACTGGGCCTCAGTGTCGGCGACCAGCGACTCGTAGCGCACCTCCAGCATGAAGCCGGAGGGCAGCACCGAGCGCCAATGCTCCATCAGGCCCCGGTAGGCCTTGTAGTAGCGGGTCAGTTCCTCGACGTCGTAGGCGTATTCCTGGTTCTGCGAGAACAGCAGCGACCACATAGAGAGCAGTTGGTCGCGCGGGTCACGGTGGCAGTGGATCACCTTGGCGTTGGGCATGCAGACGGCGATCAGGCCAAGGTGCTCGAAGTTCTCCAGCCACTTGTCGGTGGTGCGGGTGCGGCCGGGCAGGCCGGCCGGGATGCGATCCAGATAGGCCTTGCCGATGGTGGCGCAATCGACGTCGTTCATCGTCGTCGCCCACTCGGGATAGCCCACGCCGCCAATGCCGCGCGAATTCTCCAGCAATGAGGGCAGCGTGAACATCTCGCCGCCGCCATGCACTTCCGGGTGGGCGCAGAGAATCTGCTCCGCCAGGGTCGAGCCTGAGCGCGGCATGCCGACCACGAAGATGGGCCGGTCGGACGTGACGCCCTTGCCGGAAAGTCGTCCGAGCATCTTGGCGTCGAAGATTTCGGCCACGCGCCTGAGGCGCGTTTCGGTGGCGTCCGAGTTGTATTCCACGGTCGCGCGCTTGACGCTGTTGGCGCGCGCGAAAGTGGCCGCAGCTTCCTTGTATTCGCCCCGGTCCTCATAGGCCTTGCCGAGCGAGAACAGCACCTGCGCGCGTTCGGCGGCCGGCAGATCGGCGGCTTTGCCCTCCAACTCGGTGACGATCTCGAGCAGCTTCTTGGCGCCCTCCGAGCCGTCATCCATCTTCCACATGCGGATGAGGGTGTAGAGGACCTCATGGGTGTGGACGTCGAGCTCGATGGTGCGCAGCAGGCGCGCCCTGGCGCCTTCGACATCGCCGAGGAACAGCTGCGTCACGCCGAGATCGCGCTGGTGCTGGGCCACGTCGGGCTGCCAGTCGGCGGCGGCCTGCAGGAACGGCAGTGCTTCCGACAGCCGGTCCTGCTCGACCAGAAGCGCGCCCAGGTAGTGGGCGGCGCGGGCGAAGTGCGGGTCGGCCTCCAGCGAGGCGCGCGCCGAGCGCTCGGCCTCCGGCCATTGGCCGAGGTGTCGCAGCGCCATCGACAGACCAAGGTGCGCCTTGGAGTGCAGTGGGTTCAGCGCGACGGCTTCCTCGAAATCCTTGCGCGCGTCGTCGTAGCGTTGTGCGCCGAGGTGGATATCCGCGGAGTCGAAGCTGATCTGGGCTCGCTCGCGCCGGCTCAAAGAGCGGTTCATAGGTCTCGCCAACTGATCGGGACCCCACCCCCGGTTACTTGATTCTTGCCAGCCCCCCAGCGTCCGCGAGCTTCTGGCGATGGCCGCGAATTGTAAATCCGGGGAACTACCGATTTGCGCCTCAACTGGGGCGCTGGCGCAGGATAGTCAATTGTCGCAACCTGTGTTGCGGCAACCGCCTTTTGCTCAGGAGCGACCCCGATGGGCGACCTCTCCGTGGCCCCAGTTTATCTCGATGCGGACGCGCCGCTGGAGGCGCGCGTTCAGGACCTGGTCTCGCGACTTAGCCTGAAAGAAAAAGTAACGCTCATGGCCGGCGCCGGGCCGTTTACGCTGGCAGGCGTCGAACGCCTGGGCGTGCCGCAGATTCGCATGACCGACGGTCCGACCGGCGTGCGCTCGAACGCCGGCGAGCCGGCGACCGTGTTTCCGGTCGGCGTGGCGATGGCGGCGACCTGGAATCCGGACCTGGCGAAGGAAGTAGGCGGCGCGATCGCCCGCGAGGCGCTGGCGCTGGGCGACCACGTGGTGCTGGCGCCCACCGTCAACATCATGCGTACGCCACTGTGGGGGCGCAACTTCGAGACCTATTCCGAAGACCCGTTCCTCGCCGCGGAGATCGGCGCGGCCTACGTCGAAGGCCTGCAGAACGAGGGCGTCGGCGCCTCGCTCAAGCACTATGCCGCCAACAACCAGGAAGTGGCCCGCATGAGCGTCAGCGTCGAAGCCGACGAGCGGACGCTGCGCGAGATCTACCTGGCCGCCTTCGAGCGCATCGTGAAGCGGAGCAATCCATGGACCGTCATGGCGTCTTACAACCGCATCGACGGGACCTACGCCACCGAGCATGCCTGGCTGCTGCGAGACGTGCTGAAGGACGAGTGGGGCTACGACGGGGTCGTGGTGTCGGACTGGGGCGCGGTGCACGCCACCGCGGCGGCGGCCAATGGCGGCACGGATCTGGAGATGCCAGGGCCGCCGCGCTGGTTCGGGGACAAGCTGCTGGCGGCGGTCGAGCGCGGTGACGTTCCGACGCCGGTGATCGACGACGCAGCCACGCGTATGTGCCGGCTGATTCTGCGGACCGGGGTGCTGGACGGCAAGTCGCGGCCAGCGGGCGAACTACGCAGCGCGCGACATCACCAGTTGGCGGAGCGCGCAGCGCTCGAAGCCGTGGTCCTGCTCAAAAACGAGGCAGAGCTGCTGCCGCTGTCGCCACAGGCCCTCAAGCGGATAGCGGTGGTCGGGCCAAACGCGGCGGCGCGGCGCATCCAGGGCGGCGGATCCTCACAGGTGCGCACCGACCGCCGGCCGTCGATTTTGGCGTCGATCGCCGAGCGCCTGGCCGGGCATGCCGTGGTCGAGCACGCTGACGGCGGCGACAACGAACCCGTGCCGCCGGCGGCGCGGCCGGCCAACTTCAGCCCGGACGAAGCGCGCGGTCAGGCAGGCCTGCTCTGCGAGTACTTCGCCGCCAAGGACCTCTCCGGCGCGCCGATGCTGGCGCGGCCGGAGCGGCAGCTGGGCAAGCTGGTCAGCCACGACTGGGGCGGCGATTCGCCCGGCGACTACGCGGCGCTGCGCTGGAGCGGCTGGTTCTGGCCGGCCACGGACGGCCGTCACGAGTTCTCGCTGCGCGGGCCGGGCGAGATGCGGCTTTGGCTGGACGGCGCGGCGCTGATCGACGCGGCGACGCCGGGCGTTCCGGACAGCCTGGACCTCGGCGGCGGCGCCCAGCCGCGTAAGACGGTCGCAATCGATCTCGTCGCTGGGCGCGGCTATCCCATCCGCTACGAGTACGTGCGGGCGCTGCCCAGCCGTGGCCAGGTGGCGGCCGACGCGAATGGCCTGCCGTGGGAATACGTCAGCCTGGGCGCGCGCGAACCGCGCGGCAGCGTCGCCGAAGCCGCAGCGCTGGCGGCGACCTGCGACGCGGCGATCGTGGTGATCGGCGCGGCTTCCATCACCGAAGGCGAAGGCTACGACCGGACCGATCTGGCGCTGCCGGGAGATCAGAACGCGCTGGTAGAGGCGGTGCTGGCCGCCAATCCGCGCACGGTGGTGGTGCTGACCGGCGGCGCGCCCTACGCCTTGCCGTGGATTGAGCATGCGCCGGCGGTGCTGGCGGCGTGGCTGGGCGGGGAGGGCGGTCCGGACGCCGTCGCCCGCATCCTGATGGGCGACGAATCACCCAGCGGCCGTCTGCCAGTGACGTTCCCCGTGCGGATCGAGGACACGCCCGCTTTCGGATTCTATCCAGGTGGTGACAGCGTGACCTATGGCGAGGGCCTGCACGTCGGCTATCGCCACTTCGACGCCGGGACCGAGCCGCCGATGTTCGCCTTTGGCCACGGGCTGACCTACGCGAAATTCAACTACTCCAACCTGGAAGCGCCGGAGATCGCCCGAGTCGGCGAGCCCATCCGTGTACGGTTCAAGCTGACCAATGTCGGCGAACGGACCGCCAAGGAGACCCCACAGCTCTACGTTCGGCCGCGCGGCGCGGCGCTGGATCGCCCGGTCAAGGAGCTGAAGGGCTTCGCCAAGGTGGCGCTGGGCCCACAAGAGAGCCGCACGGTGGAGATCGAACTCGATGCCCGCGCCTTCGCCGCGTTCGACCCGCAGGCCAGGGCATGGGTGTGCGAGCCGGGCGCTTACGACCTCATGCTGGGCGCCTCTGCGGCGGACGTCGAACTGCAGGCGACGGTGCGCCTTGAAGACGCTACGTAACTTCTTGTGGCTGCAAGGTTGCAATGCCGCGCGTGTGGCTTGAAATTGTTTGGCAAGAAATGACGGCAAAACCGGCGCCTGTAGCCGGCGATGGGACTGTGCGCATTACCGCTCTGGCGCAACCGATCCGGGGGCTTTATTGATGCAAGGGCTCGACGGGACTCGGCGGAACTACGGGGGTGATCCGACGATGGAGCGGCGCTAGACGGATGGGTAGTTTCGGGAGCGATCCCTTGCAGGCGACCGCAGCGTTGAATCAGCGCGCGCCGGTACGTGACCCGAGCTTGCCGCTCGGGCCGCGCGGTCATGTGCGCGTCGCCGACGCGTCGCCGGATGACTTGCGTCCGTTGCTGGAGGGCGACGGCATCCTGATGGTGTCGACCGCGCCATTCCAGCTGTCGCAGACCGAGCTCGACCTGATCGCCACCCACTGGAGCGACGGCCGCTCGAAAAATTCCAGCTACAATCCCAAGACCGGCGCTGTCGACGGCGTGGTCGGCGGCCAGCTGTCGATGGAAGCGCTCAGCCAGCTGATGGGTCGCTACGCGGTCTGGGCCACCGACCTGGTGGGACGCTTCTTCCCCGACTACGGCGCGTCGCTGGAAGTAGGGCGCACCTCGCTGCGCCGGCGCTCGGTTCAGGACGATCCGCCGCTCAGCCGGCGCAAGGACGACCGCAGTCTGCACCTCGACGCCTTCACCTCGCAGCCGGTGTCCGGCCGGCGCATCCTGCGCGTGTTCTGCAATGTGGATCCGTCAGGCGGCGATCGCGAGTGGGCGATCGCGGAAGGCGGTTTCGAGGATTTCGCCATGCGCTTCCGCCGCCGGACCCGGCGGCTGCTGCCGGGCGAGGCGCAGGTGCTGCGGCGTCTGTCGCTGACCAAGTGCCAGCGCACCGACTACGATCAGATCATGCTGGGCATGCACGACGCGGCCAAGCGCGACCGCGGCTATCAGCGCAGCGCCCCGCGCCGCTACGTCTCGTTCCCGTCCGGGGCCACGTGGCTGGCGTTCACCGACCAGACTCCGCACGCGGCGGTCAGCGGTCACTGCGCGCTGGAGCAGACGTTCTACGTGCCGGTCGAGGCGCTGGCCGCGCCCGAGTCCTCGCCGCTGCGCATCCTGGAGCGGATCTGGGGGTCGGCGCTGGCGTAGGCCGGCCGCTTTCCGCGTTGACGAACGGGCGGGCGGCCCGCCACTGCTGGTCCCAACAACAAGGGACACGCTATGGCGACCGATCTTTTCTCGCTGGAAGGGCGCACCGCGCTGGTGACCGGCGGCTCACGCGGCATCGGCGAGATGATCGCGGCCGGCTTCATCGACCGCGGCGCCAAGGTCTACATTTCCTCGCGCAAGGCCGCCGACTGCGACGCCACCGCCGCCGAACTCTCGAAGAAGGGTGTCTGCATCTCGCTGCCGCAGGACCTGTCGACGGTCGATGGCTGCAAGGCGCTGGCCGCGCGCATCGGCGATGCGGAGCCGAAGCTCGACATCTTGGTCAACAACGCCGGTGCGGCGTGGGGCGCCGACTTCGACGAGTTCCCCGAGAGCGGCTGGGACAAGGTGCTGGACCTGAACCTGAAGTCGCCGTTCTTCCTGACCCAGGCGCTGCACAAGCAGCTGGCGGCCGCGGGATCGCAGGATCAGCCCGCCAAGGTGATCATGATCGCCTCGATCGACGGCATGCGGCTCAATCCGCAGGAGACTTACTCGTACCACGCGTCCAAAGCCGGCTTGATTTATCTGACGCGGCGGATGGCGGCGCGACTGATCCGTGACTGGATCGTGGTCTCGTGCATCGCTCCCGGCCCGTTCGCCTCGCAGATGAATCGCGACGCGCGCGATCATGCCGACGACGTCGCCAGGCGGGTGCCGATGCGGCGCATCGGCCGCGACGAGGACATGGCGGGGGCGGCGATCTACCTGGCGTCGCGGGCCGGCGACTACGTGGTGGGCCAGACCATCGCCGTGGACGGTGGCGTCGCTCTGGCCAGCTGACGCGCAGCCGCCCGCGCCGCTTGGGGTTAATTCGTCAGCGGCCTTAGGGCGGTTTTCACGAGTTGGGCCTTAGGAAGCCGCTGCATGTTGCGGCTCGTCCTTTGCCTTTGCCTCTTGCTCGTCCTTCCCGCGTCCGCCTTTGCCGGCGACGTGAGCGTGACGCTGCGCACGCCGCAGGGCGCGCCGATCGTCAACGCGGTGGTGACCATCGAGGCGCCGCACACCGGACCGGTGCGCTTCGATTGGCCGTACCGGATGGCGCAGCAGAACCTGCAGTTCGATCCCTTCGTGCTGATCGTGCCGGTGGGCGCCGAGGTGGCTTTTCCCAACCTCGATAAGGTGCGCCACCACGTCTATTCGTTCGCGCCGGCCAAGACCTTCGAGCTGAAGCTCTACGGCCAGGACGAGACGCGGGTGGTCAATTTCGACAAGCCCGGCGTCGTGCCGCTGGGCTGCAACATCCACGACAACATGGTGGCGTTCGTGGTCGTGGTCGACACGCCCTGGGCGGCCCGAACCGACGTTTCCGGGCAAGCGGTGCTGCGCGGCGTGCCCGCCGGACCTCAGACCCTGCATGTCTGGCACCCATACCTGATCGCGCCTGGCAACGCGCTGGCTCAGCCGGTCGCCGTGCCGCGCGACGGCGCGGCGCTGGCGCAAGTGACCGGCCAGCTGCGCGCGCCGCTGCAGCAGCGCCGGATGTACTAGCCCCGTGTTCAAGCGCCTGCAGACCAAGCTCACCGTGCTCTACGCCGGCCTGTTCGGCGTCGCGCTGACGCTGATCGCGGCCGCGGTTCTGCTGGCGATCACGGCCAACGCCGAGCGTCAGGTCCGCGGCGAACTGGTGGCCGGCGGCGCCGTCTTCGACCGTCTGTGGGCGATGCGCTCCTCGGACCTGGAGAACGACGCCGGGCTGATGACGCGCGACTTCGGCTTCCGCGAGGCGATGGCCAGCCATGACGGCGCGACCGCGCAGTCGGCCCTGGAGAACCTGCGTCAGCGCTCGGGCGTCGACGTGGCCTTGAGCGTGACCCTCGATGGCCAAACGGCTGCGTCCGACGGACACTCGCTGGGCGCCGATGGCGCGGCGATCGCGCAGGCGGTGCAGACCGATACGGCCGACGTCGATCCGGCGGGCGTCGCGGTCATCGGCGGCGCGCCTTACCAGGCGATCGCCACGCCGATCCTGTCGCCGACGCTGATGGGCTGGGTGGTGTTCGCTCAGAAGCTCGACCGGCGCGAGATGAGCGCGCTTGAGGGCCTGTCCTCGATTCCGCTGCACGCCCAGGTGCTCGAACGTGGGGCTGATGGCTGGATTTCGGCTGGCGAGCCACTTTCGGGGGCAGACACCAGGCGGGTGAGCCGCTTCGTCAGCGATGCGCTCGCCAACCATGCCGGGCCGCAGCAGCTGTCGATGTCCGACGGCGCGGCCATCGCGCTGGTCAAACCGCTGAAGACATTGGACGGCGCGCCGAGCGCGGTGCTGCTGCTGCGCTATCCCATGGCCATGGTGATGGCGCCGTATCGGCTGCTGATGGAGCTGCTGGTGGGCATCGGCCTGGCCGGCATGGCGCTGGCCGTGGCCGGCAGCTGGGCGCTGGCGCGCAGCGTCACCCGTCCGGTGTCAGCGCTGGTCGCCGCGGCGCAGCGCCTGCAGCAGGGCGAAGCGGCTCAGGTCGTGGTCGAGACCGGCGATGAGGTCGGCCGGCTGGGCGAGAGCTTCAACCTGATGGCCGAGGCCATCGGCGAGCGCGAGCGGCGCATCACGCATCTGGCCATGAGCGACGCCGAGACTGGCCTGCCCAATCGCCTGGCGCTGGAGCGGCGCCTGGCGACCGCGGCGGACGCCCAGGGCGCGCTGGTGGCGGCCCTGTCCATCGATCGCTTCGCCATGGTGCGCGGCGTGATCGGCTATGAACTCGCCGGGGCGCTGGTGCGCCACGTGGCGGCCCGGCTCGCGGTCGTGGCGCCGGGCGCCGCGATCGGCCGTCTGAGCTCAGACACGCTGGGCATGGTGTTTCGCGCCGCCGACGGCGCCGCCGCGGCCGAAATGATGGCTCGCGCGGTGGACGGACCGATGCAGGTGGGTGACGCCACCATCGACGTCTCGGTCACCATCGGCGTGGCCGACAGCCGCCAGCCGGACCCGGACCGCTCGCCCTTCGTCGCCGCCGCCATCGCCGTCGCGCAGGCCAGAACCGGCCATCGGCGCGTCGCCGCCTTCGACCCCGAGGCTTACGGCGACCCCGCCGCGAACCTGTCGCTGATGAGCCAGATGATGCAGGCCATCGAAGCTGGCCACATCGAGGTGTTCTATCAGCCGAAATTCGACATCCGTCGCGGCTGCGTCGGCGCGCTGGAAGCGCTGGTGCGCTGGCGCCACCCGCAGCGCGGCCTGATCGGGCCGGACCTGTTCATTCCGCTCGCCGAGGAGACCGGCCACATCCGCGCGCTCACCGACCGCGTGCTCGCGCAGGCCATTGCCGACCAGCAGCATCTGCGCGCCGCCAAGCACGATCTCGACATCTCGGTGAACATTTCTGGCCGGCTGCTCTCAGACACCGACTTTGCCGACGCGGCGTTGCGCGTCGTCGGCAGTGCGCCAGGGCGGATCTGGTTCGAGATCACCGAGACCGCCGTCATCGACAACCCCGAGGAGGCGCTGCGGCAGGTGGAGCGCTTCGCGGACGCCGGCATCGGCGTCTCCATCGACGACTACGGCTCGGGCCTCTCGTCGCTAGCCTATCTGCGCGAAATCCGGGCCGAGGAACTGAAGATCGACAAGGCCTTCATCCTCGACCTGGCCGCCAGCCGCAAGAACACGCTGCTGGTGCGCTCCACCATCGACCTGGCTCACAGCCTCGGGATGAAAGTGACCGCCGAAGGGGTCGAGACCAACGAAGCCTTCGCGCTCTTGGCCGGTATGGGCTGCGATTACGCCCAGGGCTTCCTGATCGAGCGCCCGCTGCCACTCAAGGATGTCTTGACCTTTCTGCACGAGGATCGCGCCGCGGCTCGGCGGTATGGTTAGCGGGGGTTAGGCAGAACGGATGACGGCGCGCAGGCTTGGGGCGCTGGTCACGCTGGCGCTCGTCGGCATGCCTGCCGCCGCGCTGGCGCAGGTGTTCGATCCCGCGGCCCTGCACGCCGTCGTCGACGTTCGCGCCGCCGCCGCGAGCGGCGAGACATCGTTCACCGAGGAGGGTTTCGGCAAACTGCGCTATGGCGGCGGCGCGAACGCTGGCGGCTTCAGCACGGCGCAGCTCGCCCTGGCGGCGGTCGAGTGGACGCCGCAGCTCGACTGGCAATGGAGCGCCGTGGTCGACGCCGGCTACCAGCCAGGGCAGGAAAACGTCGTCGATCTCTATCAGGCCTACCTGAGTTTCAAGCCGACGCCGCGCTTCGGGACCCGCTTTCGGGCTCGCATCGGCTATTTCTATCCGCCGATCTCGCTGGAGAACGATGCGCGTGTATGGGGTGTCACTGACACCATCACGCCCTCGGCGATCAACACCTGGGTCGGCGAAGAAGCCAAGGTGGCCGGCGGCGAGGCGACGCTGTCGCACGACTTTTCCGACCAGACCCTGTCGGCCACGCTGGGCCTGTTCGGCTTCGACGAGACTTCTGGGACGCTGCTGGCCTTCCGCGGCTGGGCGCTGCACGACATTCAAGGGCAGCTTGAGGGCAGCTTCGACCTACCGCCACTGTCGCCGAAGCTGGCGACGCTGCAGTACGACGAGACCTACTCCACGCGCGAGATCGATGGCCGGGTCGGCGTCTATGGCCAGATCGAGTGGCGACCGGCGGCGCCCGTGGCGATCTCGGCGCTTTACTATGACAACAACGGCGATCGCACGGCGGTCACCCCAGACCTGCAGTGGGCGTGGTCGACGCAGTTCGGTGAGGTGGGGCTGCAGGCGCAGCCGAACCCGCACATCCGCGTCACCGCTGAGGCGCTGACCGGCCGCACCGCGATCGGCGCCGCCGCGACGCCGCTTGCGGATGTTAGCTTCACCTCAGCGTTCGTGCTTGCCAGTCGGGACCTGGGCGCCGACACGCTGTCGGCCCGGCTCGACGCCTTCGAGACCCGCGACAACGCGCCGAAACCGCCGACGTCGCTCGGCGAGCACGGCTGGTCAGTGCTGGGCGCCTGGCGACATCCGCTCGCGGCTCACCTCGACCTACGGTTGGAAGCGTTGCATGTCGTCAGCACACGGCCAAGTCGCATTCTGGCGGCGGAGGACCCGTATCAGGCGCAAACTGAGGTGCAATCAAGCCTCAGATTCAGCTTTTGACGTCGCGACACTGGTCGGTCCGCGAACAACGTAATTTTGTCCAAACATTATTGCATAGCGTCGCTTGCGTGCGGACGTCGGGCTTGCCATGAGTGTCCGCGTCGCAACATTTGAAGGGGGTTGGTGGGGCGATGGGCGGCGCGCCAGGATTGGCCGAAGTCTCAGTGGTCATGCCGATTTACAACGGCGGCGTGTGGCTGCGCGATGCTGTGCTCAGCGTGCTCCGCCAAACCCTGACGTCGTTCGAGCTGATCGCTGTCGATGACGGTTCCAGCGACAGCACGCCGGACGTGCTGCGGCAGCTCGCCGTGACCGATTCGCGGTTGCGTGTGGTGCGCCAGCCGCACCTCGGGCTGGTGGCGGCGCTGAATCGCGGCCTCGCCGAAGCGACCGCGCCACTGATCGCCCGGCTCGACGCGGACGACATCGCCCATGACCGCCGGCTGGAACGGCAGGTGGCGTTTCTCGCCGACCAGCCGCGGGTGGGTGTCGTTGGGTCCTGGGTGACCGAAATCGACATGGAAGGCCGCCCGCGCGGCCGGCGCGAACCGCCGTGCACGCCGCAGGAGATCCGGCAGGCGCTGCGCCGCACCAATCCGCTCGTCCATTCCGCGATCATGGCGCGGACCGCACTTCTGCGGGCCCTCGGCGGCTATCGCAACGCCTTCGAGGCGGCGGAAGACTACGACATGTGGCTCAGGGTCTCCGACGTCGCAGATCTCGCCAATATGCCGGAAGCGTTGGTCGACTACCGCGTCCACGCCGGCAGCGTCAGCCAGCGCAAGGCGCTGCGGCAGTGCTTCTCGGTTCGCCTGGCTCAGCGCTCGGCGGAAGCGCGCCTGGCCGGCCGGCCGGACCCGGCTGAACGCCTGACCATGCCTCCGGATTGGAGCCACGCCGTGGGCGAGAACGCGTTCTGGGTCGATGACGCGGCGCTCTATCGCTGGCTCGATGGCGGCCAGCTCTCGATCGACCCGCCGCGCAACTTCGTCGGCCTCACCCATGCCGAGCGGCGCCTCGCGGCGCACGCCACCTGGGCCAGGATGCGCAGCCCAGACCGCCTGGAAGCGGCGGACGCCCGCACCTTCGTTCTGGAATTGCTGCGTGAGCAGCCAGGCCTGGTCCTGAAGGCCGCCTGGAGCCTGCGGGCGTGAGCGGACTGGCCATGGCCGCGGCCTTCTCCTAAGCCAGCCGCCAGCCGAAATGCGGAGTCGCCCTTGGCCAAGCGCGCGCTCGTCACCGGCGTGACCGGACAGGACGGGGCCTACCTCGCGCAGCTGCTGCTGGGCGAGGGCTACGAGGTGTTCGGCCTGGTGCGCCGCTCGGCGCACGAGGGCCTGCACGACCACCGCCTGCGCTGGCTGGGCGTCGCCGATGCGGTGCGGGTGGTCCCGGGCGACCTGCTGGATGCGCCGTCCCTGGCCAGCGCGGTGCGCGAGGCGCAGCCGGACGAGGTCTACAATCTGGCGGCGCAGTCGTCGGTGGCGGCGTCGTGGCGCCAGCCTCTGGCCACCGGTCAGGCGACAGGCGCCGGCGTCGCCAACCTGCTGGAGGCGGTGCTGGCTCACGCCCCTGGCGCGCGGTTCTACCAGGCCTCGTCATCGGAAATCTTTGGGACGGCGGACGTCGAGGCGCAGAGCGAGACCACGCCGACGCATCCGCGTTCGCCCTACGGCGCCGCCAAGCTCTACGCCCACTGGCTGACGGTCTGCTACCGCGAGAGCTTCGGTCTGCACGCCTCGGCCGGCATCCTGTTCAACCACGAGAGTCCCCTGCGCGGCCTGGAGTTCGTCACCCGCAAGGTCACCGACGCGGCGGCGCGCATCAAGCTGGGGCTGGCGAGCGAAGTCAGGCTCGGCAACATCGACGCGCAGCGCGACTGGGGCCACGCCCGCGATTATGTGCGGGCCATGTGGCTGATGCTGCAGCAGGAGCGGCCGGACGACTACGTGATCGCCACCGGGCGCACCACCACGGTGCGGCGCATGTGCGAGATCGCGTTCGCGGTGCTGGGGCTGGAGGCTGAGGCGCACGTGGTCATCGATCCGGCGCTCTATCGGCCGGCGGAGGTCGCGCGGCTATGCGGCGACGCCAGCAAGGCCAAGCGCGTGCTTGGCTGGACGCCGCTGGTGACGCTGGAAGCGATGATCGAGGAGATGGTTCAGGCCGACATGGCGCGGCTCTCCAGCTGATGGCGGAGGCGCCCGGCGGCCGCGTCGTCTTCGACCTGACATCGGCGGCGCGCTGGAGTGGCCCGCCGGTGGGCATCGTCCGCGCGCACCGCGAACTGGCGGCATGGGCGAGCGCCCATCTGTCGGATGTGGCTTTCGCGATCTTCGATCCGCGGGACATGCGCTTCCATCACATCACTCGCAGCGACGCCGACGCCTTCATCGCCGGCGCGGCGACGCTGAACCTGTGGAACATGCCCGACGCCACCGGCGCGCGAGCGCGGCGCAGCGCATGGCTGCCGTCATGGCTCTATGCGCTGCTGCAAGGCCGGCGCACCTGGCTGCGGCTGTGGGAGCGAGTGCGGCTGGCGGCGCGCTGGCCCTGGCTGGCGCGGCTGGCGGACGTCTTGCAGCGCCCGGTCATCACCCATCGCTATGCGTCGTCGATGCTCAATGCCGACGGCGCGCGCCGTCCGTTTCCGACGCCCGACATGGTGCTGGGCGAGGCGGTCGCCTTCACACCGACCGACACCCTCGTCGCCACCGGCTTCGGCTGGAACCACACCAACATCGCCGCGATCTCCGACGCGAAGCGGGCGGACGGCTTCCGGTTCGTGGTGCTCTGCTACGACCTGATCCCGCTACTGCTGCCGCACTATTTCGAGCCCCGCGGCCACGCCCAGATGCAGCGCTACTGGGACCAGGCGCTGGCGATCGCCGACGTGGTGGTGGCCAACGCCGAGGCGGTCGGGCGGGACATCGCAGCCTATGCGAAGGACGTTGGCGTGGCGGTCCGGGCGGTACATGTCGCGCCGCTGGGCGCCGATCCCCCACTCGCCGAAGCGCCGACGCGGCCGTTGCCCGCCGGTCTGCAGGCCGGCCGTTACGCGCTTTTCGTGAGCACCATCGAGCCGCGCAAGGGCCACGAGCTGCTCTACCGGGTCTGGCGGCGCCTGCTGGCGGCCGGGGTGCCGCAGGGCCGCGGCTTCCAGCTGGTGTTCGTTGGCCGGCCGGGCTGGATGATGGAGACCTTCGATCAAACGCTGGCGGCTGACGCCGAGGTGGCCGCGTCGTTGAAGCGTCTGGAGCGGGTGGACGACGCCGTGCTCGACCAGCTCTACCGGCAATCGGCCTTCTGCCTCTATCCCTCCGCCTACGAGGGCTATGGCCTGCCGGTGATCGAGGCCTTCGCTCGCGGCAAAGCGGTGTTGGCGTCAGATGGCGGTGCTCTGGCCGAGGTCGCGGGCCCCTTCTCGCCGGTGCTGGGCGTCGGCGACGAGGACGCCTGGTTTGCGGCGATGAAGCAGTGGATCGAGGACCCAGCGGTGAGCGCCCCTTACGAGCAAGGGATCCGCGAGCGGTTTCAGCTGATCACCTGGGCCGAGGCGGCGCGGCGCTTTTTCGAGGCCGCCGGCGTTTCGATGGTCTAGAAGCCGCCGAAAGCAACCACGAGGACGCCATGGCCGACGACGCCGAGAACACCCTGATCATGACCCTGGAAAGCGGGCCGGTAACCATCCGTCTGCGGCCCGATCTGGCGCCCGGTCACGTGGCGCGGATCAAGGAGCTGACGCGCGAAGGGTTCTACGACGGGGTCGTGTTCCACCGGGTGATCGACGGCTTCATGGCGCAGGGCGGCGATCCCACCGGCACCGGCAGCGGCGGCTCCGACAAGCCCGACCTGAAGGCCGAGTTCAACGACGCCCCGCACGAGCGCGGCGTCTGCTCGATGGCGCGCACCAACTATCCGCACTCGGCCAACAGCCAGTTCTTCGTCTGCCTGGCGCCCGCCAGGTTCCTCGACAAGCAGTACACGGTGTGGGGCGAGGTCACCGACGGCATGGATCATGTCGACGCCATCCCGAAGGGCGAGCCGCCGCGCAATCCGGGCAAGATCGTTTCGATGAAGGTCGCCGCCGACGCCTGATCTCCGCTTGCAACGACAGTCCGCGCCGGCCGTTAATGGCCTGACGCAGGGACCTGACTTCGGAGACTTCAATTGAAGACGCTTCTTGCGGCCGCCGCGGCCGCCATCACCCTGGGAGGCGCCGCTGGCGCGGCTCAGGCGCAGCCGGTCATGCTGTATGGCCACGACCCGTTCCTGCAGGACACCCAGTTCGCGTTCGAGCTTTGGGGCGGGCGTCACTACTGTTGGTACGACGACGGCTGGAACGGTCCCGGCTGGTACTGGTGCGGCTATCCCTGGCGCCACGGCTTCGGCTGGGGCGGCGGATGGGGCTGGCACGGCTGGGCCGGCGGCCATCCCGGCGCCTGGTACCATAGCCACCCGGGTTTCGGTCACGGCGGGCCTGGATTCCGCGGCGGAGCCGGCTTCGTCGGCCACCCCGGCGGCTTCGGCGGCCATCCGGGTGGGTTCGGTGGTCATCCGGGCGGTGGTCATCCGGGCGGCGGTCATCCCGGTGGCGGTCACCCCGGCGGTGGCCACTGGCATCACTAGCTGAGCGGCGCGCGGGCGTTCCCCGAGCCGCGTCGATGGCTTAAGGCGGGGCGCGAATGCGCCTCGCCGACTTCGACTTCGACCTGCCCGACGACCGGATCGCGCTGCGCCCCGCCGCGCCGCGCGACTCGGCGCGTTTGCTTGAAGTGGGCCCGGGCGGCGCGCTGGCGGACCGCGCGGTGCGCGGTCTGCCGGACTTGCTGCGCCCCGGCGACGCGCTGGTATTCAACGACACACGCGTGATCGCCGCGCGGCTGAAGGGCACGCGGACCCGTGATGAGTCCGTCGTCGCCGTCGAAGCCACGCTGCATCGCCGCCTCTCCGACAACGTCTGGACAGCCTTCGCCAGGCCGGGCCGGCGGCTCGCCCCTGGCGATCGCATCGTCTTCGGCGAGACCAGCGACCGCGCCTGCTTGCTGGGCGCGCTCGACGCCACGGTGACGGAGAAAGGCGAGGGCGGCGAGGTGACGCTGGCCTTCGACATCGGCGGGCCGGACCTGGACCTGGCCATCGCCGACCGCGGAACCATGCCGCTGCCGCCCTACATCGCCGGCAAGCGCGCCGAGGACGACCAGGACCGGGTCGACTACCAGACGGTCTACGCCCGCCAGGACGGCTCGGTGGCGGCCCCCACCGCCGGCCTGCACTTCACCGCGGAGCTGCTGGCGCGGCTGGCGGCGGCCGGGGTCAGCCAGCACTTCGTCACGCTGCATGTCGGCGCCGGCACCTTCCTGCCGGTGAAGACCGACGACGTCGCGGAGCACCGGATGCACGCCGAGTTCGGTGAGGTGAGCGCGACCGTCGCGCGGGCGTTGAACGCGGTGCGCGCCGCCGGCGGGCGGCTGATCTGTGTCGGCACCACCGCGCTGCGCCTGCTGGAGAGCGCCGCCGCGCCGGACGGGCGCATCGAGGCCTTCGCCGGCGAGACCTCGATCTTCATCACCCCCGGCTATGCGTTCCGCACCGCCGACGCGCTGATGACCAACTTCCACCTGCCGCGCTCGACGCTGTTCATGCTGGTCAGCGCCTTTGCCGGCCTGCCGACGATGCGCGCCGCCTACGCTCACGCCATCGCCACCGGCTACCGGTTCTACTCCTACGGCGATGCGTCTCTGCTCTGGCGGGCGGCGTGAGCGCGCTCGGCTTTCGCATCGACGCCACCTGCGGCGCGGCGCGCACCGGCGTCGTCAGCCTGCCGCGCGGCGAGATCCGCACGCCGGCGTTCATGCCGCTGGGCACGTCGGCGACGGTGAAGGCGCTGACGGTGGACCAGGTAGCGTCCACCGGCGCCGACATCATCCTGGGCAACACCTATCACCTGATGCTGCGGCCGAGCGCCGAGCGCATCGCCCGCCTCGGCGGCCTGCACGCCTTCATGCGCTGGGAGCGGCCGATCCTCACCGACAGCGGCGGCTTCCAGGTGATGAGCTTGTCGAAGATCTCCAAAGTCGAAGAAGAGGCGGTGACCTTCCAGAGTCACATCGACGGCTCGCGGCACGTGCTGACGCCGGAGCGGTCGATCGAGATTCAGGCCGACCTGCTGGGCTCCGACATCGTCATGCAGCTGGACGAATGCGTCGCCTGGCCAGCCGAGGAAGCGCGAGCGGCGGCGGCGATGCGGCTGTCCGGCCGCTGGGCGGCGCGCTCGAAAGCGGCGTTCGGGACGCGGGACCGGCAGGCGCTCTTCGGCATCCAGCAAGGCTCGACCTTCGAGCCGCTGCGGCGTGAATCGGCGGAGCGGCTGCAAGAGATCGGCTTCGATGGCTACGCGCTGGGCGGGCTGGCGGTGGGCGAGGGGCACGCGGCCATGTGCGAGGTGCTGGACTTCGCGCCGGGCATGCTGCCCGCCGACCGGCCGCGCTACCTGATGGGTGTCGGCAAGCCGGTCGACATCGTCGAGGCGGTGGCCAGGGGCATCGACATGTTCGACTGCGTGCTGCCGACGCGCTCCGGCCGCCACGGCCAGGCCTGGACCTGGGACGGGCCAATGAACCTGAAGAACGCTCGCTTCGCCGACGATCCCGACCCGCTGGACGGCGCGAGCGACTGCCCGGCCAGCCGCGACTACTCGCGGGCCTACCTGCACCACCTGGTGAAGTCGGACGAGATCCTCGGCCAGGTGCTGCTGTCCTGGCACAACGTGGCGTTCTTCGAGGCGCTGATGGCGCGGCTGCGCACCGCCATCGCCGACGGGACTTTGCCGGCGCTGCGCAAGCTGCTGGCGGAGCGGGCCGGCCCCGGCGACTAGACGTGTAGCGTCACGTGTCAATGTGACTTAATCATCACAAGCAACAGCCAAAGTCGCTTTTATACGAATCTTCCACAAACTCGCCAAGCGCGACTGAATATCGGTAACAAGCGTTGTCAGTACGAGGGGAGTTACCTCGGAACATCCACTTGCAGGGCTGCGTTCTACCAGCGTCGTCGGCCTGTTGCCGGCGACGTAGCTTAAGGAGAACTGGCATGATCCGTGGTATACTCGCGGGTGCTGCTGCGCTCACCCTGATGTCGGCCACAGCTTTCGCCCAACCCTACGACGATGGATCCTATCACAGCGCGCGCCACGACCCCGGCGCCCGCGCCCTGGGCGGCGGCGTGGCCGGCGCTGGCACCGGCGCTCTCATTGGCTGTCTGGTGACGCTGCCGATCGGCTGTGCGCCGGGCGCGGCCATCGGCGCGGCCGTTGGCGGGGGCACGGGCGCCATCGCCGGCGCAGCCACGACGCCGCCGCGGCGGGACTATCCGCCACCGCGTGACGAGCCGCCGCCGCCGCGCGCCGGCTACTGATCCGGAAGACCAGCGTGATGGGCCCCGGGCGGTGACGCTCGGGGCCTATTCGTGCGGGCTGGCGCTGTCGCTGGCCGGCGCGTCGGCGGCCTCCTCACCGACCGGGTGCGCCAGGTGCAGCGGCACCGCCGGCGACGTGCAGCTATGGGCCTCGCCCAGGCCCTTCAGATAGCCGCGCCGGATGGCGCCGGCCTGGATCGCCGCCATCACCAGCCGGTCGTGGCGCTGTGCGCCGGTCATGAAGCGGATGAAGCCGTCGAACGGAATCTGCTCCTGCACTTCGGAGCGCATGGCGTCGAGCATGCCGGTCTTGGCGGCGCCTTCGCCGCGGGTCAACACGCCGGGGTGGTCGGTGCTCGCGGGCTCGTCGAGATCGGGGCCGAGCGCGTCGTTCAGCACCGCCAGGCGCGCGCTCAGCGCCGCGCAGCTGGAGTCGCCGGGACGCTCGTAAGGGTCGGCGATGGCTTCCAGCAGCACCGGCGGGATCTTGCTGCGGATCAGGTTGAAGTCGCGGAACGGCTGCTCGATGACGCCGTGCATCAGGTTCTGGCGGCCCTCCTGCTCGGGGGTCCAGAGCCGGCCGTTGGGATCGACCGGAGCAGCGTCAGGGGTGGGCGGGGCGCTGGCGACGGGCGCTGGCGCGGGATCGCCGCCCTTCGGCGCCGCGATGGCGACGGCCGGCAAGGCGAGCACGGCGGCGCCCAGCGCCGTCAGAAGAGCCCCACGCATGCCCTCAGGTTAGCTTGGCCGCGAGGTCTGCGCCAGCGCGTGGTAGGCCGGGTGGGGGTCGAACCCACGACCACTCGATTAAAAGTCGAGTGCTCTACCACTGAGCTACCGGCCCATGCTCGCGGAAGCCGTTGCGGAGTAAGGGGTTCGCGGCGGCGCCGCAAGCAGCCGTCTTGCGCGCCGCCAGGTCGTGACGGCGATGTCGGCGGCATGCCGGGCTTATGGCATGCCGCCGAGTCGTCAGGCCTTGCTGGGCAGCACCACGATGGCGTGGCCGGGGCAGGTGGCCTCGCCGTTCTGGTTCATCACGTTGGTGGTGAGCTTGATGCGGTGTTCGCCGTCGACCACTTCCTTCTCCACCACCTCGCCGACGACGCTGAGCACGTCGTTCTTCTGGTTGATGGCGCGGTACTGGCAGCCGATCTCGCGGATCTCCGCTTCGTCGCCGATCCAGTCGCGCAGCGCGTTGACCAGATAGGCGTAGCGCAGATTGCCCATGCCGAACGCGCCTTTCTCGTTCTTGGCGGCGCGGCCGGCTTCGTCGTCCATGTGGAACGGCACGAACTCGTCGTTGACGGCGGCGTAGCGGTTCCAGTGCATGAAGTCGGTCTTGCGCGACCAGTCGGGCATCTTGTCGCCGACCTTCACGTCATCGAAGTACACATTCACGGTCATGACGGCGGCCCCTAGTAGCGGATCGAGGTGGAGATGCGGCGGCGAACGAACTCGCCCTTCTGGTTCGTCCACTCGTTCTCGTTGAACGAATAGAGCGTCAGGCCGAGGCGCCCTTCGCGCTCGTTGAAGTCCTGCAGGCGGCTGCGGGCGGTGATGACGTCGCCCGGCCGCATCGGCGCGCCGTAAGTGTCGGTCTGGCCACCGTTCATGTTGGTCAGCCGCCGGCCGCCCGGCGCCTGCTGCGCCGCGCCCGGATTGCGCGCCATCATCGGCCGCCGCACCGGCCACGCAAACGGATTGAAATCCGATGGCGCGATGATGCCGCCCCAGCGCGTGGTCTTGGCGTAGTCTTCGTCCCAGTAGATCGCCGGCGGCGTTTCCGGCCAGTAGGTGGCGATGGCCCAGCGGCGGATGTCGGAGGCGCTGATCGGCGGCGAGACGCGGCTCTCGCCCCACTTGCCTTTGGCTTCCTCCATCTGCGGTGTGATCAGTGTCTCTGCGGTCGCCATGGGCGCCTCCTCAATGCGGTCTGTTCTATGCCGGATCACCATAAGCGACTTGGCGCGGTGATTTCGAGCCCCGGCTGCGGGTTCGGCGCCAGCCGGGTGTTCGGCTTGTCGGGGCGGCGCGCCGCTGCTACACCTGCGGCCCTAGCGGCGATGAGCCGAACGCGCCGGCGGGCAGATAGCCTTCCGGCGCGTTGTTCATTGTCCCGCTGCTTTAGGAGTGTAGCTCAGCTGGTAGAGCATCGGTCTCCAAAACCGAGGGCCGTGGGTTCGAGTCCCTCCACTCCTGCCACTATATAGCGCCAAAGGGCGGCCAGATCGGCCCCCGGCGGTGAGAGAAGGTCGATCGCGTTCCATGGCCAAGGATCAAGGCGCCATACAGACAACCCTGCGGCCGCGCACGCCGGCCAAGCTCGCCGAGCCGCCGAAGAAGCGCACCAGCGTGGTGCAGTTCTTCCGCGAAGTGCGCGCCGAGGCGCGCAAGGTGACCTGGACCAGCTGGAAGGAAACCTGGATCACGTCCGTGATGGTCGGGATCATGGTGGTGGTGGTGGCGATGTTCTTCTTCGGCATCGATACGCTGTTCGGCGTCGTCATGAACCAGGTCCTCAAGCTCGGGAGCCCCGGCCAGTGAGCGACACCCACACCTCCACCCGCCACAAGTGGTACATCGTCCACGCCTACTCGAACTTCGAGAAGAAGGTGGCCGAGTCGATCAAGGAGCAGGCCCACTCGCAGGGCCTCGACGATGCGTTCGCCGAGATCCTGGTGCCCACCGAGGACGTCGTCGAGATCCGCCGCGGCCGCAAGGTCAACGCCGAGCGCAAGTTCTTCCCCGGCTATGTGCTGGTGAAGATGGACATGACCGACGAGGCCTATCACCTGGTCAAGAACACCCCAAAGGTGACGGGATTCCTGGGCTCGGGCCTGAAGCCGATGCCGGTCAGCGAACGCGAAGTGGCGCGGATCATCGGCGCCATCGAAGAGGGCGTGGAGCGGCCGAAGCCGACCATCCAGTTCGAGATCGGCGAGACCGTGCGGGTCACCGACGGCCCGTTCGCCAGCTTCAACGGCTCGGTGGAGCAGGTGGACGAGGAGCGGGCGCGACTGCGCGTCACCGTCTCCATCTTCGGCCGCGCCACCCCGGTGGAACTCGAGTACAGCCAGGTCGAGAAGGTCAGCTAAGCCGCTGACCGGCCGTCAGTCGCGCCAGAGCCAGCGCAGCGTGTCGCCGAACACGGCGCCGGCGTGGCGCAGCGAGTGGCCGCCCTCGCCGAAGACGAACTTCACGTCGTAGCCGGCGAATTCCAGCGCCTGGGCCATCTCTTTGTTGGCCAGCGGCCAATTGCCGTAGAGGATGTCGGCGTCGGCCAAGCCGCTCTGCATCCAGACTCGGATCGGCTTGCGCTCGGTCATCCGCACCATCGACGGGAAATTGTGGCCGCCGCGGATGTTGGTGAACGAGCCGCAGTGGCTGATCACCCGTCCGAACGCGTCCGGCCGCCACCAGGCCGCGTTGAAGGCGCAGATGCCGCCCGACGAGATGCCGCAGATGGTGCGGCGCGCCGCATCGGTGGTCAGCGCGCAGCCGATCTCGGCCTCGACGAACGGCAGCACGTCGTCCAGCACGAAGCTCACATAGCGATCGCTGACGGTGTCGTACTCGAGGCTGCGCTGGTGCGGCGTGCTTTCAAGTTGACCGGGATTCACGAACACGCCGACGGTGGGCGCCATCTCGCTGGCGGCCAGTAGCGTGTCGAACACGGCCGGCGCTCGCACCGATCCCTCGCGGTTCACATAGCCGGCGCCGTCCTGGAACACCGCCAAGGCCGGCGCGGGGCCCGTCGGGTCGAAGCCGGGCGGGGTGTAGATCCAGATATCGCGCTTCGTGCCGGGGTAGACCTTCGAGCCCGACCATTCGCGGAAGGAGCGCACCGTGCCGCGCGGCGTCCCTTCGGGGACCGACGCTTCGGGGCAGGGATTATACTGCCGGTCGCCCGGCGCGGTGGCGGCGTTGCGAATTTCGCGGTTGGCGCGGCCGTTGATGACGATGCCCGGATCGGTCTGGTCCAGCGAGCGGGAAAGGCCCAGGGCTTCGTAGGTCTTGCCGTCCATGTCGCATCTCCTCGCGTTGCGGCGGCGGCTCAAGCCTGCTACTGGCCCGCGCTTCGCGCTCGGGCCGTCAGGGTCGGGCCGATCAAATCCGTGGGAGGGGCGCCACCCCGCACCACGGCCTCCAAACCACGAGAGGATGACATGGCCAAGAAGATCCTGGGCTACATCAAGCTGCAGGTCCCCGCCGGCGCCGCCACGCCTTCGCCGCCCATCGGGCCGGCGCTGGGCCAGCGCGGCGTCAACATCATGGGGTTCTGCAAAGAGTTCAACGCCCGCACCGAGAACATGCAGAAGGGCACGCCCTTGCCGACGGTGATCACCGTCTATCAGGACAAGAGCTTCACCTTCATCACCAAGACCCCGCCGGCCACGCACTACATCAAGGAAGCCGTCGGCCTTAAGTCGGGCTCCGGCAAGACCGGCCGCGAGACCGTCGGCCAGATCACGCGCCAGCAGCTGCGCGACATCGCCGAGAAGAAAATGAAGGACCTGAACGCCAACGACGTCGAATCCGCCTCGCGGATCATCGAAGGGTCGGCGCGTTCCATGGGTCTTCGCGTGGTGGAGGGCTAAGACCATGCCGAAGGAAGCCAAGCGCATCACGGCCTGGACGGGCGACCGCGAGGCGGTGCACGCCCTGCCGGACGCCATCAAGCTGGTGAAGGCCAACGCCACCGCCAAGTTCGACGAGACCGTCGAGATCGCCGTCAACCTGGGCGTCGATCCGCGTCACGCGGACCAGAACGTCCGCGGCGTCGTCTCGCTGCCGTCCGGCACGGGCCGCGACGTGCGCGTCGCCGTCATCGCCAAGGACGCCAAGGCCGAGGAAGCCAAGGCCGCCGGCGCCGAAGTGGTTGGGGCCGAAGACCTGGTGGAACGCATCCAGGGCGGGTTCATGGAGTTCGACCGCGTGATCGCGACGCCGGACATGATGGCCCTCGTCGGCCGTCTCGGTAAGGTGCTGGGCCCCCGCGGCCTGATGCCGAACCCGCGCGTCGGCACCGTGACGCCGAACGTCGGCCAGGCGGTCAAGGACGCCAAAGGCGGCGCCATCGAGTTTCGCGTCGAGAAGGCCGGCATCGTCCACGCCGGCGTCGGCAAGGCTAGCTTCACCGAGGAAGCGCTGAGCGCTAACGTGAAGGCGCTGGTGGACGCGCTCAACCGCGCCAAGCCCAGCGGCGCCAAGGGTACCTACGTGCAGCGCATCTCGCTGAGCTCCACCATGGGCCCCGGCTTCAAGGTCGAAGTGGGCAGCATCGGCGCAGCTTAGTCTCAAGTTACCTTGTCTAGCCGGATAGCCGAGCATATCTAGCCGGCTAGCCGAGGTTTCCATGCCGTTCCACATTCGCGATCCCGAGACCGATGCGTTGGTCCGCGAGCTTGCACGCAAGCGCGGTTGCGGGCTGACAGAGGCGGTCAAGCATGCGGTCGATGCCGAGTTGAAGCGTGACGGCTCGCTGGCCGAGCGCCTGACGGCGTTGCAGGACGAAGTGCTGTCGCGCCCCCGCACCGGCCTGCAAGCGGACAAGGCTTTCTTCGATTGGCTGTCGGGCGACGACTGATGCATGTCGATGCCTCGGCAATTGTGGCGATCACCACTCGCGAACCTGAACACGCGGAACTGATCGCTCGTTTGGATCGTGCGCCGTCGCGCAGCACGTCTCCGCTCTCCCTTTATGAGGCGAGCCTCGGGATCGCTCGGAAACTCGACTGGAGTCAGACCGAGGCAAGGCGGCTCGTGGCGATGTTCCTTGCGCAAGCGGACATCGAGGTGATCGCCATCGACCAACCGGTCTGGGTCGCAGCGATCGAGGCGTTTGAACGTTTTGGCAGAGGTCGTCACCCAGCGGGTCTGAACATGGGCGACTGCTTCGCCTATGCCTGTGCCAAGACGCGGGGGGAGCCACTGCTTTTCAAGGGCAACGACTTCCCGCTGACAGACGTGGCGGTCGCCTGATCAAGCGATCGCCTTCACCATGATCAGCGTCGGATTCTCTGGGCCCCAGCCGACATCGAGTTCTTCGAGCGCGGCGTAGCCGAGGGCTTCGTAGAAGCGGCGGGTGCGCTCGTAGGGCTCATAAGCGGCTGAGGGGCCTTGGGTCTTCACCTCCACGAAGCGGCGGCCTTCGGCGCGGGCCGTGGCCTCGGCGCAGTTCATCAGCGCGCGGCCGGCGCCCTGGCGGTGGGCGCTGCGGTCCACGGCCAGGAAGTAGACCTCCAGCGTGGTCTGGAAGTGGCGCTTCAGCAGCATCAGGCCCATCACGCCGCCGGCGTCGTTCAGCGTCAGCACTGAAGGCCCTGTCTCCGCCATGCCGGCGTATTCATCGTTGGAGGCCGGCATGCCGAACCATTCGGGGATGGTGGCGAGGATGGCGCGGCAGTGGGCGCCGCAGCCGGAGGGGCGTTCGGAGATCGTGATGGTCATCAGGTGAACTCGACAAAGTGAGGAAGCCGCAGCGCGGCGTCGCCGCCGGCGCGTCGGCCAGCGGATCGGGGCGGGGGGATGTGTGCGCCGAAGTGCTTTGTCGCGGTCTGGTTACGCCGCCGCGGGACGAGGATCAACCATGGCCCGGGCTAGACCTGGCGCGCCTGCCCCTCGGCCAGCGCCGCGTTGGCGGCTTCGATGTTGACCACGTGGGCGTCGAGCATGGCCTGCAAGGTGACCTTGAGCGGGGTGATGTCGATTGTCGGCAGCAGTTCGCGCAGCTTGCGCACCACCCAGCCCTGGCCGCGGTTGACGAAGGCGAGGCGCGCTTCGAAGCCGTCGATCGCCATGGCCCGCTCGTAGAAGTCGCCAACCTTGTCAGACGGCTCGGCGCCGAGGGCGACCAGGGCCTCGAAGAGCGCCCGCGCCCAGCGGATTTCGTCGACATGGATGGTGTGCGCCAGTTGGTCGAAGCGGCCGCCGACGGCTTCCTGCTCCAGCGCCGCGCCGACCCGGGCGCCGGCCCGCTCGGCCTCCAGCAGCACGTTCAGTTCGGCGACCAGCGTCTGGCGATCGGCGTCGTTCATGCGTTCCTCCCTTTTCCGGGAGTCATATCACGGCGTGATCCGTTCGTCGGCGCCAGGGCGCCATCTCAATCCATTGCCTGACCGAAGCCGAGCACGCGGCCGTTGCAGTCGCGCACGTCGAGTTCCTTGCCGTTCCAGATAGCGCGATGCGTTGGGCCGCTGAGGATATCCGCCTTCCGCTCCCGAAGTTCCTCGGCCAGCGCCTCGACGTCGTCCACGGCGATGAACACGTCCCACGAGAAGTTGGGCGTGATGGTGGCGTTGGCGGGCTGCGGCGCGCCGTCCCGCGGCTGGCGGAACATCAGGCGGGCGCTGTCGCGCTGCACGATGACGAAGCTGGGTGGCTCGCCGTAAATCTGGTCGAAGTGGAAGCCGAGGACGTCGCGGTAGTACTCGGCTGTGGCAAACACGTCCGGCACCAGCAGCACCGGCGAAACATTCCCTATCTGGACCATGTCCGATCCCTTTGCTATCGTGAGTGATACAAAAAGTATCTTTCTAGTCATTCGCCGTCAAGCATGATCACCAACCTGCAGATCCGCGCCGCCCGGGCGCTGCTGGGCTGGAACCAGCAGCAGCTGGCCGACGCCGCCGGCGTTTCGGCGATCACGGTCAAGCGCCTGGAAGCCTCCGACGACACCTTTCAGGCCCGCTTCGAGACGGTGATGAAGGTCAAGGACGCGGTGGAAGCAGCCGGCGTCGTGTTCCGCACCGCTGAGAACGGGCTAGGACATGGGGTTGGGCTGCGGCTAGAGCGGAAGCCATGAGCGACGATGCCGTCCTGACACACGACGAGGTGGTGCTCACCGGCCAGCTGACGCGCGCCGATCACGAGACCTATGTCGAACTGCCGTTCGAGGTTCCGCCCGGCGTGGTGCGGCTGACGGTGACCTTCGACTACGACACCCGCGAACAGCGGACGACCATCGATCTCGGCCTTTTCGACCCGGAGCGGTTTCGCGGCTGGAGCGGCGGGGACAAGCTGAGCTTCACGCTGGCGGCGGAGGACGCGACACCCTCTTACCATCCGGGACCGATCGTGCCTGGGCGCTGGACCCTGCTGCTGGGCGTGCCGAACATCCGCGAAGGTGTGACGGCGAAGTACCGGGCGACGATCAGCTTTGGGCGTGGCGAGCAGGCGGCGGTCTCGGCTTTCTCCGACGCCCCTCTGCGGACCGAGACCGGCTGGTATCGCGGCGATCTGCACATGCACACCTGCCACTCTGACGGCTCGGTGGAGTGCCAGAGCGGGGCGGGGCGGCGGGCGCCAGGGCCGGTCTACCGCACCGTGGCGGCGGCGGCGGCCAGAGGCGCCGACTTCATCGCTGTCACCGACCACAACGCGCTCTCGCACCACAATTCCCTGCGCGAGCTGCAGCCGGCTTACGACGGTTTGCTGCTGATCCCCGGCGTCGAAGTCACCACCTTCCGCGGCCATGCCGGGGTGCTGGGTGCTGTGGGGTTCGTGGAGTTCCGGCTGACCAGCCGCCATCTGCCGACCGTGGCCGACCTGCAGGACCACGTGGCGCGCCAGCATGGGCTCTTCTCGATCAACCACCCGACGCTGCCGTCCAACGAGCTTTGCATGGGCTGCGGCTGGACGGCCGAGGGCACCGACTGGGCAAGGGTGGATGCGATCGAGGTGGTCAACGGCGGAGCGATGGCGGCGCAGGGCGGTGGCGCGGACGGGCCGTTCAGCGGGGTCCCGTTCTGGGAGCAGCGGCTGAACGAGGGCTGGCGCATCACCGCCATCGGCGGCTCGGACAACCACAAGCCGGATCAGGACCCGGCCGCGCCGCCCGCCGTCGGCTCGCCAACCACGGTGGTGTTCGCCGAGAACCTGTCGCAGCGGGCCATCCTGGAAGGCATCCGCGCCGGGCGGGTGTTCGTCGACGTCGAGGGCGTCGCCGGCCGGCATCTGGATATCAGCGCGGCGTGCGGGGCGGCCAAAGCGCGGATGGGCGGCGCGCTGGCGGCGCCCGGCGGCGCACAGGTGGCGGTGAATGTCACGGTGCGGGGCCTGGCCGGCGCCAAGGTCGAGGTAGTGCTGGACGGGCGCCGCCGCGCCGCCTTCGCTGACGACGTCCTCGCCAGCGACGACGAGACGCTGACCTTCATCCTGCCCAGCGACGGCGCCCGGCACTGGGTGCGCGCCGACGTGCGGGCCGCTGGCGATGGACGCACGCTGATGATCGGCAACCCGATCTGGCTGAATCTCTGATGGCTGACGAAGAGCCACCATCGCGCCGCGTCAGCGGCAAGATCGTGGTCCTCTGGATCGTGGCCGGTGTGGTGGCCTGGGTGCTGCTGACCGTCGCCGTGGGCTGGCTGGTGGCAGGTACGGGCGGACGCTAGGGCCGAGCGTCAGGCGGGGCCCTTCGCCCAGGCTTCAGCCAGCATCTGGCGCGCGACGGTGTCGTTGGCCTTGCTGGGCGGGGCCCGCCGCACCGCGCCGCTCTTGCTGCGCACGCAGAGCATACCGCCCTCGACGGTCCACCAGCCGAGGAGATCGCCGGTGGGGCTGACGACCTGGTGGCGGAGCGGTGGCGCGGTGCGTTTGGGCATGATCGACGCTAGCACGGCGCAAGGTGGGCCTTGTAGCGGCGCGATGTCGGCTTGCATGACGCGGTGATTGCGGCTACACGCGCCGCCTTCCGTTCGGGACCTGTCCTGACCGGTCTCTGTCTGAGAACCGCGGGCCTTCGGGCTTAATCGACTTCCGCCGCGGGGAGGCAGGTTGCGAAGCTGGCCGCGCAGCGCTCTTTTTGGAGCAGCTCCCGCGCCGCGTCGCGCCTCTCTCTTGGACATCGTGTTGGTAGCGTGCGGCCGTCAGGCCGTGTGCGTTGAAGGAGAGCGGCATGGACCGTGCGCAGAAGGCCGAGTCGATCGAGACGCTGAAAGGTGTGTTCGAGGGCGCGGCGACGGTGGTGGTCACTCACTACTCCGGTCTGACCGTGGCCGAACTCTCCGATCTGCGCGGCCGTCTCCGCAAGGAAGGCGCGTCGTTCAAGGTGGTGAAGAACCGCCTGGCCCAGAAGGCGCTCAACGGCGCGGGCGACGCCGCCACCAAGCTGTTCAAGGGTCCCGTCGGCATCGCCTACGCCCCGGACCCGGTCGCTGCAGCCAAGGTCGCCACGCAGTACGCCAAGGACAATGAGAAGTTCACCGTGGTCGGCGCGATCATGGGCGAGCAGGTGCTGGACGCTGCCGCCGTCGACGCCCTGGCCAAGCTGCCGTCGCTCGACCAGCTACGCGCCAAGCTCGTCGGCCTGATCCAGGCCCCCGCCACCCGCATCGCCGGGGTCATCCAGGCCCCCGCCGCTCAACTCGCTCGCGTCCTTGCGGCCTACGCCGCCAAAGACGCCGCCTAACTTCAACGCATTCTGCGAAGGACCCCAATCATGGCCAACCTCGAAAAAATCGTCGACGACCTGTCGTCGCTCACCGTGCTGGAAGCCGCTGAGCTCTCCAAGCTGCTGGAAGAAAAGTGGGGCGTCTCCGCCGCCGCGCCGGTGGCCATGGCGACCGGCCCGGTGATCACCGACGGCCCTGGCCCTGGCACCGATGACGTGCAGACCGAGTTCACCGTCGTGCTGACCGGCGGCGGCGACAAGAAGATCAACGTGATCAAGGAAGTCCGCACCATTCGTCCGGACCTCGGCCTGAAGGAAGCCAAGGACCTGGTCGAAGGCGCCCCGCAGAACGTGAAGGAGAACATCTCCAAGCAGGAAGCGGAAGACATCAAGAAGAAGCTCGAAGACGCCGGCGCTTCCGTCACCGTGAAATAGACCGGAGCGGGCAGGGCGCGTGGCGCCTTGCCTCCGGAGCGACAAGCAGCAGGCGGCAGGGGCTAAGCTCCGGCCGCCTGTTCTGCTATCGGGCCTGGTCATGCCGCTGTTCGACGCCGCCGACGCCGAGATCGAGGAGATCGCCGCGCTGATCAACAGCGCCTATCGCGGCGAGGGCTCGCAAGCCGGCTGGACCACCGAAGCGGACTATATCGACGGCCAGCGCACCGATCCGGCGATGCTGCGCGCCGATCTGGCGGCGCAGCCAGGAGCGCGGCTGCTGGTGCTCCGCGATGCGACGCTCAACCCGGCGCTGGGCTGCGTGTGGCTGGAGCCGGCAGCCGGCGGCGCCTGGTACCTGGGCCTGCTGACGGTGCGGCCGGACCTGCAGGATCGCGGGACCGGCCGGGCGCTGCTGGCCGAGGCCGAGCTGGTGGCGGGCGCCGCCGGCGCCCGGCGCATTCGCATGACGGTGGTTTCGATCCGCGACGCGTTGATCGCCTGGTACCAGCGGCGCGGCTATGCGCTCACCGGCGAGACCGCGCCGTTTCCGTATGCCGATCCGAAGTTTGGTGTCCCGCGCCGGCCGGACCTCGTGTTCGCGATCTTGGAAAAGGCCTTGCCGGCCTAGACACCGCGCCGCACTTGCCAGCGTTGCAAATCGGGTGTCACACTGGGTCCCGCGAAAGATTGCGTCTCAGCGGGCGGATTACCCCTTTTCATATCCGCGGCGAGCGCCTAGATACGCGTTTCTCTCAACTCAGAGACTTTGATTCTGCCTGCGCGCGCCTATTTCATCGGCGCGCAAATGCTTTGGCTCCGAGGCGTTGGTCATGCCCTCCGACCAGCACGAAGGAGCCGCCCGGAAGCGACGCGCTTCCGGTCTTCCGGCGTCCGACGGACGAGGCCAGGCCCAAGGGCCGCCCGTCCGAGCCGAGGGTGGACGCATTTCGGATGAAGTCGCGAACGCGCGGCCGTGATGGCCTGCGCGCCCCAAGGGAGCCACGATGGCGCAATCGTTCACTGGTAAGAAGCGGATCCGCAAGTCTTTCGGCCGCATCCCAGAAGCTGTGCAAATGCCGAACCTGATCGAGGTTCAGCGCTCGTCCTACGAACAGTTCCTCCAGCGTGAAGTCCGGCCGCACGAGCGGCGCATCGAAGGCATCGAGGCGGTGTTCCGCTCGGTGTTCCCGATCAAGGACTTCAATGAACGCGCCACGCTCGAATACGTCTCCTACGAGTTCGAAGACCCCAAGTACGACGTCGAAGAGTGCATCCAGCGCGACATGACCTACGCGGCGCCGCTGAAGGTGAAGCTGCGCCTCATCGTGTTCGAAACCGACGAAGAAACCGGCGCCCGCTCCGTCAAGGACATCAAGGAGCAGGACGTCTACATGGGCGACATCCCGCTGATGACGGAGAAGGGCACCTTCATCGTCAATGGCACCGAGCGGGTGATCGTCAGCCAGATGCACCGCTCGCCGGGCGTGTTCTTCGACCACGACCGCGGCAAGACGCATTCGTCGGGCAAGCTGCTGTTCGCCGCGCGGATCATCCCGTACCGCGGCTCGTGGCTCGACTTCGAGTTCGACGCCAAGGACATCGTCTACGTGCGTATCGACCGGCGCCGGAAGCTGCCGTCGACCACCTTCCTCTATGCGCTGGGCATGGACGGCGAAGAGATCCTGACCACGTTCTACGATGTGGTGCCATTCGAGAAGCGCCCCGGCGGCTGGGCCACGCCCTACAAGCCCGAGCGCTGGCGCGGCGTGAAGCCCGACTTCCCCCTGATCGACGCCGACACCGGCGAGGAAGTCGCCCCGGGGGGAACCAAGATCTCTGCCCGCCAAGCCAAGCGCCTGGCCGACGGCGGCCTCAAGACCCTGCTGCTGTCGCCCGAGGCCCTGGTCGGCCGGTATCTGGCCCGCGACGAGGTCAACGCCCAGACCGGCGAGATCTACGCCGAAGCCGGCGACGAGCTCGACATCACCTCGATCGCGACGCTCGAGGATCTCGGCTTCACCACCATCGAGGTGCTCGACATCGACGGCGTCACGGTGGGCTCGTACCTGCGCAACACCCTGCGCGTGGACAAGAACGCGGTCCGCGAGGACGCGCTGTTCGACATCTACCGGGTCATGCGCCCGGGCGAGCCGCCGACGGTGGAGGCCGCCGAGGCGATGTTCAAGAGCCTGTTCTTCGACCAGGAGCGCTACGACCTGTCGTCGGTCGGCCGGGTGAAGATGAACATGCGGCTCGAGCTCGACACCTCCGACGAGGAACGCGTCATCCGCAAGGAAGACGTGATCGAGGTGCTGCGCACCCTGGTCGGCCTGCGCGACGGGCGCGGCGAGATCGACGACATCGACAATCTCGGCAACCGCCGGGTCCGCTCGGTCGGCGAATTGCTCGAGAACCAGTACCGCGTCGGCCTGCTGCGCATGGAGCGGGCGATCAAGGAGCGCATGTCCAGCGTCGATATCGACACGGTCATGCCGCACGACCTGATCAACGCCAAGCCGGCGGCCGCGGCCGTGCGGGAGTTCTTCGGCTC
>DASXZG010000070.1:0-64387 GCA_036502045.1 Caulobacteraceae bacterium | reverse complement strand
GTGAGCACCGGCAGCAGCCAGGAAAGCAGCACCAGCGCCACGGTGCGCACGCCGCGGATCAGCCCGACGCGCACGTCGGTGAGCTGCACCGCGCCAGCGAACACCAGCCCGCTCACCGGCAGGAAGAACCAGTTCTGGGCGATGAGCGTGTTGAGTGCGTCGACGCCGATCAGGCCGAAGAGGGCCCCGCCGAGCTTCAGCGCGCCCCAGAATACGCCCAGGAACGCCAGCGACAGCGCCAGCTGCACGCCATCTTTCCAGGCCCAGTCGAAATAGAGCGAATACGGCGCCAGCGGCCGCCGGGCCTGGTCGGCGGGACCGACGAGGTGGTGGCCGACGAAGACGAACACGGCGCTGAGCACCCAGACCGGGAAGTCGGCCAACTCCGGCTGGCGGTCGCCCTTCGCCACATAGCTGGCGTCGACGCCGTGCCAACCGAACAGCATCAGCGCCAGCACCGCCAGCGCGGCCCAGGCGGTCAGCGGCACGGCGCGGATGCGGCCGAGGCCGCCGATGACGATCAGCGGCACGTAAGCGCAGGTCAGCACCAGCGCGGCGTTGAGCGCCGGCGCGGTGGCCGGCCAGTGCAAGTGCTTGTCGGCGTCGATCAGCAGCCAGACGGCGACGCCCTGGATCAGGCCGGCGGCGAGGCGCAGCGGCGCGACGGCGAGGGTGGGTTCGGGAAGCTCCGCGTGGCTTTGCGCCATCTCGCGCCTCATCTCGGCGCCGCTCCAGCGAACTTCCTAGCGGAACGGCGGCTCGTCGAAGCTTCGCAGTTTCCGCGAATGCAGGCGAGGGCCTTCTTCGCGCAGCAGGTCCATGGCCACCACGCCGATGCGCAGGTGCTGGCTGATGGCGCGCTCGTAGAAGGCGTTGGCGCCCCCCGGCAGCTTGATCTCGCCGTGCAGCGGCTTGTCGGAGACGCACAGCAGCGTGCCGTAGGGGGTGCGGAAGCGGAAACCCTGAGCGGCGACGGTGGCGCTCTCCATGTCCACAGCGACGGCTCTGGACTGGTTGAAGCGCAGCGCGCTCTTCGAGTAGCGCAGCTCCCAATTGCGGTCGTCGGTGGTGACCACGGTGCCGGTGCGCAGCCGGGCCTTCAGCACATCGCCGGTCTCGCCGGTGACGATCTCGGCGGCGCGGTTCAAGGCCAGCTGCACCTCGGCCAGCGCTGGGATCGGCACTTCGCGCGGCAGGATGTCGTCCAGCACGTGATCGTCGCGCAGGTAGGCGTGGGCCAGCACGTAGTCGCCGATGGTCTGGGTGTGCCGCAGGCCCCCGCAATGGCCGATCATCAGCCACGCTTCGGGGCGCAGCACCGCCAGGTGGTCGGTGATGGTCTTGGCGTTGGCGGGGCCGACACCGATGTTGATCAGGCTGAGCCCGCGCCGGTCGGAGGTCATCAAGTGGTAGCCGGGCATCTGGTGGCGCCGCCACGATGCGTCGGCGGCGACTTTCTCCGGGTCGGGCGTTGCGCGGTCGATGATGACGCCGCCGGCGCACGACAGCGCCACGTAGTGGCCGTTCTCGCGCTTCAGCTCGGCGATGGCGAAGCGCACGAACTCGTCGACGTAGCGATGGTAATTGGTGAACAGCAGGTAGGGCTGCACGTGCTCGGCGGGCGCGCCGGTGTAGTGGGCGATGCGCGCCAGCGAGAAGTCGGTGCGCAAGGCGTCGAAGAGCGCCAGCGGCCGCACGCCGTCGGTGGGCGAGGCCCAGAACCCGTCGGCCACTTCATCGCCGATGTGGGCCAGTTCGGTGGTCGGAAACCAGCGGGCGATGGCGTCGGAGCCCACGTCCGCGGCGGCGGCGTCCGAGGGATCGAGCACGTAGGGGAAGGGAATCTCCTGCGTCGAGCGGCCGACCGAGACCTCGACGTCGAAGTCTTGCATCAAGAGGGCCAGCTGTTCGGTCAGATAGGGCGCGAACAGCTCCGGCTTGGTGACGGTGACGCGGTAGTCGCCGGCCTGGCTGACCCGGGCGTAGGATCGCGCCAGCCGCGGGGAGGGCGCTTGCGCGGCATAGCTGAGGCGCAGTTCCGGGTAAGCGAAGGCCCCTTCGGCGCGCAGGGCCGGATCGGGCGGCTTGCCGCCGGTCAGGAAGGTCTTCAGCGCCGATCGCAGCGCCTCGGCGGAGCGGCGGTACTCCGCGTCCAGCCGCGCCACCACGCCGGCGGCTTCATCTTGCTTGCTCATCGGCGCAATCTTAGCCGCGCGGCGCGAAGCTTTCGAGGCTGAGCTATTGGCGCGGCAGCGTCTGGCGGTCGAAGGTCTGCTGCTGGGCAGGGGTGAGCTGGGCGTAAAAGGCCTTCAGCGCCGCGCCGCGGCGGCGCAGCGTCTCCAGATCGGCTTCCATGGCGGCGATGGAAAGGTCGACGCGCTGCGGCGCGCTCAGCGTCGGCAGCATCTGCTGCGCCGAGCGGGCGCGGGCCTGCTGCGCCCCGTCCGGCGCGCTGGCCGCGGCGAAGGCGCGCCAGGCGTCGTCCTGCGCCGGCGTCAGCTTCAACGCATCGTGCAGATCGTCGAGGTTTGGCGCGCGGGGTTGCGCGCCATAGCCGCTGTCGTCGTCGAAATCGCGGCCGCTATAGGGCTGGGCGTGCGCGCCGGCGGCGGTCAGGCACGCGGCGGCGAGGGCGGCGAGCGCCAGGGAACGAAGGCTGCTCATATCGGCTTGAAATCCTTGCAATTGTGGCTTGACCGACCCTTCCCGCGCCTAACCTGCGGTACTACATCAACGCTCGAGGGACCGAAACGGAGGGTTTCTATGCAACGACTCGTCAGCGCGCTGGCGGCGGCGGCGCTCCTGGTCTCGCCCATGGCCGCGTCAGCGCAGAGCCATGGCGGCCATGGCGGCCATGGCGGCTTCGGCGGCGGTGGATTTCGTGGTCCCAGCAGCTTCCACGGCGGTGGTTTCCGCGGCGGCTTTGGCCCAGGCTTTCGCGGCGGCCCGTTCTACGGCGGCTTCGCCTTCGGCTTCGGCGACCCCTGGTACTACGGCTGGGGTCCGGGCTGGGGCTACTGGGGGCCGTGGGGCCCTTACGGCTACGACGACTACGACGACTTCGATGGCCCGCCGCCGCCCGCGCCCGGCGCCACGCCGCCGCCGCAGGTGTGCGGCTCGTGGATATGGAACGGTGGCCAGGGTCGCTACGTGTGGGCGCAGGCGCCTTGCGGTTCGGCGCCCGCGCCGCAAGCAGCGCCCAGCCAGGACACGGCGCCACCCATGCAAGCCGCCCCGACGCCACGCGGCTAACCGGCGCTGTCACGGTCCGGCCTTGACAGGCCGGACCGGCTAATCCAGCGCGTGCCCCAGGCGCACCAGCGCCGCCTGGCGGGTCACTCCGGTCTTGGCGAAGATCGATTTCAGCTGGCTGCGCACGGTGCCGGGACTAAGGCCGGTCTCCCGGGCGTAAGAGGCGATGTCGCCGCCGTCGATCAGGTGCAGCGCCACGCGCGTCTCCGCCGGTGTCAGGCCGAAAGCGGCAGCGAGGCGCTTGGCCCGACCGACTTCGTGCTCGCGGCCTATGCGCATCATCTCGTCGGCGCGGCGCCGGATGCGCGGCGTCTTGTTGGCCAGCAACTGAGCGATCCGTGGCCTGACACTGGGGTAGAGCTGCGCGTAGCGGTCGAACAGGCTGCGAAGCTTGACCTTGGGGTCGGGCGTGTCATCGTCCATAGCGGCCCCCCAGCTACGAGACGCCAGCATGAGCCTTGAGCTCGCTCTTGACCAGCCGCGGCTGGGCTTCCTCGACATGGCTCCGTGCTGGCGCCGCCCCGAACTGCCGCGCCGGCTGATGAACCGCGCGATCCAGGTTGGCGTCGACGTGGTGATGCGGCGCACCGCCCGACTGCAACGCACCGACCCGGCCGCCTTTGCCCGCGAGATCAAACTGTGGCGCGAGCGCGCCGTGCGCTGGGACGCCACCGCCGCAAGTCAGGTCAATGTCGAGGCCATCAAGGTCGCCGCGCCGCACGCCGGTCTGACCGCGCCGCCGGTCCCTGCGGACTGGTTCGCGCCGCTCAAAGGCGAGCCGCGCGGCTTCGTCTTCTACGTCCATGGCGGCTCGTTCATGTTCGAGCGCAGTCCGGCCCTCACCGAGCTGGTGATCCGCTTCGCGGCGCGCGCCGGCGCCCGGGTGTTCGCCCCCAACTACCGGCTGGCGCCGGAGCATCCCTGCCCGGCGGCGGTGGACGACATCGTCGCCGCCTTCCGCTGGTTCCGCGACACCTGGCCCGACGAGCCGGTGGTGGCGCTGGCCGAGTCCGCCGGCGGCTCCATCCTGCTGGCGGCGCTGCAAGCGCTGCGCGACGCCGGCGAGGAGCTGCCCGACGGCGTGGTGCTGCTCTCGCCCTGGGTCGACCTGTCGCTGCAGAGCTGGTCGCTGATTGCCACGACCTTGGCCGGGGGCACTGGGGCGACAATGGGCGCCCTGGCGCTGATGGCGCACTTCTATCTGGAGGACCTGCCGGCCACCGACCCGGTGGCCTCGCCGCTGTTCGGCGACTTCGCCGGCTTCCCGCCGATGCTGATCCATGCGAGTCGCGGCGACATGCTGTTCGACGACTCGGTGCGGCTGGCCGACAAGGTCCGCGTTGCCAACGGCGACCTCACCGTCCGGCTCTGGGCCGAGAACGCGCACGTGTTCGAGAAGGCGTTCAACGACCAGTCCCGCCAGTCGATCGAGATCGCCGGCGACTTCATCCGCCGTCACCTCGGCTGAGTTCCTTACCTCGTTTGGGAGAAGAGCGGCCGCGCCGCGTCGCTAGCCTGCAACCTCAGACACGTGCTTCGCCGATGGTGGCTGACCGTGTCGAGGGACTGCTGATGACGGCCGCCTGGATGACGCGCGTCCTGCAACTGGCTCGAACGGGATTGCTGCTGACTGCCGCGCCGCTGGCCCTCGCGGCGTGCACCGACGGAGGGCCCACGCCGGCCGACTTGCGGGCGCCTGAGTCGGATCAGCCGCTGCCGATGGATATGCCTTCGAACGAGCCGCTGGCCGAAGTCCAGGGCGGCCTCGAGGGCGAGCCGGCGCCGCCGGAGAAAGGGCCGACCTGTCGCACGCCCGAGGTTCAGGCGCGGATCACGCAGCTCCTGGCGCAGAAAGCCAGCGAAACCGAGACGGTTCGTGTCGACAGATTGCGGCTGGACCAAGACTCAAACCGGATGGGGTCGGACGCGGACCAGGCGCAGCGGGCGCAAGATGTGCGTGTCGACACGTTCGAGCTCGACCGCGCCGAGACCGACCTCGGCGTCACCACCGACGCCCTGGCCAAGCTGACGGCGCTGCCGCCGTGCGTGACCGAGACGCCGTCATACGCCACCACGCCGCCGACCGAGCGCGGGGGGAATAGCATCACGCCCATGAGCCTGGGGACGCTGCCGGTCGAAGGCGCATCGGCCGGCGCCACATACGGGCACAGCTTCCCGAGCGCCGGGGATGGGACGGACAGCCTCGGCGTCGGAGGCCAAGCGCTGATTGGCGGCTCCAGCTACGGCCTCGTTGGCGGTCCCAAAGGTAGCGGCAACCCCTGGTACGAAGGGAACCTCGAAGTGCAAGGCGGCTGGGGCGAGAGCTTCACCGGCAGCAGCCGCACGGCGCTCGGCCAGATCACCGGCGCTTACCTGATGAACGTCGGCCCGGTGCGGTTCGGGCCGGTGGTCGGCTATCAGGGCGCCACCACAGGCGACTTCACCAACCATACCACCGTCTACGGTGGCTACGGCGAGGCGTTCCCGACCGACCAGCTTGGCTTCTTTGCTCGCGGCGGCGGCTTTCAGATGGCTCCCGGCGGCGGTGGGTTCTATGTCGGCGGCGGCGCCCGCTGGAACCCGTGTCCGCGGCTGACCCTCACGGGGAGCGGCGACTACAGTCGCTGGAACACGACGGGCGGCTACTATCAGACGCAGGTCACCGCGCAGGTCGAGTACCAGCCCTGGACCCGGACGCCGCTGTCGCTGTCCGCCGGCTACACTTACGCCCAAAGCGGCTACGCCGACTTCCCGGACTATCATCCCGCCAGCAACGAGGTGTTCGTGGGCGTGCGTGTCTGGATCAGCCCGCCGGCGGTGATGACCCTGGAAGACGACCAGCGCAACGGCCCGGTGATCGGCTTGGCGCCGAACTTCTAGGGGCTTGGCGCCTCGTCGGGATGCGGCCTTAACTGACTGGTATGGGGCTTGGCCGACGGCTGCTGCGCGCGCGCTGGATCACGGTGGCGATCCTGGGCGTGGGCGGCTGCCTCTGTCTGACGCTGAACTGGCCGGGGCACTTCTCCTACGACTCGGTGGTGCAGCTGGCCGAAGGGCGCAGCGGCTCTTACAGCGGCGACCATCCGCTGGTGATGTCGTGGCTGCTGGGCCTGGCCGACGCGGCGCGGCCGGGCGCGGCGCTGTTCGTGATCTTCGACGTGGCGCTGGTCTGGGGGACGCTGATCGCCCTCGCGATGGCCGCGCCCGGCGGCCGGCTGGCGGCCGCCATCGCCGTCTGCTTCGCCGCCACGCCGCAGCTGATGCTCTATCCCGCCATCGTCTGGAAGGACGTGCTGTTCGCCGGCGCAATGGCCGGCGGCTTCGCCTGCTTGGGCTGGGCGGCGCTGCGCTGGGAGCGGCCGGCCTGGCGCTGGGCGCTGCTGGCCAAAGGTGCTGTGCTGCTGAGCCTCGCGGCGCTGACCCGCCAGAACGGCGCCGTCGTGCTGCCGATCGCGGCGGTGACCCTGGGCTGGATCGCGGCGCGCCGTGGGGGGCGCCGCTTTGCTTACGGGTTGGGGCTACTGGCGGCCACTGCCGTCCTGACCCTCGCCGCCGACGCGGCGCTGGCCGCCCGGCTCGATCCCGACGCCGGCGGCGGCGCGGCGCAGCAGTGGCGCATGCTGCAGACCTGGGACCTGGTCGGTGCGCTGAAGCGCCACCCGCGGCTGCCGCTACCCGCGCTGGACGCCGACCCGGCGTTCGAGACGCTGCTGCGCACCCGGGCCGCGGCTGCCTGGTCGCCGGTGCGGGTCGACACGCTGCTGACGGCGCTGGGCGACGAGAGCGACGCCGAAAATGCGCTGATCGGCCCGGCTTGGCGCCAGCTCATCCTGCGGCATCCGCTGGCCTACCTCGAAGCGCGCGCGTCCGCCTTCGCCTGGATCACCACGACGCCCGACCCGAACGCCTGCGGCGTCATCTTCACCGGCGTCGACGGTCCGGCTGAAGAGATGAGCGAGACCACGCTCACGCCCCGGCGCTCGCCACTGGACGCCGCGCTCGCGCGCTACGGCCTTGCTTTCCTAGGCACGCCGGTCATCTCGCATCTGGCGTGGGGCGCACTGGCGCTGGCGCTGCTGGCCTGGCTGGCGCCCCGCCGGCAAGGCGCCGACATCGCGGTGGCGGGGATGCTGGCGGCGGCGCTCGCCTTCGCCGCCAGCTTCGCGGTGATCTCGATCTCCTGCGACTACCGCTACCTCTACGCCCTCGACCTGACGGCGATGGGCGCGGCGCTCTACGCCGCCGGCGGCGCGAGGTCGATCGGCACGTAGATGCGCTGGCCGCCGCGCAGGACCAGCAACGGCACGCTCTTGCGACCCGCGGCCTTGGCCTGCGCCGTCGCGTCGGCGAGATCGCCGGCCGAGGCCAGCTCGTGCGCGCCGGCCTTCAGGATCACGTCGCCTGGATGCAAGCCTTTGGCGGCCGCATCGGACTTCGGATCGACGCCTTTGACCACCAGACCGCCCTTGGGATCGGGGGCCAGTTCCAGGCCCAGCGCGCCTGGCGTGGCTTTCGGCTCCGGCGCCGCCTGACCCGTGGGGGTGACCAGCGAAGCCTGGTCAGGCCGCAGGCCGGACTTGATGGTGAAGTCGCGCGCCACGCCGCCGCGCTTGACCCGCACCATGATCGGCTCGCCCGGCTTGGCCATGCCGACCTGGCGGGTCACCGCCGCGGCGCTGTCCACCTCGTGGCCGTTCACCGTGAGGATCACGTCGCCGGATTTCACCCCCGCGGCCGCTGCCGGCCCATCCGGGTTCACCTGGTCGACGATGGCGCCCTTCACCGAGGTCAGGCCCATCGAGTCGGCCAGCTCCGGCGTCAGCGTCTGCACCGTGGCGCCGATGAAGCCGCGGGTGACCTTGCCGTCGGCGATCAGGTCGTGCGTCACCTTGGCGGCGACGTCGGCCGGAATATCGAAACCGATGCCCACGGAGCCGCCGGAAGGCGAGAAGATGGCGGTGTTCACCCCCACCACGTGGCCTTCCAGGTCGAAGGTGGGGCCGCCGGAGTTGCCGTGATTGATCGGCGCGTCGATCTGCATGTAGTCGACGTAGGACGAGCCGGAGACGTTCTGGCGCCCGAGCGCCGAGACGATGCCGGCGGTCGCGGTGCCGCCGAGGCCGAACGGGTTGCCCACGGCCACCACCCAGTCGCCGACCCGGGGCTGAGCCCGGTTCTCGAAGCTGACGTAAGCGAACGACGTGCCGGTCACCTTGATCACGGCGATGTCCGTCGACGGGTCCTGCCCAACGACAGTGGCGGTCAGCGTGCGGTCGTCGCTGGTGTGCACGGTGATCTTCTGCGCGCCGTCGACCACATGGTTGTTGGTGACGATGTAGCCGTCGTCGCTGACGAAGAAGCCGGAGCCGGCGGCTTCCACCGGGCCCTGCTGCGGCTGCACGAAGCGGAAGCTGAACGGGCCTTGCTGGCCGCCGTCCTGGCCGTCGCCGCCCGGCGCGCCCGGGATGGTGAAGCCGAACGGAATGCCGCCCATCTCCGACACCGGCTGTGGCTTTTCCTCCACGTCGATCTGCACCACCGCAGGCGCGACCTTGGCGACGATGTCGGCGAAGCTGGCTGGCGCGCCCGGCGCGGGCGAAACGGCGGCCTGGCCGGGGGCGTTGACGGCGCCATCTTGGGCGACGGCGTAGCCGCTGGCGAACATCGCCGCGGCGAGCGCGCCAGCGGCGGCGGAATAAAGGGCTTTCCTGTGTGTCATGGCGCCTTGAGGTCGGACCGAAGCAGCGAAGCGAGGCGCCGGCGTCGGTCTCAGAGCCCGGCGCCCCCGCAAATGTGCGCAACCGTTACCGAACCGGCCGGCCGCGCGTAACCCCAAGATTCCGTGAGGAAAATGAAAGCTTCGTAAGGTCTGTGGCGATCTTGTGGCGCTGACTTGATCTCCTCCTCCGCCCGCAGAGGCGGGGGAGGTGGCAGACGGCGAAGCCGGCTGACGGAGGGGGCGTCTGACGCACAGGGAGCCGAGCGCCCCCTCCGTCTTTGGCCGCTTCGCGCCCAAATTCACCTCCCCCGCCTCTTCGGGCGGGTGAGGAGGCTCGCAGCTAGTGCGCCGCCGCGCCTTCCTCCCCGCGCTTGGAGATCATGCGGTCGAAGGCGTCCCAGACGCCCTGTTCGCCGTGCCAGGCGCCGCGGGTGGCGGCTTTGGAGTACTCGGTGGCGCGAGCTTCGAAGAAGTTGGCGTGCTCGACGCCGCTCAGTAGGCTCTGCAGCCAGGGCAGCGGGTTTTCCTTCACGCCGTAGACCGCGGGCAGCGCCAGCTGGCGCAGGCGCCAGTCGGCGATGAAGCGGATGTAGGCCTTGATGTCGGCCGGGGTCATGCCCTGCACGTCGCCGGCCTCGAAGGCGAGGTCGATGAAGCGGTCTTCCAGGCTGACCACGGTCTTGCAGCAATCGACGATGTCGTCGGCCACGGCCGGCGTCACCACGCCAGTCTCGGCGTTGAACGCGTGGTAGAGCTTGATCATGCCTTCGCAGTGCAGGCTCTCGTCGCGCACGCTCCATGACACGATCTGCCCCATGCCCTTCATCTTGTTGAAGCGCGGGAAGTTCATCAGCATGGCGAAGCTGGCGAACAGCTGCAGGCCCTCGGTGAAGCCGCCGAACATGGCCAGCGTGCGGGCGATGTCGGCTTCTGAGTCGACACCGAAGCGCTGCATGTAGTCGTGCTTGGCCTTCAGGGCGTCGTACTCGAGGAAGGCGGAGAACTCGGTCTCCGGCATGCCGATGGTCTCGAGCAGCAGCGCGTAGGCGGCGATGTGGATGGTCTCCATGTTGGAGAACGCCGCCAGCATCATCTTCACCTCGACCGGTTTGAACACCCGGGCGTAGCGCTCCATGTAGTTGTCGTTCACCTCGACGTCGGACTGAGTGAAGAAGCGGAAAATCTGCGTCAGCAGGTTGCGCTCGCGGTCGTTGAGCTTTGCCGCCCAGTCCTTGCAGTCCTCGCCGAGGGGGATTTCCTCCGGCATCCAATGCACCTGCTGCTGCTTCTTCCAGAACTCGTGCGCCCAGGGGTAGCGGAACGGCTTGTAGCCGTGCGACGGCGTCATCAGGCCAGGCAGGCTGCGGATGTTCGGCATGGATCGGGCCTCGTTCAGGCGAATCGTCGGTCGGCGTTAGCTGGCGAAGACGTTAGCAGTGTGACGGACAACATCTAGCGGCCGGATGCCGCAGGCCGTCAATATGTTGTGGATGTCCCTACCAAAGGATTGAAGGCCTCCTGCCACGGCTGGGCGCGCCGCAGGCGATGTCTTTTACCGCAGAGTCCGCGGAGAAGGCGCGGAGAACGCAGAGGATCGCCGCCCGTCTGCGACCTCCGCGCCTCCTCCGCCACCTCTGCGGTAGAAACGGGGCTTCGCCCCAGGCTCGATCTGAGAGATTGGGCGCGATCCAGTTCCAGGAGGGACAGCAATGAACGGCCATTACATCGTGCACGGGGGGCTGGGGACCGGGTCGGTGATGGTGGAGGCGGCGCTGACGCTGCTGGGGCTGCCGTACGAGGTGGTCGAGACCACCATCCTGGCCGAACGGCGTCAGGACGACCGGCTGGCTGGGGTGAACCCGATGCGGCAGGTGCCCGCGCTGGTCCTGCCCGGCGGCGAGGTGATGACCGAGAGCGCCGCCATCCTGATCTGGCTCGCCGACGACCACCCGGAAGCGCGGCTGGCGCCCACCATGGCCGCCGCCACCCGGCCAGCCTTCCTGCGCTGGATGAACTTCGTCTCGGCGCAAATCTATTCGCTGTTCTGGATCCGCGACGATCCCACGCGCATCGTGGATGACCCTGCGATCGCTCAGGCGGCCAAGGCCGCGTGCGGCCGGCGCATCACCGATTGCTGGCGGACGATGGATGAGCAGGTGGACCCAGGCCGCTACCTCCTGGGCGACGAGCTGACCGTGCTCGATCTCTACGTCACCGTGGTCTCCCGCTGGGCCGAGCGCCGGCGGCGTTTCTATGAGGTCGCACCCAAGATGAGCGCGGTGGTGCGCCGCGTGGACGCAGACCCACGGCTGGCGGCGCTATGGGCCGCGCGGCATCCGTTCAGCGTAGGTTGGGAAGGCTAGGGGCGAAACCCCTCAGCCGGCCGTCGGTGACGGCTGCCGTCGCCTAAGGATGCAGCGAGATGCTGAGGCCCACCACACCGGAATCGTCCTGGGGCGGCTGGCCGGGGTATTGCGGGCCGGGATTCAACGACGGGTCAGGACTGCGGGCGCGGTCGCGCTGGTCGTAGCCGAGCACGACGTCGCTGTGGTCGTGCTGCCAGCCGACGCCGACGTCGGTGGTGTCCGGTGCGAGTTCAAGCGGCTTGCCGTAAAGCTTCTGGTCAGCCGCCATCGGCGCATGTGGCGCCATCTTGGTGATCACCGCGGGCGACGGGTCGGACTGAGCGACGGCGCAAGGCGCCGCCGCCACGATCGCCAGAGCCGCAAGCAACGCACGCATTGAGTCTTCCTCCGGCCACCACGGCCTTTGAAGGTTCAATGCCGGACGCGAGTCCAAGTTCCGTCGAATTATCGAGCGCGATCCGTCGGTTAGCCGACAACTTAGCGCAGGCTGAGGCGCACCGAGAAGCCCATGACGCCGGGCTGATCGCCGGCGGACGCGCCGGGCACGCGGGCGTTGGACGCCGGGCCGGCGAAGCCGGGGTGCGCCTCGGGCGGCTGGTCGTAGCCCACCAGCGCCGCCACCCCGGTCCCTTGCCAGCCGTAGCCGGCCTGAATCGAAGGCGCGGGACCGACGGCCGGCCCCGACAGGTCGTGAGAGAGGCCGGAGACGCCGACTTGGCGGCCGCCTTCGTCGATATGCAAGCCCCAGCCCCGGCCGGCCGGATCGGCCAGCGCCAGGCTCGGGATCAACAACGCCGCCACCACCACCAGGACGCGCATCGCGCCCTCCTTGAATCAGTCAGCCCATGTGACGAAGCCTGCGCTTCGGTGGTTAAGCGTCAGTGGGAAAGCATGGTTCACCGGCGTTGATGGTGAACCGTTGGCAAGCGCGATGGCGCCGGCCGTTAGGATTTGTGGCGAGAATCAGGCGCTTGCGCGGCGCGCGGTTTGCGACGTCGTTACGCAGCGGCCTGCGCGCTCATGAAATTGTGATCTCGCGGCAACGGCGCGCGCACAAATCGCCCGCAAGGCGTTGCGATCGTATCACGACGCGATATATCCGGCCGGCGCGACCTCCCCAGGCGCCAACCGAAGAGAAATCATGGACTCATTCACGGAAGCGGCGCGCCGCGGCCGGCAACCGCCGTCGGCGGTCGCGCTCGGCGACTTCACCACCGACCGGCGCATGCTGCTGCTGGTGGCGATGGCTGTCGTTGTGGGCGCCGGCGGCGCGGCGTCCGCGTGGCTGTTGCTGAAGCTGATCGCCCTGGTTTCCAACCTGGTGTGGCTGGGCCGGCTCTCGGCCGCGCCGATGAGCTTCGCCAACGTACAACCGAGCCTCTGGATGGTCGCCGCGCCGGTGCTGGGTGCGCTCGTCATCGGGCTGATGGCGCGCTTCGGCTCGGAGAAGATCCGCGGCCACGGCATCCCTGAAGCGATCGAGGCAATCCTGATTGGCGGCTCGCGCATGTCGGCCAAGGTCGCGGTGCTGAAACCGCTCTCGTCGGCCATCGCCATCGGCACCGGCGGCCCGTTCGGGGCCGAGGGCCCGATTATCATGACCGGCGGCGCGCTCGGCTCGCTGTTCGCGCAGCTGTTCGACCTCAGCGCGGCCGAGCGGAAGACCTTGCTGGTGGCGGGCGCGGCAGCGGGCATGACCGGTGTCTTTGGCACGCCACTGGCGGCGGTTCTGCTCGCGGTCGAGCTGCTGCTGTTCGAATGGAAGCCGCGCAGTTTCCTGCCGGTGACGATGGCGGTGATGGTCGCTGCGGGCTTGCGCCCGTTCCTGCTGGGCGCCGGGCCGCTGTTTCACCTCTTCGGCGCCATGCCGATCGGCTGGATGGGGCTGGCGCTGTGCGCCCTCGGTGGCCTGGTGGCCGGCGCCCAGTCTGCCGTGCTGACGACGCTGCTCTACAAAGCCGAGGACGCCTTCGGGGGGCTGAAGCTGCACTGGATGTGGTGGCCGGCGCTGGGGGCGCTGGTGGTCGGCGTCGGCGGCCTGGGCGATCCGCGCGCGCTCGGTGTCGGCTACGACGTGATCGGCGACCTGCTCGCCGGGCGCCTGCCGGCGGGTGAGACCGGCCGACTGCTGGCGGTGAAGGCGTCGGTGTGGATCGTCGCGCTCGCGTCCGGCACCTCAGGCGGGGTGCTGGCGCCGCTGTTGATCCTGGGCGGGGCTCTGGGCGCGCTGGAGGGCCAACTGCTGCCGGGCGGCCCTGGGGTCTGGGCGCTGATCGGCATGGCCGGCATGGTCGGTGGGACGATGCGGGCGCCGCTCACCGGCGCCCTTTTTGCCGCCGAACTCACTGGCGACTTCGCCGCGCTGCCGGGCCTGCTGGCCGCGTCGGCGGCGGCCTATGGGGTGACGGTGCTGGTGCTGCGCCGCTCGATCCTGACCGAGAAGATCGCCCGGCGGGGCCTGCACCTGTCGCGCGAGTACAGCGTCGACCCGTTTCAGACCATGCAGGTGCGCGATGTGATGGTGGCGGCGGTGGACACGTTGCCGGCGGCGACCCCGATCGACCAGGCGGTGGCGTTCTTCACCGAGCGCGAGCCGCGCCACAAGAGCTACCCGGTGGTGGACGCCGTCGGCCGGGTGGTGGGCATGGCGCCCCGCGCCGAGGTGATGCGGTGGCTGACGGAGGGGCCGCACGAGGGCCAGACCCTCGGCGAGGCGATCTCCGACGCCGCCATGCTCACCGGCGCGCCGGACGAGGCGGTGGCGCGGCTGGTGGAGCAGATGGTGGAGCGCGATGTCGGCCGCGTGCCGATCGTCGACCGCGGCGGCCACCTGGTGGGTCTCGTCACTCGCAAGGACCTGCTGCGCGTTCACGCTCGCCAGCGCGCGCTGGAAGCCGAGCGCGAAGCCCCGCTGCGGCGGTTCGCGGGGGCGATCGGGAAGTAGAGAGGACCATTGTCTCCCTTCCCCCTTGCGGGGAAGGGTCAGGGATGGGGGTGTCAGCTCAGCGTCGGGGATGAGCGGCCAGCGGTAAGAGCACAGTCGGCACCCCCACCCCTAACCCCTCCCCGCAAGGGGACCGCAAGGGGGAGGGGAACTAGATGGCCGCTACTGGCAGGCCAGGCATTCTTCGTAGTCGGTGCGGGCGGCGGCGGCGCGTTCGATCAGGCCGGCGAGGTTGTCGGGGCTGTCGGCGCCGGCGAAGGCCGCGCGCTGCACTGACTTGGAGCGCAGGTAGTAGAGGCTCTTCACGCCCCGCTCCCAGGCGGTCCAGTGCAGCATGTGCAGGTCCCACTTATCAACGTCGCCGGGCAGGAAGACGTTGATCGACTGGCTTTGGCAGACGTCGGCGGCGCGGTCGGCGGCCAGCTCGATCACCCAGCGCTGATCGATCTCGAAGGCGGTCTTGTACACGTCCTTCTCGTCCTGGCTGAGGCAGTCGAGGTGCTGCACCGAGCCCTCGTTCTCCAGGATCGAGCCCCAGATCGCCGGCGTGTTCAGCCCGCGGGCTTCCAGCAGCCGCTCCAGGTAAGGGTTCTTCACCGCGAACGAGCCCGAGAGGGTCTTGTGGGTGTAGATGTTGGCCGGGATCGGCTCGATGCCGGCGCTGGTGCCGCCGCAGATGATCGAGATCGACGCCGTCGGCGCGATGGCGATCTTGTGGCTGAAGCGCTCCATCACGTCGCGCTCGGCCGCATCCGGGCAGGCGCCGCGCTCTTCGGCGAGCTTGCGCGAGGCCGCGTCGCAGCCGCGGCGCAGGTGCTTGATCAGCCGCATGTTCCAGCTCTTGGCCAGCGCGCTCTCGAACGGCACGTTCTGGCTCTGCAGGAACGAGTGGAAGCCCATCAGGCCCAGGCCCACCGAGCGCTCGCGCCAGGCGGCGTAGACGGCGTGCTCCATCCCGGCCGGAGCGCGGTCGATGAAGTCCTGCAGCACGTTGTCGAGGAAGCGCATGCAGTCTTCGACGAAGGTCGGGTGGTCGCGCCACTCCAGGAACATCTCGGCGTTGACCGACGAAAGGCAGCAGACCGCGGTGCGCTCCTTGCCCAGGTGGTCGAGGCCGGAGTGCAGCATGATCTCCGAGCACAGGTTCGACTGGCGCACTTGCAGGCCAAGCTCGCGCTGATGCTGCGGCATCGCGCGGTTGGCGGTGTCGGAGAAGATCAGGTAGGGCTCGCCGGTCTGCAGGCGCAGCTCCAGCAGCTTTTGCCAGAGCGAGCGGGCGTCGACCTCGCGGATGGCTTGGCCGGTCTTGGGCGAGCGCAGCGCGTAGGGCGCGCCGTCGCGCACCGCTTCCATGAAGGCGTCGTCGATGCAGACGCCGTGGTGCAGGTTGAGGCTCTTGCGGTTGAAGTCGCCCGACGGTTTCCGGATCTCGACGAACTCCTCGATCTCCGGGTGGAAGATGTCGATGTAGACGGCCGCCGCGCCGCCGCGCAGCGAGCCCTGGCTGATCGCCAGGGTCAGCGAGTCCATCACCCGGATGAAGGGGATGATGCCGCTGGTCTGGCCTGCGCCCTTCACCTTCTCGCCGATGGAGCGTACGCCGCCCCAGTAGGTGCCGATGCCGCCGCCGTTGGCGGCCAGGAACACGTTCTCGTTCCAGGTGCCGACGATGCTTTCCAGCGAGTCGCCGACGGCGTTGAGAAAGCACGAGATCGGCAGGCCGCGGTTGGCGCCGCCGTTGGACAGCACCGGCGTCGCCGGCATCAGCCAGAGCCTGGAGATGTAGTCGTAGATGCGCTGAGCGTGGTCGGCGTCGTCGCAGTAAGCGGTGGCGACGCGGGCAAAGACGTCCTGGTAGCTCTCGCCCGCCAGCATGTAGCGGTCTTCCAGGGTGGTCTTGCCGAAATCGGTGAGCAGAGCGTCGCGCGAGCGGTCGATCTCGACCTTGCGCACCAGCTGCAGCGTCGGCCGCTCGGTGGGCCTCTGCGTCTCAGCTTCGCCCCGGACGCTGATTCGTTTTGCTTCGCCTGCCGTCATCACCCCAAACCTATCTCAGCGCCGCGTGTCCGCCCTAAGGCAACAACATCTTGTGGGCGACGCACCCCAGAAGCCCACGATATGGACACACGTGGTTTCCACTTCGTCAACGGGCGCCGAATGACGCAGGCGCATTTTTCTGTGGGCTGGCCCAGCGCCGAGACCGCTGCGATAACGACACTGTGACGAGCGCGACCGACGCGCGGGAGGCCCCTTGCACGCGCTGCTGATTTCCCTCGGCCTGGTGGCGCTGGCCGAGATTGGCGACAAGACCCAGCTGCTGTCGATGGTGCTGTCGGCCCGCTATCGCAAGCCGTGGCCGATCCTCGCCGGCATTCTGGCGGCCACCGTGGTCAACCACCTGCTCTCGGTCGCATTCGGCGCGCTGCTGGGGAACTTCCTCAACGGCCCCTGGATGAAGTGGGTGCTGGGCATCGGCTTCATCGTGTTCGCCGCCTGGACGCTGGTCCCGGACAAGATGGACGACGACGACGCGCCCAAGGAGGTCGGCCACGGCTCGGTGTTCCTGACCACGCTGGTGTCGTTCTTCGCCGCCGAAGTGGGCGACAAGACCCAGGTGGTGGCCATCGCGCTGGGCGCGCGCTTCCCCACCGAGGTGCTGTGGGTGGCCGGCGGCACGACGCTGGGCATGATGCTGGCCAACGCGCCGGTGGTTTGGCTCGGGCATCGCCTCGCCGACCGCATCCCGGTGAAGCTGATGCGCTATGTCGCCGCGGCAGCGCTGCTGGCGCAGGGGGTGTGGACGCTGCTGGCGAAGAGCTGAGCCCGCAACTGTCAGCCCGGATGAACGATTTGTAAGCGGCGCGGCGTCCGCCGCCATGCTTGAGCCGCGAGGCTGACACCGAGAAGGATGCCGATGACGAAACGCCCCCGGCTGACGGCCACAGCCTGCGCTGCGGCGCTGGCTCTGGCGCAGGCCGCCGCCGCCGCGCCGCAGATCAAGCCCTGGGGCTTCGGCCTCGATGGTCGCGACACCCAGGTCAGCCCGGGGGCCGACTTCTACCAGTACGCCGACGGGACGTACGTGAAGAAGCTGGCGATCCCGGCCGACCGCTCCCGCTTCGGGGTGTTCGACGGCCTGGCGCAGCTCTCCGAAGACCGGGTCTACGCCATCCTGCAGAAAGCCGCGGCCGACCGGGACCCCACCGGCGAAGGCGCCAAGATCGGCGCCTTCTACCGCGCTTTCATGGACGAGGACCGCGCCAACGCCCTGGGCGCCAAGCCGGCCGCCGACGATCTGGCGGCCATCCGCGCGGCGACCAGCAAGGAAGACATCGCCGCGATCATGGGCCGCGGCGTCGACGGCTTCTACGGCAGCGTCTTCGACGTCAGCATCGGCGTCGACGCCAAGGACCCAGGCCACTACGGCATCTACCTCGGCCAGGCGGGCCTCAGCCTGCCCAACCGCGACTACTACATCGACCCGACGTTCGCGCCGCAGAAGGCCGCCTACCAGGCTTACGTGGCCAAGATGCTGGGCCTGATCGGCTGGCCGGACGCCGACGCACAGGCCAGGGCCATCGTCGACATGGAGACCCAGATCGCGCAGGCGAGCTGGACCTTGGCGGAGGAGCGCGACGCCACCAAGGAATACAATCCGATGTCGGTGACGGAACTCGACCAGGCGGCGCCCGGCTTCGATTGGGGCGCGTTCCTGAAGGGCGCCCAGCTCGGCGCGCCGGCCCGGGTGATCGTCGGCGAAAACACCGCCTTCCCGAAGCTCGCCGCCATCTTCGCCGCTACGCCGCTGGCGACGCTGAAAGCGTGGGAGGCGTTCAACGTCGCCGACCAGGCCGGCCCTTACCTCTCCAAGCCGTTCGTCGACGCCGAGTTCGAGTTCCGCAACAAGACGCTCTCTGGCCAGCAGCAGCTGAAGCCGCGCTGGAAACGGGCGGTGTCGGTGGTCAATGGCGACATGGGCGAGGCGGTCGGCCGTCTTTACGTCGCCGCTTATTTCCCGCCAGACGCCAAGGCCAAGGTCGACGCGCTGGTGGCCAACATCCGCTCGGCGCTCGCCGCTCGCATCCAGACCGTCAGCTGGATGAGCGATGAGACCAAGGGCAAGGCGCTGCTCAAGCTCTCCAAGCTGAACGTCAAGATCGGCTATCCGGCGACGTGGCGCGACTATTCCAGCCTCGCCGTCGACGAAGCCGACCTCTACGGCGACGTGAAGCGCGCCTCGGCGTTCGAGTGGCTGCGGCAGGTGCATCGGCTCGGCGGACCGGTGGACCGCACCGAGTGGCGCATGACGCCGCAGACAGTGAACGCCTACTACGACTCGACTCAGAACGAGATCGTGTTCCCGGCGGCGATCCTGCAGCCGCCGTTCTTCGACCCGGCCGCCGACATGGCGGTGAACTATGGCGGCATCGGCGCCGTCATCGGCCATGAGATGACCCACGGCTTCGACGACCAGGGCCGCCAGTTCGACGGCGACGGGCGCCTCGCTGACTGGTGGACGCCAGGCGACAGCGCCAAGTTCGACGTGCAGGCCAAGCGCCTCGGCGACCAGTACTCTGCCTTCCAGCCGCTGCCGGGCGTGCACGTGAAGGGCGACCAGACCATGGGCGAGAACATCGCCGACCTCGGCGGCGTGCTGCTGGCGTTGGACGCCTACCACATGTCGCTGGGCGGCAAGTCCGCGCCGACTCTCTCCGGCTTCACCGGCGACCAGCGGCTGTTCCTCGGCTTCGCCCAGGATTGGCGCAGCGCCATTCGGCCCGATGCGCTGAAGCGCCAGGTGGTGAGCGACGTGCATGCGCCCGACATGGACCGGGTCAACGGCGTCGTGCGCAATGTCGACGCCTGGTACGCCGCCTGGAACATCAAGCCGACCGACCCGCTCTACATCGCCCCGGACCAGCGCGTCCGGATCTGGTGATCGGAGCCCGTAAGGGCGCGTGATCCCTTCCTGGAAGTTGCCGCTGGGGTCGGGGAAGTAGACGCAGCGGCCGCCGTCATTGTGGTTGATCTCGCCGGGGCGGCGGCGAGCCGGGTCGGCTCAGTGGTCGAGCCCCTTTGCGTGGGTGCGCGCCGGCACAGCGTGGCTGCTTCGCTGTCCGAACCAAGACTCCCTTGCGCAGCGGGCGTTCCCCTCCGACTTCGCCTCCGCCGGCGCTTAAATCTCTGGTTGCGCATCCGCGACCGCTCAAGCAAAGCTTGGTCGCGACTTGGGGGGCGGCGATGGTGTCTCGGGGTTGGCTCTTGTTCCTGGGCGTCTTGCTCGCGACGACGCCCGCGGCGGCGAGCGGGCAGACTTACGTGCGGCCAGACTGTCGCGGTCCGCAGGGCGCACGGCCGCCTGCGCGATTTGACGACCAGGAGCACGCGCAGTGGTATCGGCGATTCTGGACCGGCGACTGCGGCGATCTCAGCTTCTGCCAGGCGGGCGCGCCTGACTGGGACGACATCGTCGCCGAGGTGGTGGCGCGGACAGCGCCGGCGCGGCGCGTGGCCGTCAAGTGGCAAGCGTGTCGGCTGGGCCAGCTGATCGGCTACGAATGGGCGCGCGACAACAGCATTCGCAAGATCGACTCCGACGATCTGCTCAGCTTCGCGTCAGAGATCGACCAGGCCCAGGACATGCCCGCCGCTGTGACGCTCGTCGAGCAGCAGGCGCGCGCCAAGCTCGCCGGGCAGTAGACATGGCTGGCGCCGACGGGGCGGTGCTGGTCGCCGACGCCGCATCGCCGGCGCCTACCGAGCCGCTTGAGCGCCTGTGCGACTGTTGCCGGCGCCTTCTGCCCAGCGCCCAGGTGCAGCGGCGCAAATTCCCGATCCTCAAGGCGGCGGCGCCAAAACCGCGACGACGCGAGCGCGCCTGGCTGCTCCCGCAGTGGATTTGCGATCTCTGCTGGGGCAGGCGTCAGCTCAGCCGGCGCAATCGCCTGCGCCTGAAAGCCACCGCGTTCCTGGCCGGCGTCGGGGCTGCCGCCACGCTGGCGCATTTTCTGATCGGCGTGTCTGGGGACGGGCACGACCCCTGGCGCGACACCGGCATCTTGCTGGTCGCCTACGCGCTGGCGATGACCAGCCTCTGGCTGTCCTACGAGGCGGGTGGACGGGTCTGGGTAGTCAGGCATGCGTTGATCAATGACGGCGAGCGCACCTTCGAAATCGCGGAAAGCGGCGGCGCGGGGCTCTCAAAGGTCATCGCCAATGTCATGGTCGGGCCGCTGCCGGGCAAGGCGACTGCCAAGAGCGCGACACCTGCGGTTCGCGACCATGACGCAGACCGCCGGCTGTATCGCGGGTGGGTGTTTCGCCGTTCGCTGACGCCGCCGCATATCGCCGCGAAGCTCGCGTCTGCCTCGGACGGCGCTGCCCACAAGGCGCCCGAGACCCGCGCCTGGCGCCGGTGTCTCTCCGGCTTCTGGGGCGAGGCCCTCATCGTCTCGATCGCCATCGCGGTCTGCATCGCGGTCGTATGGTTGTGCGAACGGAGCAGTATCATCCACGCTATCCGCACCTACCGGGTGTGGATCTATGGTCTGGCGGTGGCGGCGGTCCTGGTGATCGCAGACTACTCGGCGCGCCAGGTCGAGTCGGCGCGCAAGGCGGGCCGCTCGGACTCCTATTGCGCGCGGCTGGAGGCCGCCTACTCGGTGTACTGGGTCTACGCTTGGTTCCTGTTCGCCTTCGGCGCCGTGATCCTTGGGGTTCTCTGGCTTCAGTTCCTCGACGCCCAGACCGTCGTCACGGCCGGCCGCAGGCAGATTGCCACCTATCTACTCAACGCACAGTTTGACGCCCACTCAGCCGCTCTGTTGCCTGCGGTGCACGGGCCGTTGGTCCAACCGGGTGGGGCTCCCACAGCGGCGACCTTCTACAACTACGCCATGAGCTACGTCGAACTGGCGTACCGGCAGCTGTCGGAGACCGACCTCAGCATCCAGAAGATGATGGATCCCGTGTTCGTCTTCTCCGCGCTGCTCATCCTGGTCAACATCGGCATCACCCACACCAGCCTCAGGCATCTCTTCACCGACGACGGGCGCAAGTTCACCTTCGTGTTCACCTACGGGCCGCTGGTGCTCGTGGTGCTGGTCGGCGGCTATGTGTTCAAAGCGACCTACGAGACCATGATGACAGATATGGCCAACGGCCTCCTCAGCATGGTGATCCGGCCCGACCTGATGACGCCCGACGCCGTTCGGCGCCACGCGGAGGTGCTTTCCGAGGTCAACCGCGGCAACAACATCTTCGGCTTCGCAGCGGTGATGGGGGGCTCTGGGTCTGCGGCGGCCGTCCTCGGATGGTTCTTGAAGGAAGTGCTGGATCGCGTCAGAACACGGCAGGCCATCGTCGAAGCGGGCGGACAGTTGCTGCGACGCCCCCATCCACGGTTCCGACCCACGTCCCGCTGAGGCGCGCTGCGCTGCGGCGCGTCGCCGACAGCAAGGGGCCGACCTCACCGAATGACCCGCGCCCAGTGAACGCGACGTCCCCGCTGCACCCCCGCCGGGCCACTGGCGTGTCGCTGGCGCCCGCCGGCGACGTCCTCGCGGTCACAACCTGGAACGTTGGCTATGCGGGCTTGGGCGCCGGATCTGACTTCGTCATCGACGGCGGCGTTCACTGGTTCCCGCCATCGCGTCGAGCGGTGCGCGACAACGCCGGCGCGATCGCCCGCTGGCTGGCCGAACACCCCAGCGACGTGGTGTTCCTGCAGGAGCTGGCAAGCGCCGGACCGCCGAACTACTGGGTCGACCTCAAGCGGCGGGTCGACCAAGCGCTGACTGGCGAGGACGCCTTGTTCTATGCCGACCTGACATCGAAGGTGCAGGTGTTCCCGCTCGCCGTTCACCATGGCCTCGGCGTCTATGCGCGCCATCCGCTGGGCGCTGGCGAGCTGTTCCGGCTGCCGAACGACGGCGACATTTCGTCAGGCCTGATGGTGAAGAACTACGCCGCCGTGCTCGCTCGCCTGGCCTCCACGACTGGCCGCGACTGGTCGCTGATCAACTTCCATCTGGCGGCCTTCGACGAAGGCGGTCGCCTGCGCCGGCGACAGTTGGCGCACGTGTTCGAGCTTGCTCGGGCGGAGTACGCGGCCGGTCGGTGCGTGGTTATCGGCGGCGACTGGAACATGCGGCTGGCGCCGACGGAGTTTCCGAACACCACCGAGGCCAAACACATCGCCTGGCTGACCAGCCTCGAAGCGGACGCTGCGCCACCGGGCTGGCGAGTGGTCGCCGACCCGGCTGTCGCAACCGTGCGCACCAACTACCAAGCCTATGCGCCGGGCGAGAACTACACCGCGGTCATCGATGGATTTGCCGTGTCGCCTAACGTGGACGTGAGGTCCGTGCGCGCAGACGACCTGCAGTTTCGCAACACCGACCATCATCCCGTGCGCGGCGAATTCGCCCAGAAGGAGGCGTCAGATGCGCCTACGTAGCGTCCGCCGGACTCTCTGCGCTGTCGCCTTGGTGATGGCGTTCCCCGGCTTGTCGGCTTGGGCCTTCGGCACCATCAACGCCCTGGGCCAGCACTCGGAGCACGAGCGGATCACCCGCTGGGCGCTCAAGGCGGCGGGGTTCGGACCGCTGACGCTGGATCAGCTTGCTGGCGCACACGGCGCGTTCGGCGCGGTCGGCGCGCCTGACAAGCCCTGGCGCGGCCTCGTTGCTGTGAAAGCCGCCCACTGCGACGGCGGCGACTATCTGGCCACGCCGAACTATCCGCAGTCGCAGGATGCGGCGAGGCAGCGCCTGGTGGACTGTCGGGCGTGGATGTTCTCTCGCCTCGACGCGGCGGTGCATGACGCCGGCCAGCTCGATAAAGCCACGCCCGCCGGACTGTCGCTGGGCTGCTCGTTCGACGGCCGCCGCGGGGGATCGGCCAAGTGCGACGTGCTCGAGGACCTCGGTCTGTCGTTCCACGCCTCGCAGGACTTCTACGCCCACACCAACTGGGTCGACGAACCGGGCTCCGCTCCGATCGGTCCGAGCAATCCGCCAGGTCTCGGGCACACTGGGCCCGCGCCGTGGATCGACCCCCGGCAGGACGCAGCATTCCCCGACGGCCTGATCTCCGGCTGCTGGGATGGCGTCCCCGAGCCGCTCTATTGCGGCGCGGGCGGTCCAAATCCGCGAGTGGCGCACCGAAACCTCAACAAGGACGACGGGCTGATCGACGTTGCCGCCGAGACGATCGCGCCAGGTGAGACCGCGCGAGGCCGTGTTTCCGGCAACTTCGAACGGGCGGTGGCTGCGGCTGTCGCCGATACGCGCGACAAGTGGGCCTATTTCGAGACGCGCATCCACGCCGCCTATGGCGATGCGCGCGGCGACCAGATCCTCTGTCTGCTTCGGTCCGACGACGCTACGAATTGCTGACCGCAGGTTTGCGCCGCGCCGCCGCTGCGAGCCGCTTGCCCACGATGACGACGATGGGCGCCGTCCCGATCACGAAGACGACGGGCGTCACCATCCTGACCATCTGGAAGGGGTCGCCTGGGTCTTTCAGCCGGGTCAAGCCGGCAAACGCCTCACCGACCACGGAATAGGTGATGACGTCGGGCAGAACCCCGACCGCCGCCACGGCCAGATAGGGCGCGAGCCGCGCGCCCAGGAGCGCCGGCACGGTGTTAGCTACGAAATACGGCGACACCGGCAGCCACCGAAGCGCCAGCATGTAGAGCGGCGAATCGCGATCGAACTCGGTGCGAGCCCGTTCGGCGAAGGAACCTACCTGGCGGCTGTAAGCGTCGCGCAGGATCCGCCGCCCGGCCAGAAACACGGCCGCCGCGCCGATCATGGCGCCGAGCCAGGAAAGGCCCATGCCTTCGCCCAATCCGAACAGGAAGGCGCCCAGGATGATCAGCCACAGCTGCGCCGGACACAGAACCAGAGCAGTGGCGACATAAGCGGCGACGAACAGCGCGGGCGCCGCCAGCGGATGCGCGCCGACCAGATGATCCAGCTGCGCCTTACCGGCCTCGACGCCGGCCCAGGAGATCCATCCAGCCGCCGAGAGCCGCCACGAGGCGACAGCGACGACCAGCGCTCCAACGCCCCACGCCAGCAGCCATCGCCGCGACCTCCGTCGTGCGCGGCGCGCGTCTTGGTCGCCAGCGCCGCCGGTCTCGTGTTTGTCGATCGATGGCGAAGCGTTCAAAACCTGCGGACCCGCAATGCGCGACTCTTCGTCGGCAACAACCTGCCAAAGTCAAGCTACGGTAGCTGCCGAGGGCGGGCTTCTCGCGTCAGCTCGTGCAGCGCCACCGCGCTGGCCGACGCAACATTGAGCGAGTCCCAGCCGGCGGCCATGGGGATGCTGACGGGGCGGGCGCGGGCCAGCACGTCTGCCGGCAGGCCGGGGCCTTCGGCGCCTAGCAGCAGAGCGGTGCGACCGGCGCGCGGGCCGTCCCCGAGCAACGCGCCGCCGGCCGGGCTCAGCGCCAGCGCCTCGAAACCAGCGGCGGCCAGCAGCGCCAGCGCATCCTCGCCGTCTCGCAGCCGCGCGAATGGCACGCGGAGCGTCGCCCCCACCGAGACTCGGATGGCCTTGCGGTAGAGCGGATCGCAACAGTCCGGGGCCAGCAGCACGGCGGCCGCGCCGAATGCGGCGGCGTTGCGGAAGATGCCGCCCATGTTGTCGTGATTGGCGATGCCGAACAGCGCCAGCACCACGGCCCGCGCCGGCAGGCCCGCCAGCATCGCCGCCGGGCCGGGGTCGGCCGGCCGCACGCCGTGCGCCAGGACGCCCCGGTGGATGTGGAAGCCCACAGCGGCGTCCATTACGCTCTGCGACGCCACGTAGACCGGTGTCTCGCCTGGTAGCGTCTCCAGGATCGGCGCCAGCTTCAGAGCGCGGTTTTCCGCCAGCAGCACCGAAGCGGCGCGGGCACGCTCGCTCCGCGCCAGCACCCGCAGCACCACCTCGCCCTCGGCGATGAAGCCGTCGCGGCCGGCCAGGTCGCGCTCCCGGACCCTTAGGTACGGATCGAGACGCGGATCTCCGGGATCGTCGATGGGGATCAGCTGCGGCACGCAGCGGAAGCTAGACCGCTACCTCCAGGCGCTCCAGGCCGCGGAAGAACGGCAGCGTGCGCCATTCCGGCTTCGCCTCGGGGTCGGCCAGCCGCAGGTTCGGGTACCGCGCGATCAGCCGCGACAGCGCCACCTGCGCTTCCAGCCGCGCCAGCGGCGCGCCGATGCAGATGTGAGCGCCGCCGCCAAAGGCCACGTGCGGGCTTTTCTTGCGGGTGATGTCGAAGGCGTCGGGCGCGTCGAACACGGCGGGGTCGCGATTGGCGCCGCGCAACGACAGCAGCATCGACTGGGTGTCGTGGATCGGGCAGCCGCTGACGTTCATCTCGCGCGAGGCGATGCGGCCGGTGAGGTCCACCGGCGGCTCGAAGCGCAGCACCTCTTCGACCGTGGCGCCGATCAGCGCCGGGTCGGCGCGCAGCTTGGCCAGCTCGGCCGGGTGGGTGAGCAGCAGCCGCACGGCGTTGCCGATCAGGTCGGTGGTGGTGAGGTTGCCGGCGATGAGCAGGGCGTTGAGGTTGCTGATCAGGTCGTCGTCGGTGAGTTCGGCGCCGGCGGCCTGCGCCTGGACCATGTCGGTGACGAGATCGTCCTCGGGGTGGGCGCGGCGCGCGGCCAGCATGCCGGCCATGTGCTCGCGTAGCGCCACGCCAGACCGCATCATGTGCTCGGTCTGCGCCGGCGTGCGCAGCGGGTTCAGGCCCTGGATCGCGCCCTCGGACCAGTCGCGGAACTCGGCGAGGCGGCTGCGCTCGACGCCCAGAATCGCGGCGATCACGTCGATGGGGATGATGACGGCGAAGTCCCGCATCAGGTCGAAGCTCTGGCGGCCATCCAGCCCGGCCAGCGCCTCGTCCACGATGCGCTCCACTTCGCCTTTGAACTTGGCGGCGCGCTTGTAAAGCGCCTGCGCCAAGGGGCTGCGCACCCGGGCGTGATCGGGATCGTCCATCAGAAGAATAGTGGGATTGCGCGAGGCGTTCGGGTCGAGCTCGACGCCTTCGGGCGGATCGAGGATGCGGCGGGTGAAGATCGCGGCCTCTTCCGCGTGCTCCGGCCCGCGCCACAGCGTCAGGTCGGTGAGGATGGCGCGCACGTCTTCGTGCCGGGTCAGGAAAAAGACGCCCATGCCCTCGTCGCGCAGCACCGGGTGATGCTCGCGCAGACTGGCCAGCATCGAATAGGGGTCTTCGCGGAACACCGGATTGAGCGGCGTCAGCGCCAGCACCGGCGGCGGTTCCTCGGACATGGCGGTCATTCCCAGACTTCGAACGTGCGGGTTCTACCCTCGCGGCGCGTTCCCGCCAACCAAAGCTGACGGCGCCGTCACGAATGACGCCGCTGAATTTCGCGCAACGGGGCTTGCACATCCGATAAGGCTTAGATATATCTGTTTCGTCGATATATCGGACTGTCGATATATCGGGAATTTCGGAGTTACGATCTAATGCCTTTCCATCATCATCAACACCGCCGCATGCGCGAGGCCTTCGCCGCGCGCGAGTTCGGCTTCCACGGCGGCGGCCGCGGCCACGGTCGCGGCTTCGGCCCGCGCCACGGTCGGCGCGCCGAGCGCGTCTTCGACCAGGGCGACCTGCGCTACGTGATCCTGAAGCTGATCGCCGACGCGCCGCGCCACGGCTACGAGATCATCAAGCACATCGAAGAAGCGGTCGGCGGCGCCTATACGCCCAGCCCCGGCGTCATCTACCCGACCCTGACCCTGCTCGAAGAGCTGGGCTACGTCACCGTCGAGAGCGCCGAGGGCGGCAAGAAGCTCTACCGCGTCACCGACGCCGGCAAGGCCGCGCTGGAAGAGAAGAAAGCCGTCATCGACGGCATCTTCCGCCGCATGGCCGATATCCACGACCGCTTCGACGGCCCCTCCCCGCGCATCGCCCGCGCGATGCAGAACCTGGGCGGCGCCATCGGCCTGCGCATGCGCGCTGGCCAGCTCACCCCCGCCCAACTCGACACCCTGATCGCCGCCATCGACGAAGCCGCCAGCAAGGTCGAGAAGGCGTAGGGGAAACCCCACACCCCCGCTGATCCCGGCCTGCGCCGGGATGAGTGGGATTTCCAGAAGGCTTCGCCCGCTCCGCCGATCTGCTCTAGTCTCCCCCGCAACGGCCGCGGCAGTCGGCCTGGGAGGGACACGCGGTTGAGCAGCGAGCTTTTGCAGGAGGCGGACCTCTCGCCCGCCGCCGCCATCCCGGTGAAATCCGCCACACCGCTCAGCCTGGGCGCCCGGTGCTGGGCGATGTTCGAGGGGGCGCGGGACCCTTACGTAATCCTCGTCACCATCTACGTGTTCATGCCCTACTTCGCCTCGGTCGTCGTTGACCGGGGCGATCCGAGTTCGATCCGGGGTCAGGCGGCGGTCGCCGCCTACGGGCAGTATTCCGGCTGGATCGTCTGCCTCACCGCCCCGTTCCTGGGCGCGGCGATCGACAAGCTGGGCCGCCGCAAGGGCTGGCTGGCTCTGGTGGTCGCCGGCATGGTCCCGCTGATGGCCTCGCTATGGCTGGCGACGCCGGACGGCAAAGGCTTGTCGGTGAACGCCGTCATCGCCGTCGCCACCGTGATCGCGGTGCTGTTCTCCTACTCGGACGTGCTGCACAACTCGCTGCTGGTGCGCGCCGCCGGCCTGCCGAACGCCCACAAGGCCTCGGCCCTGGCGCTGTCGCTGGGCAACTCCTTCGCCCTGATCTTCCTGGTGTTCACGCTCTGGGCGTTCGCGCTGCCGGGCCACGTCAGCTGGCCGTTCGTGCCCAAGGCCCCGCTGTTCGGCCTCAACGTCGCTCAGCACGAGCCCGACCGGATCGTCGCCCCGATGGCGGCGCTGATCCTGGCGTTTGGCTCGCTGCCCCTTTTCCTGTTCACGCCCGACGCGCCCCGTGGATCGACGCCGGTGCTGAAGGCCTTCGCCGACGGTGCGCGCAGCCTGGTCAGCATGCTGGCCACCATCGGCAAGCACCGCGACGCCGCCATCTACATGGCCGCGCGGATGTTCTTCGTCGATGGCATGACCGCGATCCTGTTCTTCGCCGGCGTGTACGCCACCAAGGTGATGGGCTGGGGCACGCTGGAGATGCTGGCTTATGGCGTCATCCTGACCGTGCTGGCGGTGCTGGGCGGCCAGGTGGGTGGCTGGCTGGACTCGGCGCTGGGCGCCAAGCGCTCGGTGCAGCTTGAGGTCGGCATGGCGCTCATCGGCGTCATCGCCATTCTCGGCATGGCGCCCGACCGCATCCTGTTCTTCTGGCGCTACGACGTGGCGGCGCACGCGCCGCTGTGGCGCGGGCCGTTCTTCACCACCCTGCCGGAGCTGATCTTCCTGCTCATCGGCTTCTCCAACGCCGTCTTCATCACCGCCCAGTACGCCTCCAGCCGCACCCTGCTGACCCGGCTGACGCCGCCGGAGCAGACCGGCGCGTTCTTCGGGGTGTTCGCACTATCGGGCGCGGCCACCACCTGGCTCGGCCCCACCATGGTCCGCTGGGGCGGCGAGATCTTCCACACCCAGCAAGGCGGCTTCGGCATGATCTCGATCCTGCTGGCGATTGGCTTCGTGGGCCTCTTCTTCGTGCGCGGCGACGGGCGCATCGCACTGGCGCCGCCCCCGCCGGCGTGATCCCCTTCGACGACCGCGGACTGTTGCTCGGCGACGGCCTCTTCGAGACGCTGCTCTGGAAAGATGGCGCGCTGGTGTTGGCTGACGCTCATGCGGCGCGGATGGCGGCGGGCGCGGCGGCGCTGGGCCTGCCGGCGCCGGATGCTGCGGCTTTTCAGCAAGCCGCGCGGACCGCCGTCGCCGACGCTGGGTTGGCGGCCGGCCGCGCGGCGGTGCGCATCACCTACACCGCCGGCTCGGGCGGGCGCGGACTCGACCGGCCAGCGATGCTGGCGCCGCGCCTGTTCGCCACGGCCGCACCGTCCAGCCCGCCGCGGGCGCCGGCGCGCCTGATGATCGCCGAGGTTCGCCGCAACGAGGCGTCTCCTGTCAGCCGGTTCAAGACCTTGTCGCATCTGGAGAGCGTCCTGGCGCGCCGCGAGGCACTTGCCGCCGGCGCCGACGAGGCGGTGATGTTCAACACCCGCGGCGAGGTCGCCAGCGCCGCCGCCGCCAACCTGTTCTGGATCGAGGGCGAGGCCCTGGTCACAGCTCCGGTGGATGTGGGCCGCCTCGATGGGATCATGGCGGGCGCGGTGGTGGCGGCGGCGCATCGTCTCGGCGTCCCGGTCCGGGAGGTTCGCGCCGGTCCGGAGGCGCTGGCGGCCGCCGACGCGCTCTTCCTCACCAACAGCCTGATCGGCGTGCGGCCAGCGCGCCTGCTGGGGCGCGAGTTCGCGTCGCATCCAATGGTGGCGCGGCTGGCGAACGCGGTGGCGATGTTCGCCTAATTCCGCTCTTCCCCGCGAAGGCGGGGACCCAGGCGTTTTATCGTCGGGTACAGTGCTTTGCAGAAAAAGCCTGGGCCCCGCTTTCGCGGGGGAGAGCGGAGGAGAAGGCGCGACGCCTAGCAGTCGGAGCACGTCACCTGGCTCGAGAGCCGTGGGCGCAGGTAGTACTTCTGATCGAAGGTCACCGGCTTCGGCATGATGTAGCTGAACACCGACGTGTAGGTGTACTGGCTCTCGGCGACGATCGCGCTCTGGCCCTTGCTGATCACGTTGGCCAGGTTGGGGTCGCTCACGGTGGCCTGCTTCGCCAGCGCCGTCATGCCGCTGGCGCGGCTCCAGTCCACACTGACCACGCCGGCCGCGCTCTCGGTGACGCTGCTGACGCGCATGCCCAGCGTCGTGGTGGGATAAGGGTACACCAGCGCGCTGCCGACGGTGAAAATGTCGTCGACCCCGGAGGCGGTGATCGACGCGCTTTGCGACACCAGGTCGCCGACGGTGGAAGCAGTGTGGGCGTTCCGCTGTTCGGCCATCACGCCTTGCGTCAGCTCGACCACGCCGAAGTAGAGCATGATCAGGATCGGCAGGATGAGGGCGAACTCCACCGCCGCCACGCCTCGGGCGTCGGCCAGCAGGCCCCGGCGGATCATGAGCATGGCGGCCCTCCGGCGGCCCAGTTCTCGTTGCGGAACGCCACCGCGGTCGTGAGCAGGCGCTGGTTGGCGCCCAGGTCCGGCAGGCCAGGCTCGATCACCGGCGCCAGCAGCGTCCAGGGGTAGTAGACCCGCACCAGCACGATGTCGCACGACGAGCCGGCGTCGTAGGTCAGTTTGGTCTGGTCGATCTTGTTCTGAAGGGTCAGCGGCGGCGACGACACCTGAATCGACGAGAAGCTCGGGTAGGTCTCAACGTCCAGACTCATGCTGGCCATGCAGTCGGCGGTGGAAATCCACGACATGTCGTCGCAGACCAGCGATTTGAAACCGGCGGCGGTGTTCGTGCCGGTGGTCTGCAGCTGACCGGTCCGGATTTCGCGCGCGGCCGCCACCGTCGCCGCATCGATGGTGGTCGACGCGATGAACATGATGCCAAGCTCGAGCACCGAGAACAGCAACATGAAGAACGGCAGGGCAATGAGCGCGAATTCGACGGCCGTCGCGCCGCCACGGGCGCGGCTGAACGTCTTCAGCCGCGTGAGCGGGGTTTTCGCGAGGAGACTGGGTTCGGTGGGGCGCATTGTGGCCGCGAAAGTTAGCGGCCGCGCCCTAAGGTTGGCTTAAGGCTGCGGCGTTGGCGGCGGCGGTGTTGCAGGCGCGGCCGGGGCCGGCGGCGCGGACTGAGTGACGGTGAACGTCATGGTGCCGTTGGGCGTCGTCGACGTGCCGACGCCGGGGGGCGCGGCTTGCAGGCCGCCTGGCACGACGATGCAGCCCGGCGTGCAGGCGTAGGTCGCGATCGCGGGGCCGTTGATGAAGGCCACCCGCGAGCCGGTGGGCTCGCTGACGAAGATTTCGCGGTTGAACACGGTGCGGCCGCGCTCGTCGATGACGATCAGGTTGGTCGCGCCACTGGTCTTGCCGGTCAGCACCAGGTGGCGCTGGTCGGCGATCTCGACGTCGGCGATGTTCGGGTTGCCGACGATGACGTCCTTGGCCGGCGTCGCCAGTGTCAGGCGCACCGCCTGGTCCAGCGGCACGTCAAGCGTCGCGGCGGTGGCAAGGCCAGGCGCCAGAGCGGCGGCGGCGGCGAAGGCGAGAAGCGAGAGTCGCATGGCGGAAGGCTCCGCCGGAATGGTCAACAAACGCTGAACGCGCGGCGCGGCGAGTAGGTGAAAAGGAACCACGGAAAACACGGAGGACACGGAAAGCGACAGTCGTCGCGGCTGCGCCGAAGGCGCGGTCATTCGGCCCGCTGCGCGGAAGGGAGGTCCGTGTCTTCCGTGTTTTCCGTGGCAAACGCCTTAAGGCGCTAGCCTCCGGGCGCGGCTTTCCAGGTCATCGCGTGGGCGAGGCGGCCGGGGAGCGGGGGGTGAGTGTAGAAGAGCGCTGCTTCCAGCGGGTTCGGGTCCAGGCTCTGGTGGTTCCAGGTGCGGACCAGCACGGCCGCGAGGCCGTCAGGCTCGCGCGACATCTCCAGTGCATAGGCGTCGGCGCGCACGTTGGCGAAGCGCAGGTAGGCCGCGCCGGCCAGTGTCGCCGCGCCGTACGCCGCGAGGCAGATCAGCGCGGCGGCGGGCAGGGCGCGGGGGGCGGCCGGGGTGGAGACGCCGCGGCCGCTCAAGGCCCGCGCCAGCGGCGACACGAGGCGCTGGATCGCTAGCAGCGCGACGAGGCCGCTCAGTCCGTCGATCAGGAACAGCGCAAAGACGTCGCCATGCGCCCAGTGACCCATGACGTGGCCGACGTAGGCGCGGACTTCCGCCGGCGGCCACGCCAGCGTCTGGCGGCCAAGAATCACCGTGGCGTGGCCGAAAGCGCCGGTGACGTCGGCGTCGAACGCCGGGTCGGGCGAGAGCCACACGTCGCGCCCGGCGAGGCCGGCGCTCGCCATCAACTGCTGCACGCCCGCGGTCACTGGCCCTGGCGGCGCCGGGGTCAGGCCCGCGGCGCCGCCGAAGGCGTAGGGCGCCCAACCGACACAGAGGCAGAGCGCCACGAAGGCGCCGCCCGCAATCCACGGCCATGCCCGCGGCGCGCGCCGCGCCAGCCATGTCAGCGGCGGGATGACGACCAGCGCCAGGACCATGTTGTCCGCCTGGGGCGCCAGTGCCTCAGCCGGCGAGATCAGGATGGCGTCGAACGCCGCCTTGGCCAGCGCCAGTGGCAGCGCCACGACCAGTGTGGCGACGAGGCTGTCGCGCCAGGGTCGTTGGTCGCCGCCGATCCGTCGCAAGGCGATGTCGACCAGGCCAGAACGGCCAACCAGCGCCGTGACTGCAACGAGCAGCGCGGCGCACCCCAGCCAGACGGCGAGACGTGCGTCCGTTTGCGCATGGGCGGCGAGCTGCGCCGACGCGGGAATGCGCGCCAGGTAGGCAGCCGCGGCGGCGGCCGGGCTCAGGCGGTCGCCTCGCCGCGCGTGCGGCCAAGGCCCATCCGCCGGCCGAGCTCCAGGAAGGGGTAGGCCAGGGAGGCGACGAAGCTGGTGGGCACGCCCTCGACGCCGTAGCTCTGCGGGCGCTCGCCCTTAGGCATGTGGTAGGTGCCGAACATCAGGTCCCACACCGGGAACGTCGGCGCGAAGTTCTTGTTGTGCGCCTTCGGGTCCCGCGCGTGATGCCAGCGGTGGTAGACGGGGCTGGCGATCACGTACCGGAAAGGGCCGAAGGTCCAGTCCAGGTTGGCGTGCACCAGCGCCCCGATCACCAGGTTGAACAGCCCGATAATGGCGAAGGCGGCCGCCTGGAAACCGATCAGGCGGGTGAGCGCCACGGCGCCGGCGCTATAGATGGCGAAGTTGACCGGGTGGATGCGGTAGGTGGCGGTCCAGTCCAGATCCTCGGCGCTGTGGTGCACCGCGTGGAACGGCCATAGCGCGCCCACGTGGAAGAGCCGGTGCAGCCAGTACTGGATGAAGTCCATGACCACGAGGATCAGCACTGCCTGGACCAGCAGCGGCAGCCGCGCCGCCCAGCCGTAACCGGCGAACAGGGCGGTGACCACCGCGCCGGCGTCATGCGGCGTGGCCAGTGCGGCGCCGGCGCGCAGATAGCCGCCGGCGAGGTCGCCATAAATGAGCGCGCCCAGGAACCAGAACAGCACGTTGTCGGCCAGGTCGCGGGAGAGGAACCGGCGCTGGCCGGGATTGCAGGGCGTCAGCCGCGCCAGCAGTCCGAAGACCAGAAACGCCACGCCCAGATAGATCAGTCCCCAGGGCAACGCGGTCTCCTCTCGCTTGCGCCCGCCAAGGCTAGAGCGCTGTCGCCTAAGGTTGCGTAAAGCCGGAACCGCAACGGACGGTGACCCAAGCCGCCTCGATTCGCGTGGTTAAGGCTTTCTAATGATGAATTCACGTACACCATAGAAATGTCTCGAAGAATACTTCCACGTTTACTGTCGATTAAGACGGATGGGGCAAATTCCTCGTGTCTTAAGGGGGCGAGCGGGCCTTATCCGGCTTGGATCCCTCATCGGAGCGTTGAAGGAGATCAAAGCAATGTCGAAGTTCGTTACCCGTCTCATGAAGGACGAATCCGGCGCCACGGCCATCGAGTACGGCCTCATCGTGGCCCTGATCGCCGTCGTCATCATCACTGCCGTGACCACGCTGGGCACCAACCTGAAGACCAGCCTGTCCACGGCCGGCAACGCGATCCACTAAGCTCGCGTATCCAAGCGTAAGTTTTCGGAGGGGTCGCGGCAGCTCGTCGCGGCCCCTTCGTTCATTCAGCTGAAGGTTTAACCTTCACTCACCACGTTCTTTAAGCTCCCTTCAAGTTGTGCGCGGCATCTTGCCCCAGCCAAGCGGGAAGGGGCCAGCGCAACAACGCGCGACGGCTCGTCATTTCTTGATAGGAGCCAGTTCATGCGCAATCTTGCCAAACGCTATATTTCGGATGAGTCCGGCGCGACCGCCATTGAATACGGTCTCATCGTCGCGCTGATCGCCGTCGTGATCATCGGCGCGGTGCTCACGTTGGGCACCAACCTCAACAGCACCCTGTCAACGGCCGGCAACTCGATCCACTAGCCGCCGGCCAAGTTTCCCGCGCGCCGGCCGCCTTTGAGCCGCGTGCGGGAAACCATTGGTTCACCTCCTTGAGACGATGCTCGGCGTCTCTTCGGTTCCGCGGGAATTCTGACGCGCATGTCGCCCGAGCTGCTCAGGCTGACGGTCCTCACCGTCTTCGCCGCGCTGGTGATCATCGCCGCGGTCAAGGATTTGCAGTCCTACACCATCCCCAACTGGATCTCCGTGGCTTTGGCGCTGGCCTTCATCCCGGCCGCCCTTGTGCTGCACCTCACTCTGGCCGCCATCGGCGTTAGCCTCGCCGTAGGGTTGGGTGTGTTCGTGGTGTCGGCGGCGATGTTCGCGCTGGGCTGGGTCGGCGGCGGCGACGCCAAGCTGATGACCGCCGCGGCGCTGTGGCTGGGTCTGAAGGACCTGGCGCCCTTCGCCGTCTTCACCGGCCTGGCCGGCGGCGCGCTGGCGCTCGCGCTGCTGGGCCTGCGCTCCGATTGGGTGCGCCCGTTCACCGAGCGGGCCCCGGCCTGGGCGCGGCGTCTCGCCACGCCAGGGGAGGCCGCGCCATACGGCGTCGCCATCGCCGCCGGCGCGCTGGCCGCCTTCGCCGTCAACCCTCTGGTCTGACACGCGAACCGCGCGGCTTTGGCGTGCGGCGCCTTAGCCCCGCGTTAACCAAGGCCCCGCCACTCTTGCGCAGCTCCAGAAGGGGTGCGCCGCCGATTCTCTTGGACCGTTCGCCCGGAACAAACGGACGGCGGGCCACTCGTTACATCAACCCGCCGCCTGGGAGGCGCGGAAACCCAAGATGAATCCCCTCCGCATCGTCATCATCGTGGTCGCCGGCGTCGTCGCCATCGGCCTCGCTTTATTCGTGCGCAATCTCGTCGCGCACCCCAAGGCGCCCCCCGCCGCCGTCGCTCAGGCGCCCGCCGCGCCGCCGATGGCGCGGGTCCTCGTGGCCAAGGTCGATCTTGCGGTCGGCGACACACTCGCGGCCGAGAACATGACCTGGCAGGAATTCCCCGCGGCCAACCTCAACGCCGCTTACATCACTGACGGCGGCGCGCCGGCCCCGGCCCCGGCCGCGGGCGCGCCGGCCACCATCAGCAAGGCCAGCCAGACCGTCACCGACATCGCCAACGCCGGCGGCCCCAAGCTGCAGTCGATGGTGGGCGCGATCGTGCGCGACTCCATCGCCGCCGGCGAGCCGATCACCGCCAAGAAGATCGTCCGTAGCGGCGATTCCAGCTACATGGCCGTGCGGCTGCCTCCGGGCATGCGCGCGGTCTCGCTGCCGATCTCGGTGGAGAGCGGCGCTGGCGGCTTCATCCAGCCCGGCGACCGCATCGACATCATCTCCACCCACGCCGACGCCACCAAGAGCGGCGGCGGCATGGTCACCGAGACGGTGCTCTCCAACGTGCCGGTGCTGGCCATCGACGCCAAGATCGACAACGCCAAGGGCGCGCCGTCCACGCCGGGCACGGTGGTCACCATCCAGGTGCCCGTGGCCAACGTCGCCACCGTGGCCCGCGCCCGCGCTCAGGGCGGCCTGATGATGGCGCTCCGCTCCTACGCCGACCTTTCCGGCGCCACCGTTGGCCCAAGCACCGCCGACACCCACACCGTGCGCCTCTTCAGAGGCGCCGGCGCCGCCGAACTGGTGACCGCGCAATGAACCGCAAATTCGCCATCGCCACTTTGCTTGCCGCGCTGGTCGCCGGCGTCTGGCTCAGCGCGCCGACCGCGGCGCTGGCCGACAGCGCCCCGCCGGCCACTGTCCGCGTCGATCTCGGCGCCGGCGGCAGCCAGACGCTGGCGCTGCCGGAGGGCCGCTCGGCCATCGTCGACCTGCCGGTCGATGCCCGCGACGTGCTGGTCAGCAATCCGACCGTCGCCTCGGCCGTGCTGCGCACGCCGCGCCGCATCTTCCTCATGGGCCTGAAGGCGGGCGTCACCGACGCGGTGTTCTTCGACGGCGCCGGTCACCGCATCCTGGCGCTCAACGTCCGCGTCGACATCAACACCTCGTCCATCGCCGACACCATCGACCAGGTGATTCCGGGCGCCCAGGTGAAGATCCAGGCGATCAACGACAGCATCATCCTGTCGGGCAGCGTGCTCAGCGCCAGCGACGCCGACAAGGCCCTGGCCGTGGCCAAGGCCGCCGCCAGTTCGCCCGACAAAGTGATCAACATGCTCAGCATCTCGGCCAAGGACCAGGTGATGCTGAAGGTCCGTATCGTCGAGATGGACCGCGAAGTGGTCAAACAGCTGGGCGTGAACTGGCAGGCGATCGTCAACGAAGCCGGCAACACTCAGTTCCTGATGTCCACCGCCACCAGCTTCGGCATCAACGGCGCCCTGCTGGGCGGCCTCAACGCCTCGGGCTTGGCCAAGAACACCGCCGGCACCACGGGCGTGCAGGGCAATCTGCAGGCGTTCGAGCGGGTCGGCCTGATCCGCACCCTGGCCGAGCCCAACCTGACGGCGGTATCCGGCGAGGCCGCCAAGTTCCTGGTCGGCGGCGAGTTCCCGGTGCCCACTGGCGAGTCCACGACGGGCCAGGTGTCGATCGAGTTCAAGCCGTTCGGCGTCGGCCTCGGCTTCACGCCGGTGGTGCTCTCGGGCGGCCGCATCTCGCTGAAGCTGGCGACGGAAGTGTCGGAGCTGTCCAACCAGGGCTCGTTCAACGTCTCCACCGGAACCAACGGGCCGGTGCTGGTGGTGCCCTCGCTGACCGTGCGCAGCGCCGAAACGACGGTGGAACTGCCGTCAGGCGGGGCGATGATGATCGCCGGCCTGCTGCAGGACAAATCCTCCGAAGACCTCGACTCGATCCCCGGCGCGCGCGAGTTGCCGATCCTGGGCGCCCTCCTCGGATCGCGCGACTACCAGGCCGGGCAGACCGAGCTGGTGATCATCGTCACGCCCTACCTCGTCGACTCGACCAGCCCCGCGAACATGCAGACGCCGATCGACGGCCTGCAGATCGCCAACGACGTCGACACCCTCCTGCTGGGCCGTCTCAACAAGACCTTCAACCGACCGGCGCAGCCCCCGACGGGAAGAACCTATCAAGGTCCTTACGGCTATGTCGTGGAGTGAGCGTCACATGACCAAGGAACGTCCCCCGATGCGTCCGTCCCTGTGGCTCGCCACCCTCACCTGCATGGCGCTGGGCGCCTGCGTGAACGGCCACCTCAGCGAAGGTCCGGAGCCGCTGACGCCCACGGAGCGCTATGCCATCGCGGTGAAGCCCTCGCCGCAGGAGCTACAGCTGGCGGTGCATCCGGAAGGCCTGTCGCAGACCCAGGTGGCGGCGCTCGCCGACTTCGCCGGGCGATACCAGGCCGCCGAGGCTGGCGACGTGGTGCTGAAGGCGCCCGAGCACGGCCCCGATCCGGCCGCCGCCTACCGCACCGCCGCCGGCGCGCGCGACTATCTGGCCTCTCAGGGCGTCGATCCCAGCCGCATCCGCATCGTCGGCTACGAAGCCGGCGGCGACGCCAAGGCCCCGGTCGTGGTCGGCTTCATGCGCTACGAGGCCAAGGGGCCCGACTGCGATCACGGCTGGAGCAATCTCTCCGCCATCGCCGACAATCGCGAATATCCAGAGTTCGGCTGTGCGGTCACGGCCGACATCGCCGCCCAGATCGCCTATCCGCAGGACCTGCTGCAGCCGCATCCCACCGACCCGTCCGACGAGCAACGTCGCGACAGCGTGATCGGCAAGTACCGGCAAGGCACGCCCACCTCGACCTCCAAGGACCCGCAGGCCGACGGGACATTCTCCGGCATCGGCAACTGACATGACGCCTCCCCAGACCGCCGAAACTCACGATCCGTTCGACGTCGACTTCGACTCCGAGCCGGCTTTCGCTTCCGCCCCGTCCGCCGGCCAGCCCGCCGCCCACGCCGACGCCTGGGCGACGCCCGACGCCGCGCCGGCGCGCGGCGCCGCGGACCCATCCGATCCGTTCGCCGGCCTCTCCGGCCACGACGACCACGCTCAGCCGCTGCCGGCGCACGGCAACCCGATCGCCGACATGCTGGCCAGCGCCGAAGCCGCGCTCGGCGACCACACGGTGCCGCGTATCACCATCCACGCTTTCTGCGTACGTCCGGAGATGGGCGAGCTGGTGCAGCGCGCCGCCGCCGACCGCCGCATGGAGCGCGCCAAGACGGTCGCTTATCCGGGCGGTCTGAAGGCGGCCGTCGAGGCCTACCAGAACCAGCCGACGCCCTCGCTGCTGATCGTCGAGAGCCTCGATGCGGCGCAGGTGCTGCTCGACCAGCTCGGCCGCCTGGCCGAAGTCTGCGATCCTGGCACCAAAGTGATGGTGGTGGGCGCGGCCAACGACATCGCTCTCTATCGCGAACTGATGCGCCGCGGCGTCAGCGAGTACCTGGTGCCGCCGCTGGGGCCGCTGCAGCTGATCGCCGCCATCACCGCGCTCTACGCCGATCCGGCGCAGCCGTTCGTCGGCCGCCAGATCGCTTTCTGCGGGGCCAAGGGCGGCGCCGGCGCCTCGACCATGGCCCACAACGTCGCGCACCTGATCTCCGAGCGCATGGGCGCCAACACCGTGCTGGTCGACCTCGACCTCGCCTTCGGCACCGCCGGCCTCGACTTCAACCAGGACCCGCTGCACGGCATCGCCGACGCGCTGTCCCAGCCCGACCGGTTGGACCCGGTGCTGATGGAGCGGATGATGGCCCGCTGCGGCGATCACCTGTCGCTGTTCGCCGCGCCCGCCAGCCTCGATCGCGACTACGACATCCCGGCCGAGACTTTCGAGGAAGTGGCCCAGAAGATCCGCGCCACCTCGCCTTACGTGGTGCTCGACCTGCCGCACGCCTGGACGCCGTGGAAACGGCGGATGCTGGTCACCTCCGACGACGTGATCATCGTAGCCGAGCCCGACCTGGCCTCGCTGCGCAACGCCAAGAACATCATCGATCTGGTCAAATCCGCCCGCCCCAACGACACGCCGCCGCGCGTGGTGCTGAACAAGCTGGGCATGCCGGGTCGCCCGGAAATCCCGGCAAAGGACTTCGGCGATGCGCTGGGGCTGGCCCCCTGCATGATGTTCACGTTCGACGCCAAGCTGTTCGGCCAGGCGTCCAACAACGGTCAGATGATCGACGAGGTCGGCCCGAAGTCGAAACAGGCCGAGGGGCTCGAGGCTTTGGCCCGCATGATCAGCCGACGCGAGACGGGGGCCGATCCGGCGCCCAAGACCGTGTCGCTGCTCGACAAGTTGCTCAGAAGGTAGCGGAGCCAGCGTGTTCGGAAAGCGCGCCCCAGACCAGCAAACCGCGCCGGCGCGTCAGCCGCCGCCACCCGCCGCCGCGGGGGCGCCGACTATCGCCACCCGGCCGCAGAAGATGGAAATCACGCCGGGGGTGACGCCGGCCGCGCCGGCCAGCCCCGTCGCCAGTCCGCGCCCGAAAGCCACGGCCGGCTTCGAACAGCTGCAGCACGCGCAAGGCCCGGCGACCGAGATCGTCCGCGAGCAGAGCGAGTACTATCACCAGACCAAGGCGACGATTTTCAACGCCCTGCTCAACACCATCGACCTGGCGCAGCTGGCGCAGCTGGACCAGGCAACGGCGGCCGAGGAAATCCGCGACATCGTCGCCGAGCTGGTGGCGATCAAGAACGTCTCGATGTCGGTCGCCGAGACCGACCATCTGGTGCAGGACGTCATCAACGACGTGCTGGGCTACGGGCCTCTGGAGCCGCTGCTGGCCCGCGACGACATCGCCGACATCATGTGCAATGGCGCCAACCGGGTGTTCATCGAAGTCGCCGGCAAGGTGCAGCTGACCAACGTCCGCTTCCGCGACAACGCCCAGCTGATGAACATCTGCCAGCGGATCGTCAGCCAGGTCGGCCGCCGCGTCGACGAGGCCAGCCCGATCTGCGACGCGCGCCTGCCCGACGGCAGCCGCGTCAACGTCATCGCCCACCCGCTCTCGCTCGATGGCCCCACGCTCACCATCCGGAAATTCCGGAAGGACAAGCTGACCATGAAGAACCTGGTCGAGTACGCCTCGGTCAGCCCGGAAGGCGCGCGGGTGCTGGGCGTAATCGGCGCCTGCCGCTGCAACGTGATCATCTCCGGCGGCACCGGCTCCGGCAAGACGACGCTGCTCAACACGCTCACCGCCTTCATCGACCCGACCGAGCGGGTGGTGACCTGCGAGGACGCCGCCGAGCTGCAGCTGCAGCAGCCGCACGTGGTGCGCCTGGAGACCCGGCCGGCCAACCTCGAAGGCACCGGCATGATCACCATGCGCGACCTGGTGAAGAACTGCCTGCGGATGCGTCCGGAGCGGATCATCGTCGGCGAAGTGCGCGGGCCGGAAGCGTTCGACCTGCTGCAGGCCATGAATACCGGCCACGACGGCTCCATGGGCACGCTGCACGCCAACTCACCGCGCGAAGCCATCAGCCGCCTGGAGTCGATGATCACCATGGGCGGCTACGGCCTGCCCTCGAAGACCATCCGCGAGATGATCGTGGGCTCGGTGGACGTGATCATCCAGGCGGCCCGCCTGCGGGACGGCTCGCGTCGCATCACCCACGTCACCGAGGTCGTCGGCCTGGAAGGCGACGTGATCGTCACCCAGGACCTGTTCGTCTACGAGATCACCGGCGAGGACCAGAACGGCGGCGTGATGGGCCGCCACCGCTCGACCGGCATCGCGCGTCCCCGGTTCTGGGACAGGGCCCGCTACTACGGGCTCGAGCGGGAGCTGGCCGAAGCGCTCGACGCGGCGGAATAGCGCATGGATTCCGCCACCCTCGTATTCATCCTGGTCGCGGCGGTGGGTTTTGCCGTGGTCGTGGCGGTGGGCTTCGCCTTCGCCGGCGGCGAGTCGGCGAGCGACCGGGCGGTGAAGCGCGCGCAGGCCATCACCGGGGCCACGGCGCGCGACGCCCGCCGCTCCCGCGTCGCGGCGTTGAACGCCGCCAACGCCCCCGAGGTGCGCCGGCGGCAGATCATGAAGTCGCTGAAGGATCAGGAGCGCCAGGAAAAGCGCATGCGCCTGAACCTGGCCAACAAGCTGAAACAGGCGGGCCTCGCTTTCACCGTCATGCAGTTCTGGATCGCGTCGGGCGTCCTCGGCCTCACCCTTTTCGCCATCCTGTTCTTCCTGCGCATCAATCCGCTGATCGCTCTGGGCCTCGGCGGCGCCTGCGCGTTCGGCGCGCCGCAGTGGATCCTCGACTTCCTGGCCAAGCGGCGGACCAAGAAGTTCACCTCCCACTTCTCGGACGCGATGGACATCATCGTGCGCGGCATCAAGTCGGGTCTGCCGGTGCACGACTGCCTGAAGATCATCGGCAAGGAGTCGCCCGAGCCGCTGGCCGGCGAGTTCCGCCGGCTGATCGAGAACATCGCCATGGGCATGACCCTCGATCAGGGCCTGGACAAGCTCTACGAGCACATGCCGACGGCCGAAGTGCGCTTCTTCGCCATCGTCATGAACATCCAGCAAAAGACCGGCGGCAACCTGGCCGAGGCGCTGAACAACCTCTCGGTGGTGCTGCGCTCGCGCAAGCTGATGCGCGAGAAGATCAAGGCGCTGTCGTCGGAAGCCACCGCCTCGGCGAGCATCATCGGCTCGCTGCCGCCCGGCGTGATCGTGCTGATCATGATCACCACGCCGTCGTACATGACCCCCATGTTCACCGATCACCGCGGCTGGCTGATGCTGGGCGGCTCGGGGCTGCTGATGGGCATGGGCATCTGGGTCATGGCCCGCATGATCAACTTCAAGTTCTGACCGATGGATTGGGTCGAGGTCTTCACCAATCCGGACAACGTCCTGGCGGCGGTCACCGCGGTGATCGTGTTCTTCACCGTCATGACCCTGGTCACGCCGGTCTATCAGCGCTCCAATCTGGGGAACCGGCTGAAGTCGGTGGCCAACCGCCGCGAGGAGCTGCGCCGCCGTTCGCGCGAAGCCATGGCTGGCCGCCAGGGGTCGATCCGGCAGACCGATGAGGGCGTCTACAAGCGCGTCGTCGACCGGCTGCACTTGTCGCGGCTGCTGGAGGACACCAACATCACCGACAAGCTGGCTCAGGCCGGCTTCCGCGGACCCAGCGCCATTTCGCGCTTCTACTTCTTCCGCTTCGTCTCGCCATTCCTGATGGCGGCGGCGGCGGCGATATATCTGTTCGTGGTCAACGCCTTCCACTGGCCGTTGATGACCAAGCTCAGCGCCTGCATGGCGGCGGTGGTGGTCGGCTACTACGCCCCCAACCTCTACATCTCCAACGTCGCCACCAAGCGGCGCGAGTCCATCGTCTCGGTGTTCCCCGACGCGCTCGACCTGTTGCTGATCTGCGTGGAGAGCGGCATGTCGATCGAGGCGGCGATCATGAAAGTGGGCCAGGAAGTCGGCGGCTCCTCGATCGAGCTGGCCGAGGAGCTGTCACTGCTCACCGCCGAGCTCAGCTACCTGCCCGAGCGTCGGCAGGCCTACGAGAACCTCGCGCGCCGCACCAACCATCCGGGCATCAAGTCGGTGGTCACGGCCATGATCCAGGCCGAGCGTTACGGCACGCCGCTGGGCAATGCGCTGCGGGTGATGGCCAAGGAAAACCGCGATCTGCGCCTTGCGGCCGCCGAAAAGAAGGCGGCGGCGCTGCCCGCTCAGCTCACCGTGCCGATGATCCTGTTCTTCCTGCCGGTGCTGTTCATCGTCATCCTCGGACCGGCGATCATGAAGGTCCAGGACGTGATGTCGCACAAGTCGAGCTGACCGCGCCCGGCGTCAGGCCGGGCCGAAGCCCTTGTCGACCAGCCAGTCCTCCAGCAGATCGAGCCACCGGTCGGTGGGCGCGCCCTGCCTGACCATACCGAAGCCATGGCCGCCGCGCGGGAAGATGTAGAGCGACGACGAGATGTCGGCCGCCGACCAGTCGGCGTAGAGCCCCTCGACCATGTGGAACAGCAGCCGGTCGTCGTGGGCGATGGTGGTGAAGAGCGGCGGCGCGTTCTTCGGCACCGGCTGGCCGCGCGTCTCGCCGCCATAGATCGCCGCCAGGAACGCCGGCGGCTCCTCGGCCCTGGGGTCCACCGCGACGTCCGCGACCAGGAAGGCGCCGGCTGAGAAGCCGATCAGCCCGATGCGGCTGGGGTCGACGCCCCATTGCGAGGCGTTGTCGCGGGCGATGGCCAGCGCCCGGCGGCCGTCGTCGGCGCAGGCTTCGCGGGCGGCGGCGTAGGACGGATCGCGGGCGATCTCGCCGATCGCCTTGGGCGCCTGGGCGGCGGTGAGTGGCGCATCCAGCCGCACGGTCTGCGTCGCGGCCTGCCGGAAGAACTCCGCATCGGTCTCCGGCGTCGGGCCGACGCGGTATTTCAGTAGCAGCGCAGTGAAGCCACGGTCTGCGAACCACTGCGCCACGTCGAGGCCTTCGTGCTCCCAGGCGAGGATGCGCCAGCCCCCGCCGGGGCACACCACCACCGCCGCGCCGTTGGCGGCCCCGCGCGGCCGGAACACCGTCAGCGTCGGCTCCGAGACGTTGCGCAGCATGGTCGTGCCCTTGGCGACGCCTTCGGGGGTCACGTAGCTCGACTCGGGCGGCTTGGCGGGCAGCGTGGTTGGCGGCGGCGCGTCGGCCCAGAGCCGGATTTCCTGGTGACGTGTCTGCGTGCGGATGTCGTCGGCCATCGGGTATCGCTCCCTTGTTCCTGCCGGCTACGGGGCCGCAGTCACCTAGGGGCAAGTCAAGGGCGCATCCGGTCCTGGCTTGGAGCGGCCGTTGTTTCCGGTATCGTCGGTTCAAAGTCCAACGAGCTGACGACAAGGGGCGGAAGCATGCGGCGGATCGTGACGGGCGGCGCCAAGACCATCACGGCCGACCAGGCGGCGGCACTGGTCAAGTCCGGCATGTGGCTGGACTACGGCATGAGCGTGAACCAGCCGGACGCCTTCGACGCCGCCGTGGCGCGCCGCGTCGGCGAACTCACCGACGTCAAGGTGCGCAACTGCCTCTCGGTGCATCCGCGGGCGGTGCTTGAAGCCGACGACACCGGCGCCCGCTTCCAGGTGTTCAGCTGGCACTTCGGCGGCTACGACCGTCGCCAGCACGATGCGGGCCTCTGCCACTACATCCCGCTCAATCTGGGCGAAGTGCCCGACTACTACCGCCGCTTCATCGACCCGGTGGACATCGTGGTGATCAAGGCCCGGCCGCTGGACGACGCTGGCTGGTTCAACCTCGGCCCCACCAACGTCTGGACCCGCGCGATGGTCGAGCGGGCCAGGTGCGTCATCGTCGAGACCGCGCCCGGCTTCCCGCACGTCTACGGCGAGGACAACGCCCTGCACGTCAGCGAGGTCGACTATGTGATCGAGGGCGACGCCGCGCCGCCGGCCGAGCTGCCACACGCGCCGGCCAGCGACATCGATCACGCGGTGGCCAGATTCGTCTGCGCCGAGGTGGCCGACGGCGACTGCCTGCAGGTGGGCATCGGCGGCATGCCCAACGCGGTCTGCTCGCTGCTCAAGGAAGCCGGCGTGAAGGACCTCGGCATCCACACCGAGATGCTCACCGACGGGATCGTCGAACTCTGCGACGCCGGCCTCGTCACCGGCGCGCGCAAGCAGCTCGACGTGGGCAAGGTGACCTTCACCTTCGCGCTCGGCGGCAAGCATCTGTACGAGGCCATCGACCGCAACCCGGACATGCGCTCCTGCGCGGTCGACTACACCAACATGCCGCACGTGATCATGCGCAACGACAACGTGGTCTCGATCAACTCCACCACCCAGATCGACCTGCAGGGCCAGGCCGCATCCGAGAGCGACGGCCACCGCCACATCAGCGGCACCGGCGGGCAGCTGCAGTTCGTCCGCGGCGCCTACGCCTCTCAGAACGGCCGCAGCTTCATCTGCCTGCCCTCGACCTATGAGCGGAACGGCGTGCGCAAGAGCCGGGTGGTGCTGGACCTCACCGCCGGCAACATCGTCACCACGCCGCGCTCCGACGTCATGTACCTGGTCACCGAGTACGGTATCGCGAACCTGAAGGGCCGCTCGGTGGCCGAACGGGCTCGCGCCATCATCGGCCTCGCCCATCCAGACTTCCGCGAGAGCCTGGAGCGCGAGGCCCATGAACACCGCCTGATTCCGCGCGGCGCGCCGGTGTCGAAGGTCGCGGCCGAGTAGCGGCGCGGCCGCGTGGGCAAGCTGGATGGCAAGGTCGCGCTGATTTCAGGCGGAACCAGCGGCATCGGCGCGGCCGCGGCGGGGCTGTTCCTGGCCGAGGGCGCGCGGGTGGTGGTCACCGGCTCGAGTGAGATGTCGGCGCATGCAGCGAGAGCGGCGATGCCGGGGGTCGAGGCGCTGGCCAGCGACGCCACCGACCTGAGCGCGATCCAGACGCTGGTGGCGGATGTCGCCGCCCGCCACGGCCGCATCGACGTGCTGGTGGTGAGCGCCGGGACCGCGGCCTTTGCGCCGCTTGCGGATGTGGACGAGGCCTTCTTCGACGCTCAGTTCGACCTCAACGTCAAAGGCGCGTTCTTCCTCGCCAGAGCGGCAGCGCCGGTGATGGCCGATGGCGGCGCGATGGTGCTGGTGGGCTCGGTGGCGGCGCATTCCGGCGGCTACGGCGGCGCCAGTGTCTATGCCGCGACCAAGGCGGCCGTCCGCTCGCTGGCCCGCACCCTGGCGCAGGAGCTGCTGCCGCGCGGCATCCGGGTCAACGCCGTCAGCCCGGGCTCGATCGACACGCCGCTGATTGACAAGAACGGCTACGTCGGGGCGAAGCGCGAAGCGTTCCTCGCCGATGCGGCCCGGCGCGCGCCCATGGGCCGGGTCGGCACGCCCGCGGAAGTCGCCGCCGCCATTCTCTACCTCGCCGCCGACGCCACCTACACCACCGGCTCGGAGCTGTTCGTGGATGGAGGAATGGCCGACCTCTGACCTCCCTCCCCTTCATGGGGAGGGCAGGACGTCGTGCAGCGACGGCCGGGTGGGGAAGTCAGACGACGGCGAGGCTGTCTCCGGACATCCCCACCCGACCGCTGCGCGGTCTGCCCTCCCCATAAAGGGGAGGGAGGGTCCTTAAGCGAACTCCGGCACGTGCCGGGCTTCCAGCTGGGTGCGGATGGTCTGCGGGATGTCGATCGGCCGGCGCGCGTCGAGATCCAGCGCGATGGCGACGTTGTCGTTCAATGACACCAGCTGGCCGGACGTCACGTTGAAGAGCCAGCGCCGAGAATGTCGCACCTTGGCGTGCAGGCCGATCTCCGCGCCCACCGAGCACAGCACGTCGCCGGCCCGGGCCTGGCTGACGCGGACGTTGCGGGTCTCCAGAGAGGCCCAGCCAAGGCGGTGGCCTTCATCGCCGCGGAAGGTCATTGGACCGCGGCCCATGCCTTCGCCGCCACGTTCGCCGGGCGCGCGTTCCTCGCGTTCGGCCGGCGCCGGGCCCCGCGGACCGCCGAACATCATGGCGCTGTTGTCGATCATGAAGCCGTGCGCGTCGCAGGCTTCGGGCGGCACCGTCCACTCGGTCTTGCGGCCCATCGGGTCGGAAGGGTCGTCGGCCAGCCGCGCGGCCACGATCTCGTAGGCGAGGTCGGTGCGGGGCGTCGCCATGTCGATGGTGCGCGGGCGTCCGTACTCCGGCAGCTCCACCGCCTGCGCGTTCGCGGCGGCCCGGATCGCGGCGGGAATGGCGATGGTCTCGCCCGTGGCCCCGTCGATCAGGCTGGTGACCAGGATGAAGGTGGCGGCGATCTGCCCCTTGGCGGGGTTGGTCAGCTCGAAGAAGGCGGAGAGTTCGCGCGCGTCAGCGCTCAGCACACCGCCGTTGACGGTCAGCGTCGAGCCCACGAACTGCTCGCGGTGATAGCGGGTGTAGCTGTCCGGCTGGATCAGGCGGATGTCGCCCTTGGCCAGGTCCTTGAGGCCGAGTTCCTTCAGCAGCACGCGGTTCGCGCGCTGGGCCCGCTCCATGTAGTAGCGGACGTTCATGTGGCCGAGGCCGTCGATTTCGGGAGCTTTGATGTCGGACGTGTCGAGGGTGCGCATCGCGTAACGGGCGTTCTTTTCAAAATGATTTGTCGGGTATGCGGACGGGCGTAGCAGCGCTTCGGCGAGCTGGTCAACGCAGCTTTGCTGCGATGCGGCAGAGCGCCGCTGAAAAGGCTTGCACGAATCAAGCACTCAGAGTAACGGGAACCTGCTCTTTCTCATCGTGAACGTGACCCCGCTCGACCTGCAATCGGCGTCGGCCGCGGTCCTCCGCCTTGAACCCGCTCCTCCCGGCGAACGTCGGGACCCAGGCAAGACTCTGGGCGGGGGCGCGTGTCGCGGAGATCCGATCTCAACACGAAGGATACGAAGATAGCGAAGGCGCGCTTCGCGCGCTGCCAATCACCTGCGGTCCCTGAGACTGGCTGTCGCGCGGAGCGCGACCTTCGTGTGCTTTGCGCCTTCTTGATCTTCCTTCGTGTGAACCTCTTCCGGCCCTCTGGGCAGGGGCGCGTGTCGTTGAAACCCGTCGCGACAGTTGGAGCCCGTTCCGTCTCGCAGACCTGCCTGGTTCCCGGCCTCCGCTGGATGAGCGGGATCAGGAAGCGCGCGGTTGCGCATCCCGAAGGCTGAGAGCCGTTACTATCGGCGATTTACGGTGGGATCAGGCCGCGGCCCAGCGGCGGGGGTCGAGAGCGACCGGGTCGTCGATGGCCATTTCGTCCCAGTCGAGGTCCGGCGGCGGGCTGGCGGCGGCGGCGATCACGGCGTTGAGCTCGCCGACGCTGGAGGCCCCGACGATCACCGCGTCCGCTTCGGGGCGGGACAGGGCAAAGCCCAGCGCCGCCTGCAGCGGGTCGGAGCGGCCTTCGGCGATCATGCGGCGGGCGCGCGACAGTCGCCCCGCGGCGCCCTTCAGCTGCGCCGGCACCCGGTCGGGCGGCAGGAACAGGAGGCCGTTGAGGAAGATCGAGCGCAGGTGCACCTCGACGCCCAGTTCGCGCACCGCCATCAGGCTGCCGTCCGCCAACAAGCGCTGGTCGAGCAGAGAAGCCGGCGCTTGCAACAGGTCGGGCTTGAAGCGGCGGGCCACGCCCACCGGATCGTCGGAGGCGTAGGCGCAGACGCCGACCTGGTCGAACAGGCCCTCGTCGCGCAGCGCCTTGAGGCGACTCCACAAGGCGGGGCCGGCGGGCGCGAACAGATCGCTGGCGCTCTGCACCACCACGGCTCTGGCGCGGGCCACGCCCAAGCGCTGCAGCGTGGCGCGGATCTCGGCTTCGGCCATGTCAGGGCCGCGGTCGCCGCGAATGGAGCGGATCAGCAGCTCGAACGGCATCGGCCGAGGCATCTGCGCGCCAATCATCTGCTCGCACGACGGCGAGGCGGCGCCAGCGTCCAGGAACCCCAGGCCGAAGCGGGCCACGGAGGTCAGCATCTCGCGCACTTCCGCGTCCGGCGAGCGCCCACGCGTGGGCGCCGCGGCGGCGGTCTGGAATTGAGACGCGCCTAGGCCCAGCTTGGAAAGCAGAGGTCTCATGAAGCGCCCACCAGTTTTTTGCGCTTAGTGCACATTGGGGCCAATGTGCGCGCGACACCTTTAAGAACCGGTATCCCGGGCGTTTATCGGAGGTTAAGCCGCGCAGGATGAACGCGATTCTGCCTGACTGGCCGATGTTCGGCATGGGTGACGATGCGCGGCCGGCGCTGGCCGAAGCGCGCGCCGCCGGGACCACGTGCGCCCTCGCCACCATCGTCGGGCTGGATGGCGGCGGGCCGCGCCCGGTGGGCTCGCAGATGGTGATCGGGCCGGGCGTGCTCTCCGGTTTTCTCTCTGGCGGCTGCCTGGAAGCCGACGTGATCGGCCATGCCGAACAGGTGCTGGCGGACGGCGAACCGCGTGCACTCGTCTACGGCGCCGGCAGTCCGTGGCCGGACATTCGCCTGCTCTGCGGCGCGCGCATCGAGCTGATGGTGGAGCGCATCGAACCGGACGACGCGGCGGTGGCGCGGCTGCTGGCGTTGCGCGACGCGCGTGCGCCGGCGGTGTGGCTCAGCAACGGCCGCCAGCGCGCCTGTGTCGCCGAGGGCGAGCCAGAGCCGGCCATCGCCGGCGCGTTCCGCCGCACTCACGAACCGGTCCCCAAGCTGGTGGTGCTGGGCGGCGATCCCAGCGCCATGGCCATTGCCTGGTTGGGCTCGCTGGCCGGCTACGAGACCACGCTGGTGCGACCCAAGGGCCCCGAAACGGCGCCGCCGTTCCCGGTGGCCTATCGCCGCGACGACGCCGCAACGGCCATGGCCGCGATCAGTCTGGACCGCTGGACGGCGGTGGCCGTCGCCACCCACGAGGCCGAGGCCGACCACGCGGCGCTGACCTACGCGCTGCCGACGCCGGCGTATTACGTCGGCGCGCTGGGCGCCCGGCGGCGGGCGGCAGACCGGATGGCGGCGCTTCGGGCCGCCGGCGTCAGCGAGGGCGACATCGCCCGGCTCTCGACCCCGATCGGCCTCGACATCGGCGGCAAGGCGCCCTGGGAGGTGGCGATCTCGGTGCTGGGCGAAATTACCGCGGTGCGCTACGCGCGGCCGAGCGGCAAGACCTCGACGATGTCGCCAGCGGCCAGCGCCGCCGCACCCCCCGACCGCCGCACCAGAGCGTCGGCGCTGGCGAACACCGACACCAGCGACGAGTCCTGATCGGCGAAGGCTTCGGCGGTGAGCGCGCCGTCAGGACCGGTGGTGAGCCTGGCCCGCATCCAGTGTTCGCGCGGCCCGTTGGCCGGGAACGCAGCGCCGGCGCGAACGTGGACCATCGGAAGTATGGGGTCCGCGCCCTGCATCGCCGCGAGCAGCGGCCGCAGGAACAGCTCGGCGCAGACCAGCGACGAGGCAGGGTTGCCGGGCAGGCCCAGCACGCGCCGGCCGTCCGCCAGCCGCCCGAACCAGGTCGGCTTGCCCGGACGAACGTTGACGTTCTCCACCGCCAGCTCGAGGCCGAGCTGCTTCAGCGCCGGCTTGACCAGGTCGTGGTCGCCCACCGAGGCGCCGCCGACGGTGACGATGATGTCGCAGGGCGCGGCCCGCACCGCCGCCACCGTGGCGTCGATGTCATCGCGCACCGGTTTCAGCCGCTCGGAGTCGGCGCCCCAGAGGGCCGCCAAAGTCACCAGCGCCACCGTGCCGGCGTCGAAGATCTGGTAGGGCCCCGGCGCGGCCCCTGGATCGATGATCTCCTCGCCGGTGGAGAGGAAGCTCACCTTCGGTCGGCGCGCCACCTTCAGCTCGCCGCGCCCGCCAGCGGCGGCCAGCGACAGCCGCCAGGCGTCGAGCCGCATGCCCCGGGTCAGCAGCAGCGCATCCTGGCGGAAATCACAGCCGGCGGGCCGCACCCAGGCGCCCTTCGGTGCGGCCGGCAGCGCCACATGGTCGCCCTCCCGCGTCGCTTCTTCCTGGATGACGATGGTGTCGGCGCCCGGCGGCAGCGCGGCGCCGGTGAAGATGCGCACCGCTTGGTCCGGCTTCAGCGCGGCGTCGTAAGGCGACCCAGCGGCGCTCTCCCCGGCGATGGCGAGCCGGCCCGGCGTGTCCGCCGCGGCCATCGCCCAGCCGTCCATGGCGGAGGCCGGATAGGGCGGCTGGTCGCGGATGGCGCGGATGTCTTCGGCCAGGGTGCGGCCGACCGCGGCCGCCAGCGGCACGGTCTCGGCCTCCGTCGCCACCGCCCAGGCCAGCATCGCCGCCCGCGCCTCTTCGACGGAGAGCAGCTTCGGCGGTCCGCTCACGGCGCGCGCCAGTCGCCCGAGGCGCCGCCGGTCTTCTCGACCAGCCGCACCGCCTCGATCACCATCCCGCGCTCGGCCGCCTTCAGCATGTCGTACAGCGTCAGGCAGGCCACCGAGACAGCGGTCAGCGCCTCCATCTCGACGCCGGTCGGCCCGGTGGTGGCGACGCGCGCGGTCACCGCAAGGCCGCCCTCCGCCGGCTCGACGCGGACCTCGGCCTTGGTGATCGCTAGCGGGTGGCAGAGCGGGATCAGTTCGCTGGTCTTCTTGGCCGCCATCACGCCAGCGATCTCGGCCACGGCGATCACGTCGCCCTTCTTGGCCGCGCCCGAAAGCGCCAGCGCCCTGGTCTCGGCCGACATCCGCACCAGCCCGCTGGCCACCGCCTCACGCGCCGTCGCCGGCTTGGCCGAGACGTCGACCATGCGCGCGCGGCCCTCGTCGTCGAGGTGGCTGAGCTGGCTCATTTTTCCAGGAGCCGCGGCATCAGTTCGACCATGTTGCAGGGCCTGTGGCGGCTATCCAGCTGCGCGGCGATCACCTTGTCCCAGCCGTCGCGCACCGCGCCGTTGGAGCCCGGCAGGCAGAAGATGAAAACGCCGTCGATCAGCCCCGCCAGCGCCCGCGACTGCAGGGTGGAGAGCCCCACGGTCTGGTAGCTGACCAGATGGAAGATCACCGAGAAGCCCTCGATGCGCTTGTCCAGCAGCGGCTCGATGGCCTCCGGTGTCACGTCGCGGCCAGTGATTCCGGTGCCGCCAGTGGTCAGGATCACGTCGACGTCGCCCGAGGTGGTCCAGGTCTTCACCTGCTTGCGGATATCGCGGATGTCGTCCTTGACCACCGCCTTGCCGGCCAGCGCATGGCCGGCGCCAGTCAGCCGTTCCACCAGGATGTGGCCGGAGGTGTCGCTCTCCTCGTCGCGGGTGTCGGAGATGGTCAGCACGGCGATGCGGACGCTGGCGGGTTCGGCGCCTTCGTCCAGCTTGCCGCCGGGCGCGAGCAGGGTGGTCATCGAACGACGGTCTCCGTGCGGAACGAGGCTACGGCTTTAGTCCCAGCGGGCGAGATCGTCCAAGTCCCGCGCTGTCGGCTCGACCCAGCGCGCGCCGCCAGGACCGTGTTCCTTCTTCCAGAAGGGCGCCCGGGACTTCAGGTAGTCCATCAGGTAGTCGCAGGCTTCGAACGCTTCGCGGCGGTGCGCCGAGGCGGTGGCCACGAGCACGATGGCCTCGCCGGTGGCGATAGCGCCGTGGCGGTGCACGATCAGCACGTCGTGCAGGCCGAACCGGGTGGTCGCCGCGTCAGCGAAGCGGCCGATCTCGGCCTCGGTGAAGCCTGGATAGGCCTCCAGCTCGAGCGCGCTCGCCGTCTCGCCGTCGCCCCGGGCGATGCCCACGAAGCTGGCGACGGCGCCGCTCTCGGTGCGGCCGCCGCAGAACGCGCTCAGTTCCGCGCCCGGGTCGAACGGCTGGTCGGTGAGCCGGATCATCCGCCGCTCATCGGCGGCAGGAAGGCCACCTCCGCGCCCGCCGCCAAGGCGGCGTCGCCGCGCACGATGGCCTTGTCGACGGCGGCCTGTACGCCTTTGCCAGCCAGCGCGGCCCCGAGGCCCGGGTCCGTCTGAGCCAGCAGCGCTGTCAACGCCGAGAGCGTGGCGGCCGGCGGCTCGACGGCGCACTCGCGCCATCCGGCGACGTCGGCCAGCCGCCCGAACAGCAGCACGCGCATCAGCCGCCCGTGGTCGACATATGCCGGGCGATGGCAGGCGCCAGGCCGCGGCCGATGTGGAAGTCGTGGCCCTTCGGCTTGGCGTCGACAGCCGCGCGGATCGCCTCCACTAGGCCAGCATCGCTGGCGCCGGCGCGCAGCACGGCGCGCAGATCGGCGGCGTCCTCGCGGCCCAGGCAGGAGTGCAGCACCCCGGTGCAGGTCAGCCGCACGCGGTTGCAGGCTTCGCAGAAATTGTGGCTGAGCGGAGTGATGAAGCCGAGCCGGCCACCAGTCTCGGCCACCTTCACGTAGCGCGCCGGCCCGCCGGTGGAGAGCGGCAGGTCGATGAGGGTCCAGTAGCCCGCGAGATCGCGGCGCACGTCGTCCAGCGACAGGAACTGATCGGTGCGGTCGGCGTCCACCTCGCCCAGCGGCATGGTCTCGATCAGCGTCAGGTCCAGGCCCAGGCCATGCGCCCACTGGACCAGGCTGGGGATTTCCGCCGCATTGTCGTGCGCCAGCGCCACGGTGTTGATCTTCACCGCCAGACCCGCCGCCCGCGCCGCCTCGATCCCGGCCAGCACCTTGGCGAGGTCGCCGCCCCGGGTGATCCGGCGGAAGAGATCGGGGTCGCGGGTATCCAGCGAGACGTTGATCCGCTTCACGCCCAGCGCCGCCAGGTCGCCGGCGAACTCGGCCAGGCGCGTGCCGTTGGTGGTCAGCGTCAGTTCGGCCAGCGCGCCGCTCGCCAGATGCCGCGACAGCCGCTTCACCAGCCCCGTGAAGCCCTTGCGCACCAGCGGCTCGCCGCCGGTGAGCCGGAGCTTGGTGACGCCCAGGCCGACGAACGCCGAGGCGATACGGTCGATTTCGTCCAGGCTCAGCACCTCAGCCTTCGGCAGGAAGGCCATGTGCTCGCTCATGCAGTAGACGCAGCGCAGGTCGCAGCGGTCGGTGACGGAGACGCGCAGATAGGTCACCTGGCGGCCAAAGCCGTCGATCAGGCTGCGGGCTTGCGGCGAAGCATCGTCATAGGGCGTCATCCGACGTGTAACATAGAAAGGTCAGGCGCTTGGCGACAGAGGGGGCGATGACGCGGCTGGAGGCGATCGTGCTGGCGGGCGGCGCGGGCGCCCGTTTCGGCGGCGGCAAGCTGACCGCGCCCTGGCGCGGCGGCGCGCTGATCGACGGCGCGCTGACGGCGGCCCTGGCGGCGCCGGTGCGCAGCGTGACCGTAGTGACGGGCGCCGACATGGGGGTTGAAGCGGCGGCGCGGGCGATGGCCGAGCGCCTGGGCCAGTCGGGTCGCCTGCGGATCGTGCACTGTCCCGAGCACGCCGAGGGCATGGGCGCGACGCTGCGCACCGGCGTCGCCGCGCTACCGCCAGACGCCGCCGGCGTCTACGTCTTCCTCGGCGACATGCCGCTGATCCCGCCGGCCATCCTGCCGTTGCTTGCGGACGCCGTCGCTGGGGGAGCGCCCGCCGCCGCGCCGGTTTTCGAAGGCCAGCGCGGCCACCCGGTTCTGTTCAGCGCGGCGCTGCTGCCGGAGCTGGCCAAGTCCAAGGGCGATGAAGGGGCCCGCCAGGTGCTGCGTGGCTTGGGTGATCGACTGGCGCTGCCAGAATCCAAAGATCGCGGCGTGCTGGTCGACATCGACCGGCCTGGCGACATCGACGCGATGTAACCCTGGTGACGTCAATTCCTGCCGCCGCGAGACGGCGTTTTGAGCCGCGTGGCGGGCTCGAGCCCAGAAAATCTCACAGGCAGAACATCTCAGGCGCGCGAATTCCACCGTAAATCACCGATAGCAACGGTGACCTGGTTGCGGCAACGCAAACGGCGGCCGGGGGGCCGAGGGAGTTTTTCTAAACGATGTCAAAGAGCCGGGCGGGCGCGCTCGTGACGTCTCGTTCGCGTAGATACCACAAGTAATGGTCGCTCAGCTGGTCTGCAAGTCCGACTCGCAAGCCGCGTCGGCGCGGCAGATGAGGCGGCGCTCGCTTTACTCGACCGTCTCCTTCTCCCGGGGCGCCGAGACGCGGCGGGTCCTGGCTTCGAGCTTGGGTTTGGGGAGGAGGCGGAAGCGGGTCTGACACCAGCCGAAGTCGATGCCGATATCCAGCAGCGCGTCGGACCGGCCGCAGGGGCAGGCGTATTCCATCACGGAGATGACCCGGTAGGTCTCGCCAGCGACCAGCGGTGTCGGCCGCCCGGTGGCGTGGTTCGGGGCCGCGTTGACGCAAAGCACGAGATCGTCGGGGCCGACAGCGTCGCTCATGGCTCTCCTCCGCTGGTTGCGGCGAGCTTAGACCCTTCTACCTCCCCCGCGAAGCGGGCCGAGGGGGACCACCCGCCGAAGAGCGGGTGGTGGAGGGGGCAGGCCACGGGGTGAGATACTCGCGCGCGCTGCGCTGATCGCAGCGGGTAAACCGTGCGCGCGGCTCGCCCCCTCCACCATCGGCTCTTCGCTGCGCCCGGCCGACGGTCCCCCTCACCCCGCTGCGCGGGGGAGGTAGGCTACTCCGCCGCGTCCGCCAGCCACGCCGCCGAGCGCATTTCTTCCAGCCGGGAGGCGCAGCGTTCGAATTCGAACGAGCCTTCGCCGGCGGGGTAAAGCAGCGACGGTTCGGTGGCGGCCAGCACCACGAGGCGGGCGCGGGCTTCGTAGAGGGTGTCGATCAGGGTGGCGAACCGGCGCGCCGCGCTGCGGTCCTGCGGGGTGAGGCGGGGGATGGCTTCCAGGAACACGGTGTGGAAGCGGCCGGCGATGGCGAGATAGTCGTTCGGCCCCAGCGCCTCGGCGCAGAGGCTGTTGAAGTGAGCGCGCAGCATGCCGCCGGCGGCGCGGGGCCAATGCAGCTTGCGGCCGAACACTTCCAGCGTGGCGCCGGTCTCCGCATCGCCGCCCAGCATCTCGCGCCAGAGCGCGTCGAAGCTGCGTTCGTTGTCGGCGTCGAGGGGTGAGAACCAGACGCCTGCGGCGCGCAGCCGGTCGAGGCGATAGTCGTGGGCGCCGGCCACGGGCGTCACCTGCATCCGCTCCTTCAGCATGGCGATGAAAGGCAGGAAGAGCTGGCGGTTGAGACCATCCTTGTAGAGCTCGTCCGGGGCGCGGTTGGAGGTGGCGGCGACGGTGACGCCGCGAGCGAAGAGGTGCTCGAACAGGCGCCCCAGGATCATGGCGTCGGCGATGTCGGTAACCTGGAACTCGTCGAAGGCCAGGAAGCGGGCGCTCCTGGCGATGACGTCGGCGGTGGGCGGCACCGGATCGTCGCCCCGGTGCGTGCCGAACCTGGCCTGCCGGGCGGCCTGGTCGCCGTTGCGCCAGGCGTTCACCAGCGCATGCGCCTCGGCCATGAACACATGGAAGTGGATACGGCGCTTGGGGGTAACGGGCGCGACCTCGAAGAAGAGGTCCATCAGCGCCGACTTGCCGCGCCCGACCGGACCCCAGAGGTAGACGCCGCGCACGCTCTCGGCCTTGCGGAAGAAGGTGGCGGGCCTGGCGGCGTCCAGGTCGGCTTCCAGGCGCTCGAGCGCCGCCACCGCGCCCTGCTGGGCGGGGTCGGCTCGCAGCACGCCGTCACGCAGGCGCTCGTCGTAGGCGGCGCGAAAGAGCCCGGGCATCCGGGTCTGGCCTAGCGGCTGTGGCCGCTCAAGCCAAGCGCGTCAGCCTGCCAGCGCCTTCACCACCGGCGCCCAGCCGCGCTGGTCGGCGCAGGCGCAGGCCTGGAGGGAGCCATCCTTGGCCTGCCAGACCAGCATCGGCCAGGTCAGGGTGACGCCATTGTCCTTCAACTGACCAGTGAGGCTCGTCACGAGCTGCCGGCCGACGCTGATCACGGCGGTGCGGGCCGCGTCGCCGTCGGCCGGCGCGATCCCGGTGGCGGGCCAGCTGGCCGCCGGCGCGGCCTGCCACTGCTGCCAGAGCTTCCAGCTGCGGTTGGTCCAGAGCTCGGCCACGGTGGCGCGCTCGGCCGGGGTCGATTGCGGGGCGCCGTTGAGGTCGGCGGGCGCCACCATGATCACCCGGGTATCGACCTCGGCGGCCTGCAGCGCCGGGAACTCGGTGGTCTCGAATTGGCTGCAGGGGGCGCAGGCGCGGTAAGCCAGCACGTAGAGCTTCGGCCCCGTCAGGTGCGGCGAGACCCAGCCGGCCTGGGCCAGGCTCTGGCCGATGGCGTCGGTGTCCTTGGTCAGCGTCACCGGCCGCCAGCGCCAGTCCAGGTCCCACATCAGGTAGATGACGGCGCCGGCCACGGCGGCGATGGCGACCAGCGCCACGATCGGGATGGTCCAGCGCATCTGACTTTGCCCCCAGGCTGCTGACGCGGCGCGCTTGCCCGGGCGGGCCGGCGCGGGGCATCCTAACGAGCATGGCATTGGCCCAGGAAGCCCCGGCGATTGTGCGCGGTTTTCCGCGGCCGCGGCACATCGTCGATGAACTGATCGAGGAGCGCGCGCCGCATCTGGCCGCCTCGCCGCTGTGGCCGCTGATCCGCGCGCCGCTCTACCCCCTGCTGGGCTACGGCAAGGCCCGCCGCATGGCCGACGCGATCAGCGCCATGGGGGGCCATGCGGCGCTGGACTATGTGGCCGAGCTGCTGGCGCTGAAGGTGGAGGCGCGAGGGCTGGAGCGGCTGCCGCGCACCGGGCGGCTGGTGCTGATGTCAAACCACCCCACCGGCGTCGCTGACGGCGTGGCGCTGCGCGACGTGGTGCGCCCGCTGCGCCCCGACCTGATCTTCTACGCCAACGCCGACGCCCACCGGGTGGCGCCGCGCTTCGACGAAGAGCTGATCCCGGTGGAGTGGGTGGACGAAAAGCGCACCCGCGACCGCACCCGGCTGACGCTGACCATGACCAAGGATGCGATGGAGGCGGAGAAGGCGCTGGCGATCTTCCCGGCCGGCCGCATTGCGCGCCGCCAGCCCGATGGGCGTCTCGCCGATCCGCCCTGGGCGCCCACAGCGGCCCACATCGTGCGCAAGTACGACGCGCCGGTGGCGCCGATCCACATGAGCGGGCCGTGGTCGACCATGTTCCACTTCTTCGACGGCTGGTCGAAGGAGCTGCGCGACGTCACCGTCTTTCACGAGCTGCTGAACAAGAAGGGCGGCGCGTATCGGATCACAGTGGGGCCGCTGATCGCGCCGGGCTCGCTGCCCCGCGATGGCGAGGAAGCGACGCTGCGCCTGAAGGCCTACATCGAGCAGGACCTGGCCGCCGATCCCGACAGGCCGTTCGCATGATCCTGGCCGCCGAGGGCGAGTTCCGGCTGGACGCCGAGGCCGACACCGCGCGGCTGGGCGCCGCGATCGGCCGCGAGCTGAAGGCGCACGAAGCGGTGTGCCTTTCGGGGCCGCTGGGCGCCGGCAAGTCGGTGCTGGCGCGGGGGCTGATCCGGGCCCTGGCGGGGGACGAGACGGAGGTGCCCAGCCCCACCTTCACGCTGGTGCAGACCTACGAGGGCGCGGCGTTTGCGGTGGCGCACTTCGATCTCTACCGGCTGGCGAGCGCCGACGAGGCGTTCGAACTGGGCTTCGACGAGGCGCTGGACGCGGGCGCGGCAGTGGTGGAATGGCCGGAGAAGCTGGGTCATCACCTGCCGGCCGATCGGCTGGACGTGGCGCTGGCCTTCGATGGCGACGGGCGGCGCGCCCGCCTGACGCCGCATGGTTCGTGGGAGGAACGGCCGCTTGAGTTCTGACCGTGAGGCCGTGAAAGCGGCGTTTCTGAAGAGCAACGGCCTTGGCGCGGCGACGCGCGAGGCGCTGCCGGGCGACGCCTCGACGCGGCTCTACGAGCGCCTGCATCTGCCGGGCGGCGGGCGGCTGATCTTCATGGACCAGCCGCCGTCAGCGGAGAGCCAGCCCTGCCCGCCGGCGGCGAGCCCCGATGAGCGCCGGGCGCTGGGCTACAACGCCATGGCGCGGCTGGCGGCGGGGCGGGTGGACGCCTTCATCTGTTGCGCTGGCTGGTTGCGCCATCTGGGGCTCTCGGCGCCGGAGATCGTCGCCGCCGACCCCGCGCTGGGCCTGGCGGTGCTGGAGGACCTGGGGGACGACCTCTACGCGCGGCTGATCGAAGCGGGCGACGACGAGCGGCCGCTCTACGACGCGGCGGTGGACGGCCTGGTGCGCCTGCATTCGGAGACGCCGCCGGATGTGCTGGCGTTCGGGGGCGAGCGCTGGCCGCTGCTGGTTTACGACAGCCTGGCGCTGCAGACCGGTGGGCTGATGTTCCTGGAGTGGTGGCCGAAGTATGCGGGCATCCCGGCGTTCAGCCAGGCGGCGCGGGACGAGTGGGAAGCGTTCTGGACCCCGATCCGGGCGCGGGGCGAGGCGGGGGCCTCGGTCTTCTGCCACCGCGACTACCACGCTGAGAACCTGATCTGGCTGCCGGGGCGGCCGGGCGCGGCGCGGGTCGGCATGCTCGACTTCCAGGACGCGCTGCGGGCGCATCCGGCGTGGGACTTCTCCATGCTGCTGCACGACGGCCGCCGCGACGTCTCCGAGGCCACCGAGCAGGCGGCGCTGGCGCGTTATTTCGCCGACCGGCCGGACGTCGATTCCGAACAGTTCCTGGCGGACTACCATGCGCTGGGCGCACTCAACGTGCTGCGCATCCTGTTCATCTTCGGGCGCCAGGTCGCCGGCTTCGGGCGGCCGAAGTACCGCGCGTTCACCCCGCGTATGTGGCGCTACCTGAACCGCTGCCTGAAGGGCTCGGCGGAGCTGGCGCCGCTGGGCGCCTGGCTGGATCGCAACGTGCCGGAGGGGGCTCGGGTATGAGCGCGCCCACCACTGCGATGGTGATGGCCGCCGGGCTCGGCCAGCGCATGCGCCCGCTCACCGACCGAATGCCAAAGGCGCTGGTGGAAGTCGCCGGCAAGCCGCTGATCGACCACATCCTGGATCGCCTGGAGGCCGCCGGCGTCAGCCGAGCGGTGGTCAACGTGCACGCCTTCGCCGACCAGATGCAGGCCCACCTGGCGCGCCGGCGCAGCCCGGAGATCCTGATCGCCGACGAGCGCGCCATGCTGCTGGAGACCGGCGGTGGGCTGAAAGCCGCGCGGGCGCTGCTGGGCGAGGCGCCGATCTGGGTCGCCAACAGCGACTACGTCTGGCTGGACGATCACGCCGACGCGCTGGGGCTGGTGGCGCGGACCTGGGACCCGGCGCGGATGGACGCCTGCCTGGTCGTCGTGCCCAAGGCGCGCACGTCGGGCTTCGACACGCCCGGCGACTTCTTCGTGGACGACGGCGGGCGGCTGACGCACCGGGGCGCGGCGGCCGAGGCGCCCTACCACTGCTTCGGCGTCGAGATCCTGGATCCGCGGCGGGTCTACGAGGTTCCTGAGGCGAAGTTCTCGCTGTTTCAGGTCTGGCAAGCCGCCGCGGCGCGGGGCCGGCTGATCGGCGTGGTTCCCGACGGCGTCTGGATGCAGGTGGGCGATCCGGCGGCGCTGACGGCGGCGGAGGCGCGGCTCCGCGAAGCCGCATGAGCTTCCTGGCCGCGCCTGGGCCGCGCTGGTTCAATATCGAGGCCGGCCGGCCGTTCCTGGAAGACCTGGCGCGGGGGCTGGTGGAGGCGCTGGGGACGGACGGGCTGGCGGCGGCCACGGTGCTGGTCCCGACCCGGCGCGCCGGCCGCGACCTGGCGGAGGCGTTCCTGGCGGTCTCTGGCGGCGGCGCGGTGCTGCTGCCGCAGGTGCGGGCGCTGGGCGACCTCGACGAGGGCGAGCCGCCGTTCGAGCCCGGCGACCTGGCCCTGGACCTGCCGCCGGCCATCACCGCGCCCCGCCGCCGCTACGAGCTGGCGCGCCTCGCGGCCGAGCACGAGGATGCGCTGGGCCGCAAGCTGGACGCCGCCGGCGCCCTCGACCTCGCCGACGCGCTGGCCGCGTTCCTGGACAGCGTCGAGCTGGAGGAAGCCGATCCGCTGGGGCGGCTGGACAGCCTGGCGCCGGAAGCGCTGGCGCGGCACTGGCAGGTCTCGGCGGGCTTCTTGCGGCTGGCCTTGACCGAGTGGCCGGCGCGGCTGGACGCGATGGGGGTCGTCGATCCGGCCCAGCGGCGCGTCGACCTGCTGAAGGCGCTGGCGCAGCGCTGGCGCGAGGCGCCGCCGAAAGAGCCGGTGATCGCCGCGGGGTCCACCGGCAGCGCGCCCGCCGTGGCGCGGCTGCTGGCGAGCGTGGCCGAGCTGCCGCAAGGCGCGGTGGTGCTGCCGGGGCTGGACCTCAACCTCGCCGACGCCGCCTGGGACGAAGTCGCCGACCAGCACCCGCAGGGCAACCTCAAGCGCCTGCTGGACCGCGCCGGGGTCGCTCGCAGCGACGTGCGGCCCTGGCAGGCCGACGCGGCCTCGCGCGGTCGCTGGCGCCGGCGGCTAATCAACGAAGCGCTGCGCCCGGCCGACCGCACAGCGGACTGGCTGGACCAGATCAAGGCGCTGCGGGCCGAGAGCGCCGACGCCGACCCGATCGCGGCGGGGCTCGAAGGCCTCACGGTGATCTCCGCCCGGGCCGAGGAAGAGGCGGCGACCTGCGCGGCGCTGCTGCTGCGCGAGGCGCTGGAGACGCCCGGCCGTAGCGCGGCGCTGGTGACGCCGGACGCGGCGCTGGCCCGGCGGGTGAGCGCGCGCCTGACCCGCTGGGGCGTCAGCGCCGACTCATCGGCGGGCGCGCCGCTGGCCGGCTATCCGGTGGCGACGCTGATGGCGCTGGCCGCCCGCGCCGCGATGGATCCGATGGACCCGGTGACGCTGCTGGGGCTGGCCAAGCACCGGCTGGTGCGGGCGGGGTTCAGCGACGGCTCGCTGGGCGGCGGGCGGTTCTGGCTGGAGCGAGCGTTGCGTGGCCCCCGCCGCACCGAGTGGGCCGAGATCGAAGCGGCGATGCGGTCGGACGGCGGTCTGCGGCTGTTGACGGCCCTGCGGGCCTTCACCGAGCTTGTCGCCGCGCCGTTCGCTGGCGGGGTGGCCCACCCTTCGCGGGCCGCGTCGGCGCTGGCTGAAGGCATCGAGCTCCTGGCGCGCGACGAGCGGGGCCGGCTGGGCGAGCTCTGGAGCGGGCTCGCAGGCGAAGCCGCGGCGGCGCTGCTGGCGGGGCTGATCGACGAGAGCGATGGCCTGCCGGAGGTGGCGCCGGCCGGCTTTGTGGAGCTGATCGACCAGCTGCTGGGGCGCGAGAGCGTGCGCGGCGGCGGCGCCAGCCATCCGCGCCTGCGCATCCTGGGCGCCATCGAGGCGCGGCTGGTGAAGGCCGACCTGCTGGTGCTGGCCGGCCTTGAGGAAGGCGTCTGGCCGCAGCCGCCGCCGACGGACCCCTTCCTGTCGCGGCCGATGCGCGCGGCGCTGGGCCTGCCGCCGCCGGAGCGCCGGCTGGGTCTGGCCGCGCACGACTTCGCGCAAGGGGCCAGCGCGCCGCAGGTGGTGCTGATCGCCGCCGAGCGCCGCGAGGGCGCGCCGACGGTGGCCTCGCGCTGGCTGTGGCGGCTGCGCACGCTGGTCGAGGGTGCGGGGCTGGCGCTACCCGTGCGAGCCGACATCCTGGCCGCCGCCCGGGCGCTCGATGCGCCGGCGGTGACGCATCCCGCGCCCCGGCCCTATCCGCGCCCGCCGGTGGCCGCGCGGCCGAAGCAGCTGCCGGTGACCGGGGTCGAGACCTGGATTCGCGATCCTTACGCCACTTACGCGCGCTACATCCTGCGCCTGCGCAAGCTGGATCGGCCGGGCGAGCCGGTGGAAGCGATGGCGCGCGGGACGGCGGTGCACCGCGCTTTCGAGCGCTTCGCCGCCGCGCATCCGCAAGACCTGCCCATTGGGGCTCACACCGTCTTCGCCGACTTGCTGATCGAGTGCCTGGCTGACGCCGGCGTGCCGCGGCCCAGGCTGGCGCGGGAGACGGCGCTGGCCCGCAACGTGGCGCCTTGGGTGGTGGGCTTCGAGGAACGGCGCCGGCCGGGGGCCGAACTGCTGATCGAGCAGCAGGGCACCTACTCGTTCGAGACCGAAGCCGGTGACGCATTTACCGTCACCGCCAAGGCCGACCGCATCGAGCGGCGGGGCGCGTTCGCCGACGTGATCGACTTCAAGACCGGCTCGCCGCCCACCAAGCCGCAGGTGGTGAGCGGCCTCGCGCCACAGCTCACGCTCACCGCCGCCATCCTGCGCGCCGGCGGCTTCGCCGGCATCGGGCCAGTCGAGCCGGGCGACCTGGTCTATGTCCGCGTCAGCGGCGGGCGAATTCCGGGCCGCGAGGACGTGCGCGGGGCGCCGCCCGAGAGCGGGGACCTGGCGACCCGGGCGCTGGCTGGCCTGAAGATGCGCGTCGCCAGCTTCTACGATCCGGAGACGCCCTACGTGTCGTGGGCCGCGCCGCAGTTCATTGGTCGCTACGAGGGCGAGTTCGACCACCTGGCGCGCTATTGGGAATGGGGCGTCATCGGTGGCGAGGACGAGCTGTGAGCGCCGAGCACGCCATCGCCGCTCAGCGCCGCGCCTCGGACCCGGCGGCTTCGGTGTTCGTGGCCGCCAACGCCGGCTCGGGCAAGACCTCGACGCTGGTCAGCCGGGTGGCGCGGCTGCTGCTGCGCGGGGCGCGGCCGGAAGCGATCCTCTGCGTCACCTACACCAAGGCCGCGGCGGCGGAGATGCAGCGGCGCCTGTTCCAGGTGCTGGGCGCCTGGGCGGTGATGGAGGACGACAAGCTGGCCGAGGCGCTGATCGCCATCGGCGAGCCGCCGCGCGCCCTTGGCCTCGCCCGCGCCCTCTTCGCCCGCGCCCTGGAGACGCCGGGCGGCATCAAGATCACCACCATCCACGCCTTCTGCGAGAAGCTGCTGAAGCGCTTTCCGCTGGAGGCCGGTGTCTCGCCGGGCTTCGAGGTGCTGGATGACGTCGCCGCCCGTGAGGTGTCGGCCGCCGCCCGCGAGAGCGTCGCGCTGACCTCGCTGGAGCAGCCGCAGACGCGGGTCGGCAAGGCGTACAGCTACTTCTCGGTCGAACTCGACTACATGCGCTTCGGCGAGATGTTCGCCACCTTCGAGGTCGAGCGGCGGGGCATCCGCGCCTACGTCGACGCCTGCGAGGCGCGGGGCGGCTATGTGCTCGACGTCTGGGGTCGTTGCGGCTTCGATGACGAGACGCCGTCGGTGGAGATCGAGCGCGAGGGGGTGGCGGCGATCCGCTGGAGCGCCTGGAAGCGCGCCGCCGAGGCGCTGGCGGCGTCCGGCGCGATATCGGACCGGCAGACGGGCGCCGCGATGGCGCGGATGGGCGAGGGCTCGGCCTTCGCCGACGTTTGGGACATCTTCTCCACCGACAAGGACGAGCCGCGGGCGCGCATGGCGACCAAGGCCATCGACGCGGGGATCACGCGCTGGCTGGAGGAGGAACAGGCCCGGCTCGCGGCCGTCAACGAGCGCGCCAAGGCCGCGCGCATC
>DASXZG010000069.1:0-21967 GCA_036502045.1 Caulobacteraceae bacterium | reverse complement strand
GGCGGGGGAGCAACCATGTTGAAGATTAGGCTGTCTTTGTCCGCGTCCAGGGGGTTCCTCTGGCGAGGATGAGGTTTGCGGCCTCGATGAGCTTTCGCATGACGGCGACGATGGCGACCTTGGGTTTTTTGCCGAGGGCTTTAAGGCGCATGGCGAAGGCCTTGAGCGCGGGATCGTGCTGACTGGCGGCGAGCGCTGCGAGGTAGAGCATGCGGCGCGGTCGGCTCCGGCCGCCGGCGATGTGGCGCTGTCCATGGAACAGGCCGGTGTCGAAGTCGAACGGGGCGACGCCGATCAGGCTGGCGGCCTGGCCGCGGCTGAGCGCGCCGAGTTCGGGCATGCGGATGACCAAGCTGGCGGCGACCACGACGCTGACGCCGGGCAGCGACATCAAGAGCGCGTATCTGGCGGCGAGGTCCGGCATGGCCTTGATACGACGGACCACGTCGGCCAGCCGCGCCGCTTTCCAGACCTGCGCCTCGCCGATCCGCGCCAGGTAGTCGGCCTTCAGGTCCGGCAAGGTGACGTGCTCCAGACAGGTCCGAAGCATCACCACCTGCTCGCTGGCTTGCTCGTAAGCGGTCAGGCGCTCGGCCAGCTCCGCCAGACGGGGATCTGACGCCGCTCTGACCTGATCGACCTGCGCCGTCGCCGCAGCGATCAGCGCTGCATCGATGCGGTCGTTCTTGGCTCTGCGTCGCTTTAGCCGCGCGAACAGGCGCACCTCCAGCGGCTGGTGGACCACCACTTCCAGGCCCCGCGAGCGAAGCCACGTCACCACCGACCGCTCGTAGCCGCCCGTGGCTTCCAGACCAACGCGCTCGACCCGATGCGCCGCCAGCCAGCAACCCAGCTCATCGAACCCATCGGCGCTGTTCTTCACCTCGATCGTCGCCTCGGCGCCATGCAGCGCAACGTCCAGCTTGGACTTGGCCACATCGATCCCCGCGATCTTCGTGCTACGCTCACCTTGCTCCATCGACCCCTCCTTGTGGCTTCGGACCCTCGCGTCCCTGCAACCATCCGGGTCATGAAGCGCCGACGGCGGCCCTGCTCCCCCACAGCCCGCAAGGCTCAGGTGGATACGGCCCCTCCGACGGCTGTCCGCCTGGTGCGCAAACACCAGGCGGACGTCCCGGAAGACCCAGCCAAGCTAGCAGCCCTTCAACAGACAAGGTGGATTCGCGCGCGAAGCGGGCGAAGACGAAGGGGGCGTCGGCAAGTGACGGAACCCTTTCCACGCGCCGCCTCCACCACTTCGTGGTCCCCCTCCCCCGCCTCTCTGGGCGGGTGAGGAGAGGCGCTACTGCACCGGCAGTTCCGGGGCGAGCACCAGGGCGCCCTCATCGCGCAGTCGAGCATCGTGGACGGCGGTCAGCATCGCCCGCGCCTGCGGGTCGTCCGCCACCGCGCCAACCTCCGCCAGCAACTTCGCGCCGTCGGCGTCGGCGCCGAAGAGGTGCGCCAGCGCCGCAAACGGGTTCTCGCCCGTCGAGAAGGTCTTCAGCTGGGCGACGCCGGTGATCCCCGACAGCGACTTGGCCTTCGCCACCGCCTCTGTGAGGCCGCCAAGCTCGTCGACCAGGCCGAGCTGCTTGGCCTGGGCGCCGGTCCACACGTGCCCTTTGGCGATTTCCTGCACCCGCGCCACCGGCAAGCCCCTGCCCTCGGCCACGCGGCCGACGAAGCCGGCATAGATGCGATCCATCCAGGCGCCGAAAGCGGCCTTCTGGGTTGGGGTCATCGGCGCCGCCGAGCCTTCCGCGTCGGCGTAGTCGCCGCCGACCTTCAGGCCGTGTTCGTCGATGCCGAACCTGGCCAGCGCCGGCCCGAGCACGAACTTGCCGCCGAACACCCCGATCGAGCCGGTCAGCGTCGACGGCTCGGCAACGATCGCCGAGGCCTCGGACGAGATCCAGTAGCCGCCGGACGCGCCGTAGTCGCCCATGCTGACCACCACCGGCTTGCCGGCCGCCTTGGCCGCGCGCACCGCCGCCAGGATCTCCTCCGACGCCGTGTCAGAGCCGCCGGGCGAGGAGACGCGGAACACGATGGCTTTGACCGCCTTGTCGTCGATGGCGTTGTAGAAGGCGCGGCTGACGTCGTCGGCATAGATGCTGGAGCCGCCGCCGAGGCTGCCGCCGTGCGCGCCGGTCCCGGTGACGATGTCGCCCTCGGCCTGGATCAGCGCAATGGTCGGCGCGCCGATGGGCGCGGCGGCGGTTCCGGCGCGGGTGGCGTACTCGGAAAGGTCGGTGAAAGCGGCGCCGGCGCCGGCGGTCTTCAGCGCCGCCGCTGACGCGTCGCCCAGCTCGCCCACCTGATCGATCAGGCCCTTGGCCCTCGCGTCGTCCGCCGAGTAGGGCCCGGCTTCGATGATCGCTTTCAGCGCCGCCGGATCGAGCTTCCGATCCTGCGCCACTGCCGCCAGGCTGGTGTCGTAGACCGAGCCCATCCACGACAGCTCCGCCTCGCGGTGCGGCGCGGTGTAGTCGTCGTAAAGGTAGGGATTGACCGCGTTCTTGTATTCGTAGCGCTGCTGGTAGTCGGCGGTGATCCCGTACTTGTCGAAGAAGCGCTTGAAGAACATCGTCTCCTGCGCGATCCCGGTCACCTGGAACGACGCCGAGGGCTGCATCCAGAGATCGCCGCTGGCCGCGCCAAGCTCGTAGGTCGAGGTGGTGACGCCGCCGGGATAGATGCCCTGGCTGTAGGCCAGGATCGGCTTGCCGGACGCGCGGAAGGCCTGGAACGCCAGACGCAGCTCGTCGGCGGCGGCGGGAGTCATGCCGCCTTCCGGCAGCCGCACGAAAAGCCCGGCCACGCGGCTGTCGCTCCCGGCGCGGCGCAAGGCGGTCTCGATCCCCATCACTGACAATGCGCGGCCCCCGAAAATGCCAAGGCCTTGCGGCGCCTGGTCGGTCAGGCCCTGGCGCAGGTCGAGCGAGAGCACGGTGTGGGCCGGGACCGCTGTCGGATGGCGTGCGGCGCTGACCACCCAGCCCACGAGCACGATCGGCACGACCACGGCGAACAACGCCAGGCCGACGAACACGCCGGCGACGGTGATCAGGAACTGCTTCATCCGCTCTCCGCGCTTTGGCGACCTTAGCCGCTATAGACCGCGCGCTCGAAGGCGCCAAAAGCTTCCAGCGCCAGCGGATCGCCGAACGGGAAGTACTGGGCCAGAAACACGCCGGCGACGCGGCTGGCCGGGTCCGCCCAATAGTAACAGTTGCCAAGCCCGCCCCACGCCAGCGAGCCGGCGGCGCGGCCATTCGGCCCCGGCTCCGGATTGATGACGAAACCGATCCCCCAGCGCTTCACCCGGCCCGGGAAAGGGTCGTAGCCGACGCAGCGGCTGAGATTCACCGCCGGCAACACGCCGACCTCGGCGCCTTCCCACTGCTTCTCGGACATGAGCGCGACGCTGGCCGGCGACAGGATTGGCGCGCCACCGCGCAGGATCGCATCCAGGAACTTCAGGTAGTCGCCGGAAGTCGAATAGAGCCCGCCGCCGCCCATGCCGAAGTGCGGCGTCTCCGGCAGGCTGAAGGGGATCGGCGCCCACCCGTCTGGCTGGCGCTGGTGCATGCTGACCGCGCGGGCCTGCAACCGCGCGCTGGGGAAGAAGCTGGTGTCCTTCATGCCCAGCGGCGCGAAGATGTGGCGCTGGAAGTAGTCCGCCAGCGGCTCGCCGGAGATCGCTTCCACCAGCTTGCCTGCCCAATCCACGCCGACGCCGTAAGCCCAGCCGGTCCCGGGCTCGAAGAGCAGTGGCATGTCCGGCCCGACGCCGCGCGGATAGGGTCCCACGGTGGCGACGAAGCGGGTGAGCGCCTCGTTGCAGAACTCGTAGCCGAGGCCAGAAGTGTGCGTGAGCAGATGGCGGGCGGTGATCGCGGTCGTGGCGGGCGCGAGCTGCGGCTGGCCATCCTCGCCGAAGCCGTCCAGACGCTTCGGCGCCGCCAGCATCGGCAGCCATGGCGCCACCGGCGCGTCGAGGTCGAGCTTGCCGGCTTCCACCAGCTGCAGCGCCGCCGCGGTGGTGACAGCCTTGGTGCAGGAGGCGACCCAGAACACCGAGTCCGTGGTCGCCGGCGCGGCATCGCCCGCCGTGCGCACGCCCGCCGCCGCCTTGACCAGCGAGCCGTCCGGCAGCCGCGCGGCGACCGAGACGCCGGGTATCCCGGCCGCCACGGCGTCGGCCAGGGCCGCTTCGATGCGCGCTTGCGCCGCTGTCATGTTTGGCGATCCCAATTGGTCGGAGTGGCAGGATTCGAACCTGCGACCCCCGCGTCCCGAACGCGGTGCTCTACCAGACTGAGCCACACTCCGAAATTGGGAGGGCGCTATATAGGGGAAGCGCTCCGGCCGGGCAACCGGGGCATCCGCGGCCAGGGCCAGAGCGTTCAAATAGGCGTACTTCGGAGACGCAGATGCCCAGAGCGGTTGTCGTCGGCCTCTATCTCCTTGTCATGGTCGCAGCGATCGTCGGCGTCGACGTCCTGCTCTTCCGCGGCCGAGCCTGGACCTGGGAACGGCTGGCCGCGAACGTCGGCATCGTGCTGGTGTTCGGCGCCTTCTACTTCCGGTTCCTGCGCGGCCCGTAGGCGGCTCACATCAGCTTCGGCAGCACCTTGTCGGTGACCAGGTTGAAGGTCGCCTGGCTGAGCGGCGAGACCAGCAGGTAGTTCATCTGCGCGGTCTCTTTCAGCTCCTGCAACTTGTCGACCACCGCCTCGGGCTCGCCGTGGATGATGACCTCGTCGACGTAGCGCTTCACCGGATCCTCGCCGCGGCCCTGCATGTAGGAGCCGACCGTCCACTCGGCGCCGCGCCGGGCGATCTCGGCGGCTTGCTCGGCGGAGTTGCCCACCGCGATCAGCCGCGCCATCGGGATGTCGCGCTCCGCCGCCTGGTGGCCGTTCGCGGCCATGACATCGCCGTAGAGCTTGCGCTTGGTCGCCAGCTCGGCGTGCGAGCAGTGCGGGTCCATCAGGATCGAGAAGCCGCGCCCGCCCGCCCACTCGATGGCGCTCTCCGAGCTGGCCGCCATCCAGGTCGGCGGATGCGGCGCTTGCAGGGGCTTGGGCAGCACCTCGACGCCTTCGAAGTTGAAGAACTCGCCGTGGTGGGACACGCGCTCGTTGGTCCAGGCGTTCAGCACCACGTCCACGGTTTCGCGAAACCGCGCGGCGCTCTCCTCCACCGGAATCCCGAAGGCCTCGAACTCGCCGCGGGCGAAGCCGCGGCCGGCGCCCCAGTTCACCCGCCCGCCGGAGATGTGGTCCAGCAGCGCGATCTCTTCGGCGAGCCGCAGCGGGTGGTAGAACGCCGCTAGCGACACCGCCGTGCCGATGCGCAGGCGCTCGGTCTTTGCGGCCGCCAGCGTCGCCATCATGTGCACGGAGGGGCAGACGCTGTAGCCGGAGAAGTGGTGCTCGGCGAGCCAGACGGCGTCGTAGCCGGTGTCTTCCATGATCTCGTAGCGCTCGGTGGCCCGCTCGTAGACCTGGCCCAGCGGGATGCGCCGATCCGCCCAGCCGAAGAATTGCAACACGCCGAACTTCATCCGCCCGTCCTCCCGTGACTTTTCATCCGGGGACGACGCTAACGAAGCTGACCCTGCGACGCGAACCGAATTCGCCAGGGCTGTCTTGGTCACCGCTGTTTTCGCCGCACTGGTTTTCAAGGCGGGCGGCGTTGCGCGGAAGGGGGTCCTGCGCTATCTCCGCGCGCTTGCCAGCCGGCGCGCTCAGCGGCCCGGCCGTCCCTGCTGGGGGATGGTGTAATGGTAACACTGCGGTTTTTGGTACCGTCATTCTAGGTTCGAGTCCTAGTCCCCCAGCCAACAACAGCCCGCGCAACGCAGGACCTCGGCATAGCTCAAACGGGTTATGCGCGCCCGGCTGTGGCGCGCTACGGTGGCGCTATGAAGCGATCCAACTCCCATGACACTAGGTTCAATGCGTCCGCGCGGCTCGCGGGCCTGATACTGGCCGCGATGGCGGCAGGTTGCTCGCCCGCTGCGACGCACGGTGCGGCGCAGAGTTCCGCCGGCAGCTTCAGCGCCACGGGCGCGCCGAGCTGGGCGGGAAGCGCCAGCCCGGCCCCGCCGGCGCCTGCCGCCCAGGCCAGCGCCCCGACCCCGACCGACGCCCAGACCCCGAGCGGCGGCCAGCTGCAGCCGGCGTCCGCGGGCGATGCGACGACGTTCACCGACCCGACCGAGAACGCCTTCACCGTGACCGCGCCGCAGGGCTGGACGATCAAAGGCGGCGTTCAGCGCGCCGCCAACAGCGCCAAGACCTGGGTGGTCGCCACCTCGGCGGACGGCGCCACGACCATCATCCTGGGCGACCCGTCGATCCCGAACTTCGTCCTGCCCAGCCCGTTCAGCGGCAACCAGGCCAACGTCGCGCCCTACGAGACCAGCGTGCAGTTCGCCGGCAACTACGCCCAGCACGCCTTCGGCTCGACCTGCGCCGGGCTGACGCCGACAGGCGACCAGCCCGAGCCTGAAATGGCGCAGCTCATGGCGGATCAGGGCGCCAAGGCGGCCTCGCAGATGGGCGTCGCCGCCCTGCCGGCCAGCGCCTACGACGGCGGCTCGGCCACATTCAGCTGCCAGACCAATGGCGTCGCCGACGCGGTCGGCGTGATCGACGTGACCTCGGTGTTCCGGCTGCAGAACGGCGGCCTCTGGGGCGTGCCGCTGCTGATCGCCTACCGGACCCCCGCGGCGACCCAGGCGCAGACCGACCAGGTGGCTCGGACCATCCGGGCAAGCTTCCAGCCCAATCCGCAATGGCAAGCCCAGCAGCTCGCCGCCGCCAGGCAGCAGCAGGCGGCGATGCAGCAGCAGGGCGCCGCGGCGCAGGCCGCGCTGACTCGCCAGGAAGGCGCCGAGGGCCAGATGCTCAGCTCGCAGGCCGCTTCGGAGAACGCCCAGCTGGACGCCGAGCACGCCGCCACCATGGCGCAGCTCAACGCCCAGGGGCAGCGCATCAACCAGAACTTCGCCATCCAGCAGTACAACAAGGGCAGCGGCCAACAGGCCGAGATGCGCTACATCAACGACCAGACTTGCGTACGCTGGTACGACGCGGCCCATACCCGCTGCGCCGAAACGGCGCCGAATTGACCGAACCGGCGACGGGCGAAGCCGCCGGCGGACTCTCGGTCGGCCGCTACCGCTTCCTGCGCTACTGGTCGGTCAACGTCTGGCTGGCGCAGCGCGGTGGCTGGTCGTTTCCCGGGTTCGCGTACACCGAGGCGGACGTCACGCGCCTCAAAGCGCTGGCGGACGCGGCGTCCGGGACCGCGGTCATGGTCTGGCTGGCGGCGACGGTGGTTATCTATATCGCGCTGGCCGCGGGGCTGGTGACGGCGGCCTTCAGCGCGCTGTCGGTCCTCGTCCCCAATCCCGCCGACGTTCCCGCTGCCGGCTTCTTCGGCGGCCTGATCCTGGCGGTCGCCGGCATGCTGGTGCTGGGCCTGCCGCTGTCGATTACGCTCGGCGGCTGGATCGCCGACAAACTCGCCGGCGCGCCGCCGCCGCAGTCGCCCGGCGACCTGGCGCTGGCGAGCAAGGTCGGCGAGCAGTTCCTGCGCATGGGCCTGATCGTCGGCGTGCTCATGGCTGCCTCCGTTGCCGGCTGGACCTGGCTGCTGCGAGGGCGCTAGCCGAGCCGCGCTTAACCGGCTGGCGCCCGCCGGTGCGCCGCCAGCGCCTGTTCCAGCTCCGCCAGCATGGTTTCGCGCAGCGAGGCCGGCGCCAGGATCTCCACCTTGTCGACCCAGGTGACCAGGTGCCAGGCCAGTTCGCGCATGCCGCTGGCGCGGAAACGCACCACCACCGAACCATCGGCGCGCGGCTCCACGGTCTGGGTCGGGTGGAAGCGCCAGCGCAAGGCGTCGTCGGCGCCGGCGGGCAGAATGCGCAACGCCACGTCCTCCACGTCGCCCTGATAGATACCGAACGAGGCGGCGGCGTAGGCCTGCAGGGAGAAGTCCTCCGGCGCCGCGGCGGCATGGTCGGTGACCTCGAGGTTGCGCAGGCGGTCGAGGCGGAAGTTGCGCGGCTCGCCGTCGCCATCGGCCGCCACCAGATAGTTCATCCGCCCGAACATCAGCCCGAACGGCGTCACCGTGCGGCGGGCGCCCGGCCGGCTGCCGCCGTCGTAGGCGAAGCTCAGCGCCTTCATCGCCAGCAGCGCCTGGCGGATCTTGGCTACCACCGCCTCGTCCTCGAACGGCCGGGGCCCCGCCTGCACCGCGATGGCTTCCGAGCGCGCCAGCGCCTCCAGGTCGGGCGCGACGCGGCGCAAAGCGGCGCTGCGCATGGCGGCCCTCACCTTGCGCTCCAGGCTCTCCAGCACGGCGGCGCGCGGCCCGGCGCCGGTGAGCCGCAGTCCCGAGGCGGCGTTCGACAGCACCGCCAGCTCTTCCACTGTCGGGCTCTGGAAGAAGCCGTCGAGACCGTGCGGGATGCGGAAGCGCTTCGATGGCCCGTCAGCCAGCTCTTCCATCTGCGGGAACAGCGCCCAGATCGCGTCGCGCATTCGCTCGGCGGTGCGGCGGCCGACGCCGGCGCTTCTGGCCATCTCGTCCAGCGTCAGCCCCTCGGCGCTGGCGGCCAGCTCCCGCGCCAGCTCCAGCAGCGTTCCGGCTTTCTCGTGGCGCATCGAAACTTACGACCGATTCTGACGTGAGGCGAGCTTATCGCTTGGGTCGTCGCCGGCAATGCGGCGTCGCAACCCGAGCGCTTCGATGATCGATCTCCTGATGACCCTGGCCTGGCTGTGCAGCCTGCTGATCTGTGGCAGCGCGAGCCTGCGCCTGGCCTTGCGCGGCGCACTGTGGATCGGCGCCGCAGCCGAGCGCGCCCGCTATCGCCGTCGCGGCGCCGGCGTCCTCCACGTCGGCCAGCTACGTCCGCTTCTGTCGTAGCGGCGCGCGACAACCACACCGTCAGAGTAAGGAGCCATCGACATGCGCCTGGGTAACCACCGCCGAAACGCCGCGAAATATCCGCCGATCGTGGTCCCGTTCACCGCGCCGCCGTCGGCCGCGCTGATCAACGCCATCCTTGAGCACGCCGACATCCGCCACGATCTGGGCGATGGCCGCGCGCTGCTGCGGATCAGCCAGGCCCGCGCCGCCAAGCGCGACATGCGCCAGCTGCTCGGCCGCGAGACGCCGCGCCTGAAGGACATCTCCATCCTCTGGGACGACGACGAGGACGAGATGATCCGCGTCTGCGACGACGCTGGCGCCGAAGCGCCCGAAGACGTCTCCGACGACGACACCTTCGAGCTCACCGAAGCCGCGCTCGCCTACATCGCCGACTTCCAGGCCAGGCGCTGAGAGGTCTAAGGTCGGGCGCCACCAGGAGGCGCGCATGGCCAGACCGCCAGACGAACCGGACGACGAGGAGGACGACCTCGACGAAGCGCTGGAAGAGAGCTTCCCCGCCAGCGATCCGATCTCGCCGATGACGCCGCGCGAGCGCCGCGACGAAGAGGAAAAGCGATGATCCACGCCACCCAGGGCGACGCCCCTTACCGCGTCGAGATCACCGCCGGCGGCCACGCGCTCACCGCCGACGAGCCCGCCGCCAACGGCGGCGGCGGGGCCGGGCCCGACCCGTTCGAGTTGGTGCTGTCGGGGCTGGCGGCCTGCACCCTGATCACGCTGCGCATGTACGCCGGGCGCAAGGCGTGGACCGGCTTCCACATCTCCGGCAGCTTCCGCCACCGGGTGGACGACGGCCGCCACCTGATCGACCGCCACCTGCAGGTGCGCGGTGTGCCGGACGCGGCGGGCCTGGAGCGCCTGCGCGACATCGTCGAGCGCACGCCGGTGACCGTGGCGCTGAAAGCCGGCTTCGCCATCGCCACCGAACTCTCCGAAGCGCCGGCCGAGGTGCGCTGAACCCATGAGCGACGTGTTCCTGGTCCCCGGCCTGCGCACGCCGTTCGTCAAGGGCGGCGGTCCGTTCGCGGCATACGACGCGCTGGCGATCTCGGCGCCGGTCGCCGCGGCCATGGCGGCGCACGCCCGCCCGGACCTCATCGTCTGGGGCGAAGTGATCCCCGAAGCCACCGTCTCGAACATCGCGCGCGAGCTGGTGTTCGAAGCCAAGCTCGATCCGACCATCCCGGCGGTGTCGACGGTGCTCGCCTGCTCCACCAGCTTCATGGCCACGGTCGAGGCGGCGGGCATGCTGGGCCGCGGCGGCCTGCATCTGGCGCTCGTGGGCGGCGCCGAGACCATGAGCCACGTGCCGATCGCGCTGAAGCGGGCCGTCGCCGACCGGCTGTTGGCGGCCTTCCCGCGCAACCCGGGCGGCGCGGCCGACATGCTCACTCACCTGACCGCCGCCGACTTCGATCTGCCGCTCAACGCCTGGGCCAACAGGGTCAGCGGCAAGTCGCAGGGCCAGCACACCGAGGACACCGCGCGCCGCTTCGCCATCACCCGCGAGGAGCAGGACCGCTGGGCGCTGCGCAGCCACCAGTCCGCGGTCGCCGCCCAGGACGCCGGCTTCTTCGACGACCTGGTCATCCCGTTCGGCGGCGTCGAGAAGGACACGCTGCCGCGCCGCGACACCTCGCTCGAGCGGCTGGCGGCGCTGCGCCCGGCCTTCGAGGCGAACGGCACCCTGACCGCCGGCACCGCCTCGGCGGTGACCGATGGCGCCGGCTCTATCTGGGTCGGCGATGCGGAGGGCCTGGCGCGGCTCGGCGCGACCCCGGCGGTGCGGCTGGTCGACTGGGAGATCGCCGCGATCGACTTCCGGCTCGACGAGGGCATCCTGATGGCCCCCGGCCGCGCGATCCCGCGGCTCCTCGCCCGTCACGGGCTGAGGTTCGCCGACATCGCGCTCTATGAGATCCACGAGGCGTTCGCCGCGCAGGTGCTGGCCAACGTCAAGGCGGCGACCGATCCGGTCTACCGCCAGGAGCGGGCCCGCGTGGACGTGGACCTCGGCGATTTCCCGTGGGACCGGGTCAACCCGCACGGCGGCACGCTGGCGCTCGGCCACCCGTTCGCCGCCACCGGCGCGCGCATCCTCAGCATGGCCGCCAAGGAGCTGGCGGCGATGCCGGCCGGCTCGCGCACCATCGTCTCGGTCTGCGCCGACGGCGGCCAGGGCACGGTGGCGCTGCTGGAGCGGGTGTGATCGAGCTTGGCGAGGCGACGGGTGCAGCCCCAATGCCGGGGCCGCAGCACCCTCAGCTTACGAACGACCAGTGCTTGTAGAAGACGTTTCGGAACGATCCGGCCACGAAGCTCATCGTCCCCACCGCGACCTCGAAGCCGGCGTGGAACCAGTTGGGCCGGATGATATCCACGAACAGGCAGTGACGCGTGGCGTCGGCGCCGTTGACCGACTGGTGGAACATGGTGTCGTCGAACACCAACAGCGGCGCGTCGTTCCAGCGGTGCACGCGATCGTCGATCGCGACATAGACGTCGGGGCTGTCGAGCGGCTCCAGGTTGCGCAGGACGCGGTAGGTCAGCCGCTGCGGACCGAAGTGCCATGAGGTCTGGTCCCGGTGCTGGAACGTCGAGATCGCAATGGTCTTGATGTAGCGGAATTTCTGCTCGAACGCGGGGATCCTGATCGCCTGATGCAACGGCGCGCCGAACCACCGAAATGCCAGCATCACGCGGCTCCCGCCCGCCAAGTGTGGTCGGATCGTCTCGGTGATCAAGCCACTGTTGGCGAGGAAGGCGGCGACACAGCTCTCGATCTCCCGGCGGCACTCGGCCGGCAGCTCCTCAAACCGCAGCGCGCGACGCGGCCGGCGTGAGAACAAGTCCGCCAGCAGATTGATCGGCGAGAGCAGCCAGGTCAGCAGGCCCTTGCCGGTGAAATACTCCTCGATCAGGCGCCAGCTGATCCGCCGGTGCCGACTGACGTCGAGCACGCCGCAAGTCAGCATGAGTGCGGTCGGGACCGGGGCGAAATAGATCGCCGGCGCCAGCAGAAGTGCAAACACCGCCACGCGCCGGACATGCTTTCGGCTAGCTCGCGTCAGCGGGTTCATCGGCCCTTATCCACGCCCGCCTGCCCACACGCAAATGCTGAGTCCTGCAACGCTTGTTCGCGAGGCGTGCGCGAAGCCGGTTTGCGCCGCGCTGCGATCCAACCTACCTAGCCCCCCTATCAAGCAGCCGGATGCCGAATGACGAAGCAGTTCGATCTCACGACGCCCATCGGCCGGCTGACCACCCTTTCGCACTACACCTGGAACGACCACGCCTACCTGCGGCTGGGTTGGCTCAATGCGCACTGGATCAGCGACGAGCTCGTGCGCGCCAACCAACCCTGGCCGTTCCAGATCAGGGCCTGGCGCGACCGCGGCGTGCGCACCATCGTCAATCTGCGCGGCGGCGCCGACAGCCACCACGCGTTGGAGGCCGAGGCCTGCGCCCGCTACGGGCTCAACCTGGTCAGCTACCCGGTGCGCTCGCGCGACGTCCCGACGCGCGAGCAGATCCTGGGCGCGCGGGCGCTGTTTGATGGCCTGGAGAATCCGGCGCTCATGCACTGCAAGTCCGGCGCGGACCGGGCTGGGCTGATGAGCGCGCTCTACATGCACTTCCGCAAGGGCCAACCGATCTCCGAGGCGATCAAGCAGCTTCACCTGCGCTTCGGTCACGTCCGGGCCGGCCTGACCGGCGTGCTCGACTACTACTTCGAGTACTACTTGGCCGAGGTCGCGCCCCGCGGCCTCTCGCTCGAGGACTGGGCCCGCGAGCCCGATTACGACCCGGCCGCCATCCGCCGCGATTTCAAGGCGCAATGGTGGGGGACTCTACTCACTGAGAAGCTGCTGCGCCGCGAATAGCGCGCGCCTGCGTCGATGCCGACCTCAGCGACCCTTCTGCCCAACTCGGCCGCGATATCCTTGACCATGCGTCCCGCCTTGCGGTGGGCGGCGGTCAATTGATCGCGCGTCACGCCCCAGCTCTTCATCCAGTACTCCACCGCCTGCCGTTCGGAGAGGGCGAGCCGGTCCTTGTCGATGAAGCCGCGCTTGTCCTTCGAGCCTGCCACGTCGAGTCCACTCGCCAGTCAGCGCTCCAGACTAGTCACCCGATCGGGCTTGCCTAGCCCTTAGGACACCCGCTTATGGCTCCGGCAAAACGACTGGAGCTCGCGCAGATGGCCTTCCGTCCCTTCGACCTGACCGGCAAGGTCGCCCTCGTCACCGGCGGCAACAGCGGCATCGGCCTCGGCATGGCCGAGGGCCTCGCCCAGGCCGGCGCGTCGATCGTGATCTGGGGAACCAGCGAGCAGAAGAACCGGGACGCAGAGGCCAAGCTGCTCCGCCATGGCGCCAAGGTGCTGGCGCAACGCGTTGATGTGTCGGACGAGGCGGCGGTCGTCGCCGCGATGGCCGAGGCGGTCGCCGCCATGGGCCGCATCGACTTCGTGGCCGCCAACGCCGGCACCGGCGGTGGCGCGCCCTTCGCCACGATGCCCACCGAGACCTGGCGGCGCGTCCTCTCGGTGAACCTCGACGGCGTCTTCTTCACGCTGCGGGAAGCCTGCAAGCACATCGCCGAGCGCGCCAAGACAGGCGACCCTGGCGGCTCGCTGGTGGTCACCTCGTCGGTCTCCGCCGTGCACGGCGCGCCGCGCAACGAGGCCTACGCCTCCACCAAGGGGGCGGTGATCGCCATGATGCGGGGCCTGGCGGTGGAGTACGGCCGCCACGGCGTGCGTTCCAACGTCATCCTGCCGGGTTGGATCCGCTCGGACATGACCGCCGGCGCGCAGGGCAACGACAAGTTCAACGAGAAGGTGATCGGGCGCGTGCCGGTCGGTCGCTGGGGCGAGCCGGAAGACTTCGCCGGCATCGCCGTCTACCTCGCCTCCGACGCCTCGAAGTACCACACCGGCGACCTCTTCGTGATCGACGGCGGCTACACCGTTTTCTAGCAAGAACAACGCGATAGGGCAGGGAACCCAAGGATATGCAGATCGATCTCTCCGGGCGCGTGGCCCTGGTCACCGGCGGCGGCCGCGGCATCGGGCGGGCCATCGCGCTGTCGCTCGCCGAGGCCGGCGCGGACGTCGCCGTCAACTATCGCCGCGATGCGGACGCCGCCGGGGAGGTGGTCAAGGAGATCGAAGCGATGGGCCGCAAGGCCAAGGCCTACCAGGCCGCGGTCGAGAACTGGGACGAGGACCAGAAGATGGTCGCCGACGTGCTGGCCGACTTCGGCCACGTCGACATCCTGGTCAACAACGCCGGCATCGCCAGCCGCGGCCAGGCGGTCGCCGACACCGACCCGGCCGAGATGGAGCGGGTGGTGCGCGTCCACGCGTTCGGGCCGCATTATCTCTCCAAGCTGGTGGTGCCGCACATGCGCGGGCAGGGCCGGGGCGATATCGTGATGATCTCGTCGGTCGCCACCCTCGGCATGGGCGCCCGCGGCGCGCCCTACAACATGGGCAAGGCCGCCATGGAGGCGCTGGCGCTGACGCTCGCCAAGGAGGAGCGCGAGCACGGCATCCGCACCAACATCGTCGCCCCCAGCCTGACCGTCACCGAGATGGGCAAGCGGCTCACCCGCGCGACGACGGGCATCGAGGACATCCACCAGCTCGACGCCCGCTCGCCGTTCGGCCGCGTCTCGACGCCCGAGGACGTCGCCGCCGCCGTCACCTGGCTGGTCTCCTCCGCCAACCCCTACGCCAACGGCCAGAAGATCAACATCAACGGCGGCGGATGAGGGCGGACCGGGCCGGAGCGTCTCCGACCCACATTGTCACCCCGGAGAGCCCGCCGTCAGGCGGGACTCGTCCGGGGGACCGAGCTCGCCGGTGGACCAGCGGCGCGTTCGGCGCTGGCGCTGCCCGGCGTGAACAGCGGCTGGGGTTGCATCTGCCGATAGCCCCAATATCCCGCGGTGAGAACGGCCGCCGCGACAACCACTCCGGCGAGAAACCAGGCAAGCAACCTGGCGACCCTCGTCATCGGTGGCCTGGACGTACGGGCGAGCACCGAATTGTTGAACAATGGAGCGGTGGCTGGCTTATCGCGGCTTGTACCCGCCGACTCTGGCGCAAATTCGCGAATGGTCATCAAGACTCTCCCTTCGAACAACGTCGCGCGTGGCAGGCGTTGCTTACCGGCGTCCGCCAGAGCTCTCCGGCTCTATGGCGTACGACCGCTCGTTGGAGCGCAACATGAATACTGGCGAGCCCTCCGATAAGGCGTTGTATTCGAACAAGGTTCCTTGTCGGTTGCGAAGGATTGACCGTGGTTCAGTTCTGTCCTGCCGCGCGAAGGCTGGCGGCCTGCCGACCGTCGATCAGCTGCTTCGACGTGCGGCCGTCGTTGTCGGTGACGGTCAGGTTCGCGTCCCACCAGCCGCCGCCCATCGCCACCAGCAACTGGATGGTGTCCTGATAGCGTTGAGCCTGCGCCCTGACATAGCCGAGCCGCGCCTGCTGGTACTGCCGCTGGGCGTCCAGCAGGTCGATCAGCCCGACGCCGCCAGCGCCGTAATTGATGCGTTGCAGCCGCTCCGACTCTGACGCCAGCTCGAACGCGCGTTGCTGGGAGGCCAGCAGGTCCGCATCGTGGGTGAGCGACTGCAGCACATCGGCGACCTGTCCGAACGACAGCAGCACCGTCTGCTGATAGTCGGCCGCCGACGCCTTGAAGTCAGCCAACGCCGCGCGCTGCTGCGCCTTACGCCGGCCGCCGTCGAAGATCGGCTGCGTCAGTCCGCCGGCGATGCTCCAAACAAGGCCGGACGGGTCGAACAGAGCCCCGCCGTTCAGCGACGAAGCGCTGACGCCAGCCGAGAGCGTAATCTCCGGGTAAAGTTGCGCGGTCGCGATACCGATCCGTGCGCTTGACGCGTGCAGCAGGGATTCGGCCGCCAGGATGTCGGGACGCTGGTGGACCAGATCCGATGGGAGACTGACGGGCAGCGTGCCCGGCAGCGTCAGCGCGGTCAGGTCGAAGTCGGGCGGCGACCAGTCGCCCGGCGCGCGACCCGTGAGCACGGCCAGGCCGTGCTTGGCGATGCTCAGCTGCTGGTCGAGACCGGGCCGCAGCGTCTTGTCGGCGGCGAGTTGGCTCTCGGCCCTGACCACGTCGCTATCCGGCACCGTGCCGGCCTTGCGCTCGGTCTGGACGAGGTCAAGGTTCTGCTGATCGATGTCCAGAATGTCGCTGACGGCCTTCAGCTGGGCGCGGACGGAAGCGACCTGGAGCGCCTGGGCCACGGTGTCGCCGGTGAGCGTCAGATAGGCCGCGTCGAGCTGATCGCCCTGGTAGTCGGCCAACGCGGCTTGCTGCTCGATCCGGCGACGCGTGCCGCCGAACAGGTCGAGCGTGTAGCTGGCTGACGGGCCGAACTGGAACAGTTCATAGGCGTCCGGCAGCGCGACCGTGCTCGACGGCAATCCGAAGGTGTTCAAGCTCTGCTTGTCGCCCCCGATGCTCGCGTTGAAGCCGATCTGCGGATAGAGCGCACTGCGCGCGACGGTCGCGCCCTCGCGGGCCTCGGCCAATCTCGCTTTCGCGCTGACGAGCGTCGGGCTGCCGGCGATCGCCTGTTTCACCAGCCCGTCGAGGTCGCGCGAGCGGAACAGCGTCCACCAGTCGCCGGTCACCTTCTCCCCAAGTGCGATGGTCAGCGCCGGCGCCGATCCATCGCCGGAAGCCGGCGCGGTTCGCTCGCCCGGTGCGACATAGCCAGCGACGACCGGCGCCGGCGGCGGCTTGAAGTTCGGACCCACGGTCTTGCAGCCGGCCGCCGTCCAGGCCAGCAAGGCCGCGACCAGCGGGGCGCACCAGAATCGGCCTGATCGATGCGCGATCATTCGTATACGGTCCCCTCTGGAACGGCCGCGGCGCTGGCAGGCGCACGCCTGAAGACGAACAACAGCGGGGCAACGGCCAGCGTCGCGATCATCAGCAGCTTGTAGTCGTCGATGTAGGCGATGATCTGGGCCTGCCGCGTGATCACCCCGTCGAGCGCCGCGCGGCCGGCGGCGGTGAGCGGATCCCAGAACCGGGCGATCATCGGGTCCTCGAACCCGCGATTGACGGCCGTGACATGCTGGCCGATGGCAGCGTGGTTGACTTGGCTGTTGCGGGTCAGCAAGGCATTGACGACCGAGATGCCGACGCTGGAGCCGATGTTACGCACCAGGGTGGAAAACCCGGCGCCCTCCGCCCGCACATCGGGCGACAACGTCGCCAGCGTCACCACCGTGAGCGGCAGGAACAGGAACCCGAGACCGACGCCCTGGATCACCCCGACGACGATGACCGTCGTCCGCGAAACGTCCGGCGTCCAGCCGGTCATCGCGTAAAATGCCCCCGCCGTGAGTCCCAGACCGACGGCGAGCAGCAGGCGCGTATCGACCCCTCCCACCAGCCTTCCGACCAGGATGAACGCGGCCATTGTGCCGAGGCCCCGCGGACCGAGCACAAGGCCCGCACTCAGGATGGGGTAGTTCATCAGATTCTGCAGGTACGCAGGCTGCAGCGAGAGCGAGGCGTAGTAGGTGAGGCCGACGATCACACCGAAGAGGGCGCCGGCCGAGAAGTTGCGATCGCGGAACAGCGAGGGCCGCACAAAAGGCGCGCGTGCAGTGAAAGTATGGACCAGGAACAGATAGAACGCCGAGGCGGCGATGATGGCTTCGACCATGATCTCGCCCGAGCTGAACCAGTCGAGTTCCTCGCCGCGGTCCAGCAGAACCTGCGTCGCGCCGATCGCCAGGCTCAGAGTGGCGAATCCGAGCCAGTCCAGTTTCGAGCCCGCATTGCCGGACACCCTCGGCATGAAGACCACCATGCCTGCCAGAGCGGCGATTCCGACCGGCAGGTTGATGTAGAAGACGTAGCGCCAGCTATAGGTCGAGGTCAGCCAGCCGCCGAGCACGGGCCCCAGGACCGGTCCGATGGTCACCGCCATGCTCCATAGCGACATTGCCGATCCCTGCCGCTCTCTCGGGTAGATGTTCATCAGCACGGTCTGGGAGAGCGGCACCAATGCTGCGCCGAACATGCCTTGCAGGATACGGAACAGCACGATCTCGACCAGGGATTGCGCCACGCCGCACAGCATCGAGGCGACGGTGAAGCCGCCGACTGAGACGAGAAACAGCTGCTTGAGCCCGAACCGCCCGGCGAGGTAGCCCGTCGCCGGCGTCATGATCGCCGCGGCGACCAGGTAGGACGTCAGCACCCAGGCGATCTCGTCCTGGCTGGCCGCAACGCTCCCCTGAATATAGGGCAGCGCGACGTTGGCAATGGTCCCGTCGAGTGACTGCATCAGGGTGGCGAGGATCACGCAAACGGTGATCGCCGCCCGGTTGGCGCCGTCCGGCGCGGGTTCGGACATCACTGGCCCTGCCGACCCTGACCCAGCCACGCGGTCAGGAAATGCGGCAGGCCGCGCCTGTGGCCCGTGTCGACCTCGACTTCGACGCTCATCCCCGCGCGCAACGGCGGGAGGCTCTGGTCGCCCGTGTCCACACGGATGCGCACGGGGATGCGCTGCACCACCTTGACCCAGTTGCCGCTGGAGTTTTGCGCTGGCAGCAGCGAGAACTCCTGGGCAGCTGTCGGACTGATGCTCTCGACGGCGCCGCGCCATTGCATACCGGGATAGGTGTCGACCTTCACTGTCGCCCGCTGCCCCGTGCGCACGTACGTCAGGTCCGTTTCCTTGGGGTTAGCGTCGACCCAGACGTGATCGGCGTGGACGAGATAGAAGGCGGTGGTCGAGGCCGGCAGGTACTTGCCGGGTGCGATCGCGGGCACGTTGGTGACGATACCGGCGAACGGCGCTCTGACGACCGTGTGCGCGAGTTGGCGCGCCGCCTCGTCGCGTTGCGCCACCGCGTTGCGGTAGCTCGGGTCCTGCTCGATCGGACCGCCCGGAGCGCCGTTCAGGTTGGCCGCGATCGCGGCGAGCTGCTGATCGAGAGAGGCGACTTTCTGCGTCGCGGTCTCGAGATTCCGGCGCGCCGTGTCATACGTCGACTCAGATGCGACGTGGGCATTCAGCAGCTCCTGCTGACGGCCGAGTTCGGTACGGTAGTATTCGACGTCGCCCTGTCCCTGTTTGATCTGTGCCTGCAGGTCGGCGTAGTTCGCCTTCAGCGCATTGAGCGCATCCCCGGTCACGCCGATCTGCGCGTCGGCGCGCTGCTGGGCGAGGCGGAACGGAAGGTCGTCGAGCACAAACAAGACTTGGCCGGCCTCGACGTGCTGATTCTCGCTGACATCGACCTGCCGGACCATGCCCGAGACGTCAGTGGAGACGCCGACCTTGTCGGCTTCGACGCTCGCGTCATCCATCGACGTCACCTGGCCGCCGGTGACGTACATGTACCCACCGCCGATCAGCGCGAGCGGCAACAGCAGAAACAGCGCTGGGCGCACCCAGCGGCGCGTCGACCGCGGCGGCGCTGCCGGGATGGCTCGCCTGGTCGGATCGTCCGGCAATGCTTGCGAGACACGGGCTTCGGCCGACGGCGCAGAGCGGCCGGCGTCTTCGCGAAGGCTTGGATCGCGCGAACTGGTGCGCTCATCGAGTTCTGTGGAGTCGCTCGTGCTTGTCATTCAGCTCGCCTGATCGGATGGCTTGGGTCGCAGCCATGCCCGCCGTGGCTGGGGGCGCCGACCCGCGGCAGCCATGAACCTGGCGGCTGCAGCGCATTTCGATAACTACGAATATTTGGAAGAGTTTAGTCGTCGATCACGAACAATCGCTCAGCGTGATCGCCATGCGGCGTCCGGCCCCGCAGTCGGAGGGGCTAAGCCAACGCCGGCTTACGCTCGCTCTGACGCTGGGATAGCAGCTCCAACGTCCTGGCTTTCCAGAACAGATCCTCGGCGAGGTTTCGCGCGAGCTCGCGCAATCCCGGCGCGTAGAGGTCTCCGCCACGGACGATTTCCATCGACAGGTCGCGCACTGTCACGATGGCCAGGTCAAGGGCGCGCAGGTGTTCCAGAGACGTCAAGCGAGCCTCCTCGAACAACTGACGCGCTCGCGGGCCGGCAGGAGACGTCTCGACGACGCCGAGAACCGTCGGGCGGTTGAGGACCGTGGCCATGGCGGCCGGTCGGCTGCGGACAAGTGAGGTGTTGACCTCCGGGTGCTGTGGCATGTCGTGGCTCCAAGGGTGCGCGTAGGCCTCATCTGGCAGGCGGTGAGTTGGGACGGGATGGGCCACCGGCGCCGACTCCCGGCGCTCGATCCCGCGCTTCGGGCGCGTGGACGTATCGACCGCCCAGAACGCCACTACGAAGGAAGATCTCGATCACCGCCGTGTCGCCGGCCGCGGCGATCTCCAGCGCGAGCGTGTGAGCGGCCGACTCTGCGTCCGCGCCGCTACGAAACAACCCAACAGGCTCTCGACCCGTGCACTTGATCGTCCATCCTTCGGGGATGGGCGTCACCGTAATCGCCTGTTGCATCTGGGCTCCTCCGATTCGCGCGGACCGGTGTCGACTCGCGGGCAAGCGAAGCGAACCGGCAGACGACGAACTTGAAGCTCAGGTGCTTTGTTGATAACGGCGAATATTCGGAAGGCCTTCATTGGAGATTGAGAAGAATGGCCCGTATCCAGCTGGCCGAACTGTCGGCGTTCGTGGCCGTCGCGGAGCATCGCAGCTTCACCAAGGCGGCGGCGCAGGTGGGAATAGCCCCGCCAACCATGAGTCAGACCATCCGGTCGCTCGAGGACGGGCTCGGCGTTCGCCTGTTCAATCGGACGACGCGCAGCGTCGCGCTGACGGAGGCGGGAGATCGGCTCCTGGCTGAGGTCCAGCCGATTCTCGAAGGCATCGACCACGCCGTCGAGAGCGTCAACTCGTTCCGGGACAAGCCGATCGGGACGCTGCGCCTGGCCATCGAACGATCTGCCTCCCAGATCATGATGGCGCGCGGGTTTGCGCCGCTGATCCAGCCGTTCCTGGCCGAATACCCCGGCGTGCGCGTTGAGATTTCCATCGACGATGCGCACGGCGACATCATCAGCGCCCGGTTCGACGCCGGCATTCGTCTCGGCCACAGGATCGAGCGCGACATGACCATCTTGCGTGTCGCCCATGACTTCAGAGTGCTCACCGTCGCCTCGCCGGGCTACCTGGCGAGCCATCAGGGTCCGTCCGTCCCGACAGACCTGCACGCCCACAACTGCATCCGGTGCCGTGCGCCCTGGGATGGTTCGATGCACCCGTGGGCCTATGCCAAGGGCAACCAGCACACGGAGATCGCCATCGACGGCTCGTTCATCGTCAACGACATCGATTTGGTGCTACGCAGCGTCCTGGACGGCGGCGGCATCGGCCGCCTCCCGGAGCCGATCGTTGCGTCGCACCTCGCCCAGGGCAGGCTGGTCAGTCTGCTGGAGGACTGGAGCATCACGAAGCCCGGGATCTTCCTCTACCATCCGAGCCGTCGCCAAACGCCGATGCCGCTGCAGGTCTTCCTCAGGTTCGTGGAGACATGGCGCAAGCTGCCTCCGCGCGCCGTCGCGGCGTGACCTGAACGCCAGGGCGCCGGTTCATGCAATCAGGTCTGGCGTGATCCGGTTCTCGAGTTCCAAGAGCCGGTCGCGCAGGGCGAGCTTGCGCTTCTTGACGCGAACGATCTGCAACTGGTCAGGCGACGGTTGGGACTCCATCGCGCGCACCGTTTCAACGAGAGCCTGATGTTCCCGGAGCATGGCCTCGATCTCGGCGCGCCCATCCATGGGCCGGCTTACTTCTGTCATGGTGGTGATCTCCGTCGGCTGTGGCGCCCGAAATTGAGCCAGACCACGGGAAAGGGGGTGAGCCGGCGACTTGCAGAGTCGCCGGCTCAAACGCCAATGCGCGTGGATTCGGGGGGGCTTCAAATCCGCGCCGCCGTCAGCGGGGGCGTCGAACTGGCGGCGAACCGAGCACCGGCGTAACTC
>DASXZG010000068.1:0-90783 GCA_036502045.1 Caulobacteraceae bacterium | reverse complement strand
CTGATCGACACCGCCCTCTCGCTGATCGCGCCCGCCGATCCGGTGCTCGCCGGCGACGCCGAGAGGCTGGAAGTGATCGCCGCCGAGCGCGCTGGCCAGGCCGCCCAGTTCTTCGCCGACAACGCCGGCCAGTGGGACCAGATCCGCTCGCTCTACGTCTCCGAGGCGGCAGTGGAGCAGGCCATCCTGGCCGCCGCTGGCGAGGGACCCTTCCGGCGGCTGGTCGACCTCGGCACCGGCACCGGGCGCATGCTGACGCTGCTGGGGCCGCGCGCTCAGCACGCCGTCGGCCTCGACCTCTCTCGGCAGATGCTCAACATCGCCCGCAGCAACGTCGCCGACGCCGGCCTCCCTGCGTGCGAGCTGCGCCATGGCGACATTCTCAGCGTGGGCCTGGAGGACGGCTCGGCCGACCTCGTGGTGGCGCATCAGGTGCTGCATTACCTCGGCGAGCCCGCGGCGGCGGTGACGGAGGCCGCGCGCCTGGTGGCGCCTGGCGGGCGGCTGCTGATCGTGGATTTCGCGCCGCACGACCTGGAGTTCCTGCGCGCCGAGCACCGGCATCGGCGCCTGGGGTTCTTCGACAACGAGATCGAGCGCTGGGCCGCCGCGGCGGGCCTTGGCAAGGTGGAAGCGGTGACGCTGCCGCCAGCCGGCCCGGGCGGTCTCACCGTGAAAGTGTGGGTCGCCGCTCATCCGGGCGAACGGCTGAGGAGAGTGGCATGAGTGTCATGCATGACCAGGACAGCGGCCTCGGCCCGGTGGCCAGGGCCGGCGCCCGCAAGCGCGGCCAGCTCAACGTCTCGTTCGAGTTCTCGCCGCCGAAGACGCCCGAGGCCGAGGAGACGCTGTGGAAGGCGATCCGCCGGCTGGAGCCGCTGCGGCCGAAGTTCGTCTCCGTCACCTACGGCGCGGGCGGCTCGACCCGCGAGCGCACCCATCGCACTGTCGAGCGCATCCTCCGCGAAACGACGCTGATCCCCGCTGCGCACCTCACCTGCGTCGAGGCCTCCAAGGCCGACGTGGACGAGGTGATCCGCGGCTATTGGGACGCGGGCGTGCGCCACATCGTGGCCCTGCGCGGCGACCCGCCCGGCCAGATCGGCGGCCGCTACACGCCGCGGCCGGACGGCTACGCCAACGCTACCGAGCTTACCGCCGGCATCCTCGCGATCGCGCCGTTCGAGGTCTCTGTCGGCGCCTACCCGCAGATCCACCCGGAAGCCGGCTCGCTGCAACACGACATCGACGTGCTGAAGGCCAAGGTCGATGCTGGCGCAACGCGAGCGATCACCCAGTTCTTCTTCGACACCGACAGCTTCCTGCGCTTCTACGAGGCGGCGCGGGCGGCGGGGATCACCATCCCCATCGTGCCCGGCATCATGCCGGTGACCAACTTCGAGGGCCTGAAGCGGATGGCCGCGCCGTGCGGCATCCCGGTGCCCGACTGGCTGGCCAACCTGTTCGAGGGCCTGGACGACGATCCGGCCACCCGCCGCCTGGTCGCCGCGTCGGTCGCCACCGAGATGTGCGCGCAGCTGGAGGAAGAAGGCTTCACCGACTTCCACTTCTGCACCCTCAACCGCGCCGAGCTGACCCTGGGCATCTGCCGGGTGCTCGGCCTCAAGTCCGAGGTGATGGAATGACCGACGAAACCGCCCGCCGCGCCCGCGTCGCCGCGCTGAAGGCGGCCGCGAAGGAGCGTATCCTGATCCTCGACGGCTCCTGGGGCGTGATGATCCAGCGCCGGGGCCTGGCCGAAGCCGACTTCCGCGGCGCGCGCTTCGCCGAGCACGCCGTGCAGCTGAAGGGCGACAACGACATCCTCTGCATCACCCGGCCGGACATCATCGCCGACCTGCACGACCAGTATTACGCCGCCGGCGCGGACATCTCCGAGACCAACACCTTCAGCGCCACCACCATCGCCCAGGCCGACTACGAGCTGCAGGACGCCGTGCGCGATATCAACCAGGAAGGCGCCAAACTGGCCCGTGAAGTCGCCGACCGCTGGACCGCCAAGGAGCCGCACAAGCCGCGCTTCGTCGCCGGGTCCATCGGCCCCTTGAACCGCATGCTCTCGATGTCGTCCGACGTGAACGACCCCGGCGCGCGCCTCGTCACCTTCGACCAAGTCTACGCGGCTTATCGAGAGCAGGTGAAGGCGCTGCACGACGGCGGCGTCGACCTCTTCCTGATCGAGACCATCACCGACACGCTGAACTGCAAGGCGGCGATCAAGGCCATCCTCGACCTGCAGGACGATGGCGCCGAGCCGCTGCCGATCTGGATCAGTGGCACCATCACCGACCGCTCCGGCCGCACGCTCTCAGGGCAAACCGTAGAGGCGTTCTGGAACTCGGTGCGGCACGCCAAGCCGTTCGCCGTCGGGCTCAACTGCGCGCTGGGCGCCGACCTGATGCGCCCGCACATCGCCGAACTGTCCCGCATCGCCGACACGCTGGTCGCCGCCTATCCCAACGCCGGCCTGCCAAACGCCATGGGCCAGTACGACGAGGGACCGGACGAGACGGCGCACCATCTCGAAGAGTGGGCGAAGGCGGGTCTGGTCAACATCCTGGGCGGCTGCTGCGGCACCACCCCCGATCACATCCGCCATGTCGCCGACGCGGTGCGTGGTTTCCCGGCGCGCCAGCCGCCGGAACGGGCGCCGGCCATGCGCCTCGCGGGGCTTGAGGCCTTCGAGCTGGCGAACTAGTCCGCTCGCATGCGTCCCCTGTTCGTCAACATCGGCGAGCGGACCAACGTCACCGGGTCCGCGCGTTTTCGTAAGCTGATCGCCAATGGCGACTATCCCGCCGCGCTGACGGTCGCACGCCAGCAGGTCGAAGCCGGCGCGCAAGTCATCGACGTCAACATGGACGAGGGGCTGCTCGACAGCGCCGCGGCCATGCGCACCTTCCTGAATCTGATCGCCGCCGAGCCGGACATCGCCCGGGTGCCGATCATGATCGACAGCTCCAAGTGGGAGGTGATCGAGACCGGCCTGAAGTGCGTGCAGGGCAAGGCCATCGTCAATTCGATCTCGCTGAAGGAAGGCGAGGCAAAGTTCGTCGAGCAGGCGACCAAGTGCCTGCGCTACGGCGCGGCGGTGGTGGTGATGGCCTTCGACGAGCAGGGGCAAGCCGACACCCGCGCTCGCAAGGTCGAGATCTGCGCCCGCGCCTACAAGCTGCTCACCGAGCAACTCGGCTTTCCGCCCGAGGACATCATCTTCGACCCCAACATCTTCGCCGTGGCGACGGGGCTGGAGGAGCACAACAACTACGCCGTCGACTTCATCGAGGCGACGCGGGCGATCAAACAGCAGCTGCCCTATGCGCGGATTTCCGGCGGCGTCTCCAACATCTCCTTCGGCTTTCGCGGCAACGAACCGGTGCGCCAGGCGATGCACGCGGTGTTCCTCTACCACGCCATCGCCGCGGGCATGGACATGGGCATCGTCAACGCCGGCGAACTGCCGGTCTACGACGAGATCGACCCAGCGCTGCGCGAGGCCGTCGAGGACGTGATCCTCAACCGGCGGCCCGACGCGACCGAGCGGCTGGTGGACATCGCGCCCCGCTACAAGGGCGGGGGGGCCGAGGAGAAGGTCGTCACCCTGGCTTGGCGCCAGGGCCCTGTGAACGAGCGGCTGACCCATGCGCTGGTTCACGGCATCACCGAGTTCATCGACGCCGACACCGAGGAGGCGCGCTTGGCGGCATCGAAGCCGCTGGAGGTGATCGAAGGGCCGTTGATGGCCGGCATGAACGTGGTCGGCGACCTGTTCGGCGCGGGCAAGATGTTCCTGCCGCAGGTGGTGAAGTCGGCGCGGGTGATGAAGCAGGCTGTGGCCTACCTGTTGCCGTTCATGGAGGCCGAGGGCGACGCGCCGCGCAAGGCGGCCGGTCGCATCCTCATGGCGACGGTCAAAGGCGACGTGCACGACATCGGCAAGAACATCGTCGGCGTCGTTCTTCAGTGTAATGACTATGAAGTTATCGACCTCGGGGTCATGGTTCCAGCGGACAAGATCCTCGACACCGCCATCGCGCAGCAGTGCGACATCGTCGGGCTCTCCGGCCTGATCACGCCGTCGCTGGACGAGATGGTGTTCGTGGCCGGCGAGATGGAGCGGCGCGGGCTGTCGATCCCGCTGCTGATCGGCGGCGCCACCACCAGCCGCACGCATACGGCGGTGAAGATCGAGCCGGCCTACCAGCGCGGCTCCACCACCTATGTCACTGACGCCAGCCGTGCTGTCGGTGTGGTCGCCGGCCTGATGTCGGCCACCGAGCGGCCCAAGGCCGAGGCCGAGACCCGCGCCGAATACGTCCGCATCCGCGAGCAATTCACCCGCAGCCAGGAAGCCAAAGTCCGTACGCCGATCGAAGCGGCGCGAGCCAACCGCTATCCCATCGACTGGCAGCTATACCAGCCGCCGCGGCCGACCTTCCTCGGGACCCGCACGTTCGCGTCCTACGAGCTTGAAGACCTGACGCGGTTCTTCGACTGGTCGCCGTTCTTCCAGGCCTGGGAGCTTGCCGGACGCTATCCGATGATCCTCGAAGACGATGTCGTGGGAGAAGCGGCCCGTTCGCTGTTTGCAGACGCGCAAACCATGCTGACGCGCATCATCGACGAGCGTTTGCTGGAGGCGCGCGGCGTGGTCGGCTTCTGGCCGGCCAACGCCGATGGCGACGACATCGTGGTCTGGACCGATGAGACACGGACCGTCGAGCGCGCCCGTCTCCACTCCCTCCGTCAGCAGATGCCGAAGGCCGAAGGCCGCGCCAACGTCGCGATGGCTGACTTCATCTCGCCCGTTGGCGGACCGCCCGACTGGATCGGCGGGTTCGCCGTGACTGGGGGGCATGGCGAACTGGAGCTGGCGGCAAAGTTCAAGGCGGCCGGCGATGACTACTCGGCCATCCTCGCCACCGCGCTCGCTGACCGCTTCGCCGAGGCGTTCGCCGAGGCGTTGCACTACCAAGTTCGCACTACCCTGTGGGGCTTCGTGTCTGACGAGCCATTCGATCTGGAATTCATGCTGGCGGAGAAGTTTCGCGGCATCCGGCCCGCGCCGGGCTACCCCGCCCAGCCCGACCACACCGAGAAGGCGACGCTGTTCGAGCTGCTGGACGCCACCGCCGCCACCGGCATCGAACTCACCGAGAGCTACGCCATGACCCCGCCGGCGTCAGTCTCCGGCCTCTACTTCGCCAACCCCGCCGCCCACTACTTCGGCGTCGGCAAAATCGAGCGCGACCAGGTCGCCGACTACGCCCGCCGCAAAGGCATGACCTTGGCGGAATGCGAACGCTGGCTGGCGCCGATCCTGAACTACGAGCCGGCGCGGGCCGCGGCGGCCTGAGGCGCCGTCGGTTCACGGTGGCGCGACGGCGCGAGGCCGGCGTAGGGTGGCGTCAAACCCAGGAGGACGCCATGGCGCTGGACGGTAGCGTGGACGGGATCGTCGGCGAGCGGTTCGCCGCGGTGAGAGACGCCTTCGAGAACAACCTGGCCAGCGGCGCCGACATCGGCGCCTCGTTCTGCGCCACGGTCGAGGGCGAGACGGTGGTCGACCTCTGGGGCGGCTGGGCCGACGCCGACAAGACCCGGCCGTGGACGCGCGACACCATCGTCAACGTCTACTCCACCACCAAAACGATGACCTTCCTGGTGGCGCTGATGCTGGCCGACCGGGGCGAGCTCGACTTCACCGCGCCAGTGGCGAAGTACTGGCCGGAGTTCGCGGCCAACGGGAAGGCTGACATCAAGGTCAGCCATCTGATGTGTCACGCCGCCGGGCTCAGCTGCTGGAGCGAGCCTTTCGTCAACGATGACCTCTACGACTGGGAGAAGGCCGTCTCGATGCTGGCCGCCCAGGCGCCGCTGTGGCCGCCGGGAACCCAGAGCGGCTACCACGCCATCACGCAAGGCTATCTGATCGGCGAAGTGGTGCGCCGCATCACCGGCAAGACCATCGGGACCTTCTTCCGCCAGGAAGTGGCCGAACCGCTGGGCGCCGATTTCTGGATCGGTCTGCCGGCCTCCGAAGATGGGCGTGTGGCCAAGCTGCAGCCGCCGCCGCCGGGCGGCGCCGCGGCCGACAACGCGCAGAGCGAGCTGCAGAAGCTCACCTTCTCGCACCCGTCGATCGACGTCACCAAGACTTACACTCGCGAGTGGCGCGCTGCCGAAATCCCGGCCGCCGGCGGCACGGGCAACGCCCGCTCGGTGGCCGAGATTCACGCCATCCTCGCCAACGGCGGCGTCGCCAAGGGCAAGCGCTTCCTCTCCGAAGCCGGCTGCCGCAAGGCCCTGGAGCTGCAGATCGAGGGGCCGGACCTGATCCTGGGCGCCCCGGCGCGCTTTGGCATGGGCTTCGGCCTTACCGGCGTTTCGGTGCCCTGGCCGCACCCGAACACGATCTACTGGGGTGGCTATGGCGGCTCGGTGATCATCATCGACATGGATGCCCACACCACCTTCGGCTACGCGATGAACAAGATGGGCGGCGGCACGCAGGGCGACATGCGCGCCTTCAGCATGATCGGGCCGATGCTGGCGGCGCTGGGCTAAAGGAGAACGGCATGAAGGATTTCGCGGGCAAGATCGCCGTCATCACCGGTGGCGGCACCGGGATGGGGCGCGAACTGGCGCGGCAGCTGGTGGCGGAAGGCTGCAGTGTCGCCATGTGCGACGTCTCGCAGGCCAACATGGCCGAGACCCAGGCGCTGGCGGCGAAGGACCAGCGGCAGGGCGTGAAAGTCACGGCCCATCTGGCCGACGTCTCCATCGAAGACCAGATGAACCGGTTCGCGAGCGAAGTGGCGCGCGATCAGGAGACGGACAAAATCCATCTTCTCTTCAACAACGCCGGCGTCGGTGGCGGGGGCAGCTTCGTCAACGGGCCCCGCTCCCAGTGGGACAAGACCTTCAACGTCTGCTGGGGCGGCGTCTACTACGGCTGCCGGGCCTTCCTGCCGATGCTGCTGAAGGCGGACGAAGGTCACATCGTAAACACCTCGTCCGTGAACGGATTTTGGGCGTCGCTCGGTCCGCACACGGCCCACACAGCCTACAGCGCCGCCAAGTTCGCGGTGAAAGGCTTTACCGAAGCGCTGGTCAACGACCTGCGGCTCAATGCCCCGCACATCAAGTGCTCGGTGGTGATGCCGGGCCACATCGGCACCGAGATCGTCGCCAACTCTCGCAAGGTGCTGAGCGGCAGTCAGGATGACGCCGGCAGCCCTGAAGAGCTGGCGGCCAGCCGCAAGATGATGTCCGGCATGGGCGTGCCGGCCGATCAGCTGACGGACGATCAGATCCGCGGTCTGATGGCCGAGTCGGCGCGGCGCTTTCGGGACGATGCGCCCACGAGTGCTTCCGCCGCGGCGAAGATCATCCTCGACGGGGTCAAGGCCGACCGCTGGCGGGTGCTTGTCGGCGACGACGCCCATGACATGGACAAGATGGTGCGCGCCGACCCTGAGAACGCCTACGAGCCCGGCTTCTTCGAACGCATGCGCGGCGAAACCGGCTGGCGGCTGGGGAGCTAGTCGGCCGGCGCCGTCACCCCTCACCCTCCCACGTCGCTTCGCGACGAGGGCCCCTCCCTCTCCCCTCCGGGAGAGGTAGAAAAGCGAGCACCGTCAGTTACTTCTCCCGGAGGGAGAAGGAGGGGCCCGCGCCGAAGGCGTGGGAGGATGAGGGGTTACGCCCTCAGACGACTGGGCTCAGGAAGGTCCGCTCTTCGGCGTAGATGAAGCGCTTTTCCTGGGCGGCGCGGAAGTTCGCGCTACCGGCGTCGTCGGTGCGGATGCGGTCTCGGTAGGCCTCGTAGTCGGCCAGGGTCGCGAACTGCAGCAGCGCATGGGCGATGTTGTTCGTCCCCTCGTGCGGCATGAAATAGCCGAGGCAAGTCCCGCCGCAGGCCGGGATGATGGTCAGCCACTTGCGGGCGTAAGCCTCGAAGGCGTCGCGCTGGAACGGGTCGATCACGTAGCGAATGTGGCAGACGACGGTCATGGCGGGGTCCTTTCGCTTCAGAGCGGCTGCTTCGTAGGCGCTGGGGTCGCCGGACGCTTCGACCCGCGCCGAATGGTGCGCGGCGCCCCGTCGCGGTACGCTTGCGCAATGCCTGAAGGACCCGACATCACCCGTATCGGCGCTCTGCTGGGCGACCCGGCGCGCATCCGTATGCTCTCGGCGCTGTTCGGCGGCGAGGCGCTGACCGCCGGCGAACTGGCGCGGGAGGCCGGCGTGACGCCGCAGACAGCCTCCTCGCACCTGGCCAAGCTGGCTCACGGCGCGCTGGTGACGTCGCGCAAGCAGGGCCGCTGCGTCTACTTCGCGCTGGCCGGCGCCGAGGTGGCGGAACTGCTGGAGGTGATGACGGGGCTGGCGGCCGGCGCCGGACATCGGCGCACCCGGCCCGGCCCCCGAGACCCGGCCATGCGCCGCGCCCGCTGCTGCTACGACCACCTGGCGGGCGAGCTGGGCGTGGCGATGCTGGACGGCCTGACGGCGCGAGGCGTCATTGTCGACAGGGAGGGCTCGCTCAGCCTGACGCGGGACGGCGTCCGCTTCGTCGAGGACTTCGGCGTCGATCTGGCGGGCCTGGAGAATCGGCGTCGGCCCCTGTGCAAGGCCTGCCTGGACTGGAGCCAGCGGCGCAGCCACCTGGGCGGCGCGCTCGGCAAGGCGATGCTGGCGCAAATCTTCGCCAAGGGCTGGGCGCGGCGGCTGGAGGGTAGCCGCGTCGTCGCGTTCAGCGGGCCGGGCCTGCTCGCATTCGAGCGGGCGCTGGGCGCTAGAGCGTCGGCTCCTGCGACTGATCTGCGTTTGGTGGCGTCAGCGTGGGGGGCGTCGTAGGCGGCGGCTGGGGCGTCGGCGGCGCGGCCTGCGCGGCGGCGGGGGGCGGCTCCGACGACGCAGCAACCGGCGCGACGTACGCCGGAGCTTCCCTCACCGGCGCCGGCGCTGATGGCGGCGGCGCGTTGGAGGTCGGCGTGACGCGGATTGGCGCGGCCTGAGCGGCCGGCGGCGGGGCAGGGCGTTCGTAGAGAGCGGCGCCGGGGGGCGGCGTGCGTACCGGCGCAGCATCGCTCTCCATGGTCGAGACCGGCTCGGCGGCCGACGCGGCGTTGGCGGCCGCCATTTCCGGGCTGACCGGCGTGGGCAACGGCGGCGGGGGCGGCGCGTTGGTGTTGAACTTCAGCGCCCGGCCCAGCAGCAGCGACCTGGCGGTGAGTTCGCGGGCGTTGGAGTCGCACTTGTCGGGCAGGGACCACAGCAGCCACGCCCGCGCCAGTTCCCGCCGGGTCTTGGCCTCGGCGTACGACCAGATGTTCTCGCCCATGCGCATGGCCATGACGCCGCGATCGGCGATCGGCCGGTCGCTGGCCTTCTCCGCGTCGGTCACCGAGTCGCCGAGCATCTTCAGCTCGATCCGATAAGCGGCCATGTCGGACTGGTAGGGTTCGTCCTCAACCACCGAGGTGCCGAACATCTTGTCGATGTCGCGCAGCTCGGGCTTCACGTGCTCGTAGATGGCCAGGTACTCGCCCAGCGCACCGAAGCACCAGGCGGACAACTCGTAGGGCTGGGTCGGCGCGCCTGGCGGCAGCGGCTCGCCGCCGCCCTGGTCGGAGGGCGCCGGCTGGGCGTCGGTGGCGGCCAGCGCAAGAGCGAAAATCAGCGCGGGGGTCATCTCAACTCGGCTCCCGATGGCGGATGGCGCGTCCGAAGCCCCCACCCCCGGGGGTCTCGATCTCGATGACGTCGCCCGGCCGCACGGCGATGGAAAAGCAGCCCGGCAGTTCCTTTACCGCGCCAGACGCCTCGATCAACCGTTGACTGCCCGCAAGGCCGTCGCCGCCGCCGGCGAGGCCGGGCGGCGCGTGCTGACGCTGGGTAGAGAGCAGGGCCGCTTCCATGGGCTCCAGGAAGCGCACGCGCCGCCGGGCGCCATCGCCGCCAGGCTGGGCGCCGGCGCCGCCAGAGCCGCGCCGCACTTCGAACGCCTCAAGCCGCACCGGGAAGCGCCGCTCCAGGATCTCGGGATCCGTGAGCCGCGAGTTGGTCATGTGGGTGTGGATCGCCGCAGCGCCCGCCGCCCGCGACGTGGCGCCGGCCCCGCCGCAGATGGTCTCGTAATACTGCCGGCGCTCATCCCCGAAGGTGAAGTTGTTCATGCTCCCCTGGCTCGCCGCCATCACGCCCAACGCCGAGAACAGCGCGTCCACGACGTGCTGGCTGGTCTCGACATTCCCGGCCACAACGGCGGCGGGCGGGTTCGGGTTCAACATCGAGCCTGCGGGAACGACGATTTGCAGTGGGGTGAGGCAGCCGGCGTTGAGCGGAATGTCATCGTCGACGAGGCAGCGGAACACGTACAGCGCCGCGGCGTCGACCACCGACGCGGGGGCGTTGAAGTTGGAGCCCAACTGAGCGCTGACCCCGGTGAAGTCGAGCCGCGCGGCGCCGACTGCCGCGTCCACGCTGGCCGCGACCACGATCTCGCCGCCGCCGTCCATCGGCATGCGCGCCGCGCCGTCCTTGAGCACGCCGATGGCGCGCCGCACCGCCGCCTCGGCGTTGGCCTGGACGAAGCTCATGTAGGCGGCGACCTCCGCCGCGCTCTGTCGCTCGATCAGCTCGGCCACGGCGACGGCCCCGGCCTGACAGGCGGCGATCTGGGCTTTGAGATCGGCGATGTTGCGATCCGGCGCGCGGGCCGGCCAGCGACCCTGCGCCAGCGCCGCCCGGGTCGCCGCTTCCAGGAACTGGCCGCCGCGCATGATCGGCAGCGCGTCCAGCAGCACGCCCTCTTCGTCGATGGTGTGCGAGAACGGCGGCATGGAGCCGGGCTGGACGCCGCCGACGTCGGCGTGATGGCCACGGGCGGCAACGAAGTAGGCCGGCTCCGGGGCGTCCGAAAACACCGGCATCACCACGGTGATGTCCGGCAGGTGCGTGCCGCCGGCGTACGGGCTGTTGAGCGCGAAGGCCTCGCCGGGATGCAAGATCGGGTGGCGGTCGCGGACGGCGCGGACGCTGGCCCCCATCGAGCCCAGGTGGACCGGCATGTGCGGCGCGTTGGCGACGAGGCCGCCGGCGGCATCGAACAGCGCGCAGGAGAAATCCAGCCGCTCCTTGATGTTCACCGAGTGCGCCGTGCGCTCCAGCGCCGCTCCCATCGCCTCGGCGATGCCCATGAAGCGGCGATTGTAGAGCTCGAGGGTGACGGGGTCGGGCGTGGCGAGGTCGGCAGCTTTGGCGGTGGTGGTCGTCACGGTCCTCACCAGCCGAACCAGGCCATCAGCTTCTTCGGAGGCGCTCCAGCCCGGCGCGACCCAAATCTGGGTGTCGGGACGCACAATAAGCCCCTCCCCCTCGAGGGGAGGGGTTGGGGGTGGGGGGCTCTCAACGCTGGCGCGCTGCCTGCCTTTTTGTGGCTCTTCGCCCGGCAGCCCCCCACCCCCGACCCCTCCCCTCGAGGGGGATGGGAGTTCGCTCACTTCCGCTTCGACGCGGGCGATCACGATGGTTTTCGCTGGCTCGACGAAGCCGAACAGGCGGTGGTGGGCGGCTTCGAAGTCGGCTTGCATGGTCGCCGCATCGGCCAGCGCGACCGGCAGCGCCGCGTCGGCCTCCTCGTAGCTCAGATACCCGCGCCCGAGCGTCGCTCCAGGGGCGGCGCCTTGCTCGGCGAGATCGGCCACCGCCGCCGTTGTTAGCTCATCCGCCAGCATCTGCGCGGCCGCCACGCCCGCATCGTCCAAGCAACGTCCCAGTCCGGCCGTCCGCAGCGCCCGCATCCGGGCCTGGCCGATGCCCCAGGCGGAGAGTTCGCTGGCGTAGCGGGGCGAGAGCACCTCGGTGACGCCTAGCGCTTCGGCCACCTGGCAGGCGACCTGGCCGGCGGCCCCGCCGAACGCCACCAGGGTGTGTTCGCGCGGATCGAAGCCGCGCTCGGTGGAAATGCGCCGGATCGCGCCGGCCATCTGCTCCACCGCGACCGCCAGAAAGCCTTCCGCCGCAGCCTCGAGGCTCGCCGCATTCATCTGCGCCGCGAGATCGGCCAGACGTGCTCGAGCCGCGGCCGGATCGAGCGGCGCGTCGCCGCGAGGACCGAACACCGACGGGAACTCAGCCGGGTCCAACCGCCCCAGCACCAGGTTGGCGTCAGTGATGGTGGCGGGGCCGCAGCGGCCGTAGCAGGCGGGTCCGGGGTCGGCGCCGGCGCTGGCGGGGCCGACGCGAGCCCGCAGACCGTCGAAGGCCAGGATCGAGCCGCCGCCGGCGGCCACGGTCTCCACGTCCAGCATTGGCGCGCGGACTTTCACGCCGGCGATGCGCGCCGTGTCGCGCCGCTCCAGCACCCCGGCGTAACGGCAGACGTCAGTGGAGGTGCCGCCCATGTCGAAGCCGAGCGCCGGCTTTTCGGTGGCCACGCTGACGCCCGCCACACCGACCACCCCGCCGGCCGGTCCAGACACCAGCGCGTCACGGCCCCGAAAGGCGTCGGCCCGCGCCAAGGCGCCGCCGGAGGTCATGAAGAACAACGGCGCGCCGCCGATGGCCCCGGTCAGGCGCTCGACGTAGGACGCCAGCACCGGCGTCAGGTAAGCATCGGCGACGGTGGTCTCGGCGCGGGGGATGAAGCGCGGCAGGGGCGAGACTTCGCTGCTCAGCGAGACGAAGGTGAACCCCGCGCCGCGGGCCAACTCGCCGGCGCGGCGTTCGTGCGCCGGGTTCAGGTCGGCGTGCAGGAAAGCAATGGCGACGCTTTCGAAGGCGTTGGCTCTTGCCTCCCCCAGGGCTTGGGCCAGCGCCGCTTCGTCGAGCGCCGTCACCACCGCGCCGGCAGCGTCCAGACGCTCGTCCACCTCGATCACGCCGCCGTAGAGCGGCGCTGGCTTGACGATGTCGAGCACGAACAGGCTGGGCCTGGCTTGGTCGCCGATCTCCAGCGCGTCGGCGAAGCCGCGGGTGGTGACGAAGAGCGTCCGCGCGCCCTTCCGCTCCAGCAGGGCGTTGGTGGCCACCGTGGTGCCGAGCTTGATCGCCGCGACGCGGCCGGCCGGAAAAGGCGCATTGGCGGCGACGCCCATCAGTCGCCGCATCGCTGCCACGGCGGCGTCCTCATAGGCCGGCGAAACGGAGAGCAGCTTCAGGGTCTGCTCGTCGCCGGTCGGCGCCACGCCAATCACGTCGGTAAAGGTGCCGCCGCGGTCGATCCAGAATTCCCAGCCATTGGCCATGCGGTGACGAATAGGCCGGAATGCGGCGCCCAGGTAACGGGCGATGGCGTTTTTCTGCCGCATGTGCAGTTGACGTTGCACGCTGGCGGTCCGAACTATCCCAGGAACCGGTACGAGGGGGCGATGCCCGCAGGCGGACAGATAGGCGGACCCGGACGCTCGGCGGCGCGCAGCTTGGTGCGCCTCGGCGGCGCCATTGCCTGGACGGCGGCGGCGGTCGCCGGGGCGGTGCTGGCAGTGTTCTTCGCGGCCACCGTGGTGGTGGTCGGCCTGCTTGGCGTCGCGGTGCTGATGCTGACTCTGGCGGCGATGCGGGCCCGGCGCACGGCCGCCCAGCGCCCGGCCGACACGGACATCATCGAGGCGCACAACGTCGGCGGCCATTCCTGGGTCGCTTATGGCTGGGACAGCCGGCGCTAGCTTCCGTTTCGGCAGCCTTGCGGCGCGGCGTTCGGCATGGCTAGGTCGCTTCAAACAACCGTTTGGAGGATCCCATGATCGGCATCGTCGCCACGCTGAAAGTCAACGAAGGCAAGGGCGAACAGCTGGAAGCCGCCTTCAAGGAAGCCATGGCGGCGGTGCGCGCCAACGAGCCGGGCAACATCATCTACCAGCTCACCAAGAGCCGCGCCGAGCCCAACACCTACAAGGTGCTGGAGCTTTACAAGGACGATGCGGCGACCGCCGCGCACCGAGACAGCGACCACTACAAGGCCCTCGGCCCGAAGCTCGCCGGCTGCCTGGCTGGCCGCCCCGAGATCGAGCTCTTGGACGGGGTGTGAAGTCGCCGATCGCGGCTACCTGACTTCTACCAGCCGATCTCCCCTGCGCAGTCGGTCAACGATTCGCAGCCAGTTCACGCGAACGGCTTCTCTGAGCGCGGCGTTGGTGCAATTGCCGATCCGCACCCAGACAACTGCGGGTCCTTCGCGTCGCGCCGCCACGAAGTCGGCAAAGTCTTTGTCCTTGGTGACAATCGTCCAAGCGTCGCTCGTCGCGACGTCCCATATCGCCTCGTCCGGCAACGAGACATCGTCCAAGTCAAAGACATGAGCGGCTTCGTGGCCCCGGTCCCTGAGGTACTCAGCCAGCACGGGAGGCAGCTGGGCGTCGATGAGGAACTTCACGCCGCGCTGGCGCCTGGCTTTCCGGCAAGCTGCGCCGCGTAGGCCAAGGACGCACGGATGTCGTCGAGTTCCAGGTAGGGATAGTCAGCGAGGATTTCTTCGTTGGTCATCCCACCGGCCAACAACTCCAGCACGTCGAGCACACGGATACGCATGCCGCGGATGCAGGGACGTCCGCCGCACTTGCCAGCTTCGACCGTGATGCGCTCAAGCAAATCGCTCATGGCGCCAATATAGGCTAGCGCCCGAATTTCTGGAACTTGATGCGGTGGGGGATGAGGCTGTCGGCGCCCAGGCGGCGCTTCTTGTCTTCCTCGTAGGCCTCGAAGTTGCCTTCGAACCATTCGACGTGGCTGTCGCCTTCGAAGGCGAGGATGTGGGTCGCAAGGCGGTCGAGGAACCAGCGATCGTGGCTGATCACCACGGCGCAGCCGGCGAACGCTTCCAGCGCTTCCTCGAGGTTCTGCAGCGTCTCGATGTCGAGGTCGTTGGTGGGCTCGTCGAGCAGGATGACGTTGCCGCCCTCGGTAAGGGTCTTGGCCAGGTGGACGCGGTTGCGCTCGCCGCCTGAGAGCTGGCCCACCTTCTTCTGCTGGTCGCCGCCCTTGAAGTTGAACGAGCCGACATAAGAGCGGGTGTTGATCTCCCGCGCGCCGACCTTCAGCACATCGAGGCCGCTGGAGATTTCCTGCCAGACGGTCTTGGCGCCATCGAGGGCGTCGCGGCTCTGGTCGACGTAGGCCAGCTTCACGGTTTCGCCTAAGCGGATCGAGCCGGCGTCCGGCTGCTCCTGACCGGTGATCAGCTTGAACAGGGTCGATTTGCCGGCGCCATTGGGGCCGATCACGCCGACGATGCCGTTGGGCGGCAGACGGAAGGTCAGCCCCTTGAACAGCACCTTGTCGCCGTATTCCTTCTCCAGCCCTTCCACTTCGAGGACGACGTTGCCGAGGCGCGGGCCGGGCGGGATCTGGATGACGGCGTGGGTCTGGGCGCCGCGCATCTGCTCGGCCTCCCGCATCATTTCGTCGTAAGCGGCGAGGCGGGCCTTGCTCTTGGCCTGGCGAGCACGGGCGTTGGAGCGCACCCACTCCAGTTCCTTGGTCATGGCCCGCTGGCGGGCCTCGCTCTCGGACTGTTCCTGCACGATCCGCTTGGTCTTCTGCTCCAGCCAGCCGGAGTAGTTGCCTTCGAACGGAATGCCGCGGCCGCGGTCCAGCTCCAGCGTCCACTTGGTCACCTGGTCGAGGAAGTAACGGTCGTGGGTGACCAGGATCACGCAGCCGGGGAAGGCTTCCAGGTGGTGCTGCAGCCAGGCGACGCTCTCGGCGTCGAGGTGGTTGGTCGGCTCGTCCAGCAGCAGCATATCTGGCTTGGAGAGCAGCAGCCGCGCCAGGGCGATGCGCCGCCGCTCGCCGCCGGAGAGGTTCTCGACGCCCCAGTCGTCTGGCGGACAGCGCAGCGCGTCCATCGCCATTTCGATCTTGGAGTCGATGTCCCAGAGGTCCTGAGCGTCGATCTTCTCCTGGAGGGCGGTCATCTCCTCCATCAGCTCGTCGGTGTAGTCCTCGCCGAGCTTGGCGGCGACGGTGTTGTAGCGGTCGACGATCTTCTTCTCGTCGCACCAGGCGATGACGTTGCCCCAGACGTTCAACTGCTCGTCCAGCTGCGGCTCCTGCTCCAGGTAGCCCATCTTGGTGCCGTCGAGCGGCTTGGCCTCGCCGACGAACTCGTTGTCGATGCCGGCCATGATCTTCAGCAGGGTCGACTTGCCGGAGCCGTTCACGCCCACGACGCCGATCTTGGCGTCCGGGTAGAAGCTCAGCCAGATGTTCTCGAACAGCTTCTTGCCGCCGGGGAAGGTCTTGGAGAGGCCCTGCATCTGGAAAATGTACTGTGCGGCCATGGGGGCTCCGGGGCGGACGACGGGGGAAGGCGAGGGCAGATAGCCAGCCGAGCCCGTCAGCGCAACGGCAGGCGGAATTGTGGGCTCCCATCGCTCGCTTTCACCGTCCGCTCGGATGGTCGGCTCCCGCCACGCAAAGAGACGGGAGCCGCGAGCCCTAGAACGTCCAGGCCGCCAGCAGCTTGACCGCGTTGTCCTGCCAGCGCGGAGCCAGCGTGCCGGCGTAGGAGAGATCGACCTTCAGGTGCGGTCCGAGACGGGCGGTGACGCCGGCCGACACGTCCGCCGCGTTGCGCGCCAGAGCCAGGCCGCTGACGTCGAAGCCTTGCCCCGTCCCCACGAAGCGCATCTGGTCGGTGGAGGCGAGCGCGCCGGCCTCGTAGCGCCAGGCCGCCGAGGCGTGCAGGCTGAACGTCGCGCCGTCTGTGGCGCCCAGCTCGGCCGCGCCGCGCAGGCCGAGTCGCAGGGCGACAGCGCTGTCCGAGCCGCCCGAGACCGCCAGCGCCGAGGCTCCGCCACTCTCGCGGAAGCTCGGGGTGGTCAGTTCGTCGTAAGCGACGCCGGCGAAGGGCCCATAGGCGCCGTTGGCAGTCTTCAGCTGGTAGCCGAGGTCGCCGAAGGCTTGCGCCGAGGTGGCGTCGAACCTTGACCCCGTATGGTCGGCGAAGCCGGGGAACAGCTCGTCGCGGCTGGCGCTGAGCTGGCGCCAGGCATAGCCGCCGCCGATCCGCGCCACCCAGGGCCCCGCGTTGGTCCCCGCGTAGAGCGACACGGTTTCGGCGTCGTCCTGCGCGGTGCTGGCGCGGGCCTCGACCGCTAGGTCTTGCTGGCTGTAGCCGCCGGCAATGCCCAGTCGCCAGCCGCCAAAGTCGCCGTCGAGGCCCACCGTGGCGCCGCCCGAGTTGGCCGAGGCGCCCGCGACGCCGCCCTGGTCGCCCGCCTGGGTCCAATCGCCCGTCCCTTCGGCCCAGAGGCCGTTGTGGCCGGTCTGATCCAGGCGCTGCAGCAGCGTGCGGCGGGTCTGGTCGGAGTCGGAGAAGGTGAGACTCGAGAGATCGGCGTAGATCTCGCCAGAGAGAGCGTCGTAGCCGGCCTGAGCGCCCGGCGTGGACTGCGCCACCAGCGCCAGGAACAGCGGCGAGGTCATGCCGCCGGCCTGCACCGCGGTCGCCACCGAAGCCTGGTTCTGGGTCGCGGCCAGGCTGGAGAAGGCGATGTCGTTGCGCGCCAGAGTCAGGGTGACGGCGTTGGCGCTGTACGACAGCACTGGCGTCAGCAGCGGCATGTCGCTGGTCACGCTGGAGAACGTGCCGGTGAGGCCACCGGTCGCGGTGACGACCTGATAGCTGTTGAGGCGGGCGTAGGTGCTGACGGCGCCCAGCGGCTGAGCCTCGACGGCGGCGCCGGACTGGATGGTCACCGGGCCGGTCACCTGGATCAGGTCGTGCGCGCCGGCGCCGGTAACTTGCGCCAGGTAAGTCGAGCCGGTCTTGAAGGTCACCGAGCCGACCACGGTGCTGGTCACCGGGTCGCCCGGCGAATAGACGCCGCCAGCGTCCACGCTCACCGCGCCGTGGATGGTCCCGTCGCCGCCCAGCGCCGCGCCGCTGCCCACTTCGACGGTGGGCGACGTGAACGAGCCGTCGATTTCCAGCGTGCCACCGGCCACGTTGGTGGGACCGCCGATGTTGACCGTGCCGCCCAGGATCAGCAGGCCCGAACTCGCCTTGGTCAGCGCGCCCGCGCCGTCGATGGCGCCGGAGAAGTCGCCGCTGGAGACCGTCAGGGTGTCGCCGGCGCCGATGTTGATCGTGCCGCCGGTCCCCGAGAGGACGCCGATGCTCGACGAGGTTCCGGTGAGATTGAGGTTGCCGGAGGTCAGGTCGATGTTGGTGTTGGCGGCCAGCTGGGCGATGTCGATGGAGCCGCCGCCGTTGATGGTGGTGACGCCGGTGAAGCTGTAGGGCCCGCCGAAGGTCAGCACCGCCGGATCGTCGTCCACCAGCGCGCCGTCGCCAGAGAAGGCGCTGCTGAAGGTCACGTTGTCGGTGCGGTCGAAGGTCACCACGCCGTTGTCGGTGACCGCGCCCTGCACCGCGCCCGCTGCCGCGCCGGCGCCGATCTGCAGCGTGCCGCCGCTGGCCACGGTCACGGGGCTGGCGACGGCGCCGGTGACGATCAGCGAGCCGCCGGTCACCGTGGTCGACGCGGCGGCCACATTGCCGCTCAGCGTCAGCGCGCCGCTGTTCTGCTTGGTCAGCGCGCCTGTGCCGGCGATGGTGTTGGCGAAGGTTCCGGTCGTGCTCTGGTCGAAGACCACGGCGCCGCTGTTGCTGATCGGCCCCGCGAGGCTCGCCGAGCTGCCTTGCAGCGTCGAGCCGGCGACCACCGAGAACACGTTGCTGGTGTCTGAGCCGGTGACGATCAGCGTGCCGCCGTTCACGACGGTGACGGACTGGGTGACGTTGCCACTGAGGGTCAGGGCGCCGGCGCCTTGCTTCATCAGCTCGCCAGCGCCGGTGATGTTGTTCGCGAATGTGCCGTTTGTCGCCTGGTTGAAGTCGAGGATGCCGTTGTCGGTGACGGCGCCTTGCGCCAGCAGGCTGGCGGTGCTGCCGACCAGCGAGGCGTTGGCGCCGACGTTGAAGCTGCTGGTCAGCGTCCCGGTGACATCGATCTGGCCGCCGGTGATCGAAGTCGAGGCCACGGACGACGCGCCGGAGAGGATCAGCTGCCCGGTGTTCTGCTTCACGATGGCGCCGGCGCCAGTGATGTTGTTGGCGAAGGTCCCGTTGGCGGCTTGGTCGAACACCAGCGTGCCGTTGTCGGTGACGTTGCCCTGCGCCAGCAGGGTCGAGGTATTGCCCTGAAGGACGGCGCTGCCGGGGCCGATGCTGAAGGCGCTGGTGAGCGGGCCGGTGACGATCAGCGTGCCGCTGTTCACGGTCGTCGTCGCCACGGACGAGTTACCGCTCAGCGTCAGCACGCCGAGTTCTTGCATCACGATGGCGCCGTTGCCTTTGATGGCGTTGGCGAACGTGCCGGCAACCGGCTGGTTGAACTTCAGCGTGCCGTTGTCGGTGACGACGCCTTGCGCCAGCAGCGTCGAGACGTTGCCGATCAGGGTCGCGCCGTTGTCGATGGTGAAGGCGCTGGTCAGCGGCGCCTGGGCGGAGAGAACACCGGCCGCCACCTCGGTCGAGGCCACGGAGCTGGCGGCCGTGAGCACGACCGCGCCCGTGCCCTGCTTGATGAGCGCGCCGCCGCCATCGATTCCGTTGGCGAAAACGCCGGTCGACGACGCCTGGTTGAGGACCAAGGTTCCGTTGTCGGTGACGGTCCCTTGCGCCAGCAGGGTCGCCGTATTGCCTTGCAGCGTCCCGCCGTTCTCAACGTCGAAGGCGCTGGTCAGCGGACCGGTGACGACCAGATTGCCGCCGGTGACGCTCGTTAGGGCCACGGTGGACGTGCCGGAGAGGGTCAGCTGTCCGGCGTTCTGCTTCACGATCTCGCCGGCGCCGGCGATGTTGTTGGCGAAGGATCCGTTGGTTGGCTGATCGAAGATCAGCACGCCGTTGTCGGTGACATTGCCTTGCGCCAGCAGCGTCGAGGTATTGCCTTGCAGCGTGCCGTTGAAGCCGACGCTGAAGGCGCTGGTGACCTGGCCGGTCACGATCAGCGTGCCGGCATTCGCCGAGGTGCGGCCCACCGACGAGGTCCCGCTGAGTGTCAGCGCGCCGCCGCTCTGCTTGACGATCGTGCCCGTGCCGGTGATCGCGCCGGCGAAGGTGGCGTCGTTCGCTTGGGCGAAGGCGAGCGTGCCGTCATCGGCAATGGCGCCTTGCGCCAGCAGCGTCGCGACGTTGCCTTGTAAGGTGCCGTTCGCGCCGATGTTGAAGGCGCTGGCGAGCGGACCGGTCACGGTCAGCGAGCCGTCGGTGACGGTGGTCGAGGCGACCGACGAATTGCCGCTGAGCGTCAGCTGGCCGCCGCCTTCCACCGTGATGGCGCCCGTGCCGGCGATGGTGTTGGCGAAGCTGCCGACGCCGGTCTCGTTGAACACGAGCGTTCCGTTGTCGGTGACACTGCCTTGCGCCAGCAGGGTCGAGGTGTCCCCTTGCAGCGTGCCGCCGTTCTCGACGTCGAAGCTGCTGGTGAGCGGGCCCGCCGCCACCAGCCTGCCGCCCGTGACGGTCGTGACCGCCACAGAGGACGTGCCGCCGAGCGTGACCGTGCCGCTCCCGGTTTTGACGATGTCGCCGGCGCCGGTGATGTTGTTGGCGAAGCTGCCGTTTCCGGCCTGATCGAACACCACCGTGCCGTTGTCGGTGACCGCGCCCTGCGCCAGCAGGCTGGACGTGGTCCCGCGCAGCGTGGCGCCGTTGTTCACGGCGAAGCTGGTGGTCAGCGGACCAGTGACGATCAGTTGGCCACTCTGCACCGTGGTGACGCCGACGGATGAGGTCCCGCTGAGGGTGAGGTTGCCGGGGCCAGTGACGGTGAGATTGCCGGCGCCGGCGATGTTGCCGGCCTCGGTGAGCGCGGTGGCGGTGTCGATGACGAGGGCGCCATTGTCGGTGAGGTTGCCGAAGGCCAGGCCGCCGTTGGACGTGGGGCCGGTGTCGTCGATCTCCAGCGAGGCGGTCGGATCGACGGTGACGGTCGGGTAGGTCGCGCCGACTCCGATGGTCCAATAGCCGGCGTTGACGTCGACGCTCTGGAAGTTGGTGTAGGCGCCGAAGGTCTGGTTCGGGGTAGCGGTGGCGCTGTTGCCACTCAGCACCAGCTCATTCGCGCCGGCGCCGCCATCGACGGCGCCTTCGATCAGCGCGCCGTTCTGCATCGTCAGGGTGTCGTCGCCCGAGCCGAACTGAATCGCCACACCACCCGTGCCGTCGATCGTGCCGGCGGTGGTGAGCGCCAGACCGCCGGTGACGCCGTCGCTGTCGTAAGGGCCGAGGTCGCTATGGGCGCTGGCGTCGATGCCGGTGACGCCGGTGATCGAGCCGCCGTTCTGCAGGGTCAGGGTGGAGGCGCCCGGCGCCCCCAGCACGATGGCGATCGAGGCCGTCGACGTGAACGCTGTGGTGTTGTTGAAACTCAGGTTCACCGACGCGCCGGTCGAGATCGCCACCACGTCTTCCTGCGACAGCGTCAGCGTCCCGCCGAAGCCGGAGTTCACGTTGTTATTGCCATGAAGGAAGATGGTCGACGGGGGCGTGGCGTGGGCCAGCGCCGGCAGCGAGGCCAGGGCGGCGGCCGTAATGAAGAGCGCACGCTTGCGTGCACCGAGCGGCGCCGCCGCGACGGTGTGAAAATACGACATGACTGACGAAACCCCTGACTCGCGACTGCGCTGGTCAGGAACGCCCCGTCACCACCGCCCAATATGTGGCAAGGTGACGCCTATGCCGGCGGTTGTGGGTCGCCGCGCCGACAGTTCAGCGCCAGGTGCGGCGCCTCGCCACAGGTAAGCTAAGCTTTAGAGATCGTAGCGGAATTGGCCGTGGTAGTGGCGAACTCTCCCCTCCGCCGCGCTCCGCCTTTGGCTCGCCAGCGACACCCCCCCTCGCTCGCGAGGGGGGGTTAAGCGTTGAAGTTCAGCTTCAGGCCGGGCCTTGGCCAGCGGCACTTGAAGAGCTTGCCCGTTGACGAGCAGGTGACCCAGGCGTCGTGCATGTCGGCGCCGCCGAAGCAGATGTTGGTCGTGATCAGGTCGGGGAACGCATAGTGCTCGGTCGACCCGTCGGGGTCGAAGGCGGTGATGCCGCCGTTGATGATGGTGGCCACGCAGACCTTGCCGCCGGCTTCCACCGCCAGGCTGTCCAGCAGCTGGTAGCCCGGCAGGTTATGGACCACCCGGCCCGGCGCGAAGCCGGTCTGCGCCGCGGCGCCCGGCCCGGCGAGGTCGAAGGCCCAGAGCCTGCCGAGGTTGGTGTCGGCGACGTAGACCACGCTCTCGTCGGGTGAGAGGCCGACACCGTTGGGCGAGATCATGTGCTCGCGCACCCGGGTGATCTGCGAGCCGTCGGGCTTGGCGTAGTAGAGCCCGCCCCACTTGCGCCCGTCCTCGTCGCCGCAGCCGTGGTCGGTGAACCAGATGCCGCCCTGCTTGTCGAAGACGAGGTCGTTGGGGCCGTTGAGCCGGCCACCCGGGCAGGCGTCGGGGGCGTAGACGGTCTCGACCTTGCCCGACTTGATGTCGACACGCTGGATCGACCCGCCCTCGTGCGTCGGCGGCGTTGGGCCTGGGATGTTCATCCCGTTGTTCTTCATGAACTGGAACGAGCCACCGTTGTTGGTGACGTAGATCTTGCCGTCCGGCCCAATGGCCGACCCGTTGGGGCCGCCCCCGGTCTCGGCGACGGTCTCCTTCTTGCCATCGGGGGTGACCCGGGTGAGCCGCTGGCCCTCGATCTCAGTGAGGATCACCGAGCCATCCGCCATGGCGATCGGCCCTTCCGGAAACGCCAGTCCCTCGGTGACCAGTTCGATATCCATGGCGCGTCCCTCTTTTGTTGGTTGGCGCGACCATGCCGCCACGGCGGGGCGGCGTCCAGATTGGCGCCAGGGAAAGGCTAGATCCGCTCCAGCACGCGGAACACGGTGGGATATTCGTCGTCGGGACCGGCGGGGACGGCGTCGCGGCGCACTTCGCGCCAGCCGGTCTCGTCCAGCGGCGGCATGGTGATGTCGCCGTCCGGGTCGCCCTCCACGTCGGTGAGGTAAATGCGACGGGCGCGGGGCAGGGCGAGCGCGAAAAGGGCGGCGCCGCCGATCACGCAGACCTCGTCCACCTCGTCTTCCGCCGCCTGCTCGCGGCCGATGGCGAAAGCTTCGGCGAAGTCGTTGCACAGCACCGCGCCCTCAGCCTCGAAGGCGTGATCGCGCGACAGCACCAGGTTCAGCCGGCGCGGCAGCGGTTTGCGCGGCAGGCTCTGCCAAGTCTTGCGGCCCATCAGGATCGGTTTGCCCGTGGTGAGGGTTCGGAAGCGGCGCAGGTCGGTTCCCAGCCGCCACGGCAGCTCCAGGCCCCGGCCGATGACGCCGTTCCGGGCCCGCGCCAGCGGCCCCACGGTCAGATGGACGCTCAGCGGCGATCTCCGCTAACTTCTCCGCGCGCCGTCCGCGCCGCCGGTTGAATGCGGCGGAAACCCCGGCGGCGCAACCAGGAGCCGCTCCAATGCGCATCGCGTTCTGCCTCGCCGCTGTCGCCAGCCTCGCCGCTTCGCCAGCGCTCGCCGGTCCGGTGGTGGATGACGCGGCGAAGGCGGCGCAGACCTGGCTCGGGCTGATCGACGCCGGCGCCTACGGGCAAAGCTGGCAGGCCGCCGGCGACCTCTTCCGCGCCCATGTCACCGTCGCCGCCTGGACGCTGGAGGTGCAGCCGACCCGCCATGACCTGGGGCCGGTGAGCGCGCGGGCGTTCGCCGGCGAGCAGGAAAGCCAGACCATGGCCGGCGGGCCGGACGGCAACTGGAAGGTGCTGCAGTTCTCTACGTCGTTCGCGAAGAAGGCGGCGGCGACCGAGACCGTGGTGATGCTGAAGCAGCCGGACGGCTGGAAGGTCGACGGCTATTTCATCAAGTAGCGGGGCTCAGACGGCGATGGGCGCCGGGATCTTGCGGTGGGGCTTGTAGCCTTCCAGCGCGATGTCGCCCTCCTCGAACGCGAAGATGTCGCTGCGCGGCGCGAGCTGGATGCTCGGCGGCGGCAGCGGATCGCGCGCCAGCTGGGTGTGGGCCTGGTCGAGGTGGTTGAGATAGAGGTGCGCGTCGCCGAGCGTGTGCACGAACTCGCCGGGCTGGAGACCGGTCGCCTCCGCCATCATCAGCGTCAGCAACGCGTAGCTGGCGATGTTGAACGGCACGCCCAGGAAGACGTCGCCGGAGCGCTGGTAGAGTTGGCAGGAGAGCCGCCCGCCCGCGACGTAGAACTGGAAGAGGGCGTGACACGGCGGCAGCGCCATGTCGTCGACGTCGGCCGGGTTCCAGGCGCTGACCACGTGGCGGCGGCTCTCGGGGTTGGCGCGCAGTTGACGCTGCACAGTTGCGATCTGGTCGATCACACGGCCGTCCGGCGACGCCCAGGAACGCCACTGCTTGCCGTAGACAGGGCCGAGTTCGCCGCGGTCGTCGGCCCATTCGTCCCAGATGCTGACTCCGCGTTCCTGCAGCCAGCCGACGTTGGTCTCGCCGCGCAAGAACCACAGCAGCTCCACGAGGATCGAGCGGAAGTGCACGCGCTTGGTGGTGAGCAGCGGGAAACCCTGGGCGAGATCGAAGCGCATCTGCCGCCCGAACACGCTCAGCGTACCCGTGCCGGTGCGATCGCCGCGCGCGACGCCGTTGTCGAGGATGTCGCGCAGCAGGTCGAGGTAAGGCTGCTCGAGTGCGGGCGCGCCCTGGGCGTCAACGAGTTTGGCGGCCGCTGCGCTCAAACGAATCAGGCTCCCTGAGACTGAGCCCGAGCCTGAGTCCTAGATGTTGAGAAAGAAAGTCCGACCATTGCGACATGCTGTGGGAATGTGGCTCCATCCTGTGGACGGCGCCGGCGCACGTTCGACTCGCCCAGAATACGGATGTGACCTATTTCTAGGGCATCAATGCGGACGGTGTGCGCTCAATGGCTCAGCTGAAGTCGTCGTACTATGTCCGGGCGCTGTGGGACCCGGAGGCATCGGTCTGGACGTCGGAGAGTGACGTCCCCGGACTGGTCATCGAGGCGAACACGCTGACGGAGTTCGAGGCTCTCGTATGGGAGCTGGCGCCGGAGATGCTCCAGGCCAACGAACCCGCCGTTCCCCCGCAGGTCTCAATCGACTTCAGCGCAGCGGCCCGGCGCGACCTGGCCATCGCCAGCTAGAACTTCTTCTCGATCCCTAGCTGTTTCAGCACCTCGTTGGCGGTGTGACGGCTCTTGGAGCGAGGGACGGTCACGGTCCGACCGTTGATCGGGCTGCGCCACTTCTGGTGGCTGCCTTTGCCGCCGGGCACACGGACGCAGCCGTGCTCCTGCATGATCGTCACCAGCTCGTCGTAGTAGGTCGGCATTGGGTGGTCCGCGCGCGTCTCACCGGGGAGTGAAGCGCGGAAGCGGTCACCCAGCAAAGCCCCCGTCGTCCAAGAACGCTTGTTCCACAGGCGCGGTCTCGCGGCCCAGGGCGGCGTTGCGGTGGGGGAAGCGGCCGAAGCGGGTGATGATGTCCTGGTGGATCAGCGCCCATTTCAGGTTGCTGTCGCCGGGCGTCTCGTCGTCCTGGCCCTGGCAGAGCGCGACGCCCTCGGCCTGGTCGGCGGCGTTTTCCGAGTGTTCGAACGGCAGGTAGAAGAAGTTCCGCATCGCTGGTTCGACGGCGCGGTCGAAGCCGGCCGCGACGCTGGCGCGGGCGATGTGGCGGGCCTTGCCGTCGGTGGCGAAGGCGTGGCCGGAGCCGCGGTAGAGGTTGCGCGGAAACTGGTCGAGCAGGAGCAGCAGCGCCAGCGCGCCGTCGGCGCTCGCCATCCACCTGTCGTATTCGCCGCGGGCGGCGGCGTGGTGCGTGGGCTCGAATTCAAGCCGGATGGCTTCGTCGAACGCGGCGTCCTTCTCGAACCACTTCTTGGGTCCGGCGGCGCGCCAGAAGGCGATGATGTCGGCGGGATTGGCAGCCATGGACGAGCCTCGCGCGTTGGCGGCGGTGGACGGGAGCTGAACCGTAGGATTTGATCCCGTTCAAGGGCGGTTCATGCGCCGGGCGCCACTGACATCGCCAGCAACAAAACGGGCGGAGCCTCGCCCGGAGGGAGCGCTTCGATGAAAAACCTGACGACGGCCGTGCTTACCCTGGTCTTCGCCGCCGGCGCGGTGACGGCCGTGGCCCAGCAGAACGGCCAGAACGGTCAGAATGGCCAGAACGGGCAAAACGGCCAGAACGGCGGCCAGCACCAGCACACGGGCGGTCCGGGCGCCGGCAACGGCCAGCACACGGGCGGCCCCGGCGCTGGTACTGGCCAGACGCACACTGGTCCGACTCCCTCCCCGACGCCGGTGGTCACGCCAATCACGACCCCGAGCCCCACCCCCTCACCGACGGCCACGACGCAGTCGACGGGCGGCCACAACGGCCCGCCGAACGGGTGGAACAACAACAACGGCCGCGGCGGCCTGCAATTCCAGCACGGCCCCGGCGGCGGTCCTCCCAACGGCGGCCAACAGTTCGGCAATGGGAACGGCCGCGGCGGTCCTGGACCTGGCCCCGGTCCGGGTGGTCCCCCGCGGCAAGGCGCCGGGGTCGGCATCGGCATCGCCATCGGCGGCAACGGCGTGCACGCCACGTTCGGCTTCCAGCAGCATCCGCCGCGCGGCCGCGACGCCGGGCGCAGTTCGTATAACGTCAGCGCCTTCCCGCATTTCTTCACGGTCGGCCGGCGCTTCCACGCCCCGCAACCGTTCTATCCGGGGGGCTGGTACTACCGTCCGTGGACTTACGGCCAGTACCTGCCGGCCGGCTGGTTCGCGCCCAACTTCTACCTGAACTACGGCCTCTACGGCCTGCCCGCGCCGCCGATCGGCTGCGAGTGGATCCAGGAAGGCCAGGACGCTCTGCTGGTCGACGCCTGGAGCGGCGAGGTGCTGTCGGTCTACCGCGGCGTCTTCTGGTAGCGGCTCTGGCGTGAGAACGGGGGCCGGGCGGTTCGCGCCGTCCGGCCCGCCTGCCTTGACGGAGGCGGCAAAAACCTATCGATAGCGGCCCTCGCGCGGGGTGGGGCAAACGCCGCCCGCGTGTCAGACCGGAGATAGGACCCATGCGCGTCTACTACGATCGCGACGCCGACCTTGCCCGCATCCTGGACAAGAAGATCGCCGTCGTCGGCTACGGCTCCCAAGGACATGCGCACGCGCTGAACCTGCGCGACTCCGGGGTGACCAACGTAGCCGTGGCGCTCCGCGCGGGCTCGGCCACCGCCAAGAAGGCGCAAGCTGAGGGCCTGAAGGTGATGACGGTCGCCGAGGCCGCCGCGTGGGCCGACCTGATCATGATCCTGGCGCCCGACGAGTTGCAGCGGGGAATCTACAACGAAGAGATCGCCCCCAACATCCGCGACGGCGCGGCGCTGCTGTTCGCCCACGGGCTCAACATCCACTTCCAGCTGATCGAGCCGAAGCCGTCCATCGACGTGCTGATGGTGGCGCCTAAGGGCCCCGGCCACACGGTGCGCGGCGAGTATCAGAAGGGCGGCGGCGTGCCCTGCCTGATCGCCGTGGCGCAGAACGCCACCGGCAATGCGCTGGACCTGGGCCTCGCCTACGCCAGCGCCATCGGCGGCGGCCGCTCGGGCATCATCGAGACCACCTTCCGCGAAGAATGCGAGACCGACCTGTTCGGCGAGCAGAGCGTGCTATGCGGCGGGCTGGTGGAGCTGATCCGCGCCGGCTTCGAGACCCTGGTGGAAGCCGGTTATGCGCCGGAGATGGCCTACTTCGAGTGCCTGCACGAGGTAAAGTTGATCGTCGACCTGATCTACGAAGGCGGCATCGCCAACATGAACTACTCGGTGTCGAACACCGCGGAATTCGGCGAGTACGTCTCCGGGCCGCGGGTGGTGACGCCCGAGACCAAGGCAGAGATGAAGCGCATCCTGACGGACATCCAGGAGGGCCGTTTCGTGCGCGACTGGATGCTGGAAGTGGCGGCCGGCAAGCCGAACTTCAACGCCATCCGCCGCCGCGACGCCGAGCATCCGATCGAGGAGGTGGGCGCGCGACTGCGGGCGATGATGCCCTGGATCGCCAAGAACAAGCTCGTAGACACCGCGCGCAACTAGCGCGGCGCTAAAGCCAAGGCAGGTCGGCGACGCCGCGGAGGATGGCGTCCGCCGCCGGCGTGTGCTGGCCGCCGCCGCGCTCGTGCAGCACCAGGGCCGGCAGCAATCGCAGCGGCGCGCGGCCGGCCCGCACCGCGCGTACCAGCACCCGACCCGCCGGCGCATCTGCGAACGGGTGGATCGGCCGCACCTGGCTGGAGCCACACTTCTCGCCGAGGAGCGCCAGCAGGTCCGCGAGCCGGTCGGCGCGGTGGATCATCGTGATGGTCCCGCCGTCGCGAACCGCGCCCAGCAGGTAGCTCGTCCAAGCCTGCAGTCCGTCATCCGCCATCCAGGCCCCGGCCTTGGCGGGACCTGGCGCTCGCAGCGCGCCGGGGTCGTCGAAGAACGGCGGATTGCACAGCGCCGCGTCGAACCGCTCCGCCGGCGGGGCGCCCGCGACATCGCCAGCCAACGCCGACACGCGCTCGCCCATTGCGTTGTCGGCGATGTTGGCCAGCGCCAGCGCCATCGCCGCCGCATCCCGCTCAAGGCCGACAAACACGGCGCCCGGACGGCGGGTCGCCGCCGCCAGCATCACCGCGCCGACCCCGCAGCCGAGATCCAGCACGCGATCCCCCGGTCCCGCGTCGCAAGCCGCCGCCAGAAGCGCCGCGTCCATGCCCGCGCGGTAGCCCTTGGCTGGCTGGCGCAGCGTCACCCGGCCGCCCAGGATGCGGTCGTGGGTGACAGCCTGGGCGCGCTCGTCCATGCGTTCTGTTCCCGGCCTTGCGCCCGCCTTGACGCTCCCCTATCCCGCACCCATTGTCCGCCCGCAACTTCGGCGCAGCGCTCAAGGCGTCCGCCCCGCGCTGCTAGGAGCCCAGACTTGGACGCAGTCAAAGCGGCCATCGTGCGACCTGCCGGCGCCGTCGACCTGCTGCTGAAGCTGGGCCGGGCGGACATGGAAGGCGTCGATGCGCTGATCCTGCAGCGCATGCAGAGCCCGGTGAGCGTCATCCCGCTGCTGGCCGAGCACCTGATCGCCGCTGGCGGCAAGCGGCTTCGTCCGCTGCTCACGGTCAGCGCCGCGCGCCTGGCCGGCGGCCGCGGCGACGGGGCGTTGAAACTGGCGGCGGCGGTGGAGTTCATCCACACCGCGACCCTGCTCCACGACGACGTGGTCGATTCCTCCCAGCTGCGGCGCGGCAAGGTGGCCGCGCACCTGATCTGGGGCGCGCCGTCGAGCGTGCTGGTGGGCGACTTCCTCTTTGCCCGGGCCTTCGAGCTGATGGTCGAGACCGGCTCGCTGGAAGCGCTGGGCATCCTGGCGCGGGCCTCGCGAGTGATCGCGGAGGGCGAGGTGCTGCAACTCACCCAGTCGCACGACCTGAAGCTCAGCCAGGCCACCTATCTGGAGATCATCGGCGCCAAGACCGCCGAACTGTTCGCGGCGGCCACCGAGGCCGGCGCGGTCTCGGCCGGCGCGGACCGGCGCCAGTCCGAAGCGCTGCGCAGCTACGGCCGTAACTTCGGCCTCGCCTTCCAGCTGGCCGACGATGCGCTCGACTACGCAGGCGCCACCGAAACGCTTGGCAAGAACGCGGGCGACGACTTCCGCGAAGGCAAGGCGACGCTGCCGCTGATCCTGGCCATCGCCCGGTCCGGGTCCCGCGAGGCCGGGTTCTGGGAGCGCGTGATCAGCCGCCGCGACCAGACCGACGCCGACTTCCGCCGCGCCCGCGAACTGGTGGTGGGGACAGGCGCTCACGACGCCACGCTCGACCTCGCCGCCGACTACGCCGACACGGCCAAGCAAGCGCTGGCCATCTTCCCCGCCGGCGACTGGCGCACAGCGCTCGAATCCCTGGCAGACTTCGCAGTGAGCCGCCGGGCTTAGGCCTTTGGGCGTCCCCCCAGCAGCACGGTGATCTTGTATTCGAGTACGACGGTGTCCGCGTCGTTGCGCAGGACGGTGTGATAGCGGGCGACCCCGGCGCCGGGGCGAGAGGCCGAAGGCCGCTTCTCGATCAGGGTGGACGAGAACGACAGCTGGTCGCCGGGGCGAGCCGGCGCGGGCAGGCGCATTTCGTCGATGCCGAGCATAGCCTGCACGACGAGGGCCGGCTGGTGCTGGAAGCCGAGCGCCTGGGCGATGGCGAAGGTATGGGCGCCCGCCGCCGTCAGGCCCTTGAAGATGGGGGCGTCGGCCGCGGCTTCGTCGATGTGGAACGGCCGTGGGTCGTAGCGCGACGCGAAGTCGACGATCTCCTCTCTCGTCAGCAGGTACGTTCCCGCCGTCATATGGTGACCCACCTCGACGTCGCCGAAGTAAAGCTCGGCTGGTTCGCTCATGGTCGCGCTCCGGAATCGTTGGCACTACCGCTGGGTCGCCCTGCGGTCAGTACGGCGCCGTCCCTCAGCCCGGATGCGTCATCCTCGCCGGATCGACAATGGCGTCGAACTCCTCGCCCGTCACATAGCCGCCAGCAATGGCCTCCTCGCGCAGCGTGGTGCCGTTGTGATGGGCGGTCTTGGCGATTTTGGCGGCGGCGTCGTAGCCGATCTTCGGCTTCAGGGCGGTGACCAGCATCAGCGAGCGCTTCAGCGAGGCCTCGATGTTGTCGAGGCGCGGCTCGATGCCGACGACGCAGTGCTCGGTGAAGCTCTCCGCCGCGTCGCCCAGCAGGCGAACCGACTGCAGGAAGGTGTAGGCCATAACCGGGTTGAAGACGTTGAGTTCGAAGTGACCGGAAGCGCCGGCGGTGGTCAGCGTGGTCTCGTTGCCGAAGACGCGGGTGCAGACCATGGTCAGCGCCTCGCACTGGGTGGGGTTGACCTTGCCAGGCATGATCGACGAGCCGGGCTCGTTCTCGGGCAGCGACAGCTCGCCGAGGCCCGAGCGCGGGCCGCTCCCCAGAAAGCGGATGTCGTTGGCGATCTTGAACAGGCTGCCCGCGGCCGTGTTGATGGCGCCGTGGGTGAACACCATGGCGTCGTGCGCCGCCAGCGCCTCGAACTTGTTGGGTGCGGAGGTGAAGGGCAGGCCGGTGATCTCGGCGATCTTGGCCGCCACTTTGTCAGCGAAGCCGACGGGTGAATCGAGGCCGGTGCCCACGGCGGTGCCGCCCTGCGCCAGCTGCATCAGCATCGGCAGCGTCATCTCGATGCGCACGATGCTGTTGGCGACCTGCTGCACGTAACCGGAGAACTCCTGGCCCAGCGTCAGCGGCGTGGCGTCCTGGGTGTGGGTGCGGCCGTTCTTGACGATGTTCGCCCAGGCCTTGGCCTTGACGTCGAGCGCGTCGCGCAGGGTCTGCAGCGCCGGGATCAGCCGGCGCACCACTTCCTCGGTCGCCGCGATGTGCATGGCTGTCGGGTAGGTGTCGTTGGACGACTGGCTCATGTTGACGTGGTCGTTGGGGTGGACCGGGCTCTTGGAGCCCATGGTCCCGCCCAGCATTTCGATGGCGCGGTTCGAGATCACCTCGTTGGCGTTCATGTTCGACTGGGTGCCCGAGCCGGTCTGCCAGACCGCCAGCGGGAAGTGGTCGTCGAGCTTGCCGTCGATCACTTCCTGAGCGGCGGCGACGATGGTGTTCCCGATCGACGGGTCCAGCTTGCCGAGGGCCATGTTCACCTCGGCGGCGGCGCGCTTGATCACGCCCAGCGCCTTCACCACCGGCAGCGGCTGCTTCTCCCAGCCGATCCTGAAGTTCTGCAGACTGCGCTGCGTCTGGGCCGCCCAATAGCGATCGGCGGGAACCTCGATGGGCCCGAAAGTGTCGGTCTCGGTGCGGGTGGCGGTCATGTCGATCCCCAATCTTGCAGGTGGTGTAGCGGCGGCGGTCAAATCTGCGCCAGGGGTTTCTACGCCCGATCGTTTGACATCAAGGCGGCGTTGCGCAGACGTGGCGAGCTGCGCATCACGCTCTCCCTGGATGAGGATGTTGCAGTTCGGCTCGCCGAACTGCGCAAGCTTGGCCGCAGCCGTTTCAAGCTGGTCGTGAACGATGCTCTGCGCCGCGGCCTGGAGCATCTACAGGGGGACGGCGACCCAACGCCGAGGCGTTTTAGAACGCAGACCTTCGACTCAGGGGAACCCAAGTTTGCGGTAGTGAGTGTTTCTGCGGCGTTGGCCCAAGCCGAGGGCGACGATTTCAAGTGATCCCGGCCATGACCGCAAGGGGCGGGCGTCGGCTTAGACGCTGAAGCCCTGCGCGGCGAACGGGAGGGCGCGGATGCGTTTGCCGGTGGCGTCGAAGACGGCATTGGCCAGCGCCGGCGCGACCCCGGGTAGGCCGGGTTCGCCCGCGCCGCCGACGTCGGCGTCCGGCGAGTCGAACAGCGTCACCTCGATTGGCGGGACCTGGCGCAGGCGGATCAGCTTGTAAGCGTTGAAGTTGGCCTCGTTGGCCTTGCCGCCGGTGAAGGTCATGGCCTCGCCCAGCGCTGCCGAGAGCCCCATGGTGGCGCCGCCTTCGAACTGCGCGCGCACCTGCTGCGGATTGACCGCGGTGCCGACGTCGCCAGCGATGACGATCTTGCGCGCCTTCAGTTGGGTACCGCTGACCTCGATCTCGACGCCAGTCGCCACCAAGGAGCCGAATGCGAACACCAGCGCCAGGCCGCGGCCGACGCCAGCCGCTTTGGGCTTGTGCCAGCCGATGCCGTCGGCGGCCGCGTCGATCAGCCGGCGGACGCGGGCGTTGTCGCCAATCAGCTTGCGCCGGTACTCCAGCGGATCGATCCCGGCGGCGTGAGCGCACTCGTCGATGAAGCTCTCGCGGCCCCAGGCGTAGAGGCCCTCGTCGACGCTGCGCCAGGGGCCTTGCGGGATGCCGGAGGCGTAGGTGGCCTGGGCGCCGGCGAAACCTTTGAAGCCGTAGGGCTCCGGCCCGCCGCCGCGCAGCGGGCTGTCGGCCGCCGCGCTCAGCGCTTCGTAGCCGTCGATCAATCCGGTGTCGCGCAGCGCGGCGCGGAACCGCGTGGCGGTGGGCCGGCGATAGTGGTCGTGGGTGACGTCTTCCTCGCGGGTCCAGACCAGCTGCACGGGGGCGCCGTCCGCCTCTTTGGCGATCAGGGCCGCCTGAGGGGCGAAGTCCGAGTTGAGCCGCCGGCCGAAGCCACCACCCAGCAGGGTGTTGTGCAGGATGACGGTGTCAGGCTTCACGCCCAGCGCGTTGGCGACGCCAAGACGGGTCGCGGTCGGCACCTGGGTCGGTGACCACACCTCGACCTTGTCAGTGCTGATCTGCACCGTGGTGTTCATCGGCTCAAGCGCCGCGTGAGCGAGGTAGGCGGTCTGGTAGGTGGCCTCAACCTTCTTGGGCGCCTTGTCGAAATCAGTGCGCATGGCGGCGCGGACGGCGTCCTGCGCCACCGCGGCGTCGAGCCCATCGAGGGCTGCGAGCAGCTTGGCGTCGACGTCCGGCGAGTTCGACATCAGCGCCGGCGTCGTCCATTGCGGGTCGAGGGCGCGCACCGCCTGGATCGCGGTCCAGGTGTTGTCGGCGATGACGGCGACCGCGTTGTCGAGCCTCACCACTTTCGTCACGCCGGCGATGGCCAGGGCGGGGGTGTCGTCGACCGAGGCGAGCTTGGCGCCATAGACCGGCGCCTGGCGGATCGAGGCGCGCAGCAGACCTGGCAGGCGCACGTCGATGCCGTAGATCGCCCGGCCTGTGGCCTTGTCGACGTTCTCCAGCGTCGACATCGGCTTGCCGATGTAGCGGCGCGCGGCGATCGGCTTCAGCGGCGGCTCGGCCGGCGGGGCGCAGGCGGCGGCGTCAGCGGCCAGCGCGCCATAAGCTAGCGTGTCGCCGGCGCCGGTACGTGTCACCACGCCCATGCCGGCGGTGCAGTCGGCTGCGCCGCAGCTCCAGCGTTTGGCGGCGGCGCTGACCAGCTGAGCGCGCGCCGTGGCCCCTGCCATGCGCAGGTCTTTCCAGTGACGGCTGATCGAAGACGAGCCGCCGGTGAAGAGGAAGTTGAACGGCGGGCCGGCGGTGGGCGCGCCTTGCTCGACAGTGATCGCATCCCACGGCACGTCCAGCTCGTCGGCCAGCACCTGGGCCTGGCCGGTCTTGGCGCCCTGACCCATCTCGCTGACGGTGGTGTAGAGCGTCACCTTGCCGTCCGGCGCGATCTTGATCCACGGCGACAGCGACACCGGCTCTTCGTTGGCGCGCGCGACGGCGCCCGCGCCAAGCCCCAGCAGGAACGCGCCGCCGGCGCTCCAGGTGACGAACTGGCGGCGATCCATCGTGGCGTTCTCCGCTTCGGCGACCGCGGCGGAGTCTACGCCCCCGCTATCCCGGGGCAAAGGCCATCAGCGGCAGCATCATCTTCAGGTTGGCGCCCACGGAGACCTGCGGGTTCGACGAGAACGGCATGTGTGTCTCCTGTTCGCGCTCGGCGACACAGGCCTGCACCTTCGGGCCGAGATCGATGAAGTCGTGGGCGGCCGGCAGCACCTGCAGCACGCAGGTGTCGAAGTAGGGATACTTGTCGGCTTCGCTGCACCCGAAGGAGGAGTGCTCGGCGTCCGCCGCGGTCATGATCATGCGGTTGGCGTCGGCCAGCGCCGGCACGAACACCCCGGAGAAGCAGGCGGAGATCACCACGATGGTGGGCCGCTTGCCGCAGCTCTCGGTGACCAGGCTGTCCAGCAGCTTGGGCGCCAGCAGGCCGCCGTTGACCACCACGCCCTCCGGCGAGCCGTGGCTGGTGAGATAGACGAGGCACCCGGCCGTGGCCGTCTGTGCCAGGTTGTGCAGCGCGTCGTAGATCGGCTCCACGTCGGACATGCCCGGCTTGGTGTCCGGATAGCGGTCCGGGCGCACCGAGAACTGGCGCAGGTTGTCGGCCGAGAAGCCCTTCCTGATCAGCTCGGCGGCGACGTCGCGGCGGGCGTTGTCGAAGGTCTCGGTGGGATTGTCGGTGTGGGCGGCGTGGTAGTCGCCCGCGATCACCACCGCCGCCCAGTTGGCAAAGGGTCCCCCGTCGGCAAGGGCGGCGATTGGCGCGGCGGCGAACGCCAGCGCGGCGAAGACCCGGGCCAGCCAGACCAACGCTGTGGCCCGTTCCTACTTGTAGTTCGAATAGGGCGTCGGCACCGCCGTGCCGGTCGCCTTCGCCACCAGCCGCCCCTGTTCGTCGTAGAGTTCGCCCTCGGTGAAGGCGATGGTCTTGCCCCAGCGCGCCACCCGGCCGACGCCGCGCAACAGGCCGAAACCGGCCGGGCGGAAGAAGCTGGTTTTCATCTCAACCGTCGGGGCCACGGCGGTCATCTTTGAGGCCACCATGCAGGCCACCGACATGCATTCGTCGAGCATGGCGCAGAGGTAGCCGCCCTGCACCTGCTTCATCGGGTTGGAGAGCAGTTCGGCCTTGGCCTCGAACTGCACTTCCACCTGCATCTTCTCCTGGCTGACGCTCAGCATCTTGTAGCCGAGGGTCTGCGAACCGGTGGGCTGGTTCTTGGTGCGCAGGAAGCGCTGCAGGATGTCGTCGTCAGTGGGCCCCGGGGCCTCGGTGGTCTCGGTCAAGTTGCTCTACTTCTTTCGAAATTGATCAAGGGAAACGATGTTGGGGCCGCCGTCGGGGCCGGGCTTGTCTGTCTCGGATTCGGCAGCGGGCGCCGCAGCCGCCGGTTTGGCGCGTGGCGCCGGCAGCGCTTCGCCAGCGAGGGGGTCGGGCGCGGCGAAGCGCAGGCGGTAGTCGACGCTGGGATCCCAGAACTGCGTGATCGCGGCGTAAGGGACCGAGAGGCTCTTCGGCTGGCCGCCGAAGCGCAGCGTCACCGAGAAGAAGGTCTCGCCCGGCGCCAGGTCCCAATACTGGTGCTGCAGCACAATCATCATCTCGTCCGGGTACTGCTCGAGCAGACCTTTGGGACCGGAAACCCCCGGCGCGCCGGTGCGGAAGGTGATGAAGAAGTGATGCTCGCCCGGCAGGCCCTTGGTGGCGGCGAGCTTCAGCGCCGAGCGGACGACGCCCCGCTGCGCCTCCTGCTGCAGCGCTTCGTAGCCGATCAGGTCTCGGGGCTTGCCGTCCTTGGGCATGGGCGGAGCCTAGCGCGGCGCGCAACGGGCGCAAAGGCCGCGCGCGGCGTCAGATGCGCGAATTCATGATGGCAGGGGTTGGGTGGGGGGCTTCTGTTGCCAGGCGCCCCCCGAGCCCCGCCTAGCGCTGCTAAGACACTAGGGCTTTAGGTCGAGAACGACCGCACCGCATTACGCGGCGAGGGCATACTCTTGAGCGAAGTTATCGTTCGCATTTAGAAAATGGCCCGAAACGGTGAGCCACGCCGGGAGAAAGCAACGCCTTTAGACGTCTGTCGATGCTGATCGGCCCCATGCAGCCCGCCGATAACGCGGGAAGAGTTGGTGGAGCCGCCGGGAATCGCACCCGGGTCCAGTCCGCTTATTACGCGCGCGTTTATCTCCATAGTTCGGACAAGTCCGGACCCCGCACATATAGGCCCAACCGGTTGCCGATTGAAGAACGGTCGTCTTCTTAGCGATTTTGCTAATGAGCTTGACGGCTAATTAGTGTCCAGGCTAAGAAACGTGCATGGACGTGTTCGAGGCCCTGGCGGATCCCACGCGGCGCGCAATTGTCGGCATGCTGGCCGAGCGGGAGCGCTACGCGGGCGAGATCGCCGACCGTTTTCCGATCGCCGGACCCTCCGTGTCGCGACACCTGAAGGTGCTGCGCGAGAGCGGCGTGATCAGCTACCGGCAGGAAGCCACCTCGCGCATCTACACGCTGGAGGCCTCCGCGCTCGATGAAGCCAAGCAGTGGATGGAAGCCCAGCTCGACGTGCTGAAGGCGCGCTTCGACCGCCTGGGCGCGCATCTGGACCTGATGAAAGAACGCGAAGAGCGGGAGGCGCGAAGTGACGACGACCGAGGCTGAGCTGGCGCGGTTCATCGACCGCGATACGGTCGAATATGTGCGCACCTATCCGCATCCCATCGAACGAGTGTGGAATGCGATCACCGATCCCGCCCAGATGTCGGATTGGTTCGGGCCACTTCAGTTCGAGCCACGGCTTGGCAGCGCCTGGGTCGCGCTCTGGGAAGAAGACAGCCCGTTCAAAGGCGTGATCACAGCGTTCGAACCGCCCCGGCTGGTGCGGTTCGGCAGTCCCCACATCAACGCGGTGAACTACTGGCAATTCGAGCTGGAGTCCGTGACCGGCGGCACCCGGATGGTGTTCACGCAGCTCATCAGGTCGAGCGACTACGTCAACGTCCACAACTGGCCGGCCGACCCGCCGGAGCACCCCGCCGGTGAGCGCAACCCGTGGCGGCCAGGCACGCTCAGCGGCTGGCATCGGAGTTTCGACCACCTGGGCGTGCTCATGGACGGCGGCGTGTGGGTGCGCGCGTCTCAAAGCGAGCGCGACGCGCTCGACCAGCGCTACCGCGATCACATGCTGGCGATGCAGCCCTAGCCGGCGGAAACGAGGAGACGACCATGGCCGATCAACAGACGCTGACCCGCGAACCCGGCAGCTTCATGCGCGAACTGTTCCGCATGACGCCGTTCAACACCCACCTGGGCCTGGAGCTTGGCGACGTCAGTCCGGAACGGCTGGTGGTGCGCTTTACCAAGCGCACCGAGCTGACCCTGCCGGGCGGGACACTGCACGGTGGCGCGCTGGCGGCGGCGATCGATGTCGCCGGCGCCTACCACGCCGGCGTCGCGATCCACCAGCGCATGTCCCGCGAAGGTGGCGACACCGATCGGTCCACCGGCGTGCGGACCATCAGCCTCAACGTCGACTACCTGAAAGCGCTAACCGCCGAGGCCTACACCGCCACCACGACCATCCTGCACACCGGGGCCAGCATCGTCCGGGTGCGGGCCGAGTGCGTCGACGATCGCGGCGATCTGGTCGCCGTCGCCAGCCTCAACTTCTCCTACTAGCCGCCGGTGCGGGAGAAGACCGCCATGGACGACGCCGACTTCGCCCGGGTCATCGACCGCTGCACGTTCGACTATGTGCGCGTCTTTCCGCACCCCATCGCGCGGGTGTGGCGGGCGATCACGGACGAGGCCGAGGTTTCCCAGTGGTTCTGGACCGCGGCGTTCGAGCCGCGGCTCGGCGCGCCCTTTCGGTTCGGACCCGACGAAGGCGGCATCAAGGGCGTGATCCTCGCGTTCGAGCCTCCGCGCCTCATCCGCTTCAGCGATCCGCCTGCTGGCGGCGAAGGGTACTTCGAGTTCCGGCTGGCGAGCGTCGCGGGCGGCACGCGGGTCACGCTCGTCCAGCACGGCACGCCAAGCGGCGTGAGAGTCGACTGGCCATCGCCCGGCTTGCTCGCGGGCTGGCATCTCAACATCGACAACCTGGGCGTCTTTATCGACGGCGGGGTCTGCCAAGGTAGCCGCGCCCGCGAGGATGCGCTGGCCGAGATCTATCGCGAGCGTGGTCTGTTCGCCTCGCAGGGGGGCATGTGATGTCCGAGGGCGATCTGGCGCGCTTCATCGACCGCTGGACGGTCGAGTTTGTCCGCACCTATCCGCATCCGATCGAACGGGTGTGGCGGGCGGTCTGCGACCCGGCCGAAGTATCAATCTGGTTCATCCCGCCGAGCGTTTGGGAGATGAAGGCCGGCGGCGCTTACCGCTTCGAAGAAGACTTCGCGGGCATCATCCAGGCGTTCGAGCCGCCGCGGCTGGTGCGCTTTGGCCCCAAGCCGGACGTCGGTCCCTGGCCGGGGCCGCAGAGCTTCTTCCAGTTTGAGCTGGCGCCCGCGCCAGGCGGCACGCGGCTGCGCTACCTGCAGCACAGCGCGCCGGGCGATCCGGTCGAACCCGTCGCCAACTTCGCCGCGCCCGGGCGGCCCGGTTCGCTGGCAGGCTGGCACGCCGCGTTCGACGAACTGGGTGAGCTGCTGGATGGCGCGCCGATCAACGCGCGTCTGCCGCCGACGCGCTTGAGCGAGATCGTGGCCGATTGGGCGGTCAAGGACGCCGCGGCCTTCAGCCCGGAGCAGAAGGCGCAAATCCAGCGCAGTCTGCGCGCCCGCGAGCGCTGGTTCGAACTGAAGGACACCTACGCGGCGCACGTCGACGCAACGCGGCCGAGGGATTGACGATGGAGGAGGGGCTGACGACGGTCAGTGGCAGCTTTGGCCGCTTTCTCGACGACGAGACGGTGCAATACGAGCGCATCTTTCCCCATCCGATTGAACGCGTGTGGCGCGCCATCACCGACCCGGTCGAGGTGAAGGGCTCGCTGTTTGCGATCAGCATCGAGCTGCGCCGCGGCGGCGCCTGGACCACCAGCGGCGAGGGCGACTGGTCTGGCGAAGTCACTGCCGTCGACCCGCCGCGGCTGCTCCGCTGCCAGCACGCGGCGCACATGCCGGGCGGCGTGGCGGGATATTTCCAGTACGAGCTAGCGCCTGTGGCCGGCGGCACGCGGATGCTGTTCACAGAGCACTTCCCGGGCATCGCCGGCGGCCTGGCGCGCGACCCGGACGGGGTCGCCGGCGGCTGGCACGAAATCTTCGACAGCCTCACCGAGTGGCTGGACGGCGGGCCCGTGGGCGCGCGGCTGGCCGAAACCGACCTGGGCCAGATCGCCAAGGCCTGGGCCGGATCGATGGTGCGCGGCAGCGAGTTCGATCAGGCGGCCGCCGACCGGTACGTGCTCGACCTGCGCCGCGAGGAAGCCAGCACGACGCTCAATCGCGAATACCGGCGAAGGGCCGGCGCACATCGTGGCGAGGCCCCGCTCGCGCGCTTCCTCGACCGCTACACCATCGAATACATCCGCACCTACCCTCACCCGATCGAGCGGGTGTGGGGGGCGATCGCCGACCCGGTGCAGATGTCGGCCTGGTTCGCGCCGATCGCCATCGACCCGCGCCTGGGCGGCGAATATCTCGCACTGTGGGGCAAGCCCGGCGAGCCCAACGACTTCAAGGGCGTGATCACCATCTTGGCGCCGCCGCGCCTGCTCCGCTTCGGTGGTCCCGAGGCGCACGGCCCGGACGGCTACTGGCAGTTCACCCTGGACCCGGTTCCCGGCGGAACGCGGGTGATCTTCGTTCAGAGCTCGCCGCCCGGCGTCTGGCGCAACACTTTCGGCTGGCCGGCCGATCCGCCGGAGCATCCGGCCGGCGCACTGAACCCCTGGCGGCCGGGCACCCTCAGCGGCTGGCACCGCTCGCTCGACCACCTTGGCGAGCTGATGGACGGGGGGCCGCTGCGGGACCTTGGCGACGAGGCCCCGCTCAGAGAACGCTATCGCCAGCTGATGCGCGAAACGCAGCCGTAGGAGGATGCCATGAACGCCGGATGGCTCGAGACCAGTTTCGCTGTCGTCGATGTGGAGCGCACTCGCGCCTTCTACGAGGCGCTGGGCTTCGTGGTGGTGGACACCGCCGACGAGGGACGCAGCCACACGATGGTGGCGGGCGACTGCCGCGTCTCGATCTTTCAGGGCGTCCTCGATCCACCCGAAACCCAGCTGATTTTCTGGAACGGCGACGTGGAAGCGATGATGGACAAGCTGGTCGCGGCGGGCGCCGAGATTGTGCTGCCGAGCAAGCCCTCGCCGCACACGCAGCCATCAGGACTGGTGACGCCGCCGAACGGCGACGCCTGCGTGATGGTCCGCGATCCCGACGGCCAACTGCTGTTCCTGATCCGCATGGCCGAGGTGACCCGCAGCGAGCCCGCCGGACCGCCCCTGCTGGCGCTGGGTCGCTACGACGTGGCGCTGCCGGTGAAGGACGTCGCCAGGACGGTGGCGTTCTACGAACTGCTGGGCTTCGAGCGGCGGCCGTTGCCGGAAGACGAGGCGCGCGTGGCGGCGATGGTCTGCGGCGACGCCCGGATCACGCTCTACCAGGGCTACCTCGATCCAGCAGAACCGCAGCTCAATTTCTGGCAAGGCGACATTGACGCGGTGGCCGAGCAGGCGCGGCGCCAGGGCCTGGGCTTCTTCCGCGAGCCGGCGGGTGACGATTCAGGCCGCGCCTTCATGCTGAAGGACCCCGACGGCCGGCCACTGTTCTTCATCAACATGCGCAAGTACGGCGAAGCGCCACGGCCCTGACCGGCGTCCCGCCGCTCACGAAGCGCCAACGGACAGCGGTTTTTCGCCAATCGACAGGGCGCTGTCGCCGGCGGACTGGGGCGTTCTACGGCGCGCCGGCATGGTCGCCCGGCCTGTAAGGAGGGCGCTCGACATGAAGAGTCTGTTCCGTTCCGCCGGTTTCCTGGTCCTAGATATGGCCTCGACGCTGATTTACCTGGCGGTGTTTTCGCTGACCAAGAGCATCCCCATCGCCGCGGCCGTCGGCCTCGCCATGGGCGTTGGCGAAATGGTCTGGGAGCGCTCGCGCGGCAAGAAGATCGAAGCGCTGCAGTGGCTTAGCCTGGCGCTGGTTGTCGTCGCCAGCGTCGGCGCGCTGATCACCAACGACTTCCGCTTCATCCTGATCAAGGGCAGCGTCGTCTACGCCGTCGTCGGCGCGGTGATGCTGAAACCCGGCTGGATGAACCGCTATCTGCCGGACGAGGCGCTGGAATACGTCCCGGACCTGGGGGTTGGTTTCGGTTTCGTCTGGGCGGGGCTGATGTTCGTCTCGGCGGCGGTCAACGTCGTCGCGGCGCTGACGCTGAGCCTCACGGCGTGGGTCGCTTTCATGTCGGCCTATGCGCTGGCGACCAAGCTGGCGCTGTTCGCCATCCAGTACGCGACCATGCGCTTCGTGGGCCGCCGCCGCTATGCGCGCCGCGTCGCCGGCGCCGCGCTCCCGGACGCTGTCGCCGCCTGACCGGGTCGCCCGCGCCCCGTTGTATCGCCCCTTCCGCTGAGGCGCCCGGGCGGCTAGGAGGTTCTCCCGTCAAAACCAGAAGATAGAGATCAGGGAGGATTTCATGGCGGGAAGACTGGCTGGGAAAGTGGCCATCATCACCGGGGCGAGCCGCGGGCTCGGCCAATATTGTGCGGTGGGCTATGCCCGCGAAGGCGCCAAGGTGGTCGTCGCCGCACGTACGGAGACCGAGAGCGATCCGCGCCTGCCCGGCACCATCCACGACACCGTCAAGATGTGCGAGGAAGCCGGCGGCGAAGGCTTCGCGGTGGTCTGCAACGTCGGCGACGAGGCCAGCGTCGAGGCCATGGCCCAAAAGGTCATGGATCACTGGGGCCGCATCGACATCCTCATGACCAACGCGGCGGTGCAGCCGGCGGGCTTCATCTCCACCATCCGGCCGAAGAGCTGGGAGCTGGAATTCAACATCAACGTCCACGGCCCGTTCCGCTGCATCCGCGCGGTGCTGCCGGCGATGCAGGCGCAAAAGAGCGGCAACATCATCAACATCTCGTCGGTGGCGGCGCGCGGCGGCTCCCACTACGGCGCGACCAAGCGAGCGATCGAGTCGATGACCATCGGTCTGGCGCGCGAGCTGAAGGACGCCGGCATCGCGGTGAACGCCATGAAGCCAGTGGGCGGTATCGAGACCCCAGGGTTGCTGTTCGGCCGTCCGCAAGGCGCTGGCGCCGGTACGCCCGCGCCGGGTCAGGCGGCGGCGCCGCGGCCCGCGCCGCAGGCCTACACGCCCGGCACCCGCCAGGGCCTGCCGAAGCCCGACTCGTACGTCGAGGCCGCGATCCTGCTGGCCATGCAGACCCCCGACAAGTTCACCGGCCAAGTCTACAACGACGCTCAGCTGATCGAGATTCTGGGCTCCGACGCCGACAAGACCCGCTACCGCGCCGAGAACCCGCCCAACTGGGTGGAGGCGATGACGGCGGCGTAAGGCTGTGTCCCGGTGTCCGGCGCCTCGCGCCGGGCGCCGGAACCTCAGAGCGCGCCTTCGCCGCGGTCGATCGAGAGCACGCCCGTGCGGGAGACTTCGACCAGGCCGAGCGGGCGCATCAGTTCGGTGAAGCGGTCGATCTTCGAGGGCGCGCCTGTGATCTCGAAGATGAAGCTCTGGCTGGTGGTGTCGATCACCTTGGCGCGGAAGATGTCGGAGATGCGCAGGGCCTCCACGCGCTCGGCGCCGGCGCCCCGCACCTTCACCAGGGCAAGCTCGCGCTGCACGCCGTTGGGGTCGACGGTGACGTTCACCACGTGCCGGGTGGAGACCATCTTCTCCAGCTGCGCCTGGATCTGGGCCAAGACCTGCGAGGTGCCGCGCGTGACGATGGTGATGCGCGAGGTGTGCGCGGTCTCGTCGGTCTCGGCGACGGTGAGGCTCTCGATGTTGTAGCCGCGCGCGGCGAAGAGGCCGACCACGCGGTGCAGCACCCCCGGCTCGTTGTCCACGAGGATGGCGAAGGTGGCGAGGCTCTCGGTCTCGACCTTGTGGCCCATGTCATAGGCGGAGGCGGGCGGCTCGACAGACATGGGCCTTCCTAGCTTTGACGGCCGCGGCGCGCCAGCATCCTAGCCACCCTTGGCCAGCGCTTCACGGCGTTCTTCCAGCTCAAGCCACTCGTCCTCCGCGCCAGACAGCTCGGCGCGGGCGGCGGCGAGACGGCCGGTTGCGGTTGCGAAAGCCTTCGGGTCGCGGGCGTAGAGGTTGGCGTCGTCCAGCCTGGCTTCGAGGGTGACGATTTCGTCGGAGAGGCGGGGCATCGCCGCATCCAGTTCCTTCAGCCGATGCTGATCCTTGAAGGTCAGCTTGGTGGGCGCTGACGTCGGTCGCAGCGGCGACGCGGCTTTGGCCGCCGGCTTGGCTGCCGGCCGAGCGCGGACCGAGTCGAAGAAACCGGGGTTCTGGCGGACGAAGTCGCTCCAGCCGCCGGGCGTCTCAACTGCGTGACCGGCGCCGTCGAGCGCAATGGTGGAGGTGGCAAGGCGGTCGACGAAGTCGCGGTCGTGGCTGACCAGGATCAGCGTGCCGTCGTAGTCGGCCAAGACGTCTTCCAGCAGGTCCAGCGTCTCCATGTCGAGGTCGTTGGTGGGCTCGTCGAGCACCAGCAGATTGGCGGTGCGGGCCAGCGCGCGGGCCAGCAGCAGGCGATTGCGCTCCCCGCCGGAGAGGCTCGACACCGGCTGGCGCAGCTGGCCATCCTGGAAGAGGAAGTCGCGCGCGTAGCCGGCGACGTGCTTGGGCTTGCCGCGCACCATCACCTGATCGCCGCCATCGGGCGCCAGCGCTTCCCACAGCGTCGCCTCGCTCGAGAGCTCGGCGCGGGCCTGGTCGACGTAGGCGACCTCCAGCCCGGTCCCCAGCGTCACGGTTCCAGCGTCCGGCGCGATCTCGCCCAGCAGCAGTTTCACCAGCGTGGTCTTGCCGGCGCCGTTGGGGCCCACCACCGCCAGCCGGTCGCCGCGCTGGATGCGGGTGGAGATGCTCTTGATCAACGTGCGGCCGCCGAAGCTCTTGGTCAGGCCCTTGGCCTCGGCGACGCGCCGGCCGGACGCTGCCCCGGCATCCGCCGCCAGCGCCATCGGCTGGCGCTGGTCGCGCATCCTCTCGGCCAAATCCCGCCGCATCGCCGCCAGCGCCCGGGCGCGGCCCTCGTTGCGGGTGCGCTGGGCGGTTATCGAGCGGTAGAACGTATAGGTCTCGCGCTCGATGGCTTTCTCCAGCCGGCGCAGGGATTCCGCCTGGTCCGAGGCGATCCTCGCCGACCAGCCGTCGAAGGCGGCGAAGCCCTTGTCCAGCGCCCAGATCCGCCGGTCCTCCAGCCAGAAGCAGCGCTGTGTAACGCGGCTCAGGAAGGCGCGGTCGTGGCTGACAGTGAGTACGGCGCAGCGCGCGCCGGTGAGCAGGCTCTCCAGCGTCTCGATGGCGAAGATATCGAGGTGGTTGGTCGGCTCGTCGAGCAGCAGCAGGTCCGGGCGCTCGGCGAAGGCGCGGGCCAGCGCGGTCCGCCGAGTCTCGCCGCCTGAAAGCCCCTGCGCGCCGCGCGCCGGATCGAGCCCGAAGGCCTCCAGCGCCGCCGCGGCCTCGTGGGCGGGCGCGCCGCCGGCGCTGGCGTAGTCGAGCAAGGTCTCGCCAGCGATCTCCGGCTCCTGCGCGACGAAGCTCACACGGGCGGCCGGCGCGATCGTCCGCTCGCCGGAGTCCGGCTCGACCCGGCCCGCCAGCATGCGCAACAGCGTCGACTTGCCGGCGCCGTTGCGGCCCACCAGACAAGCGCGGGCGCCAGGCTCCAGCGCCACGTCGACGCCTTCGAACAGCGAGCGCGGTCCATCGGCCAGGCGCACGTCCTTCAGCGCGACGACCGGCGGGCGGGTGCTCACAGATGGACCATGGACAGGGGTGTGCCGCTTCCTACGCGCGCCGCTTCAGCGCGTCGGTGACGTGCTTGCGCAGGACGCTGTTGATCTCGGTCTGGTAGGGCCTGTCGCCAGCCTGCTGCTTGAACCAGCTCACGATGTCGGCGTCCAAACGGATGGTCACGGGTTGCTTGATCGGCCGGTAGAGGACGGCGCTATCTGGGATCTCCGGAATATCGCTGAGGTCGATCTCTTCGTCAGGCATCTCCGCCAGCTTCTGCAACCGTTGGAGCTGCTCCGGACTAAGCGTTCTCTCTTTCATATCGCTCGCGTTCCTTTCGCGTCGCTCGTCGAGCGCCGATGATCCGCACAATCTGGTCATCGTCCGCGTCTGGATGCATGTGCACGACGACCAGCGTTGTGAGCGGCGGCACGACTCCAACCGCCCACCACCGTGTCTCGCCGTTCTCGACGCGGTCGAAGTAGATGGTGTGCAGGGGTCCTGACACACCAGCTCGGCCTCATCGAATGCGACCCCGTGCTTCGCGAGATTCGCCCTCGCTTTCGCCTCATCCCACTCGAAGTTCATTCGTGCGTACAAATATGTACGTACAACGCCGTTTCGTCAACCGCGATCACACCAGCCGCTTGCCCGCGTCGTCGATCGCGCCGCTGAGATCGGCGGCGTCCTCGCCCAGGATCATCTCGTTGTGGGCCTTGCCGGAGGGGATCATCGGGAAGCAGTTCTCCGAGTTCTCCACCCGGCAGTCGAAGAGCACCGGCCGCGGCGTGTCGATCATCTCGATGATCTTGACGTCCAGCTCGTCCGGATGCTCCGCCCGCAGGCCCAGCGCGCCGTAGGCTTCGGCCAGCTTCACGAAGTCGGGCAGGCTGTCGGAGTAGGAGTGGCTGTAGCGCTCACCGTGCAGCAGTTGCTGCCACTGGCGCACCATCCCCATCCACTGGTTGTTGAGGATGAAGACCTTGATCGGCAGGTCGTACTGGATGGCGGTTGACACCTCCTGCATGGTCATCTGAACCGAGGCGTCGCCGGCGATGTCGATGACCAGGCTCTGCGGGTGCGCGGCCTGCACGCCCACCGCCGCCGGCAAGCCGTAGCCCATGGTGCCGAGGCCGCCCGAGGTCATCCAGCGGTTCGGCTCTTCGAAATGGAAGAACTGCGCCGCCCACATCTGGTGCTGGCCCACTTCGGTGGTGATGTAGACGTCGCGGCCGCGGGTCAGGTCATAGAGCCGTTCGATGGCGTGCTGCGGCTTGATCAGGTCGGCCGAGCGCCGGTAAGCGAAGCCGCGCCGCGCGCGCCACTGGCCGATCTGCGCCCACCAGTCCTTCAAAGCGCCCGCGTTGGACGCCAGCCGCTGGCGCTTCCAAGAGGCGATCAGCGCCTCAAGCACGTTGCCGGCGTCGCCCAGGATGCCGATGTCGGCGCGCACCACCTTGCCGATCGACGACGGGTCGATGTCGATGTGGATCTTCTTCGAGCCCGGCGAGAACGCGTCGAGACGGCCGGTGACGCGGTCGTCGAAGCGCGAACCGATGGCCACCATCACGTCGCAGTCGTGCATCGCATGGTTGGCCTCGTAGGCGCCGTGCATGCCGACCATGCCGAGCCAAGACGGGTCAGAAGCCGGAAACGCGCCCAGGCCCATCAGCGTCGAGGTCACCGGCGCGCCTGTGAGCGCGGCGAACTCGCGCAGCAGCTGGCTGGCCCGGGGCCCCGCGTTGATGACGCCGCCGCCGGTGTAGAGGATCGGCCGGCGCGCGCCGGCGATGAGCGCCGCCGCTTCGGCGATGCGCCCAGGGTCGCCGTCGACCCGCGGGTGGTAATTGTGGCTGGAGCGCGCCTTCTCCGGGCCCACGTAGAGGCCGCTGGCGAACTGCACGTCCTTCGGGATGTCGACCACGACCGGCCCTGGCCGGCCGCTGGTGGCGATCTTGAACGCCTCATGCAGCACGTGCGGCAGGTCGGCGACGTCCTTCACCAGGTAATTGTGCTTGGTGCAGGGGCGGGTGATGCCCACCGTATCGCATTCCTGGAAGGCGTCGGTGCCGATCAGGTGCGTTGGCACCTGGCCGGTCAGCACCACCATCGGGATCGAGTCCATCAGCGCATCGGTGATGCCGGTGACGGCGTTGGTGGCGCCGGGGCCGGAGGTGACCAGCACCACGCCGCATTTGCCTGTTGAGCGCGCGTAACCTTCGGCGGCGTGGGTCGCGCCCTGCTCGTGGCGCACCAGCACGTGCTTCAGCCGCGGCTCGTGGAACAGCGCGTCATAGATCGGCAGCACCGCGCCGCCGGGATAGCCGAAAAGCTCGGTAACGCCCTGGTCGACAAGGGCCCGGACCACGATTTCGGCGCCGGTCATGATCTCTTTGGCGTCGGCGGAGGCTTCGAGGGCGGATTGGACGGTCATGGGATGGGCTCGGTTTTCGAAGGCATGGGAGCAAGAAAAAAGGCCCGCTGAAAGGGGCCTTGGGGGACGCGCGACCGGGGTCGGTTAAGAGGGGCGGTCAGGCCCCTACCGATACCGATCGCCTTGTAAGTACGAGCCGCGCCGCGCGCATCTGCTCTTCCTTGCCTCTGTCTCACCGAGATTTGCCATCGTGGCCGGCAGGCGTCAAGGAAGCCTGAACGGGAGGCGGCGGATGGCGGACGGCCCGGCGGCCATGGCGGGGTGGCGGACGCGGGCGGCAGAGCTGCCGTGGCCGCTGTCGGCGCTGGCCCGGCTGCCGCGCAAATCCGAGCGCGCCGCGCGCCGCGCCGCCGTGGCAAAAGCGCGGCTGACGCAGCAGGCTCGCGCCCAGCTGGCCGCGTTCATGGACAGCGAAGAGCGCATCGTCTGGCCCACCTGGGACGGACCGCCGGACGTCACAGCGGTGCTGGTGGTTTGGAACCAGCCACACCTCGTCCTGCGTTCCCTGATGGCGTTGCGCGACCAATTGGGCGCGGCGCTGGAGCTGGTGCTGGTGGACAACGCGTCCGACGCGGAGACGCAAGCGCTGCTCCGCCGGGTGGATGGCGTCACCCTGGTGCGCAATGCGTCCAACAAGGGCTTCCTCACCGCCGCCAACCAGGGCGCGGCGGCGGCGCGCGCCGGCGCGATCGTGTTCGTCAACAGCGACGCCTTTCCCCGGCAAGGCGCCGTGGCGCACGCGCTGGCAGCGCTTTTTGCGAGGCCGGACGTCGGGGCGGTCGCCGGCCGCGTGATCCTGCCGAGCGGCCGGGTGCAGGAGGCCGGCTGCATCGTCTGGACGGACGGCGCCACCGCCGGCTACGGCCGCGGCTGGCGGCCGGACGATGCGCGGCTCGGCGCCCCGCGCGACATCGACTACGGCTCCGGCGCCTTCCTGATGACCCGGCGCGACGTCTGGAAGAGTCTCGGCGGCTTCGATCCGGTCTACGGGTTTGGCTACTTCGAGGAAGCGGATTACTGCCTGCGCCTTTGGGCCGCCGGCTGGCGGGTGGTCTATGCGCCGACGGTGGTCACCGAGCACTTCGAGTTCGGCAGCGAGGCGAAGGCGGGGGACGCCGCACACATCAGCGAGGCCAACCGCGCCGTCTTCCGAGAGCGACATGCGGCGGCGCTGGCGCGGCAGCTGCCGGCTTCGAAAGACAACCTCGCGGCGGCGCGGACCCACGCGCCGCGCTAGGCGATCATGGCCTGCAGTGCGGTCCACTGTTCCTCGGGGTCCGTCGCTTCGATCCTTGGCCAATCGCCCATCTGGTTGCGCAGCCAGGTCAGTTGGCGCTTGGCGTAGCGGCGGGTCTCCTGCTGTGCGCGGGCCAGGGCCTCGGCGCGGCCGACACGCCCGCCAAGCAACCCCATGATCTCGCGCACGCCCACCGCCTTCATCGCCGGCAGCGCCGGGTCCAGCCCACGCGCCGCCAGCGCTTGCACCTCATCGATGGCGCCGGCCTCGAACATCGCGGCCAGCCGTGCATCGCAAGCGGCGTAGAGCGCCGCGCGCGGTGGCTCGATCACGACGCCGCGCCAGTCGTCTGGCGCGAGCACCGGCGCTGTGTCCGCTTGCCACGCGGTGAGCGGGCGGCCGGTGTGTTCGGCCACACCGATGGCGCGCAACAGGCGCTGGATGTCGCCGCGAGCGATCCGCGCCTCGGCTTGCGGGTCCAGCCGCGCCAGCCGGGGCCTGAGCGCCAGCTCTCCCGCCGCGCCGGCCTGCGCCGCGATCGCCAAAGTCACTGCCCGCGGCACGGGGGGGATGTCGGCCAAGCCGTGGGTCAGCGCCCGGAAGTAGAGTCCCGTGCCGCCAACCACGATGGCGGTGCGCCGCCACAGCGCCACATCGGTCAGCGTCGCCTTCGCCGCTTCGAGCCATCTGCCCACCGACCACCCGTCGGCGGCGTCGGCCACGCCGTAGAGGTGGTGCGGCGCCAGCAGCGTCTCCGGCCGGCCGGGGCGAGCGGTCAGCACACTGAGGTCGGCGTAGAGCTGCATCGAGTCGGCGTTGATCACTTCGCCGCCCAGCAATTGCGCCAGCCGCAGCGCCAGTGCGGACTTGCCGCTTGCGGTGGGACCGGCGATCAGCCAGATGCGAGGCTCAGGGGCTGGAGCGGACATGCGGATCGTTCTTACCGTCGTCACGCCGGATTTCGACGCGCTTCAGGCGGCGCTGCCGTTCGCCCTGGAAGCCGTAGCCGGCGCCGGCTCGACCATCCGGGACACCAATATCCTGGGCGACGGCGCATTCGACATCTTCTTCGATCATGACGATCCCACCATCGTTCGCGCCAAAGCCGAGGAAGCGCTGGAGCGTCAGCCGGCGGACATCTGCGCCCAAATCGCCGAGCATCGGAAGAAGCGCCTGCTGATCGCCGACATGGATTCCACCATCGTCGCCTGCGAGTGTCTGGACGAACTGGCGGACTTCGCCAGCGTGCGCCGCGAGGTGGCGCAGATCACCGAGCGGGCCATGCGCGGCGAGCTGGAGTTCCAGGACGCGTTGCGCGAGCGGGTGGCGATGATCGCCGGCCTGCCGCTGGACGACCTGCAACGCTGTTTCGACGAGCGCGTGCGGCTCAATCCTGGGGCGCGGACGCTGGTCGCCACCATGGCGGCCCAGGGCGCGCGTTGCGTGCTGGTTTCGGGCGGCTTCGATTTCTTCACCTCGCGGGTGGCGCAGGCCGCCGGCTTCCATGCCCATTGGGGCAACAAGCTGATCGACGATGGCGAAGCGCTGACCGGCCACGTGGCCGAGCCGATCCTGGGCCGCGACGCCAAGCTGAGCACGCTGCGCGCGGAAGCCGCCGGTTTCGGCGCGTCGATGGCGGATACCCTTGCGGTGGGTGACGGCGCAAACGACCTCGACATGATCGCCGCCGCGGGGCTGGGCGTCGCCTATCGCGCCAAGCCGGTGCTGGCCGGCCAGGCCGACGCCAAGGTCGAACACACCGACCTCACCGCGCTACTCTACTTTCAAGGCTATGGGCAGGACGCCTTCGTTACCGCCTGAGACGCAATGTGACTTCGCGGGCGGCGGCGACGCGGGCTAAGCGGCGCCATGGTGTTTCCGCGCCCGATCCGCGCCGTGGTCTTCGACATGGATGGCCTGCTGGTCGACACTGAGGTGCTGATCCGCGAGCTGATGATCGTCGCGGCGCGGGCCAGGGGCGCCGACCTGCCACACGACGTCTTCATTCGCATGGTCGGGCTGCCAAACGCCGCCAGCGACGCCGTGGCGCGCGCCCACTTCGGCCCCGACTTCCCGATGGAGGCGTGGGACGCGGACGTCTCGGCCGGCGCGTACGCCGCGTGCGAGGCTGGGGTCGCACTGAAAGCCGGCGTGCGCGAGTTGCTGGACCTGCTCGACGAGCGCGAGATCCCGCGGGGCATCGCCACCTCGTCCAGCCACCGCGCGGTGATCCGCACGCTGACGCCCAGCGGTATCCTGGGCCGCTTCGGCATCGTCGTGGCCGCCGGCGACTACGCCCGCGGCAAGCCCGATCCCGACCCCTATCTGATGGCGGCCGAGAAGCTGGGCGTCGATCCCTGCGACTGTCTGGCGCTGGAAGACTCGCACAACGGGGTCCGGGCCGCGCACGCCGCCGGCATGATGACGGTGATGGTGCCGGACTTGCTCGATCCGACAGAGGAAATGCGTGGGCTGACGATCGCGATCGCCGAGTCGTTGCATCACGTGCGCGACCTGATCCAGGCCCAGGCGTAGCTAACGCCGCGCTAACCTCAGTTGAATCAAGGCCTTGGTTTGGCCCAATTCCGGTCCGAGTTCTGGCTGAATGCGCCGGTCCAATCGTCACAGTACGGAACTGATTCGCGAATCGCGTGTTTCGCGCATCGAGGCAGAGGGAAGGCGACGCTTGAGACTCGCCCCAATGATCACCGATTCACCGGCGCCCCGCGGCGCTGAAGTTCGCTCGTTCGCGCCGCGCGGCGGTCGCCGCAAACCGCTCGTTGAGCGTCCGCCGTTCGCTCGTGGCGAGGCCCTGGCCCTCGCCACCGCCATGCGCTTTCGCGACGCGCCGGCCAGCGCCGTCAGCGCCTGCGAACTCGACGCGGCGCTGAGCACGCTCTCCACGGAGCGCCTGCAGGCCTTTCTGACCCTCGACTGGCGCACCCAGCCGGCGCGGTTCGAGCCGCCGCTCGGCTGACGCGGCTTGTAAGGCGCGCATCGCAGCGCCTATCTGCGCTTCATGGAGCGCAGAGCATGATCCCCGACCGCGAGCGCGTGCTCGCCGCCCTGGACGGGGTGATCGATCCGAAATCGGGGCGCGGCCTCAATGCCGCTGGCCTGGTGCAGGGCCTGGTGATCGCCGAGGGCCGCGCCGGCTTCATGCTGGAAGTACCCGCCGAGGACGCCGCGCGCTACGGCTACGTCCGGGCCGAGGCCGAAAAGGCGCTGCTGGCCGTCCCCGGCGTCGACAAGGCGCAGGTGGTGCTCACGGCCGCGGCGCGCCACGCGGCGCCCGGGGTTACCCGGGTGCGAAAAGGCGCTGCCAGCGTCAGCGCCGATCCCCATGCCCATCCGCAGGCCAGCGAAGCCGAGAAGCCGCCGTTCGTGAAGCGCGTCATCGCTATCGCCAGCGGCAAAGGCGGCGTCGGCAAGTCCACCATCGCCGTAAACCTGGCCTGCGCGTTCACCCGACTCGGCTTGAAAGCCGGGGTGCTGGACGCCGACGTCTATGGCCCCTCGGCCCCGCGCATGCTGGGCGTGGACCAGCAGCCGGCGTTCGAGGATGGCAAGCTGACGCCGCTGGCGGCGCACGGCCTGAAGGTGATGTCGATCGGCTTCCTGGTCGACGAAGGCGCGCCGATGATCTGGCGCGGGCCGATGGCCTCTTCCGCGGTGCGGCAGATGATCGTCGATGTGCGCTGGGCGACCGAGGCCGAGCCACTCGACGTGCTGGTGGTAGACCTGCCGCCCGGCACCGGCGACATTCAGCTGACCCTGGTGCAGAAGCTGAAGATCGACGGTGTGGTGATCGTCTCGACACCGCAGGAGATCGCGCTGATCGACGCGCGCCGCGCCGCGGCGATGTTCGCCAAGACCCAGACCCCGATCCTGGGCGTGATCGAGAACATGGCCTACTTCCCCGACCCGACCACGGGCGCCCACATCCCGATCTTCGGCATGGGCGGCGCCAAGGTCGAAGCCATGCGACTGCGCGTGCCGCTGTTGGCCGAGATCCCCATCGACATAGCCCTGCGCGTCGGCGCCGACGACGGCGTGCCGCTGGTGGTCAGCCACCCGGACGGCGCGGTGGCGCAGGCGTTCGAGGCCGCGGCGCGGGCGCTGGCCTGAGCAGCGCTATTCCGCCGTCAGCTCGACGAGTCTCGCGTCTTCGGTTTGCGCGAACGGATTGGCGACGATGACGCCGCGCCAAGCGAAGCCTGCATGCATGTCTTCGCTGAGCAATAGGTCGCATCCGGCCTCGGCGGCGCAGGCGAGAATGATCGCGTCAAAGATCTGAAGATGGTGGTCCTTCGCCAGGACCAACGCGTCAGCGAGCACCGGCGCTGTCGTTGGCGCCAGTGTGCAACTTCGCGCCAGGCGGCTCGAGCGCTCGGTTGCCTCTGGTGCGCTTAGGCGCGCGTGTCTTGTGAGAACATTGTGCAACTCGGCCAGCACCTGAATCGGCGCAATCCATCCCTCTTCGAACGCTGCCAATTTTCCCAGAACGCGGCGACTGACAACGATCTTTGGGGCGTCCTCCGGCCGCCGCTCAAACCCTTCGGCGTAGACCAGCACGTTGGTGTCCACTGCGACGGGCAAGCGTCAACCGCGGTCGTAGAGGTCGGCCCGAGTCCAGTCGCCGATGACCCTTGGCTTTGCGGTCTCCCAGTGCGCCTCAAGCTCTGCCATCGCGGCCGCACGGCGCTGTCGCTCCGCCGCTGCTTTGGCCAGCGAGCCGGCGGGCAAGAGTTCGGCCACGGCCGCTCCGTGCGAGGTGATTACGACGTGCTTTCCCTCTCGCGCGGCGCGTAACAGCTGTGAGAATCTGCGGTTCGCCTCAGCAGCAGGGACGACAAGATCAAAGTCTGACATCTCACTACATTAGTGAGAATGCGCGCCCTACGCAAGCAAGGGCCTATTCCGCCGGCGTCGGGGGGACGATGACTTCGTGGGCGAGGGCGCCGACGAGGTCGCCGACCGCGAGGCCGGCGTCGCGGAGCGCCAGCTGCTCGCGGATGCCGGCGTGGCGCTTGGCGTCGAGCTTGTAGCCGATCATGCAGGCGCCGCCGATCAGCACGAAGATGATCGGGGCGAACACGTAGCAGTCGGTCAGGCCCCGGATGGCGCCCGCCGTGTTGATGGCGCCGGGCGCGGTCTGGTAACCGACGGCCGCCAGCACCGAATAGGTCACCGGCAAGGTGATGGCAGTGCCGATCTTGGTGGTCGTGGTGACCATCGAATAAAGCAGGCTCATCCGCTCCTTGTCCTGCTCCAGCCGCACCTCGTCGCCCACGTCGGCGACCATGGCGCGCACCAGCAGCAGGAAACCCGAGGCGATGAAGCCGCAGCCGAACATCCCCGGGATCGCGGCGATGAAGAGGCCCTTGGGCACGATGAACAGCGAGGCCTGGAAGATGGCGTAGCCGATGGTCGAGACGGCGAGCGTCCGATGCTTGCCGTACCTGGTGGCGATCCAGCCGATCACCGGACCGCCGAAGACCGCGGCGGCGGTGTACATCATCAGCAGCACGGCTTCCTGGCCGCCGTTGAAGCCCAGCACGTCGCGGAAGAAGAACAGGTAGATCGGCGCCGTGGCGCCAGGCCCCAGTTGCAGGCAGAGGTCGGCGGCGATCAGGCGCACCATCTCGGGCCGGGCGACCATCTCGCGATAGTCCTTCAGCGCGAACGGGGTGCGAGCGTTGGCCGACACCGGCTCGCGCACAAACGTCGCCAGCACCACGATGGCGATGGGCATCAGCACGATGACCACCCAGCCGGTCATCTGCACGTTGTTGGGCCAGCCTGGGTGCGGCGTGGCCAGTACCAGCTGCAGCCCCAGGAAGGCGATGGCGCTGATACCGCCGACACCGCCCAGCACGCCGTAGAGCCGCGAGCGGTCGTTGTAACTGGCGGCGATGTTGGCGCCCCAGGCCGCGGTGGAGAGTGTCAGCATCGAGGTGCCGAGGCCGATGACCAGGCCCCAGCCCAGCAGGTAGCCGAAGCCGATGCCCTTCTGCGCCATGAAGATGGCGTAGAGGCCCGCCAGGAAGATCGGCGTCGAGGCCACGGCCCAGGGGCGGAAGCGGCCGACGCGGGTGCGCGTGCGGTCCATCGCCCAGCCCAGCGCCGGGTCGAGGAACAAGGTCAGCAGCTGCTGCATCAGGAAGGCGCCGCTGATCACCGTCAGCGGCACGCCGATCACGCCGGTGAGGTAGGGACCGATGTAGACCCCGTAGACCACGCCCATGCCGGCGAGGGCGAACGAGGGGCCAGAGAAGGCGAGGATCGAGCCGAGGCCCAGGCGCGGCGGCGCGCCGCCTTGTGCTGACATCTATGGGTTCCTGGAAGCTGTCACTCGGCCGGCGCCGCGCTTACGAGCCCGTCTTCGACGGCAGTCGGGCCGATCAGGCTCTCTTCGGCCCCGGCGTAGTCGCGCTCGGCCAGCGCCTGAGCAATCTCGGCATGCCGCTTGGCGTCCAGCTTGTAGCCGAACAGCATGGCGCCGCCGAACCAGACCAGCGCGATCGGCACGGAGACGTACATGATCTCCAGCACCGTGATCGCTGAGGCGGTGTTGTGCGCGCCCTCCTGGCCCTCGTAGCCGAAGAACGCCAGCGTCGGCAGCACGATGGAAACGGTGATGGCCTGGCCGACCTTGGTGGTGGTGGTGACCATCGAATAGAGCAGGGTGGTCAGGTCGCGCCCGGTCTCCAGCCGCACCTCGTCGATCACATCGGCCACCATCGAGCGGATCAGCAAGATGAATGACGAGGCGCAGAAGCCGACGCAGAACATGCCGGCCGCGGTCGGCAGTCCGCCGGGGAAGAAGCTGTAGCCCTTCGGCACGTGCGGAATGGCCATCAGGACGGACTGCGTGATGGCGTAGAGCAGGCAGGCGATCTGAATGGTGCGGCTCTTGCCGAACCGCCGGGCCATCCGGCCCCAGACCGGTCCGCCGATCAGCCCGGCGCCGATGTAGTAGATCAGCAGGTAGCCGACGTCGGCCTCGTTGAAGCCCTTCGCGTCGTGGAAGAAATAGACGTACATCGGCCCGGTGGTGCCCGGCCCTAGCGTCAGCACCAGGTCGGCCAGCACGATCTTCCACAGACGCCCGAACGCGAACCGGTAGTCGCCGCGCGAGAACTTCTGCTTGGCCACCTTCGGGGCCTTACCTTCGCGGGTGAAGATGGTGCAGATCGCCACCGCGACGGGAAAAGCGATCATCAGGATCACCGCCAGCTTGGGCAAGTCCCGCGCCGTCGACGGCACGATGGCGTGCTTGGTGACGATCGGCAGCACCAGCAGGCCCACCGAGCCGATCACCGCCAGGCCCTGGGTCCAGCCGAAGAGGCGCGGGCGCTCGGCGTAGCTCGGGGCGAGGCGCGGCGACCAGGCGGTCTGGCCCAGCGTCAGCATGGAGTAGCCGATGTAGGTGACCACTGACCAGCCGACCAGCCAGGCCAGGCTGGCGTTGGGGCCGGGCACCAGCACCTGGTGGATGCCGAGGATCAGGAACGGCAGGCCTGCGATCATCCAGGGCCGATAGCGGCCGATGGGGGTGTTGGTGCGGTCCATGGCCAGCGCCACCAGCGGGTCGATGCAGATGTCGAGCCCGCGGACGACCGCGAAAGCCAGGCCCACCAGCGCCGTCGCTACCACCGCGTTCATGCCGCCCTTGTGGAGCAGCGTGATGTAGTAGCGCGGCATCCACAGGCCGAAGGCCAGCAACATGCCGGCCAGCGGCACGCCGACGGTAGAGAACGCTACGATCCCCTGCAGCGGATAGGGCTTGGCGGGCGGAGCGGCGGCTAGCGACATCAGGCGGGCCCTTCGTGCGGCGCGGGATCAGCTCGGTCGGCCAGTCACTCCGCCGCCGCCGCGGGCAGGGCGTCGGCGCCCGTGAGCCCGTCGACGAGACTCTCCTCCTCGATGGCTTTGTCGCGCGCATCCAGCGCCGCGCGGATCTCGGCATGTCGCTTGGCGTCGAGCTTGTAGCCGAAGAAGAACAGCGCAGTGACACCCACGAAGACGATCGGCGCGAACACGTAGGTCATGTTCAACCCGAAGATGGCGCGGGCGGTGTTGTGGGCGTGCTCATCGGGATCGAACCCGACCATGCCGAGGATGCCGAACGAGATCGCCGTGTTGAACGAACCCGCCAGCTTCTGGGTGACGCCGATGAACGAGAACAGCAGGCCCGAGCGCGACACGCCCTGGTTCAGCCGCAGCTCGTCGGAGTAGTCGGCCAGCATGGCGCGGACCAGGAAGATGAAGCCGCTGGCGGTGCCGCCGGCGAAGAACATGAGCAGCGCCGTGATCGGAAACTGCGGCCCCTGTATCGCCATCAGGGTCGTCTGCGAGACCATGTAGCAGGCACAGGCGATCTGCAGCGTACGGTGCTTGCCAAGCCGCCGCGCGATCCACGCCCACGCAGGCGCCCAGACCAGGCCGGCGCAGGTGTAGAACAGCAGCAGCGTCGTCGCGAGCGCGATCGAGAAGCCCTTAGACTGGTTGAAGAAGAACAGATAGATCGGCCCGGTGAGCCCCGGGCCAAGGGTCAGGAACAGGTCGGCCATCACCAACCGCAGCGCGGTGGGATTGGCGATGATCTTCAAGTAGTCGGAGAACCCGCCGCGGGCGCGCGGCGCCGGCGGCGCGCTGGGTTCGGGGATGAACAGCGCCACGATCGCCGTGGTCACGATCATCGAGCCGATGACGATCCAGCCGATGATCGGCACGTCGGCGAAGACGCCAGGGCCGAATTTGCCGTGGGTCAGAATAGGCGACAGGTTCAGCCAGATGGTGCCGACGATGGCGACGGGGATGCCCCAGGCGAACAGGCGCGAGCGCTCGTTGTAGGTGCGCGCGAGGCCCGGACTCCAGGCCGCCAGCGCGATCGTCATCATTGAGATGCCGACGTACATGAACAGATACCACCCCGCGAGGTAGCTGGCAGTCATGCCATGCGGCGGGTTGAACAGCATGTACGTGCCGATCAGCGTGATCGGCGTGCCGACGACGTACCAGGGCCGGTAACGGCCGAAGCGGGTGCTGAACTTGTCCATCGCCCAGCCGATCGGCAGGTCGACGGCCAGCGTGTCGACCGTACGCACCAGCGCCAGCGTTCCGCCGATGATGAACAGCGCCTTCTTCGGATCGGGGAAGAAGTGGGTGAAGTAACGGGGCAGGAAGACGCCCAGCATGCCCAGCAGAATCGCCTGCGGAATGCTGGTGCTGACGTACGCCAGGATCGTTCCGACGGACAGACGGTCGCCGGGCGTCGCCCGGACCTGGGTTGAACTACTCACCAATTGCTCCTCACCGACACGGCCCCTCTGACGGAGGCTCGCCCTGCGCAATCAGACCGCTCTCGGCGACCGGGCGCAACAGATTTCGCGCTCGGGTATGTCGGAAGTTGAAGGAGCGCCTTACTCGGCCGGCCCCATGACCACGTCGGCGCCCGCCAGGGTCTCCAGCGACGCCGCGGCGGGGAGAATGCCTTCCCGCTCGTCGAGCGCCGCTCGCACCTCGGCGTGGCGCTTGTGGTCGAGCTTGTAGCCCAGGTAGCAGGCGCCCCCGAGCATGACGAAGAAAATCGGGCCCAGGACGTACACCAACTCGAGATTGTGGATCGCCGCCGGGGTGTTGTGCGCCCCGTCCTTGGCGATGTAGCCGACGGCGCCCAGGATGGTGAAACTGAAGGCGATGGCCAGCGCGCCGGCGATCTTCTCGGCGCTGGTCATCATCGCAAAGAGCAGACTCTGGCGGTGCTTGCCTTTGGCGAGGCGGATGACGTCGCCCACGTCGGCGCACATCGCGCGCCCTAGCAGCTGGAAGCCAGCGGCGAGGAAGCCAAGCGTGAACATCAGGATCGCGGCCGGGATCAGCGCCCCTCTCGGCATCAGCGCGATCAGGATCAGGCCGAGCGAATAGCCGGTCGAGGCGACGATCAGCGCCCGGTGCTTGCCCACGCGGGTGGCCAGCCACGACAGCGAGGCCGCGCCGAACACGCCGGCGAGGATGTAAAGCACCAGCAGCAGGTTGGCGACTTTGAACGAGAACCCGCGGGAATCGGTGAAATAGAACACGTACATCGCGCTCATCCAGCCGGGCCCCATAGTGAGGCAGAACGCGGCGGCGACGATCCGGCGCATCTCCGGCCACGTCATCATCTCCCAGTAGTCGCGCCAGCTGACCTTCTCGGTCGAGTGCTCCTGGACGATGCGCTCAGGGGTAAAGATGCTGGCCAGCCCAATGCCGAACGGTGTGGCGGCGATGATCATCCAACCCATCATCTGCACCGTGGTGACCGGGTTCTTGCCGAGCAGGGTGGGGAACAGCAGCACCGCGGTGGCGGCGATGGTCGAGACCACCTGGATGGTGCCAAAGACGCGCGAGCGGTCATGATAGGTGGACGCCACCACCGAGGCCCACGACGCTTGCGACAGCGCCAGAACGGACGCGCCGACGTAATAGATCAGCAGCCAGAGGACGAGGTAGGTCAGCGAAGCGCCCGCCGGCGCCATGAACAACATGTAGACCGGGACGCCCAGCAGCGGCGCCGCGCCGAGCAGCCAGACCCGGTAGCGCCCCAACGCCGTCTTGGTGTGGTCCATCACCAGCGCGATCATGGGATCGAAGCACATGTCGATCAGCCGCACGATGGCGAACGCCAGCCCGACCACGCCGAGCGCCAACCCGACGTGGCTGGCGAAATAGCGGGGCAAGTAAACGCCGAGCGCGACCGCGAGGCCGCCGAGCGGCAGACCGGTCAGCGAGAACGCCAGCAGCCGTGCGAAGGGCAGGCGGGACGAGGCAGGAGCGACGGAAGACAAGCTGAGCGTTTCCTTGAGAGCGGTGGATGACACGCCGCTGGCGGGCGCTTGGCCATGAGGGAACCCTGCCGAACGTCAACTCGCAAGCGGATTCCTGAGCGCTGTTCAGTCAGAGCTCGCGTTGACAGGCGCGCTGACGTCGCGCAGGCTGCGCGCACAGGCTGATACGGCCTGCCGCTTGCGGCCCCAGGGCTACGGTGAACGTATCGAGCGACCCCGATCCCTTTGCCTCCGAGCGAACGGGTCAGCAAAGCAAGCTCCTGACGCATCCAGCTTCGCTCCTGAGACAAAGGATCGATCATGCGCGATTTTCGCGATGCAAAAGCCATGGCCCGCGACTTGCGGACCGCCCTCAACGCCAGGGGCCTGCGCCTGAGCCAGGCCGAGGCCCTCGAACTGACCGCCAGGATGCTGGGCGCCCGCGACTGGAACACGCTCAGCGCCGCCATCGACGCCGCCGGCAAGCCAGCGCCCGCGACGTCGGAAGCGCCCGCCGCGCCGGCCGATGTCACGCCTCCAGAGAGCCCGCTGGCGCGCAATCCAGTGCTGCAGGCCTCGATGCGCGGCGGCCCCACCACCTTCTCCAAGACGCTGGAAGGTTCACTTCACCGCGCCATCGCGGCGGCGCAGGGCAAGTCCTACGCGACGTTGGAGCACCTTCTGCTGGTGCTGACGGACGACGCTGACGCCAGACTTGTCCTCGAAGCGTGCCAGGTCGACATCGGCGCCCTGACAGCGAACCTGGAGGGTTGGCTTGCCGACGTGAAGTTGCCCCCGCTGGCGCCGGATCGGCCGACCGCGCCCACAGCAGGCTTCCACAGGGTGATCCAGCGGGCGGTGATCCACGTGCAGTCTTCCGGACGCGATGAAGTGACCGGAGCCAATGTCCTGGTTGCGATCTTCTCTGAGCGCGAGAGCCACGCCTGCGCGTTCCTGGAGGCGCAGAACATGACCCGCTACGACGCGGTCGACTTCATCGCTCACGGCGTGCGAAAGGACGGCGGTAGGGCGGCTTGAGGAACGCGGGCTGGCGGTCTCCGCCGCCGCTAGCCCCCGTTCATGCGGCGGAAGAACTTCTGCGTTTGCTCGCCGCCGTTGGTGTAGGCAGCCTGGCCGGCGGGGTCGGCGATCTTGGCCCAGTTGTCGCGGACCTCTTCCACCGAGAGGCCGTTCTCACCCAGGTAGACGCCTTCGGTCTCGTATTCGCGGGCCAGCGCGAAACAGCCGGCGCCGGCTGTGAGGATCGCGCCGGTCGGCGCCTCTTCGGAGCAGAGGTAGACCACCCCTGGCGTCACGTAGTCGGGCTTCAAGCGCTCGGCGATCTCGGCCGGCAGGATGTTCTCGGTCATGCGCGTCGCCGCCACCGGCGAGATGGCGTTGACGTGGATGTTGTTCTTCGCCCCTTCGAGCTTGAGGCTGTTCATGAAGCCCACCAGGGCGAGTTTGGCGGCGCCGTAGTTGGTCTGGCCGAAGTTGCCGTAGAGTCCGGTGGACGAGGTGGTGACCACGATCCGCCCGTAGTTCTGCTCGCGCATGATTTCCCAGAGCGCCTTCACCGGCTTCACCGTGCCCATCAGGTGAACGTTCAGCACGAACTCGAAGTCGGCGATCTCCATCTTGGCGAACGACTTGTCGCGCAGCACCCCGGCGTTGGCGATCAGGATGTCGATGCGGCCCCAGGCGTCCATCGCCTGCTTGACCATGTGAGCGACGCCCGCGTCGTCGGTCACCGACGAGCCGTTGGCGAGCGCCTCGCCGCCGAGGGCCTTGATCTCCTCCACCACCTTGGCCGCCGCGTCCGACGAGCCACCGGAGCCGTCCACCGCGCCGCCGAGGTCGTTGACCACCACCTTGGCCCCGCGCCGCGCCAACTCCAGCGCGTGCTGTCGCCCCAGCCCGCCGCCTGAGCCAGTCACGATCGCCACCTTGCCGTCGAACCGGATGTCGGCCATGGCCCGTCGCTCCTTGTGTGGGACTGTCGCGGCGTTGTCGCGCGGCGCGGCGGCGAGCGTCAAGGCAAGGGGTTTGGTGCCATGAACGAGCTCATCCTGATCCGCCACGGCGAGAGCGAACACCATGTGGCTGGCCGCATCGGCGGCTGGTCCGATGCGGCTTTGACCGGGCTTGGCCGCGAGCAAGCGCGGCGCACCGGCGCCTGGCTAAAGGCGCATGCGCCCTTCGCGCCCAGCGCCATCATCGCCAGCGACCTGCGGCGTGCGGCGGAGACGGCCTCGGCCATCGGCGCGACTCTCGAACTGACGCCTGAGCCGGAGCCGGCCTTGCGCGAACTCGGCAGCGGCGCCGCCTGCGACCTGCCGGTGGCCGAAGCGCGCAAGCTGGAGCGGCCACGCACCGAGCCGGTGCTCGATTGGATTCCGTATCCAGACGCCGAGAGCTGGCGGATGATGCACACGAGGGTGACGCACTGCCTCGCCGGCTTGCGCGCCGCGGGCCGTGATCGGCTTGTGCTGGTGACGCATGGCCAGGCCGCGGTCAGCGCGATCAACTGGTTCCTCGGCCTGGAGCGCGAGGAGGACCTGCGCGACCTCTACTTCGTCATCCAACCGTGCGGGATCACCCACCTGCGTCGGAGCGCCGACGGCGGGCGCACGCTGGCGCTGCTTTCGGACACGCGCCACCTGGCGTGAGCCGCGTTCCGCCAATCGCGCCGTTGGTGTAACCTTGCGTCAGGCCGCCGGCAGCGCGGCGAGGAGGACGCCATGCCCGACGATCTGGCCGCCCGGACGCCGAACTATTGGACCGACATTCCGTGCATCAGAGATGAGGTCTCGCCGGAGGAGTGGGCCAAGCGGGTCGATCTCGCCGCCTGTTACCGGCTGATCGATCTCTACGGAATGAGCGACCTGATCGCCAACCACGTCTCGGCGCGTGTGCCGGGCGAGCCGGGCCACTTCCTGATCAATCCCTACGGCCTGCTCTATGACGAGATGACCGCGTCCTCGATGCTGAAGATCGACCTCGACGGCAACGTGATCACCAAGCCGCCGTTCGACTACGGGGTGAACCGCGCCGGCTTCGTCATCCACGCCGCGATCCACCGGGCCCGGCACGACGTCGATTGCGTGATCCACACCCACACGGCCGCCGGCATGGCGGTCTCGTCGCTGGAATGCGGGCTGCTGCCGCTGAACCAGACGGCGATGCGCTTCGCCCACTGCGCCTACCACGACTACGAAGGCGTGGTGCTGAACCTGGACGAGCAGGAACGGCTTGTCGTCGACATGGGCCAGCACGACCTGATGGTGCTGCGCAACCACGGCCTCTTGGTGGTGGGCCAGACCATCGCCCAGGCCTTCAACCACATCCACCGGGCCGAGCTGTCCTGCCGCACGCAGCTGATGGTGATGGCCAGTGGCGCGAAGCTGCGCGACGCCACGCCGGCGGTGATCGAAGAGACCTTCAAGGCCTACCAGCCCAACGTGCGACGCCCGTTCGGGGTGCTCGACTGGCCGGCGCTGCTACGCAAGCTCGACCGCCTGGACCCGTCGTACAGGACCTGAGCGCTTACCAGCGGCCGGGGTTGTAGCGCACCGGCGCGCGGCCGTGGGTTCCGACGGCGTCCCACGTCGCCTCGCTCGCCTTGTGCACGTACTGCTCGGCCACGAGCCAGGCTTTCACGGGGCGCAGCGCCAGCAGGCAGCCGCCCAGCATCGCCGGCATGGTCACCGCGAACTGCGCCCAGATCGGTGGTTGGAGGGCGATCGCCCACCAGGCCCAGAGCGCCGTCACCAGCACCCCGACGCCGGTCATGACGAAGAAGGCCGGGCCGTCGGCGGGATCGGCGAAGCCATAGTCGAGGCCGCAGCGTTCGCAGTGCGGCGCCAACGTCAAGAAGCCGCGGAACAGCCGCCCCTCGCCGCAATGCGGGCAGGCGCAGGTGAGGCCGCTGACGACGCTGGAGGGTAGGTGGGTGGTCATGGCGGGCGACGCTCCATACATTCGATGTACAATACGCATACAATCTAACTACAATGTATGCGTTCCGCAGCGGCGAGGCAAGTGAAATGACGTCGGACGAGGCCTGGCTGTCGCGCGTGCGGCGCGACATGCGTCCGATCTACGAGGGCGTGGTCGCGGCGCTGGAAGCCGCCATTGCCGAGGGGGAACTGCAGCCGGGCGACCGGCTGCCGGCGCAGCGGGCCGTGGCGGCGCGACTGGGTGTCGACCTGACCACCGTGACCCGCGCTTACGATCTCGCCCGCCGGCGGGGCCTGCTTGAGGGCGCCGTCGGGCGCGGCACCTTCGTGCGGCAACGCCCCGAAGAGGATGAAGGCGGCCTCGTCGACCTTTCCATGAACCTGCCGCCGCCACCTGATGGCCTGTCGCTGGCGACGTTGATCGGCGAGACTTTGACGGGGGTGTTGGCGCGCACCGACGCGGCGCGCCTGATGGCCTACCACCCGGAGTTTGGCGCGCTTGGTCAGCGCCGCGCCGGCGCGGCGTGGCTCGCCCCTTGCCTCGGCGAACGCGCGCCTGAGCAGGTGCTGGTCGCGCCGGGCGCCCAGGCAGCACTGGCCGCCGCCCTCAGCACGCTTTGCCGCACGGGCGACGCGGTGCTCTGCGAGCCGCTGACCTATCCGGGGTTTCTGAGCGTGACGGCGCAGCTGGGACTGAGGGCCGTCGCTTGCCCCGCGGATGCGGACGGGGTCCAGGCCGAGGCGCTGAAGGAACTCTGCGCTCGCGAGCGGCCGGTGGCCGCCTACCTCGTGCCGGCGATGCAGAACCCGACTGCCGGAACCATGCCGGAAGACCGGCGCCGTGACGTCGCCCAGGTGCTGGACCTTGCTGGCGTCTGGCTGATCGAGGACGACCCTTACAGCCGGCTCCTCGAGGCGCCAGCGCCGGCGATCTGCAGCCATCTCACCAGCCGCTTCGTCTACATCGCGACGCTGGCCAAGACTCTCAGTCCCGGCTTGCGCATCGCTTATGCGGTGACCGCCGACGCCGCGGATGCCGAGCGCCTGGCGACGGCGCTGCGGGCGCTGGCGCTGATGCCGCCGCCGCTGATGGCGGCGCTGGCCACCGTCTGGATGCGTGAGGGCAGAGCCGAGGCGCTGCTGGACGCTGTCCGGCGCGAAGCGCGCGCCCGCCGCGCCATCGCCGCCGCGCGTTTGCCTGGCGCGCGAGGCGGCGCCGAAAGCCTGCATGTCTGGTTGCCGCTGCCGCCCGGAGCGTCGCCGGAGCACCTCCGAACCGAAGCGCAGCGCCGCGGCTTGGCCCTGGTGACACAGGACGCCTTCGCGGCGACGCCGGCGGCGCCGCCAGGCGTGCGCGTCTCGCTGGGCGGCCCTGGGCGCCGCGCCGTGCTGGACAGCGCCCTGTCGGGTCTCGCTCAGGCGTTGGACGCGCCTGGACCGCGACGCACGGTGGTGTGAGCGCCGGGGCTTGTCGCAGGGCCACATAGTCCCAGCGGTAGTACCGCCTGGACCAAGAACCACGTCGCTCGCCTCCGTAACCTGAAGCTCAAGAGTGCAGGGAACCCACCGCCTGACAATGTTGGGCGTCGTCCTTGCACGACGGGGTTAACACGAACAAAGAATGCGTTGCCGCGCGCCTCCCCGAGCGCTCGCCAGCGACTGCCTCTCGGGGGTTATATGCTGCACACCACCGGCCATCGGGCCCGTAAATACCTGACATCGTGTGCGTTCGGCGCGCTGATCACCGCGCTGGGCGCCAGCGTCGCTCACGCTGACACCACGATTATCGTCACGACGCCGACCGACGTGGTCAACGGCGTCAACCTTGCCAACAGCAGTTCGCAGCAGGTGTTCCTGAGCGTCGCGCAAGGCGTCAGCGTCGACCTCAGCGCCACCGCGGTTCCGACCTACACGTCGGGGGCGCCAGGCACCCTGATCTTCGGTCCTGGGTCGGGCGTGGGCGGCTTCGAGGGCACGCTCACCGGCGGCACGATCACCTTCAACAAGAACCTGTTCGTTGACCTGGCGCAGAGCGGCGCCGGCACCGGCACCATCAACACGTCGCTGAACGGGACCATCAACACCTCCCTGGCGGGCACAGGTGCGCTGCAGGTCAGCGGCGTGCCCAACTTCAGTGGCAATCCGGGCGCTGGCCTGTTTTACATCGTGCCGACCCTGATGCTGTCGGGCTCGAACTCCTATTCGGGCGGCACCAACATCGGCAACGTCTCCCAGGGTTCGTTCGCGCAGGTGGAGTTCGTCACGCCTGGCTCGCTGCCGTCGAGCGGCAAGATCACCGGCGTGGCCGGCGCGGGCTACGCGATCGACCAGACGTTCGTGAACAGCTTCCAGACGACGCTGTCGACGCTGTCGATCGCGGCGCTGGCGCACGACAGCGGCAACGCGCTCGACTTCACGGCCACGAAGGGAGACGTGTCGCTCGGCGCGATCAACGGCGCCTTCACCTACAGCGGCGTGCTGACGCCAGTGAACAGCAACATCACCGGCGCGGGCTTCTACCCGGTCGGTGGCGGCAATGGCACGCTGACCATCTCATCCAATCTCGGCAATCCGAACGGCTCGACGTCGCTCGACGTAAATGCCGGCTTCACGATCCTCTCGGGGACCAACACCTACTCAGGTTTCACTCAAATCGGCAACGCCACACTGGAGTTCGCGTCGGCGGCCGCACTGCCCGCGGGCAGCGCGGGGTCGATCCAGTTCTTCGGCAACGAGGGCGGCGCGGTCGCCTTCGCCTTCAACTTCGACCAGACGACGCTCAACCGCGTCAGCGGGTTCGGCAGCACGATCGGCACGGTCGCGCTGGCGGCCAACGACTCCAACAACCTGAGCTTCGCCAACGACAAGAACCTCAGCCTTGGCGTGGTCGGGGGCAACTTCACCTACAGCGGCACGCTGACGCCTGGCTCCGCCGGCTACTTCCTCGGCGGCGGTTTCGGCACGCTGACCGTGAGCAGCGTCCTCGGCGGCGCCAACCAACTGACCATCAACGAGGCACTGCTGGTCGACAACTTCCCGGATGGCTCGGGGCGTGGCCCGGCGACGGTGGTCCTGAACAACACCGACACCTTCACCGGCTCCACCACCATAACCTACGGCAAGCTTCAGCTGGGCGATGGGACGACCGCGGGGACTCTGACAGCCACGTCCGGGGTCAGCGACCTTTTCAACTACAGCAACAAGATCGACGGGGGCTCGGCCAACACCTCCATCCTCGCGTTCGACGAACCTTCGGCCGTCAACTTCTCGGCGCCGATCACGTCGCAGAACAGCGGCATCCTGGTCGTCGAGCAGGACGGCCCAGGCACGCTGACCCTCAGCGGCGCCAACACCTATTCCGGCCTCACCTACATCAATTCAGGCACGCTGGCGGCGGGCGGCGCGGGCGCGCTCAGCACCACCAGCAATGTGTTCCTGAGCGGCGCGGGCGCGACGCTGGACATCAGCAGCGGCGGCAACCAGCAGGTGCTCGGCCTGGTGGGTCCGTCCGGCTCGACGGTGAACCTTGGGTCCAACAACCTCACGCTGACGTTCAACACGACGGCGAACTCCAAGATCGGCCTCTACGAAGGGAGCGGGATTTTCGCCCAGCTCCTCTATACGCGGCCGGCGCTTGTGGCCGGCATTCCGGGGATCGTGTTCGGCAACGACTACGGCGGCGTCATTCAGGGGTCAGGCCAGCTGATCATCGGCCCCAGCCAATCGAGTTCGGTCCCGATCCTCAGCGGCACGAACACCTATACCGGCGGCACGGTGCTCAAGGGCTCCGTCGCCCTCGGCGACTCCCTGCACGTCGGCACGCTGGGCGCAGGGACCATCTCGGGCGGCAACCCCAGTCCCTCTCTTCTGCAGTTCATCGAGCCCAGCACGGTGACGTTCGCCAACAACATCAGCGGCGCCGTCGACATCGAGCAGTCGAGCCCGGGCACGGTGATCCTGACTGGCGCCATCACCACCACGTTCCCGTCCTTCACCCTGATCGACAACACCGCCGGCACGTCGGTGCTGCAGCTGGGCGACGGGGTCGCGACCACCGGCCTCAGCGGTGACAACATCAGCGATGGCGGCACGCTGGCCTTCAACGAAGGCGGCCCGATCACCATCACCAACAACATCTCGCAGGCCGGCGGCCTCAACCTGGGCAAGATCACCCAGGAAGGGCCGGGCACGGTGACGCTGGACACCAACAGCAGCGCCGTGGGCCTCACCGAGGTGACGGGCGGGACACTGGTCATCGGCGACGCCACCCACATTAGCTCCGGCGTCGCCGGCGATGCGCAGGTGGACTTGGGCGGCACGCTGGGCGGCTATGGCACGGTTGGCGGCAACCTCACCAACAATGGCGAGCTGTTGGCCAACGGCCTGAGCGTCACCGGCCACTTCACGCAAGGCTCTGGCGGTGACATCACTGTGCAGCTGTCGCCGGGCGCCAGCGAGCTTGTCACCGTGCACGGTTCGGCGTCTCTGGGCGGCACCGTCACGCCGGTCTACGGCCCTGGCACCTACGTGCCGCAGACCTTCACCTTCCTGACCGCGAGCGGTCTCGGCGGCACCACCTTCAGCGGCATCTCTTCCGGCGCCGGCGCGGCGCCGGACAGTCTGACGCAGAGCCTGGCCTACACCTCGACTTCGGCCGAGATCGTGCTCGGGACGCCGCCACCGACACCTGCGCCGACACCGGCGCCGACGCCTGCGCCGACCCCGGCGCCGACACCTGCACCGACTCCCGCCCCGACCCCGACGCCTGCTCCAACGCCCGCGCCGACACCAGCCCCGACGCCGGCTCCGACGCCCGCGCCGACTCCGGCGCCGACCCCAACGCCGGCTCCGACTCCTGCGCCGACTCCGGCTCCGACGCCTGCGCCGACTCCGGCGCCGGCCCCCACGCCGGCGCCGACGCCCGCGCCGACCCCGGCGCCCACGCCCGCTCCCACACCGGCGCCGACGCCGAGCCCGACTGTGGTCGCGCCGCTGGACCAGACCATCTTCGCGGCCGAGGACTTTGCCTTCGAGCAGCGCGGCGAGCAGGCGGTGACGTCGCTGCTGGGCCGCACGCTGCCTGACGGGGGCGGCGACACCTACTACAACCTCTCGTCGGGCGACGGGCCGCCTGTGCGTGGCTGGATCGAGGGCGAGGGCTCCATCCTCGATCCCGGTGGCCAGGCGACGTTCCGCCAGACCACCAGCGGCCTTGATGGCGGGCTCGACATCGGCAACAGCTATGGCGGGCGCATTGGCGCGGCCTTCGGCTACGACAGCTCCAGCTTCTCCGACTCCCTGGGCGGGGCCGCCAGCCAGGAGACCTACCGGGTCAGCGCCTACGCCTCGCAGAGCCTGGGCAGCGTCGGCTTCAGCGGCTCGGTGAGCTACGCCAGCGGGACCGAGCACACTGCCCGGCCCACGGGCCTGGCCGCCGCCTCGCAGTCATCGCGCAGCAGCGACGACCTCACCGGCGCCGTGCAGATCTCCGCGCCCTTCCAGGTCGGCCAGGTCAAGCTGACGCCAGCAGCGGGGGCCATCGTCTCCGGGCTCAGCGACGGCGCGTTCGCCGAGACCAACGCCGTCAACACGGGCTTTGCGGTCAACGGCGGCGCCTTCAGCGTCGTCGACTGGGCCCCGTTCGCGCAGGTGGCGCTGTCGCGCGCCTTCAAGTCGGGCAGTGGGCTCGTGGTCACCCCCGACGTGGTGGTGGGCTATCGCTACGACAGCGCGCCAGCCGGCTCTTCGCTGATCCTGGCGGCGCAGGACGGGACGCAGTTCACCAACAATGGCCTCTCGCTGGACCACTCCAGCGCCGTGCTGGGCGCCAGCGTCACCGCCCACAAGGGCAGCTGGACCGCCTACGTGAAGTATCGCGCCAACGTCGCGGGCAACTGGAACGACCAGTCGCTGTCCGCGGGCATTCGCGTCGCCTTCTGACTGGGGGCAGGGGCTCCGCGGCGCCGGGAGGCCCGCGGAGCCCCTGTTTTTTGAACCACGAACCTCACGAACCTCACGAACTTCAGGGCTTGCTTGGAGCGACTGCGCCAGAGGCGCGATCAAGCGATTGCCGGCTGCGCCGGCCTTTCAAGTTGACCCTCGGAGTTCGTGAGGTTCGTGAGGTTCGTGGTCATGTCTGCTGACGTTCCGCGAGCCAGCTCTTGCCGGAGAGAGCCCCCCACCCCCGACCCCTCCCCTCGAGGGGGAGGGGAGACGGCGTCTCAACTCCCTGATTTCAGGAACTTCACCAGGACGCGCTGGCCGATCAGGAAGGGGGCGCCGTCGGCGCTCACCACGGTCTCCACCACGCGGTCGTCCGTACGCTGACTGGGATCGTCCGACTGCAGCTTGCGCTCGCCGAACACCGGCGCGATGCGCAGCACCTTGCCCGGATAGCTCTTCGACTGGTCGGCCTCGGGCGCCAGCACCACGCTCTGGCCGACGCTGATGAACGGCTGTGCGCTCTCCGACACCTCGGCGCGGACGATGCGCGGCGCGTCCGGCTCCAGGTCGAACATCGGGGTGACGTTGAGCGTCGAGGCGCCGGCGCCTGGATTTGCGTAGCGGCGCACGATGCGCCCGTTCATCGGCGCACGGATCACCGTCTGGTCGAGGGTGTAGCGGGCCTGGTCGAGCTGGGTCTGCGCGACGCCCACGCTGGCGCGCTGCGCGGCCAGCGTGGCGTTGGCGTTGCGCACCGCGTCGCCCGCCTGGTCCACCGCCTGGGTGGAGATGAAGTGCGAGGCCTGCAGCGGCTGCAGCCGGGCCAGCTCGCGCTGCGCGGCGCTGATCTGGCTCTCGGTGACGCCTTCCTGCGCCTGCGCCTGAGAGAGGGTGGCCTCCGCCGTGCCCACCGCGAGCCGCGGCCCGGAATCCTCCAGCCGCGCCAGCACCTGGCCCTTGGTCACCACGTCGCCTTCGTTGACGTAGACATCGGTGATCACGCCGGCGGTGCGCGCGGCCACCTGGATGATGCCGCCCTCCACGTCGGCCTTGCCGTCGGCGATGGCGGCGTAGGGGGTGACCACCGCGGCGTTGGTGGCGTCGGCCTTGGCCTGCGCGGGTTTCTGGCAGGCGGCCAGAGGCGCCATCGCGGCGGCCGCCAGCAGCAGAACGAGGAAGGGGCGGGAGTTCATGAAATGCCTCAATGCACCGGCTCGATCAGCGCCGGCACGGCGGCCGGGCGCTGTAGCGGCTGGTCGGACAGGATCACGCCGTCCTCGATCTTCACCAGCCGGTCGGCGAACGCCTCCAGCCGCGGGTCGTGGGTGACGCAGATGACGGCGGCGCCGTGCTCGGTGGCGGCGCGGCGCAAGAGGCGCACCACGATCTGGCCGCTCTCGCCGTCCAGCGCCGAGGTCGGCTCGTCGGCGAACACCAGCTGCGGGTCTTTCGAGAGCGCCCGGGCGATGGCGACCCGCTGCTTCTCGCCGCCGCTCAGCTCCGAGGGGCGCTGGTGCATCCGCCGCGCCAGCCCTACCTCGGTCAGCGCTTCCACGGCCCGGTCGCGCGCCGCGCGCCGCTTCATGCCCTTGTAGCGCAGCACCGTGGCCACCTGCTCCAGCGCCGTCAGCGCGGGGAACAGGTTGAAGCCCTGGAAGATGAAGCCGCAGTGGTCCAGCCGGAAGCGGTCGATCTTGCCGGCCTTGCGGCTCCACAGATCCTGGCCCAGCACGCTCACCTGGCCCTCGTCCGGCTTCATCAGCCCCGACAGCGCCGCGATCAGCGTCGACTTGCCCGAGCCAGACGGGCCCATGACCATGGTCACCTCGCCGGCGCGGGCGTCGAAATCCACCCGCTTCAGCACCTCGATGGAGGTGCGGCCGGTCTTGAACCGCTTCACCAGCCCCTTGGCGGACACCCCGCCGTCGACGCTCGCCACCACCGCGCTTTTCATCGCAGCAGGTCCGCCGGCTGGCTCTTCTTCAGGATGCTCATCGCCATCGCGCCGGAGATCACCGCGATGATCAGCATCATCACCGACACCTGGATGATGGTGGGCAGGCGCATGACGATGGGCAGGCCGATGCTGCCGGCCCCCGCGGCGATCAGCCAGGTGAGGCCCAGCGCGGCGGCGATGCCGATCAGCCCGGCCCAGAAGCTCATCTCCATCACGATGAGCCTGAGCGAGCCCATGCCGATGCCCAGCGCCCGCAGCGAGGCGAACTCGCGGATGTTCGACAGGATCGCGCCGCGCAGCGTCTGGCTCGTCACCCCGATGCCGATCAGCACCGCCAGGAACACCGAGAACACCAGCAGCAGGCCCACGATCTGCTCGCTCATCACCGCCTGCTCGTTGGCGCGGTTGAACTCCTCCCGCGTCCAGGCCCGGTAGAGCCCGTGCGAGAAGCTGTTCAGGTGCGCCTCCACGATGGCGGCGCGCTTGGGGTCCTTGATCCGCACCATCAGGGGCCCCGTGCGGCCGGATTTCTCGTCGATCATGCCCAGCAGGCGCATGGTGTCGCGCGACGCCACCAGCTCGATGCCGTCGGCGTTGGAATAGCCGTGCAGGATGGCGCGCACATGCACCGTGTGGCCGTTCACCGAAGCCTGGTCGCCCAGCTTCACCCCCAGCGCCGGCAGCACGCTGGCGTCCATGGCCACCGCCCCCGGCTCGGTCAGCGCGATGCGCGTCGCCTCGGTGTAGTCGGTAGGCAGGGTCAGCGCGTTCGGGGCCGGGTCCACCGCCCAGAACTGCACATACTGCTCCACCTGCTTCGCCCCCGGCTTCGGCGCATTCACCCACTGGCCGCCGTTCACTACCAGGCTCTCCACGTCGGTGACCTCGGGGTCGAGGTAGATCATCGGCTGCACCCGATCGGGCAGGGTGGGGTTGCCGTTGGTCATCTGCGGCGTGTTGGGCGGCATGATGAAGATGTCGGCGCGCGAGCGCTCGGTGGTGGCGAACACCGAGTGGATGATCCCGGCGAACAGCCCCGAGAACGCCAGCACCATCATGCCGGAGAACGCCAGCGCGATCACCGCCGCCAGATAGCGCCGCCACTCATAGATCAGCGTTGCAAGTGCCAGCGACATAGCGCCTGTCCCATCCCGGGGGCGGTTCTTAACCGTGCGTCAGCCCGCGCCCCAATTAATTCGAGGTAAGGGCGAGTTGGGGGTGCGCGGGGGGTGTGGAATGTTTCAGCGCTGAAACTTCCACCGTAAATCACCGATAAGAACGGGGCTGGATTGTGGCGGAGGGCCTGGGCGTCGCGGCGAGGCGAAAAGACGTGCGCACCCGCAGACGTTACCAGAAGTGCTCATTCGAGTCAAGCTTGGCTTTGGGAGTCCGGGGCGAGGAGGAGGGAGTCGGCTAATCAAACCTTGCATCCACTAGGAGTCGCTATTTCGAGTTGATTTTTGCTGTTGCAGAACTGCCGTCTCTGCACCGAAACTGACCCTGAGGAGTGTTGCGCATGAGCTACAGGGCGCTGCGACTGAGTTCATTGGTGGTGAACCGCGCCAATGATCGGCACGGGGAACTGGAGAACGAGACGGCCGCGATCGCGTGGCTGTTCAACAACCGCGAGCAGCACATGCGAAATCTGACTCGTGATCTGGTCGAGAAAGGGGAAGTCTATGAACCTCCCCTAGCGTTTCCTGAGGGTGACAAGTTCATCGTCTACGACGGCAACCGCCGCGTCACGTGCCTCAAGCTGCTGGCAGACCCTCGGCGTGCGCCCACCACGGAGTTGCAGCGATACTTCGCGGAGATGAAGGCGAAATGGGTCGGGAAGTTTCCCGACTTGCTCACGTGTCAGGTGGAGACCGACCGTGATCGCATCGACGACATTCTCTTTCGCCGGCACACCGGCAGCCAGAACGGCGTAGGCCAGAGTACCTGGGACGACCGGATGAAGAACACCTTTGTCTTGAGGACGGGCAAAGGCAGTGGGTTCAGCGTCGCCGACGAGATCGAGAAGCGCCTGCGGGCTGCGGGCAAAGCCCCCGCCCGCAAGAAAATTCCGCGTTCGACATTGAACCGCCTGCTGTCGGCCGAAGCGTTCCGCAATAGGCTCGGGATCACCGTCAGCAAGGGCAGGCTCGAACTCACGCATGACGAGCCCGTCGTGCTTCGGGCGCTTGAACGCGTGGCCGATGACCTAGCGCAAAAGCGTGTCGTGTTAGGCGACATTTGGGATGTCGATGGCAAGCGCAGCTATCTGGACCAGTTGGAGAAAGAGGGACTTCTCCCGACGGCGAAAGATGCCGTCGCGAAGGGCAAGCCTGCGAAACCCGGAACGCCGCCCGTCAGGCCGACAGCGCCGGCGCCTCGACCGCAGCGGCGTGAGACCCTAATCCCGCAAGTCGCCTATCCGATCGCGTGGGCCGGAAGGCTCCAGCGCCACCACGCGATTTGGGAAGAGCTACAATTCAAGTTGGATCTTGGGGAACACCCGAACGCGATCTCGGTGTTACTGCGTGTCCTGCTCGAACTCTCTGTCGAGAACTACATCCAGCAGACGCGATTGGCCATCAACGACGGAGACAAGCTGGCGGCGCGCATGCTCAAGGTGGGCCGCAACCTGCACGCCGCGAACAAGATCGATCAGAAGCAGCTCGGCGTTATTTCCAAATTCCAGCAATTGGACCAACTGGTGTCGGCCGACACGCTGAACCGGTACGTCCACTCGCCCAACTTCGCACCATCGCCGGAGCACCTCGCGACGCTGTGGGATAGCCTGGCCGAGTTTGTCGTCGCCTGTCTGACCGCCTAGCCGGCACTCAGCTAGTCCCTGCGAGATTGGGAGGCGGCACACCGGCGGCGAGGTCCGCTAGCAGCGCACCCACGTCCGTGATGGTTGGAACCTCGACGCGCCACCCGCTGCCCTCGGGAGGATGCCAAGGAAAGATTCCGAACTGCCAGAGCAGACGTTCGACATGGCGGTTGAAGAGCAGGAACTCATCGAAGGTTTCCCAGGCCCCGCGCCGGTTCCAGAACCGCTCCAAGTCGCGACGGAAGGTTTCGAGCCAGAGCCTCAGGCAGCTGCGGTCCAGGGCGGCGGCCAGCAGGCCTTCGCCATCGAAAGGCGAGAGATGGAGCGCGGCGCAATGGCCAAGAAGTCTAGCGGCTGCCTCCAAAACGAGATGGATAGCCCCAAGCGCCACGTCGAGAAGCTTGTCGAGATCTGCGTCGTACCTATAGGCGAGCCGCGCCGGCGGAATCGTCTGCTGAGCTTGGTCAAGGAAGGCGATCAGAAGGTCACGCCACTGCGTTAGGAGCGCTTCTTGGTCGCCGAAAGCTGCGCTGATGCACGAGGCGACGTAAGCGTCTAACGCGGAATTGACGGCGCGAAACAGGCATCCATCCATCGGATCATCGATGGGACGCAAGAGGTGACCGGGCAGCGCCGTGTCGAGGAGGTCCACATAGGCGACGAAGGCAAGCTGGTGAACCAACACATGAAGCGCGCCCATACTTTGGTCGGCATCGTCCGAAACGAGAGCATCGGCGAGCCCGCCGCGCATGACGATGCGCGCCTTCACGACATCGTCCCGAACAATGAGCGGAGCCATGGCGAGGCCAAGGCCCACATCTTCAGGTACGGTCTCGGCTGGCTGGGCCCCTTCGACGCCCCTGTCGAGTTCGCTGAGCGCTGCGGCGTAGTCATTTGCGAACGTGACGCCGTCCAGGCGGCCAAGCGGCATCTGCTTGGCCATCTCCCCGAAGATATAGTTCAGCGTGGCAGCGACACTCTCGCAGTATTCTTGATCCCCAAAATCACGAAACGAGACTTCGTAGCGAAAGCCGTCCGCCGTCGGCCATCCCGGCTCGTCGCCCCTCTCGCTCACCGACGTGGAAGGTGAGGGCTCTTCAGGGTGGCCGGTCGAGAGCGCCGGCCGGTACTCGCTCAGGGCGGCTTCAACAGCCTCGTTGAGTGATGCGGTCGTCCGACCGCCAATCAGATCACTGAGCGCGGCGAAGGCGGGATTGCCGTCTGCAGCAAGGAAGAAGGCGTGACTGCAAGCTGCCGCCTCTTTGTTCACCTCCTCAAGGCTCGGCTTTTCGGAACCCGGTCTTCGGCCAAGGAGGATCGCATGCTGGGAGAGCGGCATCACTAAGGCGTGCAGGTCTTCTTGCGACGCCGTCATGTAAGCGCAAGCCGGCCCCACTTCGGGAACGCCGTAAGCGATACAGTCAGGCAGGATGATGCCTTCGGGCGGCGGTGCCTCGATGCTCCATTCGAGCGTCTCCAAGCCTCTTTGCCGCAGGCTGGAGCCGAGCATCTCGCCAACGGCTTTGTTGTGGCTATCCCTCACCAGGCCGCCGGCGCGGGCGCGAAAGAGTTCGATGGCGGCACCAATCGTTTGCTGATTTTGCTCGAACGTCTGCCGGAACGTTTCTTTGGCAAAGGTGAAGATAACGCGGTCGACCACAGGTTCCGGCAACTGCACCAATTGCCAAATCGGCAGCGCCTTGAAGTCCGCGGTGAGCTGCTGGAACCGCTCGGACGGCTCCCCGCCGTCGAGCCCCAATAGACGTTCCACAGCGTCCGTGTCGGTGAAGACCTGAAACGCACCGGCCATGATCTGGTCGACGCCGAGTTCGAGGAACGCACGGACGTGGCCGCTGCGCGGCGCGAGGTGCGAGACAACCTCGGCGGCGAGGCTGCTATCGACCCTTGCCCCAATCGACAGCGCGCGTAGCTGCGCCACCTTGCGCGAGAGCGGCGTTTCGACGTCGGTGATCTCATCGTCGAGGGTGAGCGAACCATCGTCCGATGGCGCCGAATAGAAATCGACGCGTGCGGCCGTGCGTTTGATCAGCTCAGTACGCGGGCTGACACCCTTCTCGAAAACCCAAATGTCCCTTGGCTTCCCCGCCCGCAGGATGCCGAAGCCGCGCTGAAAGAACTGTGGAATGTGATGTTGATTGCGACCCGACATTTCCTGATCAGCGAATGACGACTACAGATTGCGGGCCGCAGGCACGAGGTCGAGCGTCGTCGGGATATTCGCTGACTGGTTGAGGCACCTTATCGCCCGTCTCCCGGAGGGGCTATGGCAGAAGTAAGGTTACGTGACCTTCGAACCGCTCTCCGAACTGCAGAGCAAAATCCCGGAACTCAGTGGCTCGAACCAGACTCATCGAATACGCCTGATTGTTGAGCTTCAGCCCTCGTGCGCCGTGTGCGATCTGATTGCGCAGTAGGTTGAGCTCGTTGAGCTTGCGTCGGACGTCTGGTGTTGCTCGGTTCTTCCACGATAGCCCGCTGAAGACGTCGGGTACGCCCAGTTTCAGGAATAGCGTGCGGATGTTTTCCTCGCTCGGGTTCCCCCAGCCTTTCATCTGCTTCCAGTACGCATTGAACGCTGCTTCGTCGGCTGCGATCGCCGCGAACTTCCGTTTAGCAGCTTCTTGGAAGACCTCCTCCACAAAGGACTGGAGCAGCGAACTCAACATTACGATGCAGCTTCGATTGAGGGCAGCCCCAACACGATGACCGTCAATTTTCAGCGGCGCACCTTGCGCTCCGCCATGCTGCTCGTGTCGTGCGCCAATGATCTCATCTACGTAGTGAAGGTCGAGCTTTGCCATGGCGCGCGTGTAGACCCGATGACTGTCGCTGCCTAGCGCTTAGGTTGTTTCGTACGGAACTAGGGACACGCACGACTTTTGCCAAAGTCGAGCATCTCCCCCGCCAATGATGGCGCCTGTGGCTTGCCCCCTCCACCATCGGCTCTTCGCTGCGCTCGGCCGATGGTCCCCCTCGCCCCGCTTCGCGGGGGAGGTAGGGCGGTGGGGGCAGAAGATGGGGACACGCGCGACTTTCTTCGAAAGTCGAGCATGTCCCCGGGCGGAAAGCCGCGCCGGCGCGCCGTCAGCGGTTGCTTGACGCCGCGCCACGCGATCAAGTCGTCAGCGCAACGAGAGAGGGGGAACCGTCCGTGCCATACCGTCCGAAACGCCTGAAGTTTGGTGCGTTTATCGCGCCGTTTCATCGGGTCGGGGAGAATCCGACGCTGGCGATCAAGCGGGATCTGCGGCTGATCCAGCTGCTGGACGAGCTGGGCTATGAGGAGGCCTGGATCGGGGAGCACCACAGCTTCGGGCGCGAGCTGATCGCCGATCCTGTGGTGTTCATGGCCGCGGCGGCCGAGCGCACGCGGCGGATCAAGCTGGGCACAGGGGTGCTCAGCCTGCCTTACCACCACCCGCTGATGGTCGCCGACCGCATGGTGCTGGTGGACCACATGAGCGAGGGGCGGGCGATGCTGGGCGTGGGGCCAGGCGCGCTGGTGTCGGACGCGCACATGATGGGCATCCCCACCGTCGAGCAGCGGCGGATGATGGGCGAGTCGCTGGACGCGATCATGCAGCTGCTGCGCGCCGAGGCGCCGGTGACGATGAAGACCGATTGGTTCGAGCTGAAGGACGCGCGGCTGCAGCTGGCGAGCTTTTCGGACCCGCACATGCCGGTGGCGGTGGCGACCTCGTTCACCCCGTCGGGGCCGAGCATGGCGGGGCGGCACGGCGCCGGCCTGCTGTCGGTCGCCGGCGTCGACAATAAGGCCTTCGAGCGCACCTGGGGGTGGGCGGAGGAAGCCGCGCAGGAACACGGCCAGACCATCTCGCGCGAGCACTGGAAGGTGGTGGTTCCGATCCACGTGGCCGAGACGCGCAAGCAGGCGCTGGCCGAGATCGAGGAGGGTTACAAGGTGCGGCCTTATTCCGGCGACGCCAGCGACCCTTCGAAGGCGGGGCCCGGGCTGTTCGGCGGCGCGGGCACGCTGGAGGAGCAGGCCGAGCGCGGCTCGATGCTGATCGGCTCGCCCGACCAGGTGGCCGAGGCGATCGAGAATATCGTCGAGCGCTCCGGCGGCGTCGGCGGCATCCTGGCTTTGGCGCACGAGTGGGCGAGCACGGAGGCCACCAACCGCAGCTACGAGCTGCTGGCGCGCTACGTGGCGCCGCGCTTCCAGGGCCAGCTGGCGCCCGTGGTGGATAGCCGCAACTGGGTGGAGGACAACCTGCGCACCGTGTTCGGCGCCACGCCGGCGGCGACGGAGCGGGCGTTTACAGACGCGGGGAAGCCGCTGCCGCCGGCGCTGGAAGAGGCGCGGCAGAAGCGCCTGGCGCGGCAAGCGGCGCGGGCGGCGGAGGAGGCGGCGAAGGGGTAGCTCTACCTCCCCCGCGAAGCGGCGGGAGGGGGACCGCCGGCCGAGCGTAGCGAAGAGCCGGTGGTGGAGGGGGCGAGCCGAAGGGGCGCTGATGTTATGTCGGCTTCGGCGCTGAACGCTGCGGAGAGGGCGCGTCGCTCGCCTGCCCCCTCCACCATCCGCTCTTCGCTGCGCTCGGCGGACGGTCCCCCTCACCCCGCTACGCGGGGGAGGTAGGTGCGGCGCCGGTCAGGCCGGCACGGCTCGCGACACTCCCGCCAGCCTCTCCAGGCGGTGGCGGATCAGGTCTTCGGCTTCGGTGATGATGCGGTCGATGAGGACCTTCACTGTCGGCACGTCGTGGATCAGGCCGACGACCATACCGCAGCTCCAGCCGCCGGCGTCCATCTTCCCGTCCTTCATGATCGCCGGATAGACGCCGGCCACCTCGGGGGCGATGTCGGCGAAGGTGATGGCGGCGCCCATCTCCTTTTCCTTGGCGAGCAGGCGCTCGACGCCGGCGTTGGTGAGCACGCGCTCGGTGTTGCGCAGCGGGCGCATGATCAGGCGGGTGTCGAGTTCGCTGGCGGCGAGGATCGCCTGCTTGACGTGCTCGTGGACGGGGGCCTCGACCGTGGCCATGAAGCGGGTGCCCATGTTCATGCCCTCGGCGCCGAGGGCGAGAGCGGCGACCAGCTGGCTGCCGGTGGCGCAGCCGCCGGAGGCGACGAAGGGGATCTTCAGTTCCTCGGCGGCTCGGGGCAGCAGCACCCAGTTGCCGACGTCGTCCTCGCCCGGGTGGCCGCCGCACTCGAAGCCGTCGACGCTGACCGCGTCGCAGCCGATCTGCTCGGCCTTCAGCGAGTGGCGCACCGAGGTGCACTTGTGGATGATCCTGATGCCGGCGGCCTTCAGGTCGGGCAGCCAGCGCTGCGGATTGTTGCCGGCGGTCTCGACCGCCTTGACCCCGCTCTTGACGATGGCCTCGACGAAGCCCGGATAGTCCGGCGGGGTGACGGCGGGCAGGAAGGTGAGGTTCACGCCGAAGGGCTTGTCGGTCATCTCGCGGCAGCGGGCGATCTCGCGGGTGAGGTTCTCCGGCGAACCCTGGGTGAGGCCGGTGATGATGCCGAGGCCGCCGGCGTTGGAGACCGCGGCCGCCATCTCGGCGTAGCCCACCATGTGCATGCCGCCCTGGATGATCGGATGCTCGACGCCGAACATGTCGGTGATGCGGGTTTTCACAGGGGTGGTCTCCGATTGGGTGGGTTGTCGCGCGGGGGCGCCGGTCCGTCTCAATTGAGCACCGACGGGGTTGGGGGACAAGGGATGGGGCGGGGGTGGGCGGTCTTGTTTAACCCGCGGCCGGATGGGACTTGAGGCGGGTGAAGATCGCGACGTTCAACATCAACAACGTCAACAAGCGGCTGGCGAACCTGCTGGCGTGGCTGGAGGCGGCGCGGCCGGATGTGGTGTGCCTGCAGGAGCTGAAGGCGGCAGATGGGGCGTTTCCGGCGGCGGCGATCGAGGCGGCGGGGTATGGGGCGGTGTGGTGCGGGCAGCGCACCTGGAACGGGGTCGCCATCCTGGCGCGGGGGGCGGAGCCGGTGGTGACGCAGTGGGCGCTGCCGGGCGATGCGGCGGACGAGCAGGCGCGCTACGTCGAGGCGGCGGTGCGCGGGGTGCTGATCGCCTCGATCTACCTGCCCAACGGCAATCCGCAGCCGGGGCCGAAGTTCGCTTACAAGCTGGCGTGGTTCGAGCGGCTGATCACGCACGCCGAGGGGCTGTTGGCGGCGGGGGCGCCGGTGGTGCTGGCCGGGGACTACAACGTCGTGCCCACCGAGGCGGACATCTGGGCCGGGCACCGCGAAAAGGACAACGCGCTGCTGCGGCCGGAGACGCGCGCGGCGTTTGGGCGGCTGCTGGACCAGGGCTGGACCGATGCGCTGAGGGCGCGGCAGCCGGCGGGGCCGCTCTGGACCTTCTGGGGCTACCTGCACGAGCGCTGGGCTAACGACAAAGGCATGCGGCTGGACCACCTGCTGCTGAGCCCGGACCTGGCTGGGGCGCTGACGGGCGCGGGGGTGGACCGGGCCGTGCGGGGCGAAGCGGGGGCCAGCGACCACGCGCCGACCTGGATCGAGCTGGCTTTGCCGGGCGAGGCGGCGCCGGCGCGGCGGCCGCGGCGGCGCAGCTGAAGGGCGGCGAAACGCGGGCCCCGGTTGCGGCGTTGATGACGCAGCAGAAGGAGCCCCGAGATGGCCGAATTGAGCACCAACGCACGCAAGAAACTGCCGGCGAAGGACTTCGCCGAGCCGGGCAAGCGCGCCTATCCCATCGAAGACAAGCCGCACGCCCGCAACGCCAAGGCGCGGGCCAGCCAGGCGGTGAAGGCCGGCCGGATGAGCAAGGCCGAGGGCGCCAAGATCGGCAAGAAGGCCGACGCCGTGCTCAAGAAGGGCTGACGCGCTGGCGCCGGCGCCGGCCGGCGGGAACCCGGAGCCATCTGGGCCATTCGCTTCTCAGACGATGCCGCTCAAGGCATCGCGCGAGAAAGCAAAGAGAAGGGCCTCAAAATGTCATTCATAGCTTGGCTTGTGGTTGGCCTGGTCGCCGGGTGGATCGGGAGCATGATCGTCAACCGCGGACGCGGCGAAGGTCTGATCATGGACATCGTGCTGGGGGTGATCGGCGCGTTCGTCGGCGGCTTCCTGTTCCGGATGTTCGGACACACCGGCGTCAGCGGGATCAACCTCTACAGCATCTTCGTGGCGGCGGTGGGCGCGGCGGTGGTGCTGGTGGTCTACCACGCGGTGGCCCGGCCGCGGGTGCTCTAAGCCGCGCGGTCCTGGGTCAATTCGCCCAATCGGCGGAATCGGCGGCGCGCCTTAGTGGGTTCGCCGTCGTTTTTCGTTGAGGGCGGATCAAGTGGACCCATATTTCCTGTTCGGCGCGGTGGTCGGTTCCGGCCTCTACGTGTTCTTCGGGCGAGAGCCGGCGCGCCGGCTGGCCGCCGAGCTGCGGCGGCGCTTCGCCAGATAGCTGGCGGCCTTTCCGCGCGATTGCTTCGGCCGGCTCGAAAGCTTCGCCGCTCAGCACGGGGCGGCGACGGCCGCTGACGGCGTCCGCGTCCGCACGCTGCGGAACAGCGGCCGCAAGGCCGGCGCGTCCAGGCGAACGAACCAGGCGGCCGCGCGACAGGCCGCATCGCCTCCGACATGCAGTGCGACGACGCGGCCGTCCGCCGCCAGCAGCGGGCCGCCGGAATCGCCGTGGCAGGGTAAGGGCCGGCCGGGCGCCAGCCAGACTAGTCCGGAGCCAGTCCGCAAGATGCGCGCCGGCCCCGACGTGAGCCGCGGCGTCCGTAGGGATCCGGGCTGGCGGCCATAGCCGGCGAATGTGTCGGCGGCAGCTGCGGCGCGGCTGAAGCAATGGGTGGCGCAGAGGCGCAGCGGCGGCGCGGGCGCCGGCGCGGCCAGGGTCATCAGCGCCACGTCGTCGCCCCAGCGCGCGAAGCGATAGCGAGCCAGGCAATAGGTCTGGCTGACCTGGATCGCCGCGCCGGCGCCCGGCGCGCTCACCGTCATGCGCCCCGGCGGTTCGCCGACGACGCAATGCGCGGCGGTGAGCGCCGCGTCGGGCGCGATGAGCACGGCCGTGCACTGCGTCCGGCCCGCGACGGCGAGGCTGAGGACGCCGGCGAGCGGGCTCATCGCGACGGTGCGGACGCTGGCGCTAGCCCGCCAGCTCGCAGTTGGCGTAGTTGATCAAAGCTTGGCCCGCACCGACGTAGTCACCGTGCATCAGGGCCATGCCGCAGACGATGAGGTGCAGCAGGCATTCTCTTTTGTGTTGCTGGTTCTGCGCCTGAAGGGCCTGACTGATCGCCTGAGCGGCGTTGCTGGTCGCGGCGTCGACCGCGGGGACCACCGGCTTGCCCACCAGGCCGCGACTGGCGCGGGAGGCGACGAGCAGGATGCGCTGCCCGTTCAGCGTGCCGTTCAAGGTCAGCTGGTCGCCGGCCGTGGTGACGGTGAGGTCGCAAGTCGAGGGTCGGGCGCCGGCCGGGGATACGGTGAGCGTCACGTGGTTGTCGCTGACGACACTGGTCGAGAACGAGCCTCTGGGCTGGTGGCGCGCGTCGAACAGGGCGCCGTTACCTTCCTGGTCGAGCGACACCGAGCCAATGCCGGTGCGCGCCTGCAGGTCGCTGGGCAGCGGCACCTCGTTGCGCGCCGCCAGCGGCATGGCGGCGAGCGGCGCCGCCGGCGCGGCCGGCAACGCCATTGCCGCGACAATCGCCGCGCCGCCGCCGAGGGCCATTCGGCGGCTGAGCCGCGCTTGGGCCAGGTCCAACGTCCTCATGCAAGTGCTCCCCAGCTGCGCGGCCCTGCCGAGAGGTCTCGGTGGCCGCGCGTGGACGGATGCTAACGCCGGTTGTGCCGCCGGCTCAAGAGTGGCGCTCGCTGGCTTGACGATCTCGAACATAACGAGAACATTGGCGCGTGACCGCCGCCATCCTCCATGCCGATCTCGACGCCTTCTACGCCTCCGTCGAGCAGCTGCTGCAGCCGCAGCTGCGCGGCAAGCCGGTGGCGGTGGGCGGCGGCGTGGTGCTGGCGGCCTCGTACGAGGCGCGGGCGTTCGGCGTGCGCAGCGGCATGCCGGGGCGGCAGGCGCGGCAGCTGTGCCCCGGCCTGATCTTCACCGGCGGCCACTTCAGCGAGTACCAGCGGCTGGGCGACGCGGCGATCGCGGTGCTGGCCGACTACACGCCGGACATCGAGCGCATTTCCATCGACGAGGCGTTCGCCGACGTGGCCGGCTCGGCGCGGCTGTTCGGCGCGCCGGCGGACATTGCCCGGCGCGTGCGAGAGCGGGTGCGGGACGAGCTGGGGCTGCCGATCTCCATCGGCGTCGCGCGCACCAAGCACCTGGCCAAGGTGGCCTCGCAGGTGGCCAAGCCCGACGGGCTGGTGGTGGTCGAGCCCGAGCGCGAGCTGGCGTTTCTGCACGACCTGCCGGTGGGGCTGATGTGGGGCGTGGGGCCGGCGACCAAGGCGCGGCTGGCGGCGGCGGGCGTCACCACCATCGGGCAGCTGGCGCAGAGTTCGAGCTGGGCGATGGAGCGGCTGCTGGGCCGCGCGGCGGGTCGCAAGCTGACGGCGCTGGCCTGGAACCGCGATCCGCGCGCCATCCAGGCGGGGCGGCGGGCACACTCGGCCGGCGCGCAGTCGGCGCTGGGGCGGCGGCCGGCGAGCGAGGAGGTGTACCGGCCAGTGCTGCAGCATCTGGCCGACCGCATCGCGCGGCGGCTGCGGGCCAAGGAGCGGCCCTGCCGGACGGTGACGGTGCGGGTGCGGTTCGCGGACCTGCGCTCGGTGCAGCGGGCGCTGACGCTGCCAGCGCCGATCTCGGCCACCGCGGCGCTGGCCGACGTGGCCATCGAGCTGGTGCGCGGGCTGCTGGCCGAGCATTGCGACGAGCGCACGATCTCGCTGCTGGCGATCTCGGCGTCGAACCTCAGCGAGGACGCGGTGCTGCAGCTGGAGCTGCCGCTGCGGCTGGCGGACGAGGGGCGACGGCCAGGCACGCGCAAGGGCATGGCGCGGCTGAAGGCCGACCGGGCGGTGGACGCGATCCGCGAGCGCTTCGGCTGGGAAGCGGTGCGCTATGCGTCGGCCGGCGCGTCGTCAGGCTCGGCGCCGGACGACTTCCGGAGTTTGGCGGAGAAGGCGCTGTGACGTTGCTACGGCGCGAAGCTGGAGCGGCCCTTCACGCCCCAGTGCCCGGCCTCGCAGGTGACGATGTAGATCGAATCGAAGCCGCCGATCTCGCTGCCGTCCTTGCGGTAGCGCACGAAGCGGGTGTCGATGTGCACCTTGTCGGGGCCGGCGTGGATGATGGCGCGGCGGGCCCAGGCCGAGTGGTCCCATTCGGCCAGCGCGCCGCGGCCGAACATGTCCGGCTGGTGGGTGTTCTCGTCGAAGATGGTCATGGTGTTCGAGTGCAGGCGCACGCTGGGGAAGTTGAAGGTCTTGCGCCAGGCGGGGATGTCTCTCGCATTGAAGGCGGCCATGAAGTCGTCGAGGCACTGCATGGCGGCGGCGATGGCGTCGGCGTTGTCGGTCATCTTGGGGTCCCTCCGTTGGCGGTGTTCTAGCCCGCATTCGCACGCGCGTTGAACCGCACGAACCTCCCAAATCCGTCATCGCCGGGCGTCAGTCCCGGCGACCCATGAACACGAACGCTGGCGGGTGGCCGTGCTCGGGCACGGCCATGGCGCAGAGGGCGTTCTTGGGTGGCCGGCACTGACGGCCGGCCATGACGGACGGATGGAGCGTCGTCGCGACCTCTTGGCGCCCCCAGCGTGGACGAATTTGACCCTGGCGCTTAAGTTCCGGCGCATGTTCAGGGTGGCTCTGGCCGCGGCGGTCGCGGTGCTGATGACGGCGCAGGGCGCGTGGGCCGACGAGGGGATGTGGCCCTTCGACGAGGCGCCGCTGGCCCGGGTGCACGATTCGCTGGGCGTGACCCTCGATTCGCGCTGGCTGGACCACGTGCGCGACGCCTCGGTGAGGCTGACCAACGGCTGCTCGGCCTCGATCGTCTCTCCGAACGGGCTGGTGCTGACCAACCAGCACTGCATCGTCGGCTGCGCCCAGGCGGTGTCGCCGGCGGGCAGCGACTACGTGGGTGACGGGTTCGTGGCCGCGGACGTCACCGCCGAGCGCACCTGCCCAGGCATTCAGGCCGAGGTGCTGGTCAGCATCGCCGACGTCACCACCCAGATCTTCCTGGCCGGGACCGGCAAGATCGGCGAGGCCTTCGCCACCGCCCGCCAGACCGCCATCGACGACGCCGAGCGGGACGCCTGCGGCGGCGACACCCGCTTCCGCTGCCAGGTGATCAGCTTCTACGACGGCGGCCAGTTCAAGGTGTACAAGTTCCGCCGTTACGCCGACGTGCGGCTGGTGTTCTCGCCGGAGCTGTCGGCGGCCTTCTTCGGCGGCGATCCGGACAACTTCAACTTCCCCCGCTACGACCTCGATTGCGCGTTCCTGCGGCTCTACGAGGGCGGCAAGCCGGTGGCGACGCCGACGTTCCTGGTCTGGTCGAAGACCCCGCCGGCGGCCGGCGAGCCAGTGTTCGTCTCCGGCAGCCCGGGCGCCACCGACCGGCTGCAGACGGTGGCGCAGCTGGCCACCATGCGCGACGTGACGCTGCCGTTGCTGGCGGTGGAACAGGCCGAGTTGCGCGGGCGGCTGACGGAACTCGCCGAACAAAGCCCGGAGCTGCGGCGCGAGACCGCCGGCGCGCTGTTCGAAGCGGAGAACACGCTGAAGCTGGTGCAAGGGCGCCTGGCGGCGCTGCGCGACCCGGCGTTCATGGCGGCCCGCGAGCGGGACGAGGCCGACCTGAAGGCGCGGCTGGCGGCCGACGCGCCGCTGGCCAAGCAGGTCGGCGATCCCTGGGCCGAGATCGCGGCGACGCAGAAGACCTTCGCGCTGCAGTTCGTGGTCTGGCACGCGCTGGAAAGCGGCGCCGGCGGCGGCTCCGACCTCTACCGCTACGCCCGCGACCTGGTGCGCGCCGCCGCCGAGCGGGCCAAGCCCACGGCGATGCGGCTGCCGGAGTACGCCGACTCGCGTCTCGCTTTGGATGAGAAGGCGCTCTTCGACGCCAAGCCGGTGCAGCCGGCGGTGGAGACCATGCAGCTGGAGTTCTGGCTGACCAAGGCGCGCGAAGAGCTGGGCGTCGACTCGCCGGCGATCGCCGCGTTCCTGGGGACCGAGAGCCCCGAGGCGCTGGCGCGGCGGCTGGTGGCCGGCAGCAAGCTGGGCGATCCGGCGGTGCGCCGCGCGCTCTGGGAAGGCGGCATGGCCGCGGTGGTGGCCTCCGACGATCCGATGATCCAGTTCGTGCTGAAGACCGACCCGACCTCGCGCGCCGCCCGCTCGGTGTGGGAAGACGATGTGACCGGGCCGGTGCAGGACGCCTCGGAGCGCATCGACCGCGCCCGCTTCAACCTCGATTCCGGGCTCTACCCCGACGCCACGTTCTCGCTGCGCCTGAGCTACGGCAAGGTCGCCGGCTGGACCTACCAGGGGCAGGACACGGCGCCTTTCACCACGTTCGCCGGGCTGTTCGGGCGAGCGACGGGGGCGCCGCCCTATCAGCTGCCGGCGCGCTGGACCGGACGGGCGCAGAGCCTAGACCCGGCGACGGTGCTGGATTTCTCCACCACCAACGATATCACCGGCGGCAACTCCGGCTCGCCGGTGGTGGACGCGCAGGGCGAGATCGTCGGGGCCGCCTTCGACGGCAACATCCACTCCATCGCCGGCGACTACACCTACGACGCGTCGCTGAACCGCACCGTGGCGGTCTCCACCGTGGCCATCAGCGAGGCGCTGGTGAAGATCTACGGCGACGCCGCGCTGGCCCGGGAACTGGCCGGCGGCTGAGGCCGGCGCGGGTTGGCGCCGATTTCGCGTAGGGCTTGCCGACTGGCGGCCGCGCGGCCGCTGGCGATGAAGCATCGGAGCACCCTTTGATCACGGCCGCCCTCGCGGCCCTTCCCTTGATCGCTCAGGTTGGGGAAGGCGTCGTCTCTTCGGTCGCCCAGAATCTGGCATCCATCTTTTCCACCAAGTCATCCGGGTCCACGGGGCAGAATGTGCCCGCCTCGGCAAATTCTTCCACGGCAAGCGCGGCTGCGACGGCGCCGCCGCCCAGCGGCTCGACCACGGCGAACCTTGCATCGTCGGTGACCAGCGCGCTGCTGACGCTGCAAAGCGACGCGCAACAGCTGATCGGCGGCGGCCATCACCACCACCATCACGGCGGCGGCGCACAGACGCAGACCAGCTCGGCCGACGCGCTGTTCAACGCAGCGAGCTCATCCGGCAGCGGCCAGACCTCATCGTCGTCCGCCGCCGCCAGCTACTCGGCGGCCGGCGCCCGTTCGTCGGGCGGCGCCGCAACCACCGCCGGCACCCCGATCGTGACGGCCTGACGGGCTCGTTGCAGGCCAGCGACTGCGGATATACATTCGCGACGTATATCCGGAGGTGACGCGATGCGTGTGTCGCGATGGGGGAATAGTCTCGCTGTGCGCCTCCCAGGCGCCGTTGTGGAGGCGCTCCAGCTGAAAGAGGGCGACCACATCGTGGTCGCTATCGTCGGCGAACGCCGGTTCGAGATCGAGCGCGACCCGGCCCGCGAGGCTGCGCTCGCCTCGCTTCGTGAGCTGCGCCAGCCCCTACCGCCCGGTTTCAGGTTCGACCGGGCCGAGGCGAATGCCCGCTAAGCCGTTCTTCGATACGAACGTCCTGATCTACGCGCTCGCCGAGAACGATCCGCGAAGCGCCGTGGCGGAGCAACTTCTGCGGCAGGGCGGCGACATCAGCGTCCAGGTGCTCAACGAGTTCGCGGCTGTCGCCCGCGGCAAGCTCAAGCTCGACTGGCGACAAACCAAGACGGCGCTCGCCGACATTCGCACCTTGTGCAACGCGCCTGTCGCCCTCGATGTCGCCACGCACGAGGAAGCGCTCCTGATTGCCGAGGGGCATAGGCTGAGCATCTACGACGCCCTGATCGTCGCGGCCGCGCGCCGGGCCGGCTGCGATGTGCTCTATTCGGAGGACATGCACGCGGGGCGGGTGTTCGGCGGCACGTTGACCGTCGAGAACCCCTTTGCGCTGTCGTGAGGCGCCTGGGATCATCTTGCGCCGGGGTGTTTGCATGAAACCATCGATCACAGCGCCGCTCGCGATCGCCGCCGTCTTCCTGGCGACGTCGGCCGGCGCCAACGACAGCACGGCGGAGCTGGGGGCGGGCGGGCTGCAGCTGACCAAGAGCGCGGCCATCGAGATGCGCTCTGAGGACCTCTACATCTCGGCCAAGGCGGTGCGCGTGCACTACCGCTTCGCCAACACCTCCGGCCGCGACGTCACCGTAACCGTGGCCTTCCCGATGCCGGACATCACCACCCACGGCTTCGACGACAACATCTCCGTGCCCACCCAGGACCCAGTGAACATCCTGGGCTTCGCCACGCTGGTGGACGGCAAGCCGGTGGCCGCGAAGGTGGAGCAGAAGGCGGTGCAGGGCGGCGTCGATCGCACCGCGCTGCTGCGCCAGCTCGGCGTGCCCCTGGCCCCGCACCTGGCCTCCACCGACGCCGCGCTCGACAAGCTGCCACAGGCCGCGCGCGACCAGCTGGTGAAGCTCGGGCTGGCGGTGGTCGACGAGTACGGCGACAGCACGACGACCATGCAGAAGCACTGGGAGGCGACCTGGACGCTGAAGACCACCTATTACTGGACGCAGGTGTTCCCGGCGGGCCGGGAGCTTGACGTGCAGCACAGCTACCAGCCGGCGGTGGGTGAGAGCGCCGGCACGATGTGGGGCTCGGCGCAGTTCGCCAAGGATCCCACGTTCGCAGCGCAGCGAGCAAAGTACTGCGTCGACGCCGACCTCCTCGCCACCCTGGGCAAGGCGGTGAAGCCGCCGCAGGACGCGCCGCCCTACTTCGAGCAGCGGATCGACTACATCTTGACCAGCGGGGCCAACTGGAAGACGCCCATCGGCGCGTTCCACATGACCATCGACAAGGGCGATGCGGCCAATCTGGTCAGCTTCTGCGGGACCGGCGTGCGCAAGACCTCGCCCACCACCTTCGAGGTCGACTATGCGAACTTCACGCCGCGCACGGATGTCGCGGTGCTGATCCTGGCGCCGCAGACCAACCCGTAGCGCGCCAAGGCTTGCGGCGGCGGCCCGCGTCAGGCCCAATCGCGGCCCAGGGGCGGGGGTCTTCAAATGTTCGGGGCGCTGAACGCGCAGAGCCTGGTCGGCGTGGCGGTGACCATCGGCGTCTGCTGGACCTTGTCAGAGAAGCGCGCGGCGTTTCCGTGGAAGCTCGCCATCGGCGCGGTCGCCGTGCAGGCCGGGCTGGTGCTGCTGCTGTTCGGCCTGCCGACGGCGCGCGCGGTGATCGGCGGCGTCGGCGCGGCGGTGGACGGGCTCTCGTCCAGCACCCAGGCCGGCGTCGCCTTCGTCTTCGGCTTCCTGGCCGGGACCGACAGCCAGCCCTACACCGTGACCAACCCCGGCGGGCTGTTCGTGTTCGCTTTCCGCGTGCTGCCGGTGATCCTGGTGATCTGCGCGCTTTCGGCGCTGCTCTGGCACTGGCGCATCCTCAAGTGGGTGACGCAGGGCTTTGGCCTGGTGTTCGAGAAGACCATGGGCCTGCGCGGCCCGCCGGCGCTGGCCACGGCCGCCACCGTGTTCATGGGGCAGGTCGAGGGGCCGATCTTCATCCGCAGCTACCTGGCGGCGCTCTCGCGCTCGGAGCTGTTCATGCTGCTGGCGGTGGGGATGAGCTGCGTTTCCGGCTCGACCATGGTCGCCTACGCCACCATCCTGAAGGGCGTGGTGCCCAACGCCGCGGCCCACGTGCTCACCGCCTCGATCATCTCGGCCCCGGCCGGCGTGCTGCTGGCGCGGATCATGGTGCCGCGCGACGCCGCCGCCGAGCAGACGCCCGACGCCGACCTCGGCGGCGACAAGGTCTACGAGAGCAGCATCGACGCGCTGATCCGCGGAACCTCCGACGGCCTGCAGATCGTGCTCAACATCGCCGCGACGCTGATCGTGTTCGTCTCCCTGGTGGCGATGCTCGACGGCATCCTGGGACTGTTCGCGCCGATCGGCGGCGCGCCGCCCAGCCTTGAGCGGGGGCTCGGCGTGGTGTTCTCGCCGCTGGCCTGGTGCCTGGGCATCCCCTGGAGCGAGGCGCAGGCGGCGGGACAGCTCTTGGGCGTCAAGCTGATGCTGACCGAGTTCACCGCCTTCATCGATCTGGCCAAGCTGGCGCCCGGCGTGGTGTCGGAGCGCACCCGGGTGATCATGACCTA